>NZ_JBIUBT010000005.1:0-114393 GCF_044548235.1 Streptomyces sp. NPDC052043
AAACGCCCGGTTACATTCCGAACCCGGAAGCTAAGCCTCACAGCGCCGATGGTACTGCAGGGGGGACCCTGTGGGAGAGTAGGACGCCGCCGAACTCCCTTTAGAGCTCCGGCTCCTGGGCAAACAGCCCGGGAGCCGGAGCTTTTTTGCGTTGGGGTAAAGTCAGGAGGCATCGTCGGTATCTTTCCCACAGGAGGCCCCCGGGTGGAGGTCCAGGAGACCCGTGTCCAGACAGACCGGGTCCTCACCATCCCGAACATCCTCAGCATGGCACGGCTCGTCGGCGTACCCCTCTTCCTGTGGCTGATCCTCCGGCCGGAGTTCGGTGGCCCCAAGAGCGACGGCTGGGCCCTGCTGGTGCTGGCGTTGAGCGGCGTCAGCGACTACCTCGACGGCAAGCTCGCCCGGCGCTGGAACCAGGTCAGCAACCTCGGCCGGCTGCTCGACCCCGCCGCGGACCGGCTCTACGTCCTCTCCACCCTCCTCGGTCTCACCTGGCGCGAGATTCTGCCGCTGTGGCTGACCGCTCTGCTCGTGGCGCGCGAATTGATGCTGCTGGTGGCCGTGGGTGTCCTCAGGCGGCACGGCTACCCACCGCCGCAGGTGAACTTCCTGGGGAAGGCGGCGACGTTCAACCTGATGTATGCGTTCCCCTTGTTGTTGCTCAGCGACGGCAGCGGATGGATCGCGTCACTCGCGGCCGTTTTCGGATGGGCGTTCGCAGGATGGGGTACAACGCTCTATTGGTGGGCAGGAGTCCTCTACGTGGTGCAAGTCCGCCGTCTGGTCCGTGCGGACGCCATGGCCGACTGAGTTCCCTCATCGAGGCAAGCCGCGGGGGCTCCGATGGCCCGCCTGGGAAAAGTGCGGGACAATCAGGACGGGTGCAGTCGGCTAGATCGTCGTCTCTTGGAGGAGGACGCTTCCGACATGAAGGCCGTCGTGATGGCCGGAGGCGAAGGCACGCGCCTTCGTCCGATGACCTCGAGCATGCCCAAGCCGCTCCTGCCGGTTGCCAACCGGCCGATCATGGAGCATGTACTGCGGCTGCTCAAAAGGCATGGGCTGAATGAGACCGTCGTCACAGTCCAGTTCCTGGCCTCGTTGGTCAAGAACTACTTCGGTGATGGTGAAGAGCTCGGAATGGAGCTCACCTATGCCAACGAGGAGAAGCCACTCGGAACCGCCGGAAGCGTCAAGAACGCCGAAGAGGCGTTGAAGGACGACGCGTTCCTCGTCATCTCCGGTGATGCCCTGACCGACTTCGATCTCACCCGGCTGATCGATTTCCACAAGGAAAAGGGCGCGATGGTGACCGTGTGTCTCACGCGCGTGCCCAATCCGCTGGAATTCGGAATCACCATCGTGGACGAAGAGGGCAGGGTCGAGCGCTTTCTGGAGAAGCCGACCTGGGGTCAGGTCTTCTCCGACACCGTGAACACGGGCATCTATGTGATGGAGCCCGAGGTGTTCAACTACGTCGACCCCGATGTTCCGGTCGACTGGTCCGGCGATGTCTTCCCGCAGCTGATGAAGGAAGGCAAGCCGATCTACGGCTATATCGCCGAGGGCTACTGGGAGGACGTCGGCACCCACGAGAGCTATGTGAAGGCGCAGGCCGACGTCCTGGAGGGCAAGGTCGACGTCGAGATCGACGGCTTCGAAATCTCCCCGGGAGTCTGGGTCGCCGAGGGCGCCGAGGTGCACCCGGACGCCGTGCTGCGCGGACCGCTCTACATCGGCGACTACGCCAAGGTGGAGGCGGGCGTCGAGATCCGCGAGCACACCGTCGTCGGGTCCAACGTCGTCGTGAAGAGCGGTGCCTTCCTGCACAAGGCCGTCGTGCACGACAACGTGTACATCGGGCAGCACAGCAACCTGCGCGGCTGTGTCGTCGGCAAGAACACCGACATCATGCGCGCCGCGCGGATCGAGGACGGCGCGGTCATCGGCGACGAGTGCCTGATCGGCGAAGAATCGATCGTGCAGGGCAACGTCCGGGTGTACCCGTTCAAGACCATCGAGGCCGGCGCCTTCGTCAACACCTCGGTCATCTGGGAGTCGCGTGGACAGGCGCACCTCTTCGGGGCCCGCGGAGTCTCCGGGATCCTGAACGTGGAGATCACCCCGGAACTCGCCGTGCGGCTCGCCGGCGCCTATGCGACCACGCTCAAGAAGGGCTCCACGGTCACCACGGCCCGCGACCACTCCCGGGGTGCCCGCGCGCTCAAGCGGGCCGTCATCTCGGCCCTCCAGGCCAGCGCCATCGACGTACGGGACCTGGAGAACGTGCCGCTGCCGGTCGCCCGGCAGCAGACCGCGCGGGGCAGCGCGGGCGGCATCATGATCCGGACCACGCCCGGGGTGCCCGACTCGGTCGACATCATGTTCTTCGACGGACAGGGCTCCGACCTGTCGCAGGGCAGCCAGCGCAAGCTGGACCGGGTCTTCGCGCGCCAGGAGTACCGGCGTGCGTTCCCGGGTGAGATCGGTGACCTGCACTTCCCGTCCAGCGTCTTCGACTCGTACACCGGTTCGCTGCTGCGCAACGTCGACACCACCGGGATCACCGAGTCGGGCCTCAAGGTCGTCGTGGACGCGTCGAACGGCAGCGCCGGACTTGTGCTGCCCAGCCTGCTCGGCAAGCTCGGTGTGGACTCGCTGACGATCAACCCCGGGCTGAACGAGTCCCGGCCGACGGAGACCGCCGACATGCGGCGCGCGGGTCTGGTGCGGCTCGGCGAGATCGTGGCGTCCTCCGGGGCCGCGTTCGGTGTGCGGTTCGACCCGGTGGGCGAGCGGCTGTCTCTCGTCGACGAGAGGGGCCACATCATCGAGGACGACCGGGCGCTGCTGGTGATGCTCGACCTCGTCGCAGCCGAGCGGCGCAGCGGCCGGGTCGCGCTGCCCGTCACGACCACGCGGATCGCCGAACAGGTGGCCGCCTACCACGGCACCCAGGTGGAGTGGACGACGACCTCCCCCGACGACCTCACCCGGGTCGGTGGCGAGGAGGGGACGATCTTCGGCGGCGACGGCAAGGGCGGGTTCATCGTCCCGGAGTTCAGCAGCGTCTACGACGGTACGGCGGCCTTCGTACGGCTCATCGGGCTGGTCGCGCGCACACAGCTCACGCTGAGCCAGATCGACGCCCGGATCCCGCGTGCGCACGTCCTCAGGCGCGATCTGGCGACCCCGTGGGCCGTCAAGGGCCTGGTGATGCGCCGGGTCGTCGAGGAGGCCGGAGACCGCTTCGTGGACACCACGGACGGTGTGCGGGTCGTGGAGACCGACGGCCGCTGGGTGATGGTCCTGCCCGACCCGGCCGAGGCCGTCACCCATCTGTGGGCCGAGGGACCCGACGACGCCTCCGCCCAGGCGCTGCTGGACGAGTGGGCGGCGGTCGTGGACAGCGCCGGCCGGTAGAGCGCCGGCGGGTGGAGCGCAGACCAGTAGAACCGGGCGTCGGACGGTAAAACGGACAGCACGCGCGCGTGCCGGACAAGTGTCCTCCAAGGGGGCCTGTCCGGCACGCCGGTGGGGCCATTCGGAGGTCATGGCCCGGTCGTGCGACGATGTGCGGCATGCCGCAGCATCCCCCCATTCGGAGCAACCCCGCGCGGCCCTCCCGACCGGACGCCTCCATGTCGTTGATCACCAACGTCATGGACCACAGCCTCGACGACGGTTACGCCGAGGCCGCGGCTCGGAAGAAGGCCGCGGGCGAGAGCGGCATGCCGAAAACCCTCAGGGCGAGGCTCGGCCTGGCGGGCGGGTTGGTGCTGGCCGCCCTCGTGGTGACCGTGGGAGCGGCGCAGGCACGTGTGGCGGCCCCGGTCGTCGCCAAGGAGCGCGAGGAACTGATCGACCGCATCGACCGGGAGACCGCGGCGGTCGACAAGCTCGAAGACACCGTCGACGAACTGCGCGACGACGTGGGCGCCAGGCAGCGGCAGGCGCTCCGGCACACCGGCGGCAACCCGCAGGCCGACCTGGTGACCCTGCTGGCGGGCGCCGGTGAGGTGCACGGCCCAGGTGTCAGGCTCGTGGTGGACGACGCCAAGGAGGCCGGCACGGACGGCGGCGATCCGCGCGGGACGTCGAGTTTCTCCGACACCGGCCGAGTGCGTGACCGGGACATGCAGCGGGTGGTGAACGGGCTGTGGCAGTCGGGTGCCGAGGCCGTCTCCATCAACGGGCAGCGGCTGACGGCCCTGTCGGCGATCAGGGCCGCGGGCGCCGCGATACTGGTCGACAACAAGCCGCTGGTACCGCCGTACACGGTGCTGGCCGTGGGGGACGGGAAGCGGCTCGGTGCCCGGTTCCAGGACAGCCCCGACGGGCTGTACCTCCAGGCCCTGAAGGACAACTACGGCATCCGGAGCAGCATCTCCGTGGAGAGCGACCTCCGGCTGGCCGCCGCACCGAGTGTGATCGTACGTACAGCACAGCCGAGCACTGAGAAGGGCACATCGTGATCGCCGTACTGGGCCTCGTCGTGGGAGTGGTGGCCGGCCTGTTGGTCCGGCCCGAGGTTCCGGCGGTCGTCGAGCCCTATCTCCCGATCGCCGTCGTCGCGGCGCTGGACGCCGTCTTCGGTGGCCTGCGGGCCATGCTGGACGGCATCTTCGACGACAAGGTCTTCGTCGTGTCGTTCCTGTCCAATGTGGTCGTGGCCGCGCTGATCGTCTTCCTGGGCGACAAGCTGGGCGTGGGCGCCCAGCTGTCCACGGGCGTCGTCGTCGTGCTCGGTATCCGCATCTTCTCCAATGCCGCGGCGATCCGACGGCACGTGTTCCGGGCGTGAGAGTGATGAGCCACCAGGACGAACAGCCCGGGAACGGGCCGCACGCCACCAGGCCCGAGCAGCAGCGGCTGCGCCAGGAGTTGCCCGAGGAGGTGCCCGCGCGGGCGGTCGCCGGGGACGGCCCGAGCACCGAGGAGAGTTCCGGGCCCGCGCTGACCGGTCGCCGGCGACTGGTCCAGGGACTGTGGCCGCCGCGCTTCACCCGGGCCCAACTCGTCGTCGCCCTGCTGCTGTTCGGCCTCGGCTTCGGACTCGCCGTCCAGGTCGCCTCCAACAGCAGCGGTGACAACGCGCTGCGCGGCGCCCGGCAGGAGGATCTCGTCCGCATCCTCGATGAACTCGACGACCGCACTCAGCGTCTTGAGGATGAGAAGCAGGGTCTGGAGAAGCAGCGCCAGGAACTGGAGAACAGCTCGGACCAGGCTGAGGAGGCCCGCAGGCAGACGGCCGAGAAGGCGAAGCAACTCGGCATACTCGCGGGCACGGTGGCCGCGCAGGGACCCGGCATCACGATCACGATCGAGGACACGAAGAGGACGGTCCGGGCGGACATGCTGCTCGACGCGGTACAAGAGCTGCGCGCGGCCGGTGCCGAGGCGATCGAGGTGAACGGTGTGCGAGTGGTCGCGAACACTTATCTGACCGACTCGGGCAAGAGCGTGGACGTCGACGGGAACAAGATCAACACTCCGTATCGTTTCAAGGTCATCGGCAAGCCGCAGGACCTCGAACCGGCGCTCAACATTCCTGGAGGCGTGGTGCAGACCCTGGAGAAGGAGCAGGCCACCGTGACGATCGACCGTTCGGACAAGATCGTCGTGGACGCCTTGCGAGCGGCGAAGAGGCCTGACTACGCTCGGTCGTCCTCGCGGTGAACCGGTGGTGCATGGCAGTCGTCCGGCAGGGGCATGAGGTTGCGGGGGGTCGGCGCACCGATTGGGTGGTGCGTGGTGGAAACTGTCTGGTGGATACGGACGTTGTGAGGATGTCCGGGTCGACCGGTGTATGCAGTCAGGGTTCGTCCTGCCCCACGGGCGGGTCTGTTTCGGTCAAGGGGAATCGCCCGTGAAGTTGTTTGCGAAGTTGTTCGGCAAGAGCGCGCGAGAGGGCAGCGAGAACGCGACGGCCCGTCACCGCGCACAGCCTGACGCCGAGGGTCAGCGTCCGCTGTTCAGGGACCAGGTGGCCGGTCAGGGGGCGTCGTCGGTTGACCCTGCCCAGTCGGGCGGCATAGGTTTCGGGCAACCGTCGACCTCAGGTACGGCTGGAGGGTTCGCCGCCGGCCCGTACGCGTCCGATGCCCCCGCGGGGCAGCCGCGGCAGGAGGATCCGTCCATGTCGGCCCTGGTGTGTACGAGGTGCGGCAACCGCAACGCGGAGAACAGCCGCTTCTGCTCGAACTGCGGTGCGCCGCTGCGGTCCGGTGCGGTGCCGGAGCGCTCGTCGGAGACGACCTCGACGATCTCCATCTCCGGTCTGGAGGCCTACGACGCCGAGGCCACCGGCCAGACGCCGATGCTGTCTCCGGAGGCGCAGGCGGCCGTCGACGCGCTGCCCCTGGGCTCGGCCCTCCTGGTGGTGCGCCGCGGCCCGAACTCGGGCAGCCGCTTCCTCCTGGACGGCGAGCTGACCACGGCCGGGCGTCATCCGCAGAGCGACATCTTCCTGGACGACGTGACGGTCTCGCGTCGCCACGTGGAGTTCCGGCGCAGCCCGGACGGCTCGTTCACGGTGGCCGACGTCGGCAGTCTGAACGGCACGTACGTCAACCGGGAGCCGATCGACCAGGTCGCCCTGTCGAACGGTGACGAGGTGCAGATCGGCAAGTACCGGCTGGTCTTCTACTCGAGCCGGCAGGGCGTCTGACCTGTCAGGGAAGGTCCATGCGTCAATCACCGAGCGGCGGTGCCGAGCACGGCACCGCCGCCACGGACAGTGGGCTGAAGAGCATCGGCACGGTGCTGAACATGTTGCGCGACGAGTTCCCCGAGGTCACCGTCTCCAAGATCCGTTTCCTGGAGTCGGAGGGGCTCGTCGAGCCGCGGCGCACCCCCTCGGGGTACCGCAAGTTCAGCACCGACGACGTCGAGCGGTTGGCCCTGGTCCTGCGGATGCAGCGTGACCACTACCTGCCGTTGAAGGTGATTCGCGAGTACCTGGACGCCATGGAGCGCGGCGAGGCGGTCCACCTGCCGGCGGTCGGTCGGCAGCGGGACGGCGGATCCGTGCCCTCGCCGGCCGAGGCGCCGACGGGAGCCCGGATCGAGCGGGACGAGCTCCTCGCCGCCGCCGGTGTCGAGGAGGGGGAACTGCGTGAGTGGGAGTCGTACGGGCTGCTCACCCCGTTGGCGGACGGGGCCTACGGCGCCGAGGCGCTGACCGTGGCCTCGCTCGTCTCCGAGCTGGGGCGTTTCGGGATCGAGCCCCGGCACCTGCGGGTGATGAAGGCGGCCGCCGACCGGGAGGCCGGGCTCGTCGACCAGGTGGTGGCCCCCCTCAAGCGGCACCGCAATCCGCAGACCAGGGCACATGCGGAGGCCCGCGCCAAGGAGCTGGCGGAGCTCACGGTGCGGCTGCACACGGTGCTGGTGCACACCGCGCTCGGGCTGCGGCTGCCGTGAGCGGGCCCCCGGAGGCGGCCGGATCCTCCTCCCGTGCCCGGCCCGACTACCCAAACGTCCCGGGCACCGCCTAGGGTTGCTGTGTGAACGAGCTCGATGTCGTAGGTGTCCGGGTCGAGATGCCCTCCAACCAACCGATCGTGCTCCTGCGTGAAGTGGGAGGCGACCGGTACCTCCCCATCTGGATCGGGCCAGGGGAGGCGACGGCGATTGCCTTCGCCCAGCAGGGCATGGCCCCCGCCCGACCGCTGACCCACGACCTGTTCAAGGACGTGCTGGAGGCGGTCGGCCAGGAACTCACGGAAGTACGCATCACGGACCTGCGTGAAGGCGTCTTCTACGCCGAGCTGGTGTTCGCCAGCGGTGTCGAGGTGAGTGCCCGGCCGTCCGACGCCATAGCGCTGGCCCTGCGCACCGGGACGCCGATCTTCGGCAGTGACACGGTGCTCGACGACGCGGGCATCGCGATCCCGGACGAGCAGGAGGACGAGGTGGAGAAGTTCCGCGAGTTCCTCGACCAGATCTCGCCGGAGGACTTCGGCAGCAGCAGCCAGTGAAGCGCCCGTGTGAGCCGCCAGGAGACCGTCCCGCGGCCTCCCCCCGGGGCATTCGGATAGCCTTTCCCGGCGATGGGGTACGCGAAACCACTCTTAGGGTGATTATCACTCGGCGTGCCGAGTGTGGCGATCGTTGACGCACCCCTGGTGACTGCCTACCGTCGAGGAGGCAGGTCAAGGACGGAGGTCGGCGTGAGAAGCAGCGGCGACGGTACGGCTGGGGGTGACCCCGGACGCAATGCCGGGGGAAGCGGTCCGTACCCTCCCCCGGGCTCTCGGCTCCGCGCGAGCGGGGGGTATCCACCTCTCGGTGGTGCGGCCGGTCGTGCTCCGCAGCTACCGGCGGCGGTGCCGAGCAGCGGAGGGGCGGCGGCCATGGCAATCGAGCAGATCGGCTATCGCGGTCCGACGGCCTGCGCAGCCGCGGGCATCACCTATCGGCAGCTGGACTACTGGGCGCGCACGGGGCTGGTCGAGCCGAGCGTGCGGCCCGCCCAGGGATCCGGTACCCAGCGCCTCTACAGCTTCCGGGACGTCGTCGTTCTGAAGATCGTCAAGCGGTTCCTCGACACCGGCGTGTCGTTGCAGAACATCCGTACCGCCGTCCAGCACCTGCGCGAGTGCGGTTTCCGCGACCTGGAGCGGATGACGCTGATGAGCGACGGGGCCACGGTGTACGAGTGCACGTCGCCCGACGAGGTGCACGCTCTGCTCCAGGGGGGCCAGGGAATCTTCGGCATCGCCGTCGGCGTGGTGTGGCGCGACGTGGAGAACGCGCTGTCGCAGCTGCACGGCGAGCGCATCGACACGGGGGAGACGCTCGTGGGGCACAACCCGGGCGACGAACTCGCCCGGCGGCGCAACCGGGCCGTCTGAGCGGCCCCGGCTGCCCCGGCCGCCTCCGGTCACTCCCTCCCCGGCCACTGACCCGGCCCGATCCCGGCCCCGCCGGTCCGGCCCCTCCGGCCGGCCTGGCCTGTCCGTCCTCCGGCCTGTCTGACCCATCTGGCCTGCCGACCCGATTCGGCCCATCTGGCCTGCTCGGCCCGACCCCTCCGGCCCGATCCGGTCCGACCCGGCCCAGTCCGGCCCTCTGGGCCCGTGGACCGGCCTCGGGAGGCCGGGACGGTGCCGCCGGGACCGCGGGTGTTGGCGGTGGCGTTGTCAGTGGGGTGGTGCAGCATCGTAGATGTGAGAACCGCACCCACGATCCTCCACCTCGACATGGATGCCTTCTTCGCCTCCGCGGAGCAGGGCTCCAAGCCGAGCCTGCGCGGGAAGGCCGTGGTCGTGGGCGGGCTGGGACCGCGCGGAGTGGTCGCCACGGCGTCGTACGAGGCGCGTGTGTTCGGCGTCCACTCCGCGATGCCGATGGCCCAGGCGCGGCGGCTGGCGCCGAACGCCGCGTACCTCGTGCCGCGCTTCGCCTTCTACCGCTCCATCAGCGAGCGGGTGATGGGCCTGCTGCGGGCCCTGTCGCCGCTCGTGGAGCCACTGAGCCTGGACGAGGCGTTCGTGGACCTGGAGGCCGGGGGAGCTGCCTGGGACGCGGAATCCGCCCGGCTGGCGGGGACGAGACTGCGCGCCGAGATCCGCGCCGTCACGGGGCTCACGGGGTCCGTGGGGCTCGCCGCCTCCAAGATGCTCGCCAAGATCGGCTCCGAGCAGGCCAAGCCCGACGGGCTGGTGCTCATCGAGCCCGGCACCGAGCGGGCCCTGCTCGGTCCGCTGTCCGTGCGGACCCTGCCGGGCGTGGGCCCGGCCACGGGCGACCATCTGCGGCGGGCCGGGATCCACACCGTCGAGGAGCTCGCCGAGGCCGGTGAGGACGAGCTCGTCCGGCTGCTCGGCAAAGCGCACGGGCACGCGCTGCACGCGATGGCGCTGGCCCACGACGAGCGTCCCGTCGTCGCCGAGCGCGAGACGAAGTCGGTGTCCGTCGAGGACACCTACGACGTGGACATCCACGACCGCGTCCGGGTGGCCCTGGAGGTGCAGCGGCTGGCCGACCGGTGCGTGGGGCGGCTGCGCGGGGCCGGTCTGTCGGGGCGCACCATCGTGCTGAAGGTCCGCCGCTACGACTTCTCCACCCTCACCCGCTCCGAGACCCTGCGCGGGCCCACCGACGACCCCGCGGTGATACGGGAGGCGGCCGCCCGGCTGCTGGACTCCGTGGACACCACCGGCGGCGTACGGCTGCTGGGCGTGGGTGTGTCCGGGCTCGCCGACTACACCCAGGAGGACCTGTTCGCGCAGGCGGCGGGCGCGCAGGGCGTCGGTGCAGAGGTGGCGGGGCCCGCCGAGGAGCGGCCGCGGGAACCCGCCGAGCGGCAGCCGGAACCCACCGAGCGGCGGTGGCCGGCGGGCCATGACGTGCGACATGCGGGGTACGGCCACGGATGGGTGCAGGGCAGCGGCCTCGGCCGCGTCACCGTGCGCTTCGAGACCCCCGGCTCCGCGCCGGGCCGCGTGCGCACCTTCCTCGTGGACGACCCGGACCTGGAACCGGCCGAACCCCTTCCTCTGGTGCCTCTGGATCCTCCGGTTCCTCCAGCGCCTCCGGCTCAGCCCTCGTCCGGACCCGAGCCGGAGCCCGCCAGCTTGCCGAACTGGTGGTCGGGAACAGGGGGTGGGGCCACGTCGAGGCCGTAGTGGTGGTAGAGCTGCAGTTCCTGCTCAGGGGACAGATGTCGGCCCACGCCGAAGTCGGGAGCCTCCTTGATCAGGGAGCGGTCGAAGGGGACGTGCAGGGTGCCCTCGACGAGTTCGCTGGGCTCCAGGGGGACGAAGGCGTCCCGGGAGAACAGGCCGGTGCGTATCGCCGCCCACTCCGGCACGCCGGTCGCGTCGTCGAGGTAGACCTCGTCCACCGTGCCGATCTTGTGCCCGTTGCGGTCGAACGCCTTGCGGCCGATCAGGTTGCGCGGATCGATCTCCGTCTGCACTGTCCCTCCACGTGGTCGCAACTCATCCGTAACCCCTACGAAAGAGCACATTCTGCGAGGCGGCCACTCGAAGGCCCGTGCTGTTGCCCCGCTGGTAGGCTGGCAACGGCTGCTGACCCCGTGCGGGAGAGCCCTCCGGCACCGCCGGGGGCGCCGAAGGAGCAAATCCTCCCCGGAATCTCTCAGGCCCACGTACCGCACGGACGAGGTCACTCTGGAAAGCAGAGCGGGTGTCGACGGCTTCCGCTCTCACCGACGGTGAAAACCGGAAGCCCTCGGGTGGTCCGGTGAAGCTCTCAGGTTGAGATGACAGAGGGGGAGGCCGTCGGGGCACCCGCGCCGTGGTGTCCCTCGAAGGTCGTGTCAGACCAGGAGGCCTCCGCAATGACCGCCCAGCGCATCCCGCTCTCCGAGCTCGAACAGGGCATCCCCTTCGAACAGCGCCACATCGGGCCCGACCAGGAGGCGCGGGCCAAGATGCTCGCCCAGGTCGGCTACGGTTCGCTCGACGAGCTCACCGCCGCCGCGGTACCCGATGTGATCAAGAACGCCGACGCCCTCGACCTGCCCGGCGCCCGCACCGAGGCCGAGGTGCTGGCCGAGCTGCGCTCCCTCGCCGACCGCAACCAGGTCCTCGGCTCGATGATCGGACTCGGCTACTACGGGACGTTCACCCCGCCGGTCATCCTGCGCAACGTCATGGAGAACCCGGCCTGGTACACCGCCTACACCCCCTACCAGCCGGAGATCTCCCAGGGCCGCCTCGAGGCGCTGCTGAACTTCCAGACCGTCGTCGCCGACCTGACCGGTCTGCCGACCTCCGGCGCGTCCCTGCTCGACGAGGGCACCGCCGCGGCCGAGGCCATGGCGCTGTCCCGGCGCATGGGCAAGAACAAGAAGGGCCTGTTCCTGGTCGACGCGGACGCACTGCCGCAGACCGTCGCGGTCATCGAGACCCGTGCCGAGCCGAGCGGCGTCGAGGTCGTCGTCGCCGACCTCAGCGCGGGCATCCCCGCCGAGATCGCCGAGCGCGAGATCAACGGCGTGCTCCTCCAGTACCCGGGTGCCTCCGGCGCCGTGCGCGACCTGAAGCCCGTCATCGACCAGGCGCACGAGCTGGGCGCCCTGGTCACCGTCGCCGCCGACCTGCTCGCGCTCACCCTGCTGAAGTCGCCCGGCGAGCTCGGCGCGGACATCGCCGTCGGCACCACCCAGCGCTTCGGTGTGCCGATGGGCTTCGGCGGCCCGCACGCCGGCTACATGGCCGTGCACGAGAAGTACGCGCGCAGCCTGCCCGGCCGCCTGGTCGGCGTCTCCGTCGACGCCGACGGCAACAGGGCCTACCGCCTCGCCCTGCAGACCCGTGAGCAGCACATCCGCCGCGAGAAGGCGACCAGCAACATCTGCACCGCCCAGGTGCTGCTCGCCGTCATGGCCGGCATGTACGCGGTCTACCACGGCCCCGAGGGCCTCAGGGACATCGCGCGGCGCACCCACCGCTACGCCACGGTCCTCGCCGAGGGGCTGACGGCCGGCGGCTTCGAGGTCGCGCACCGCGCGTACTTCGACACGCTGACCGTCAAGGCGGAGGGACGTGCCGCCGAGGTCGTCGCCGCGGCCCGCGAGGGCGGCGTGAACCTGCGCCTCGTCGACGCCGACCACGTCTCGGTCGCCTGCGACGAGACCACCACCCGCGACCGGCTGCGCACCGTGTGGGCGGCCTTCGGCGTCGGGGGCGACATCGAGGCGCTGGACGCGGCCGCCGAGGACGCGCTGCCCGAGGCGCTGCTGCGCGCCGACGCCTACCTCACCCACCCCGTCTTCCACCAGTACCGGTCCGAGACCGCGATGCTGCGCTATCTGCGGCGGCTGGCCGACCGCGACTACGCGCTCGACCGCGGCATGATCCCGCTGGGCTCGTGCACCATGAAGCTCAACGCGACGACCGAGATGGAGCCGGTCACCTGGCCGGAGTTCGGGCAGCTGCACCCCTTCGTGCCCGCCGAGCAGGCGCAGGGCTACCTCACCCTCATCCGTGAGCTGGAGGAGCGCCTCGCCGAGGTCACCGGCTACGACAAGGTCTCCCTCCAGCCGAACGCCGGTTCCCAGGGCGAGCTGGCCGGCCTGCTCGCCGTGCGCGGCTACCACCGTGCCAACGGCGACGAGCAGCGCACCATCTGCCTCATCCCGTCCTCCGCGCACGGCACCAACGCCGCCAGCGCCGTGATGGCCGGCATGAAGGTCGTCGTGGTCAAGACCGCCGAGGACGGCGAGGTCGACGTCGAGGACCTGCGGGCGAAGATCGAGCAGTACCGCGAGCAGCTGGCCGTGCTGATGATCACCTACCCGTCCACGCACGGCGTGTTCGAGGAGCACGTCGCCGACATCTGCGCGCAGGTCCACGAGGCCGGCGGTCAGGTGTACGTCGACGGGGCCAACCTCAACGCCCTGGTGGGCCTCGCCAAGCCGGGCCACTTCGGCGGCGACGTCTCCCACCTCAACCTGCACAAGACGTTCTGCATCCCGCACGGCGGCGGCGGTCCCGGTGTCGGCCCGGTCGGCGTGCGGGCCCACCTGGCGCCGTACCTGCCCAACCACCCGCTCCAGCCCGACGCGGGCCCGGAGACCGGGGTCGGCCCGATCTCGGCCGCGCCGTGGGGCTCGGCCGGCATCCTGCCGATCTCGTGGGCCTACGTCCGCCTCATGGGCGGCGAGGGCCTCAAGCGGGCCACGCAGGTCGCGGTGCTCAGCGCCAACTACGTCGCCAAGCGGCTCGAGCCGCACTACCCGGTGCTCTACACCGGTCCCGGCGGCCTGGTCGCCCACGAGTGCATCATCGACCTGCGCCCGCTGACCAAGGAGACCGGGGTGAGCGTGGACGACGTGGCCAAGCGGCTGATCGACTACGGCTTCCACGCGCCGACGATGTCGTTCCCGGTGGCCGGCACGCTGATGATCGAGCCGACCGAGTCCGAGGACCTGGCCGAGCTGGACCGGTTCTGCGATGCGATGATCGCGATCCGCGCCGAGATCGAGAAGGTCGGTTCCGGCCAGTGGCCCGCGGACGACAACCCGCTGCACGGCGCCCCGCACACCGCCGCCGCGCTCGGCGGGGAGTGGGAGCACGGCTACACCCGTGAGGAGGCCGTCTTCCCGGCCGGGGTCTCGGCTGCCGACAAGTACTGGCCGCCGGTGCGCCGCATCGACCAGGCCTTCGGCGACCGCAACCTCGTCTGCTCCTGCCCGCCGCTGGACGCGTACGAGGACTGAGCGAGCAAAGGGCTCACGGGGCTCCCGTCCGACCCGGGCGGGGGCCCCGCGGTTCTTCCCGCCGTGTCACACGGTGGCCAGGCAGACCTCGGTCGACTTGATCAGGGCGGTGACGCGCATGCCCTCCGTCAGGCCGAGTTCCGTGGCGGCGTCCCTGGTGATCGCGGCGGTCAGCTCGCCGCCTTCCACACCGACCCGGACGGACGCCATGGCCGCGCCGAGGGCGATCCGGGTGACGGTGCCCGGCAGCCGGTTGCGGATGGACAGGCCCTCGACCGGCCCGGTGGCCAGGGACACCTCCGTCGACTTCACCAGGGCGCGCACGGTGCTGCCCTCGGTCAGACGCAGGTCCTCGACGGCGTCCCGGGTGATCGCGGAGGTGAGCTGTCCGCCGCCGTCCAGGCGCACGTGGACGAGGGCCATCGCCTCGCCGGGGGTGACGGCGGTGACCGTGCCGGGCAACTGGTTGCGCATGCTCAGGCTCATGGACGTGCCTCGCGGTGGGTGGGGGACGTGGTGATCAACCCCACCGTAGGGCGGCCGGTGCCTCAGGCCGGGTAGGCGTGGGTCTGCGTCGCCTTGACGGTCGCCCAGACCACCGCGCCCGGGTGCAGGTCCAGCTCGGCGGCCGCGACCGTGGTCACATCCGCGGTCAGGGCGAGTTCGCCGGTCAGGTCGGCGCGGATCCGGTCGCCGTGGGTCTCCAGACCGGCGACCTCGCAGCGCCACAGGTTGCGCGCGCTGGTGCCCGTGGGGCGGTCCCGGAAGAGCGTGACCGCGCTCGGCGGGAAGGCCACGAAGACCGCCCCCGACAGGACCTCGGTGGTGGTGACGACGGGACCGGCCTCGAGACGGACGGCGTGGCCGTCCGCCTGGCCGCGGTAGAGGTTCAGGCCGACGAGCTGCGCGACGTAGTCGGTGCGCGGACGGCGGGCGATCTCCGCCGGGGTGCCCTCCTGGACGACCCGGCCGTGCTCGACCACGACCAGCCGGTCGGCCAGCACCATCGCGTCCAGCGGGTCATGGGTGACGAGAACGGCGACGGCCTCGAACTCGGCGAGGTGCCGGCGCAGCTGGGCGCGGACCTCCAGACGGGTACGGGCGTCGAGCGCGGCGAGTGGTTCGTCGAGCAGCAGCAGCCGGGGCCCGGTGGCCAGGGCGCGGGCGAGGGCCACGCGCTGGGCCTGCCCGCCGGAGAGGCGGCGGGGCTTGGCGCCGGTGTGGTCGGCCAGCCCCATCCGCTCCAGCCACCGTGCGGCCTGCGTGCGGGCCTCCGCCTTGGTCGCGCCCCGGCAGCGCGGCCCGAACGCCACGTTGTCCAGGGCCGTCAGGTGCGGGAACAGCAGGTAGTCCTGGAAGACCACGCCGACCGGGCGTGCCTCGGGCGGCGTGCGATCCAGCGTGGTGCCGTCCAGGCGCAGGTGTCCGCCGGTGAGCGGGACCAGGCCCGCCAGCGCGCGCAGAGCCGTCGTCTTCCCGGCGCCGTTCGGGCCGAGCAGCGCCACCACGTCGCCGGGGGCGGCGGTGAGCGCCACGTCGAGACGGAACGCGCCGCGGTCGACGACGAGGCGGGCGTCCAGGCCCTCTTTGGGAGTGCCTTCGTCGGCCCGCAGGCCGGCCGGGGTCCGGTCGATGTCGGTCATGAGATGAACGTCCTGGATGCGGGGCGGCTCGGGATCGGTGGCGGATTCATCAGGAGGCCGTCATCCAACGGTCCCGCAGACCCGCCAGTACGGCGATCGACACCGCGAGCAGCACCAGGCTGAGGGCGATCGCCGCCGCCGGGTCGTTCTGGAGGGCCAGGTAGACGGCCAGCGGCATGGTCTGCGTACGGCCGGGGAAGTTGCCGGCGAAGGTGATCGTGGCGCCGAACTCGCCGAGCGCCCGTGCCCAGGCGAGCACGGCGCCCGCGGCGATGCCCGGCGCGATCAGCGGCAGGGTGACCCGGCGGAACGCGGTGAAGCGGGAGGCGCCGAGGGTGGTGGCCGCCTCCTCGAAGCGCGGGTCGGCGGCCCGCAGTGTGCCCTCGACGCTGATCACGAGGAACGGCATGGCCACGAACGCCTCCGCGACCACCACCCCGGCCGTGGTGAACGGCAGCGTGACCCCGAACCAGGAGTCCAGCCACTGCCCGACGACACCGTTGCGCCCCAGGGCCAGCAGCAGGGCCACACCGCCCACGACCGGCGGCAGCACGAGCGGCAGGGTGACCAGCGCCCGGACGAGTCCGCGTCCGGGGAAGTCCGTACGAGCCAGCAGCCAGGCCAGCGGGACGCCGAGCACCAGGCTCACGGCGGTGGCGGCGGTGGCGCTGACCAGGGACAACTGGAGGGCCTGCCACACCTCGGCGCTGGTCAGCTGGTCCGGCAGGCTGCGCCAGGGGGCCCTGATCAGCAGGGCGAGCAGCGGCAGCAGCAGAAAGGCCAGACCGACCAGGGCGGGGACCAGCAGGGGCAGCGGCGCGCCGCCGAGGGCGCGGCCGCGCCGCGATCCGCTCCTCGGGGTCGCGGCGCGGGCCTCGTCGGTCCTCGTCACGGCTTCAGGAACCCGGCCCCGGTCAGGACCTTCTGGCCCTCGGTCGAGGTCACCAGCTCGATGAACGCCTTGGCCGCGGTGGCGTTGGGCGCGTTCTTGAGGAGGGCGATCGGGTAGTCGTTGACGGCCTCGGCCGACTCGGGGAACTCCACGCCCTGGACCCGGCCGGCGGCGGACTTCACGTCGGTCTTGTAGACGAGGGCCGCGTCGGCCTCCTTCAGCTCGACCTTGGTCAGGGCGCTCTTGACGTCCTGCTCGTAGGAGACCGGGGTCAGCTCGAGGTGGCTCGCGGCCAGCACCTTCTGGGCGGCGGCGCCGCACGGCACGGACTTGTCGCACAGCACGACCTTCAGGCCGGACCGGGTGAGGTCCTTCAGCGAGGAGACCTTGTGCGGGTTGCCCGGAGCGGTCGCGATCTCGAGCTGGTTGCGGACGAAGGTGACCGGTGTGCCGGCCGCGTCCTTCTTGTCGGTGACGATCGCCATGGTCGTGGTGCTGGCGGCGGCGAACACGTCGGCGGGGGCACCGGAGGTGATGCTCGCGGCGAGGCTGTCGCTGCCGCCGAAGTTGAAGGTGACCTTGGTGCCCGGGTGCTGCTGCTCGAACTCCTTGCCGAGGGTGGTGAAGCTCTCCTTCAGCGAGGCGGCGGCGAAGACGGTCACGGTGCCGGACACCTTCGGCGCGGCGGCCTCCGACGTGCCGGACCCGGCCGAGGACGAGTCGTCGGAGGACGAGGAGGAGCAGGCGCTGAGAGCCAGCAGCGCCGCGGCCCCCGCAACTCCCGACTTCAGCATCCTGGTCCGCCGCGTGGAACGGGTCATCACGGTTCTACTCCTCTGGCTCTGCACGGAAGAAGCGGTCGCGCCCTGCCACGACCGCTCAACGGTCGTGCCGCGATCATACTGCCGCAATTGCCAGGTGTAAGGCCCCTGTTGTATTGCATGAGCTGGCCATGCGTGAAGGATGGCTTGCATGTGCGTTTGTACGGTGTGGAGGGTCGGGTACGGACTCTCAGGAGGTGGTGCCCGTGACGCTCGCGGAGCTCGACCTGACCGGCGACCTCGCCCGCCCGGCCCGGCTGACCGTGCGGGATCTGCTCGGGTGGCCGCAGCACCGGGTGGGGGTCGCCTTCGACTGCGCCACCAGCGGCGCGCGGCACCACCGGTTCAGCGGACCGCGCCTGTACGACGTGCTGTCCGCGGCGGGGCCCGATTTCGACCCGGCCCGGCGCAAGGACCGGCTGCGGTTCCTGATCGCGGTCACGGCCGCCGACGGGCACCACGCGCTGCTGTCGTGGGCCGAGATCGACCCCGACTTCGCCGACGCTCCGGTCCTGCTCGCGGTGACCATCGACGACACCCGGCTGGACGGCGCCGGCCCTCAGCTGGTCCTGCCGCAGGACCGCTGCGGCGCGCGGTACGTCAGCGGCGTCCGGGCGATACGCGTGGACGGCGGCTATCGCGCGCGGGCCCGGGTGTGAGGCGGTTTCGCTACGTGCGGTCGATGTGGACGTTCGTCGACTTCACGCGGGCGGTGGCCTCCATGCCGACCTCCAGGCCCAGTTCCTCCACGGCCTCCCGGGTCAGCAGCGAGACGAGGCGGTGCGGTCCGGCCTGGATCTCGACCTGCGCGGCGACGTCGCCGAGTTTGACGGCGGTCACGATGCCCGCGAAGGCGTTGCGGACCGACGTGTACGAGGGGCCGTCCTCGCCGCCTCCGGTCCGGGCCAGCTCGACCGAGAACGCGGCGAGGTCCCGGCCGTCGATGAGCCGGCGTCCGCTGTCGTCGCGGTGGGTGGCCACCCGGCCCGCGTCCGCCCAGCGGCGTGCGGTGTCCGGGCTGACGCCGAGCAGCCGGGCCGCCTGTCCGATCGTGTAGGACTGCATGCCGGTCACGATAAGGCCGCGTGCGGTGCGGGGCGGCCCTGGGGTGGGGCGTTCGCGGGCGCGGCTCAGCCGGTGTGCACCCGCGGGCGCTTGGTGCGGTCCGGCTCCGCCTCGCGCAGCACCTCGCGGGTGACCGGCGCGACCTCTCCCTGACCGAAGAGGAAGAAGCGCAGGAAGTTGGCGAACGGGTTGCCCTCGGTCCACTCGAAGTAGATGTGCGGGGTGCGGCCGGTCATCTCCCGGACGTGGAGGAGGAGCGCGGCCAGGGCGTTCGGGATGGACGCGGACTCCAGGGCAAGCACGCGGTAGCGGTCGTGCCTGACCTCGCCGTGCACCGTCAGACCGGCCTCGAACTCCGAGGGGTCGGTGACCGTCACCTCGACGAAGACGAAGTCCTCCGTGGGCGGGATGTCGCTGTCGCTGCAGATCTGCTCGATCTTGTCGCGGTACACGCTCTTGTCCTGCCGCTCGGGCTCCTTGGCGATGAACCGGATCTTGCGGCTGGCGATGTCCCTGACGAACCGTTCCGCCATGGGGTCCAGCGTCACGCTCGTCACCCGCAGCTCGAAGGAGCGGGCGAGCCGCGACAGCAGCGAGACCAGGATGATCCCGGTGATGAAGCAGGCGCCGATCTTCACACCGTCGGGACGCTCGATGACGTTGACGACGGTCGTGTAGAGGAACACGGCCGAGATGACCCCGAACGCGACGGTCCATCGGTGCTGGCCTGCCCTGCGGGCGGCGATGGTCACCGCGATCGCCGCGGAGCTGATCAGTACGAGCACGCCCGTGGCGTACGCGCCGCCCTGCTTGTCGACGTTGGCGTCGAAGATCCAGGTGACCAGGAAGCCGATCAGGGTGAAGACGATGACCATCGGGCGGACCGCCCGCGCCCAGTGCGGGGCCATGCCGTAGCGGGGCAGGTACCTCGGCATCAGATTGAGCAGCCCGGCCATCGCGGAGGCGCCCGCGAACCACAGGATCAGGATGGTCGAGACGTCGTAGACCGTGCCGAAGGTGTTGCCGAGGTACGCGTGCGCCAGGTAGGCCAGGGCACGGCCGTTGGCCTGGCCGCCGGCCTTGAACGCCGGCGCCGGGATCAACAGCGTGGTGATGAAGCTGGTGGCGATCAGGAAGCAGCTCATGATCAGCGCGGCCGTGGTGAGCAGCTTCCTGGTGTCCCGGATCCGGCCGGTGGGCCGCTCCTCGGTGTCGTCCGGGTCGCCCCGTACGTGCGGCATGACGGCGACACCGGTCTCGAAGCCGGACAGGCCGAGCGCGAGCTTGGGGAAGACGAGCAGGGCCACGCCGACCATGAGGAACACGTTGCCGTGCTGGGCGGTCAGCGCGCTGGTCCAGTCGGTGACCACATGGGCGGCGGTCAGGACGTGCCACAGGCCGACGACCACCACGACGGCGTTCAGCGCGAGATAGATCCCGACCAGGACGAAGGCGACGCCGATCGCCTCCACGAAACCCTTGAGGAAGACAGCGCCGAGCAGCGCGATCAGCAGGAGCGTGATCAGCATGTGGTGGCTGTGCATCGCGGCCGCCAGATGCGGGTTCTCGACCAGGTGGGTCGAGGCGTCCGCGGCCGACAGCGTCATGGTGATCAGGAAGTCGGTGGCGGCGAAGCCGAGCAGCGTCAGCACGAACAGCTTGCCCTGCCAGAACGACAGCAGCCGCTCCAGCATCGCGATCGAGCCCGCGCCGTGCGGGCTCTCCGCCGCCACCCTGCGGTACACCGGCAGCGCGCCCACGAGGGTGACCAGGACCAGGACGAGCGTGGCGATCGGCGACAGCAGCCCGGCCGCCAGTGCCGCGATGCCCGGCTGGTAGCCGAGCGTCGAGAAGTAGTCCACGCCGGTCAGGCACATCACCCGCCACCACCGCTGTCCCTTGTGCGGCGGCTGCGGCAGGGCGTGCGGGGCCTGCTGAATGCCCTTGCCCATGTCGGACAGGCCCTCCAGCATCCAGGCGCGCAGACGACTGGGAGGGTGCTCGGTGGTCGCCATGCCCCTGCTCCTGAGGTGTGGCTCGTGTGGGGACCGGGCCAGCAGACCGGGCACACGCTGACGGGTCACCAGCGTATGCGGAGAGTGACGCAGGGGCTCACGAGTACCCGGACGGGCAGGGGTCAATCGTCCGGCAAGGACGGCCGTGGCGCCCCCGATGCCACGTCACGACCAGCGGACTCGCGGGTTTCGCCGCGCCTTGGGCCGTCCGGGGGAGAGAGGGCAGGGGAGCCCGGGGCGGACACCCGGCGTCATGACTCCAGTCCCGAGACCCGGAACACCGCCAGTGCGGTCTCCCGGTCCACCTGCTCGGAGATGTCGCGCAGTTCGTCCGTCCCGCACTGCAGCCGGCCGGCCGCCACGCTGTGCCGGGCGTCCTCGTCGAGGCGGTACCAGACGTCGGGGTGGTCCACCAGGACCTCGGGATCGAGCTCCACCCGCCCGCCGAGGGAGTCCCGCAGCACCAGCCGCCGGCAGACACCGTCGACCGCGCGCACCGACACCAGCAGGTCGGTGCGGACCAGGCGGCTGCGCAGCAGCGACCGGGAGGCGATCCAGCCCCGGCCGGCACGGACACGGGGCGGGCACAGCACCACGAAGAGCAGCGCCGCGAGCATGAGCCAGAGCACCCCTCGCCACCAGGTGAGGCTGCCCGTTCCCCAGTCGATCAGGAGCAGCAGGGCGAGCAGCGCCACGGAGCAGCAGACCGAGGTGCGCAGTTCCCGCGCCCACGGGTGGGTGCGGGGCGTGCGGCCGGCTTCCCGCGGCACCGGGCCGGTGCCTGCGCGCTCGTCGTCGCGGAGTCCCATGTGCTCGACGTTAGGGCCCCCGGAGGGCTTCGGCATCTGCCGTTGACACGCCCCTGACGCGCCCGGGCCGGTTCTTGACACCACTCCGCCGACACCGCCCGGTGGCGCGTCGTCAGAGGTCCGTCAAGGGTGAGTGTGCCGCCGTATGAGAGCCGTCAACAGTGGTCGGAATCGGGCAGAGGAGGTCGTTTCCTCGAATCGTTGATGTCCGTTCGCCTCTCACTCCAGGAGTCCGCGATGGCCGATGTGGCCTTCGTCGTCGTCACGCTCGCGGTGTTCGCGCTCGTGGCTCTCGCCGTCAAGGGGGTGACGAAGCTGTGACCGCCGAGAACATCGTCGGCCTGGTCGTGGCCGTCGCCCTGCTGGGCTATCTCGTCCTCGCCCTGATCTTCCCGGAGAGGTTCTGAGCAGCGTTATGAGTCCCGTACTCGCCGGAGTGCTCCAGCTGCTCGCCCTCATGGCCGCACTGGCGCTCGTCTACGTACCGCTCGGCACCTACATGGCGGGCGTCTACCGCGCCCAGCGCCATCTGCGGGTCGAGAGATGGATCTACCGGGCCGTCGGCGCCGATCCGGACGCGGAGATGCGCTGGCCCGCGTACATGCGCGCCGTGCTCGCCTTCTCCGTGGCCGGTGTCCTCTTCCTGTACCTGCTCCAGCGGATCCAGGGCGTGCTGCCGCTGTCGCTCGGCTTCCGGTCCGTCGCCCCCGCCCAGGCCTTCAACACCGCCGCGTCCTTCGTCACCAACACCAACTGGCAGTCGTACGCCGGCGAGCAGACCATGGGGCACGTGGTGCAGACCGCCGGTCTCGCCGTGCAGAACTTCGTCTCGGCGGCCGTCGGCATGGCCGTGGCCGTGGCCCTGGTACGCGGCTTCGCCAGGTCCCGCACCGGTGAACTGGGCAACTTCTGGGCCGACCTGGTGCGTGGCACCGTGCGTATCCTCCTCCCGCTGGCCGCGGTCGCCGCGATCGTGCTGGTGGCCTGCGGGGTGATCCAGAACTTCTCCGGGATCCACGAGGTCGGCCAGTTCCTCGGCGGCGGGCAGCAGTGGAACGGCGGCGCCGTGGCCTCCCAGGAGGCCATCAAAGAACTGGGTACCAACGGCGGCGGCTACTTCAACGCCAACAGCGCCCACCCCTTCGAGAACCCGACCCCGTTCTCCAACCTCTTCGAGATCTTCCTGATCCTGGTGATCCCCTTCGCGCTGACCCGGACGTTCGGCGTCATGGTCGGCTCGGTCCGGCAGGGCTACGCCATCCTCGCGGCGATGGCCACCATCTGGCTCGCCTTCGTCACCCTGATGATGTGGACCGAGTTCGCCCATCACGAAGGCGCGCTGCGGATCGCGGGCGGCGCGATGGAGGGCAAGGAGGTCCGGTTCGGCATCGGCGCCTCCTCGATCTTCGCCGCGTCGACCACGCTCACCTCGACCGGCGCCGTCGACGCCGCGCACTCCTCACTCACCGGGTTCGGCGGCGGGATCGCGATGCTCGGCATGATGCTCGGGGAGATCGCGCCCGGCGGTGTCGGATCGGGCCTGTACGGCATCCTGATCATGGCCGTCATTGCGGTCTTCATCGCCGGTCTGATGGTCGGGCGCACCCCCGAGTACCTGGGTAAGAAGATCGGCTCCCGGGAGATCAAGCTGGCCGCCGTCTACATCCTGATCACCCCGGCGCTGGTGCTGGTGTTCAGCGCCCTCGCGATGGCCCTGCCGACCCCGCCGCACTCGGCGCTCAACCCGGGCGCGCACGGATTCTCCGAAGTGCTCTACGCCTACACCTCGGCCGCGAACAACAACGGCTCGGCTTTCGCCGGCCTGAACGCGAACACCGACTGGTTCAACACCACGACCGGGCTCGCCATGCTGCTCGGCCGCTTCCTGCCGATGGTGTTCGTCCTCGCCCTGGCCGGCTCCCTGGGCGCGCAGCAGCCGGTGCCGGTCACCGCGGGCACCCTGCGCACCGAGAAGCCGCTGTTCACCGGCATGTTGGTGGGCGCCGTGCTGATCGTCGTCGGTCTGACGTACTTTCCGGCCCTCGCGCTGGGCCCGCTCGCCGAGGGGTTGGCGTGATGACCACCTCCACACAGAACCACGAGGACTCCATGTCCGCAGTCACCAGGACCCGGGCACCGCACAGCGACGTGCCCGCCGGGAACCCGTCCGGCCGGGGCCGGGTCGGCGCCGGTCTCTTCGATGCCCGGCAACTGCTCAGGTCGCTGCCCGACGCCTTCCGCAAGCTCGATCCACGGGTGATGATCAAGTCGCCGGTGATGTTCGTCGTGTGGATCGGCTCGCTGCTGACCACCGTCTTCTCCCTCACCCGGCCGGGCGACTGGTTCGGCTGGGCGATCAGCGCCTGGCTGTGGCTCACCGTCGTCTTCGCCAACCTCGCCGAGGCGGTCGCCGAGGGCCGCGGCAAGGCGCAGGCGGAGACCCTGCGCCGGGCCAAGACCGACACCGTGGCGCACCGGGTGGACGGGACCGAGGTCCCCGGCACCGAGCTGCACGTCGGCGACCTCGTCGTGTGCGAGGCAGGCGACGTCATCCCCGGCGACGGCGACGTCGTCGAGGGCGTCGCCTCGGTCGACGAGTCGGCCATCACCGGGGAGTCGGCGCCGGTGATCCGCGAGTCCGGCGGCGACCGGTCCGCGGTGACCGGCGGCACCCGGGTCCTGTCCGACCGCATCGTCGTCAAGATCACCACCAAGCCCGGCGAGACCTTCATCGACCGGATGATCGGCCTGGTCGAGGGCGCCGCCCGGCAGAAGACGCCCAACGAGATCGCGCTGAACATCCTGCTCGCCTCGCTGACGATCGTCTTCCTCCTCGCCTGCGCCACGCTGCCGCCGTTCGCCCACTACGCGGGCACCCAACTGACCATGGTGGTCCTGGTCGCGCTGCTGGTCTGCCTGATTCCGACGACGATCGGCGCGCTGCTGTCGGCCATCGGCATCGCGGGCATGGACCGGCTGGTCCAGCGCAATGTGCTGGCGATGTCGGGGCGGGCGGTGGAGGCCGCGGGCGACGTGTCGACGCTGCTGCTGGACAAGACCGGCACGATCACCCTCGGCAACCGCCGGGCCGCGGAGTTCGTCCCGGTACGCGGTACCACCGCCGCCGAGCTGGCGGACGCGGCCCAGCTCTCCTCGCTGGCCGACGAGACGCCCGAGGGCCGTTCCGTGGTGGTGCTGGCCAAGGAGAGGTACGGGCTGCGCGAACGGCACCAGGGCGAGCTCGCCGGGGCCGAGTGGATCGCGTTCACCGCCCAGACCCGGATGTCCGGCGTGGACGTGGACGGCCGCAGGATCCGCAAGGGCGCGACGGGGTCCGTCATCGCCTGGGTCCAGGAGCAGGGCGGGCGGATCGCCGAGGACGCCGGCCGCCTCTCGAAGGAGATCTCCGCGGCGGGCGGCACACCGCTGCTGGTCGCCGCCGAGGACCAGGACGGCGCCCGGGTCCTGGGCGTCATCCACCTCAAGGACGTGGTCAAGGACGGTATGCGCGAACGCTTCGCCGAACTGCGCCGGATGGGCATCAGGACCGTCATGATCACCGGCGACAACCCGCTGACCGCCCGCGCGATCGCGGACGAGGCCGGGGTCGACGACTTCCTCGCCGAGGCCACGCCCGAGGACAAGATGGCGCTGATCAGGCGCGAGCAGAGCGGCGGCAAGCTGGTCGCGATGACCGGCGACGGCACCAACGACGCGCCCGCGCTGGCCCAGGCCGACGTCGGCGTGGCGATGAACACCGGTACGTCGGCCGCCAAGGAGGCCGGCAACATGGTCGACCTCGACTCCGACCCGACCAAACTGATCGAGATCGTCGAGATCGGCAAGCAGCTCCTGATCACCCGCGGCGCGCTCACGACGTTCTCCATCGCCAACGACGTGGCGAAGTACTTCGCGATCATCCCGGCCCTGTTCGCCGCGGTCTACCCGGGCCTGGACAAGCTGAACATCATGCGGCTGTCCTCGCCGGACTCGGCGATCCTGTCCGCGGTCGTCTTCAACGCGCTCGTCATCATCGCGCTGGTGCCGCTCGCCCTGCGGGGGGTGCGCTACCGGCCGACGAGCGCGGACCGGATGCTGCGCCGCAACATCGCCGTCTACGGTCTCGGCGGGCTGATCGCCCCCTTCGTCGGGATCAAGCTCATCGACCTGATCATCTCCCTGATTCCCGGGATCGGCTGACGCATATGAACCAGTCCCTTGTGAACACCGGCCGACTCCTGTCGGCGGGCCTGCGGGCGCTGCTCGCGCTGACCCTGCTCACCGGCGTCGTCTACCCGCTCGTCGTCACGGGCGTGGCCCAGGCCTTCCTCGGGCACCGGGCGAACGGCTCGGAGGTCAGGGAGGGCGGCAGGATCGTGGGCTCCTCCCTGATCGGGCAACAGCACTACGGCCTGGACTACTTCCAGCCGCGCCCGGCCGCCGGGCTGGGCACGAACACCGCGAACACCCAGTACAAGCTGCTCGTCTCCGGTGCCACCAACCTCGCCGCGAACAACCCCAAGCTGGTCGAGGCGGTCGAGCGGGCACGGGCCGAGGTGGTCAGGGTCAACTCCACGTCCGACTACAAGGTGAAGCCCTCCCAGGTTCCGGCCGACGCCGTGACCTCCTCGGGTTCGGGTCTGGACCCGGACATCTCGCCGGCGTACGCGCTGCTCCAGGCGCACCGGGTGGCGGAGCGCAACCACCTGCCCGTCGCCCGCGTCGAGCACCTGGTGCGGGAGCACACCGAGAGCCGCACCCTCGGCTTCATCGGCGCGCCGCGGGTGAACGTCCTCCAACTCAACGTCGCGCTCAGGGAACTGACCACCGGTCACTGATATTCCGCCATCCCGTCAATCGGTCCGAGTCCTCTTGTCCGCTTCCACGGCCGCACCTACAGTGCGGCCGTGCGGATGTACGAGAACCCCGTGATCGGAGGCTTCCACCCGGATCCCAGCGTGTGCCGGGTGGGGGAGGACCACTACCTGGTGTGCTCGAGCTTCGAGTACTTCCCCGGGGTCCCGCTGTTCCACAGCCGCGACCTGGTGCACTGGCGGCAGATCGGCAACGTCCTGGACCGGCCGGGGCAGTTGGAGCTGCCGGACGACCTTCCGGCCTCCGCCGGCATCTACGCCCCGACGATCCGCCACCACGACGGCCGCTTCCACGTGATCACCACCAATGTGGCGGCCGGGGGCACCTTCCTGGTCAGCGCCGAGGATCCGCGGGGGCCCTGGTCGGACCCGGTCTGGATCGACCTGCCGGGGATCGACCCCGACCTCGCCTGGGACGACGACGGCTCCTGCTGGTGCGCTGTCGCCGGGGTGCGGGTGGCCCGGATCGACCCGGCGACCGGCAAGGCCCTGGAGGGGCCGCTGCCCGCGTGGTCGGGAACGGGGCTTCAGCACCCGGAGGCGCCGCACCTGTACCGGATCGGCGCCTGGTGGTACCTCCTGCTGGCCGAGGGTGGCACCGGGCACGGCCACGGCGTCTCGATCGCCCGCGCCCGCTCCCCGCGCGGCCCCTGGGAGCCCGCGCCGGACAACCCGGTCCTGTCCCACCGCGGCACCGACCTGCCCGTCCAGTGCACGGGCCACGCCGACCTGGTGCAAGCGGCCGACGGCACCTGGTGGATGGTGCTGCTCGGCACCCGGCCCCGGGGCTGGTTCCCGGAGTTCCACGTGCTCGGCAGGGAGACCTTCCTGACCCCGGTGGAGTGGGTGGACGGATGGCCGCGGGTCGGCCCGGTGCGAGAGCGGCATCCGGCGCCCGCGGCCTGGCATCCCCTGCCGCCGCCGCCCGAGCGGGACGACTTCGACGCGCCGGCCCTGGCACCGGTCTGGATCTCCCCGCGCAGCAGGCCGGAGGCTTCCTGGTCACTGAGCGAACGCCCCGGCCGGCTGACGCTCCACGCGACCGGCGACAGCCTCGACCGGCCCGGCCACACCTTCGTCGGACGCCGGCAGCAGCATCCCGACTGCCGGGTGGCGGCGCGCGTCGAGGCGGTCTCGGGGCGGGCCGGCCTGTCCGTCCGGCTGGACGAGGCGCACCACTACGACGTGGAGATCGGCGGGGGAGTGGTGGGCGTGGTCGCCCGGATCGGGCCGCTGCGGCAGCGGATCGCGGAGCACCCGGTGCCGCCCGGACCGCTCACCCTCGTCGTGGACGTTCGCACGGACGACGTGCCCCCGCCCACGGTCACGGCCGCGGACCGGCAGGCGACCGGGGACCGGGCCGCGACCGGGGTCCGGGCGGCCGGCCCGGACGTGATCGCCTTCTCGGTCGAGGGCCCGGAGGGCACGTCGGTGCTGGCCGAACTCGACGGGCGCTACCTGTCCACCCAGGTCGCGGCCGGCTTCACCGGGCGCGTGATCGGCATGTACGTCACCGAGGGCAGCGCGGCCTTCGACTGGTTCGACTACCGGCCGCGGCCTGTGCGCCGTCGAGGCGGAGAGTGACGGGGGCCCGGTCCCGGACGCGCTTCGGGGCCTGTTCGCGCGGGTGTGCGCGCCGGCCCCTGGTGATCCGCGGGCGGCTCGCCGGAGCCGCCCGGTGGTGCTCAGGCGGCGGTCACCACCTGGTCCGCGCCCGGCGGGCGGTGCGGGGCGATGATCTGGCCGTCCGGCAGGAGTTCACCGGTGTCCTCGAAGAACAGGACGCCGTTGCACAGCAGGCTCCAGCCCTGCTCCGGGTGGTGTGCCACCAGACGGGCGGATTCCCGGTCGGCGGAGTCGGCTGACGGGCACGGTGGCTGGTGCAGGCACATTGAGGGGATCTTTCGCTCTGTCGGGTGGTCGCTGTCGGCTGTCGTGCGTGTTCCGCGGCTGATGGTGTTCTCCATGGCCGCCCCCCGTTTGTCGAGTGGTCCGAAACCAGTGTTCCCCCGCGGGTCCGATTCCGCAGGGATTTCGCGGCACCGCTTCTCACCGGTTGGAGACGCGTCACACTCACGAGCGGTTCATCCCGACGGCACCGCCTCTTCGGATGGTTCGCACTGGCCGGATGGGGCTAGGGCCTGTTGCGAGAGTCCCGCCTGCCTCGCGACGCCATGCACGCACTCTCGCCGCACCAGGCCCTGACCCGAGTACGTCCAGTACGAGGGCCAGGGCCCGGCACGCCGAGAGCACGCACCTGACGCCGCGAGGCCCGCCCTCCGGGCGGACGACGGGACTCTCGCAACAGGCCCTAGTCCGATAACACCCCCCGTGGGGACCTCCGTCGCGCGGACGCGGGTCATCCGGGCGGATTTCGCCTCGTACGGGTGCATCCGGCGCTGAACGGCGTCGTACCCCGCCGCCGGGCACGTCCGGCAGCGGGGTACGACGCCGATCGGCGGGCGGGAGGTCAGGCGCGGGAGCCCATGAGCCGGATCGGAGCCACCCGATGGGTGAGGACCGGGAGCAGATCGGCGACCCGGTGCGGAAGGTGGGCCGCGATGCCGGGCGGGGCCGGCGCGAGCGGCACGAGCAGGTCGGTGGCCGCCGGGTGGCCGGTGAAGCCGTCGTCGGAGAGGTCGCCGTGCAGCCACAGCGTGAGCATGTACAGGCTGGGCATGGACAGCAGGCGCGGCTGGTACGGCTGGCTCATGGCCTCCGCCTGCCGCAACGCGCGCTCGGTGGAGGTGACGTAGGGGCCCTCGAAGAAGTGCGAGAAGGTCCAGCCGTCGGGGGTCAGCATGGTCTCGGCTGCGGCCACCGCTTGGTCGCCGCAGCGGATCAGGAAGCGCCACCCGGCCAGCCTGGTCGCGGAGATTCCCTCGGGGGTGATCCGGTCCAGGACGTGTACCGGCAGTGGAAGATCGGGGACCGCGGGCTCCTGGGCGGAGCGGAGGGCGGCGGACCCGGCCTCGCGGACCGCGGTGGGGGAACCGAGTGCCGTGAGGACGGAGCGCAGGGCGGGCGCGGGAGCCGGGGGGACGTGCAGCGGCATGGTGGGTCGCCTCTCATTCGGCAGGCACGGTGGCGCGAGGGCGGGCTGGGTGCGGACGGCGCTGTCAGCTCTCAGGGCAGGAGGAGGCTGGAGCCGGGGCTCTGGTGAGCGAGGGGTGGGGCGCGGCCTGCCTCACGGGCTCCTGACAGGGTTCAGGGCTGTGGGCGCCAACTTCTGCTGTGGTGCAGAGTTTATACGACAAATGTTCAGGTGGTGTTTCGCCTAGCTGTTTTCGATGTGAACGGCAAGAGTCTATTCGGCCGGATTCGATCGGGAATCATCGCTGCTCCGGGTGAGCCGTATCGCGATGGCCTCGGGTGGTGCCCGCACGGCGGTCGGCCTGATCTTGTCGGCGTTTTTCACGAGTTTCATGGGGTACCCGAAACCGCCGAGTGCCGCATGCCCCGTGAATGTGCCTCCGGTCACACAGGACCAGAGTAGTCGGTGCGGGCGGGAGAGGGGCGTTATCGATCGCGTCGGCGGGGCATCATCCCACCTGACCAGGACCCCGGCGGCCGGATCTTACGGCCCGCCTTGCGAGGAGGGACGCTGCGATGGGGGAGAAGGTCGTCGCCGGCCAGCTGGACCTGTCGGACCGCAACCGCTACCGCGACAAGCTGCGGCGGTGTCTGACGGGGCTGGAGCGGTTGCTGCGCGAGAAGCGGTTCGACCGGCCGAAGAACCTCATGGGGCTGGAGATCGAATTGAATCTGGTCGGCCCCGACGGCCTGCCGAAAATGCTGAATGCGCAAGTTCTCGAGCGCATCGCGAGTCGTGACTTCCAAACAGAACTCGCCATGTTCAATCTGGAAGTCAACATTGCCCCACACCGCCTGGGAGGCCGGGTATTCGACCAGCTCGCCGAGGAGATACGGACGTCGCTGGCATATGCCGACCGGAAAGCCGGTGAGGTGGACGCCGGAATAGCGATGATCGGTATTCTGCCCACCCTCGGCCGGGACGATCTGGTCTCGTCCAATCTCTCCGCCGTCGACCGCTACGCGCTGCTGAACGATCAGATCGTGGCGGCCCGCGGAGAGGAGTTCACCCTCGACATCGACGGCGTGGAGCATCTCACCTGCACCTCGAAGTCGATCGCGCCCGAGGCCGCCTGCACCTCCGTGCAACTGCACCTCCAGGTCACCCCGGGCCGTTTCGCGGACGTGTGGAACGCGGCTCAGGCGGCCGGCGCCGCGCAGATAGCCGTCGGCGCCAACTCGCCGTTCCTCTTCGGGCGCGAGCTGTGGCGTGAGTCGAGGCCGCCGCTGTTCCAGCAGTCCACCGACACCCGCCCGCCCGAACTCCAGGCCCAGGGCGTGCGGCCGCGCACCTGGTTCGGCGAACGGTGGATCTCCTCGGCGTACGACCTCTTCGAGGAGAACCTGCGCTACTTCCCGGCCCTGCTCCCCATCTGCGACGACGAGGACCCCCTCGACGTGCTGGACGCGGGCGGCGTGCCCAAGCTGGCCGAGCTCGTCCTGCACAACGGCACCGTCTACCGCTGGAACCGCCCGGTCTACGACATCGCGGACGGAGTACCGCACCTGCGCGTGGAGAACCGGGTGCTGCCCGCCGGGCCCACCGTCACCGACGTGATCGCCAACGCGGCCTTCTACTACGGCCTCGTGCGCGCCCTGGCCGAGGAGCCCCGGCCAGTGTGGACCCGGCTGCCCTTCCAGGCCGCGGCGGACAACTTCGACGCCGCCTGCCGGTACGGCATCGACGCCCGGTTCACCTGGCCCCGGCGCGGGCGCCACTCCGGCACGGCCGAGGTCGACGCCGTCACCCTGGTCCGCGACGAACTGCTTCCCCTCGCGGAGGCCGGACTGAGCGCCTGGGGCGTGGAGCGCGCCGACCGGGACCTGTACCTGGGTGTGATCGAGGAGCGATGCCGGCGCCGGACCAACGGCGCGGAGTGGCAGGCCGCCACCTTCCACCGGGCCCTGGAGCAGGGGATGGGCAGGGAAGCGGCCCTGGCCGCCGCCACCCGGCACTACCGCGAGCTGACGAAGTGCGGCGAGCCGGTCCACACCTGGCCGATCGGCCTGCCGGAACCGGTCCCGGTCGTCCAGGGCCTGTGAGGAAAGCCCCGTCGTCGCCCGGAGCCACGGCACCAGGGCCCGTCCTGGCTGCACGTCGACGGCCGTGCCGCCTCGCCGTAGCGGGGGGCACTCGCGCCCGCGGGTGAGGGATCGGGCAAGCTGTGACGTCCCACGACGGTGGCGCCGCGCGTGCGCACCCGTGCCGGTGTCCGGCCGTACCCGTGCGGCGGGGTGGTGCGCCTCGTGGCGGGACGACCGAAACGGAGGCAGGTGTGCTGGAGGAGTCACAGCCGGTGGGGGACTCCCCACGGCAGGAGCGGCCTTCGCGGCGGATCCTCCGCGACGAGACGCTGCTCGTCCTCGGGCTCTCGCTCGGGGCGAGCGGGGTGTCCGCGCTGATCAGCTTTGTCGGTTCGGTCACCAAACCCGGTGGCCTCAAGGACCAGGCCACCACCCTCAACGCCTCCGCCGCTCCGGGACGTCCCTGGCTCGACCTCGCCTGGCAGCTGTTCGGGATCGCCACGGCCCTGATCCCCGTGGCCCTCGTCGCCCACTTCCTGCTGCGCGAGGGGCGCAGCCTGCGCACGCTCGGCTTCGACCGCACCCGTCCCTGGCCGGACCTCGGCCGCGGCGCGCTCGTCGCGGCGGTGATCGGCAGCACCGGAATCGCCTTCTACCTGGCGGCCCGCGCGTTCGGCTTCAACCTCACCGTGGTGCCCGAGGCGCTGCCCGCCGTGTGGTGGAAATTCCCGGTGCTGATCCTCTCCGCGCTGCAGAACGCCGTCCTCGAAGAGGTCATTGTCGTCGGCTACCTGCTGCGCAGGCTCGGGCAGCTGGGCTGGACCCCGGGGTCCGCGCTGGTGGCCAGTTCCGTACTGCGCGGCTCGTACCACCTCTACCAGGGCGTCGGCGGCTTCGTCGGCAACATGGTGATGGGCGTGGTCTTCGTCTGGCTGTACCGGCGGTGGGGCCGGGTCGGCCCGCTCGTGGTGGCGCACACCCTGCTCGACGTCGGCGCGTTCGTGGGCTACGCCCTGCTGGCCGGGAAGGTGGGCTGGCTGCCGACGGCGTGAGCGCGGCGGGGAGGGGCGTACGAGTGCCGTACGCCCCTTTCGTGTTCCTGGGCGGGTTCCTACCCGAGCAGGTCGCCCTCGATCACGGTGACCGCGTGGCCGGTGAGCAGGGTGCGGTCGCCGCGCAGGCCCGTGCGCATGAGGCCAGAGCGGGCGGAGGCCTGGAGCCCGGTGAGGTCGGTGCGGCCGAGGCGTTCTGACCAGTAGGGGGCCAGGGCCGTGTGGGCGCTGCCGGTGACCGGGTCCTCGTCGATGCCGACGTTGGGGAAGAAGCACCGCGAGACGAAGTCGTAGCCGCGGGCGGGGTCCTCGGCCCGGGCGGTGGCGATGACGCCGCGTGCGGAGTGGGCGGCCAGTGCCTTGTGGTCGGGGGCGAGGGCGCGGACGGTCTTCTCGTCGGCGAGCTCCAGGACCAGGTCGCCGACAGCGGCCCCGGTGTCGTAGGCGGCGCGGGGCTCGGCACCGAGGGCCCGGGCGACCCCGTCGGGAACGTCCACCGCGGTGAGCGGGGCGGTCGGGAAGTCCAGGGTGATCGCGCCGTCGCCGGCCGGGCTCGCGATGAGCACACCGCTGCGGGTGGCGAAGCGCACCGGTCCCTCGTGCGCACCCGTCGTGCGCAGGACATGGGCGGTGGCGAGGGTGGCATGGCCGCACAGGGCGACCTCGGTGGCGGGCGTGAACCAGCGCAGCGCCCAGTCGGCCTCGCCGCCCTCGGGCAGCCGGTGGGCGAACGCCGTCTCGGCGTGGTTGACCTCCAGCGCCACCTTCTGGAGCCAGTCGTCGCCGGGGAAGGCGTCCAGCAGCAGCACCCCCGCGGGGTTGCCGGCGAAGGGGCGGTCGGTGAAGGCGTCGACGATTCGAATCCGCATGCCCCGACGGTAGGGGTTCCGGCGAGCGGCGGACCAAGGCCAATCCGGGGGCGGCGGCCTTGAAAAGGAGGAACTCACCACCCGCAGTTCGGCAGGGGTGGTCAAAGCGAGCTGTTCCGATATATCGTTGAGGCATCGCGACAGGTCGATGATGGAATGGAGTGGTGGCGATGCGTACCCATGGGTTCGAGCACGGGCACCGACACGACGGCCCCCGTCGCGGCCGCGGCGGCTTCGAGGAGCGCCGGGCGGCCTTCGGGCCCTTCGGCCCGGGCGGGCCGGGGTTCGGCCCCGGCTTCGGACCGGGTTTCGGCCCGGGGCACTGGGGCGGCCGAGGGCGCGGCGGACCGCGCGGCCGGGCCCGGCGGGGTGATGTACGGGCCTCGATCCTGGCCCTGCTGAAGGACCGTCCCATGCACGGCTACGAGATGATCCAGGAGATCGCCGAGCGCAGCGGCGGCGCGTGGAAGCCCAGTCCCGGCTCGGTCTACCCCACCCTCCAGCTGCTGGAGGACGAGGGACTGATCGTCAGTGAGAGCGAGGGCGGCAAGAAGCTGTTCTCGCTCACCGAGACGGGCCGCACCGCGGCCGCCGAGGGGCCGGACGCGCCCTGGGAAGAGGCCTCGCGCGGTGTCGACTGGGAGGCCCTGGGCGAGATCCGGCAGGCCGGCTTCGGTCTGATGGAGGCCTTCGGCCAGGTGTGGAAGACCGGCAGCAAGGACCAGCGGGAGAAGGCGCTCGCCGTCGTCAACGAGGCGCGCAAGAAGCTGTACCTGATCCTCGCCGACGAGGACTGACGGTCGGGCCGCGGGCCCCGGAACCCCCTGCGTGTCGGGGAGGCTCCGGGGCCCGCGGGTCTGTGTGTTTCCTGGGGAGCCCCTGTGTGGACGCCTCCTGATCTCATCCGTAAGGAGGAGATTCCGTTCGCCCGGGTCCACTTTCCGTGGGACGCCGAAATGCTTCCCGCCGGGGATGACCGGAGCCGGAGAGGCTGGTGAGCTGGACGATGTGCAATCCCGTGTTCCGCGGCAGCCGCCCTCCGGGCAGGACGCCCCCCGTCCGGACGACGACGCCCGGCTCAGTGCCGAGCTGGCGGCGGCGGTCGCCGGTGCCCGCAGGCGGGCGGTCCGGGACGGGGACCGGCAGATCGACACCGCCCACCTGCTGCACGCGCTCCTGGAGTCCGACCCCGAGGTGCGCGCCCTGTTCGACGGCGGGCCGCAGATGGCCCGGTTGCTCGGCTACCTCGTGCAGCGCAGCATCGGATACGGCCTGCGCTGGCAGGGTGCCGTCGAGGACTCCGGTGCCCTGCCCGTGGTGACGGAGGCCGACGGCCTCTCGCCGGCGGCCTGCGCCGCCCTGGAGCACGCCTGCGAGCGCGCCGCCCGGCGGGGCGACGACCTGGCGCGCGGCGTCGACCTGCTCGCGGCGGTCGTCGTGGACCCGCAGGCGCGCGCCGTCGAGGTGCTTACCGGCGCCGCGATCGACGCGGGAGAACTCGCCGCGCGGCTCGACAACGATGCCAAGGACTGTCCGGGGGAGTACGCCTCGGACGGCGGGCCCGCCCACTGAGTGGGACAGAGGGGTACCCCGGGCGCGGGCAGGCGTCCCGGCGGGGCCTTCCGGTGGAGCGTTCCGAGTCTTTCGCCCGGTCTGTCCGGTGATGCTCCCGTCCAGGCGATGAGACAGGTGCCATCGAAGATGACGCTCATGTCATCGCCTGTCATCATGTGCCGGTGCGTACGTCTCAGACCAGTCAGGGCCGTTCCGGCAAGGGTGTCGGGCTCGGTCTCGCACTCGTGTCCGCGGTCGCCTTCGGCGGCTCCGGTGTCGCGGCCAAGCCGCTGATCGAGGCGGGTCTCGATCCGCTGCACGTGGTGTGGCTGCGTGCCACCGGCGCGGCCCTGGTCATGCTGCCGCTCGCCGTACGCCACCGCGCGCTGCTGCGCAGCCGCCCGGCCCTGCTCTCCGGGTTCGGGCTGCTCGCCGTCGCCGGCGTCCAGGCCTGCTACTTCGCCGCGCTCTCCCGGATCCCCGTCGGGGTGGCCCTGCTCGTCGAGTACCTGGCGCCCGCCCTGGTGCTCGGCTGGGTCCGGTTCGTGCAGCGGCGGCCGGTCACCCGGGCCGCGGCCTTCGGCGTGGTCCTCGCGGCGGGCGGACTCGCCTGTGTCGTCGAGGTGTGGTCCGGCCTGAGCTTCGACGTCCTCGGACTGCTGCTCGCGCTCGGCGCGGCCTGCTGCCAGGTCGGCTACTTCGTGCTGTCCGACCAGGGCGGCGACGCGGGCGAGGCGGCTCCGAACCCGCTCGGTGTCATCGCCTACGGACTGCTGATCGGCGCCGCCGTCCTGACGGTCGTGGCCCGCCCCTGGACCATGGACTGGTCGGTGCTCGCGCACGGCGCGGACATGAACGGCACGTCGGTCCCGGCCATCGCCCTGCTGCTGTGGGTCGTCCTGGTCGCCACGGTCCTGGCGTACGTCACCGGGGTGGTCTCCGTACGGCGGCTCTCGCCGCAGGTCGCCGGAGTGGTGGCATGCCTGGAGGCGGTCATCGCGACCGTGCTGGCCTGGGTGCTCCTCGGCGAGCATCTCTCGGCCCCGCAGGTCGTCGGTGGCGCGGTCGTCCTGCTCGGCGCGTTCATCGCACAGTCCTCCACGCCCTCGAAGGGCTCGGCGGAGCCGGTGGCGAGCGGCGGTGCGGAAAGGGAGTTGTCGGCCCGGGGAACCGCGACCTAGAGTGCGGATCATGCATTCGGACGCACGCGTTCTTCCGCCTCCGGCCGCCTGAGGCGGGCCCTCCGGTGAGCGCGCCCGGCGGTGAGCCGGGCCGAACGGTGCTGCCCGCAGAGGAAGTCCGCGGGATCCCGACCGACGGGGTCCCGCCTCCCGAACTTCTGCACCTCTGCGGAGACGACTCATGTCCCATGCTTCTCCTGGCCTGCCCGTCGGGCGCGGCCTGCTCTACCTGATCGTCGCCGGTGCCGCCTGGGGCACCGCCGGCGCGGCCGCCTCGCTGGTCTACCGGACCAGCGACATCGGGCCGGTCACCCTGTCCTTCTGGCGCTGCGCCGTCGGCTTCATCCTGCTGCTCGCCGCGCGCCTGCCGCGCTCGCGGGTGCGGCAGGCCGTGCCGGTGCCGCTCGGCCGCAGGCTGCTGCGGTCCGGTGCCACCGGCGTCGGGCTCGCCGTGTTCCAGACGGCCTACTTCGCCGCGGTCGCGGCCACCGGGCTGGCCGTGGCGACCGTCGTGACCCTCGGCGCCGGGCCGGTCCTCATCGCGCTCGGCGCCCGCATGACGATGGGCGAACGGCTCGGCCGGGCCGGCCTGACCGCCCTCGCCGGGGCGCTGGCCGGTCTCGGGGTACTGGTGCTGGCCAGCGGCGGTGGCGCCGTGCGGCCGTGGGGCGTGCTGCTCGCCCTGTTCTCGGCGGCCGGCTACTGCGCGATGACGCTGCTCACCCGCTGGTGGGGCCGCGACGGCGGGGCCGACCACTCCGGCACGACCCTCGGGGCGTTCGCGGTCACCAGCCTGTGCCTGCTGCCGTTCGCGCTGGGGAAAGGGCTGGTGCCGCACACCGACGACCCCGTGCGGGTGCTGTGGCTCCTGGCGTACATCGCCTCGGTCCCGACGGCCCTCGCCTACGCGCTCTACTTCGCGGGCGCGGCCGTCGTGCGGTCGGCCACGGTCTCGGTGATCATGCTCCTCGAGCCGGTCAGCGCGGCGGTGCTGGCCGTCGCCCTGCTCGGCGAGCGGCTGACGGTGCCGACCCTCGTCGGCACCGCCCTGATGCTCGGCTCGGTCACCGGCCTCGCCCTGTCGGAGACACGCGGAGCCCGAACGAGGACAGAAGAACCGGCCCTTGCCTGACCCGCCACGCGGGCGTCCGGGGCGTTCCGGGCGGGGCGGGCCGTCCGGTCAGGTCGTGCTGCCGTGGGGCAGCCGTTGGTTCAGCCTGTGCTTCTGCGGAGCAGGTGTTCGCGGGCCGGCGCGTCGCGCGGTCCGTCCCGGTCCGCGAGGGCCGACGCGATACGGTCCTGGACCTGGGCGGACCGCTTGCCCGCGTACTTGAACTTGGCGCGCACACCGGTCACTTCCAGCCGCAGCCCGCGGATGCCGGACAGCAGGCGGCCGTACGGCGCCTCGCCCGCCGCCGCCCGTGCCGAGCCGCCCTCGGGCTGGAAGTGGCCCAGCTGCCGGTTCAGCAGTTCGGCCTTCTCCCGCGGATCGTCCACGACATGGGCGGTGCAGCGGAGCTGGACGGCGGCGTAGAAGCTGGTCGGGACGCCGTACTCGGGCGGGGTGTCCGGCTCGGCCTGCCAGGGGCCTGGGACGTACACGTAGTCGTCGACGACGCTCAGCAGCACCTGCGGGTTCGCCTCCAGTGCGGCCCACAGCGGGTTCGGGCGGGCCAGGTGGGTGACGGCCTCGCCGCACCCGGCGTCGTAGGCGAAGTGCAGCGGCTGGACGAAGGGCGGCTCGCCGGGCGGGCCGTTGACCGCCAGCTGGCCGAAGTCGTGGGAGGACAGCCACCGCTGCCACTCGGCGTCCTCGCGAGGCGCGTCCCAGGGGTGGATCAGCATCACAGCGCCGTGAGATAGCCGGGGACCGCGACGCCGGGGGCCAGGTCGCCGTCGGCGAGCGGGGTGCCGTACTCCCTGCGGACCGGGACCACCCCTGCCCAGTGCGGCAGGGAGAGGTCCTCGGGCTCGTCGTTCACGCCGCCGGTGCGCAGCTTGGCGGAGACCTCGTCCAGGTCCAGGCTGAGCACGGCGGTCGCGGCCAGCTCCTTGGTGTTGGCGGGGCGGGAGTCGGCCGACCGGCCCGGCACCACGTGGTCGACCAGCGCGTCCAGCGCCACGCGCTTCTCCTCGGGGTCGGTGACCTGGTGGGCGGTGCCGTGCACCACCACGGAGCGGTAGTTGATCGAGTGGTGGAAGGCGGAGCGGGCCAGCACCAGTCCGTCGACATGGGTGACCGTCAGACAGACCGGCAGCCCGGGGTCCGGCTTTCCGGCCATCCGCAGCGGACGCGAGCCCGTCGAACCGTGCACGTAGAGCCGCTCGCCGACCCGGGCGTACAGCGTCGGCAGCACCACGGGCCCGCCGTCGCGGACGAAGCCGAGGTGGCAGACGTAGCCCTCGTCGAGTATTGCGTGCACCAGATCCCTGTCGTACGACGCCCGGTCGGCGGAGCGGGTGGGGACGGTCCGGTCGGTCGGGGTGTAGGCGGCGGGCGGCGACGCCGGCGGCTGGGTCTCCTGCATTTGCGCTCTCCATTGCACTAGTGCATAATCAACTTTGTGCTAGGAGAGTATCGGATCGAGGGGCGCCGCGCAGCCGAGATCGCGGCGAGCGTCGAGCGCGCGGTGGGCGCCGGGGACCTGGAGCCAGGTCAACCGCTGCCGCCCATGCGGGAGTTGGCGGTCGAACTCGGGGTGAACCCCAACACCGTCGCCGCCGCGTACCGGACCCTGCGCGAGCGCGGGGTCATCGAGACCGCGGGGCGCCGCGGCAGCCGGGTGCGGTCCGCGCCCGCCACGACCGAGCGGGACCGGGTTCGCGTGGACGTGCCCGAGGGCGTGCGGGACCTGTCGAGCGGCAACCCGGATCCGGCGCTGCTGCCGCCGCTGGCACCCGCGTTCGCGGCGGCCGCCGCGCTGGCCGACCGTGAGCCTGTGCTCTACGGGGACGTGGCCGTGGAGCCGGAGCTGGCCCGCATCGCCCGTGCCGGGCTCGACGCCGACGGGGTGCCGGACGGTCCGCTCACGGTCCTCTCCGGTTCGCTCGACGGGGTGGAGCGCGTCCTCGCCGCCCATCTCCGGCCCGGTGACACCGTCGCCGTCGAGGACCCCGGGTGGGGTCGCACCCTCGACCTCGTCCCCGCGCTCGGACTGCGCACGGCGCCGGTGGGTGTCGACGACGAGGGCCCTCGCGCCGACGACGTCCACCGGGCCCTCGCGGGCGGCGCCCGCGCACTGATCGTCACGGCCCGGGCGCAGAACCCGACCGGCGCCGCGGTGAGCGCCACGCGCGCGCGTGCCCTGCGGGCCGTCCTGCGGGAGCATCCGGAGGCGCTGCTGATCGAGGACGACCACGGCCACGGCATCGTGGACCTGCCCCCGCATCCGCTCGCCGGCGCCACCCGGCACTGGGCCTTCCTGCGCTCGGTCGCCAAGGCGTACGGCCCCGACCTACGGCTCGCCGTGCTCACCGGGGACGAGACCACGGTCGACCGGGTGCGCGGCCGGCAGCGCCTCGGACCCGGGTGGGTCAGCCGCCTGCTCCAGCGCGCCGTGGTGCGGCTGTGGGCGGACGGGACGCTGGACTCGCGCGCGGTGGCCGCGGCCTACCGGCGGCGGCGCGATCGGTTGGCCGGCGCGCTGACCGACCGCGGTATTCCGGCCCACGGGCGCAGCGGCATGAACGTGTGGGTGCCCGTACCGGACGAGACCGGCGTCGTCGCGAGCCTGCTGCACGCCGGCTGGGCCGTCGCCCCCGGCGCCCGCTTCCGGCTCGCCGCCCCGCCCGGCATCCGGATCACCGTCTCCACCCTGCGGGACGAGGAGACCGAGCGGCTCGCGGACGCGGTCGCGGCGTCCCTGCGCCCGTCGCCGCCTCGCAGTTACGTCTGAGGCCTGCCCGATCGTTCCCGCCGGGCGTCGCGAGCCCGGCGGGAACGGGGGACAGGCCCTGGGTACTCGGGTCGGTCGTGCCCCGGGGCGATCCCGGGGTGTCTGCCGCTACGCCGTCGTGGCCGGCTCGGGGCGGGACGGGGGCTCGGGGGCCTTCGGGGCGTCGGCGGGTGTCCGGTCGGGCCGGGGTGTGACGGGCCCGGCGGACGTGCCGCGGCTCTTCGGGCGGACCTGGGTCAGGGCCGCGCCCGCCAGGACGATCACCGCGCCGACCGGGGTCGACCAGCTGAGGCTCTCACCGAGCACGGCGACGCCGGCGGCGGTGGCGATCACCGGGACGAAGTACGTGACCATCTGGGCCGTGGTCGGCCCGACCTCCGCGACCAGGCCGTACTGGACGAGCATCGCGACGCCGGTGCCCAAGGCGCCCAGGGCGGCGATCGCGAGCAGCGGCATGACGGGCAGATGGTCGGGAGCGCTGGTGAACAACGGTGTGACGACGGCCAGTTGCACCGTGGCCAGCAGCAGCTGTCCGCCGGTCAGCGACAGGTGGGACTCGGCGGAACCCGCCAGGGTGCGCCGGACGTGGATCCAGCCGACCGGGTAGCTCAGCGAGGCCAGCAGCGCCATCGCCGTGCCGCGGGCGTCCAGTCCGTGGAAGCCCTGCCAGGCACCGAGCACCGTCAGCACACCGAGGAAGCCCAGGCCGAGGCCCGCCACCCGGAGCCGGGTCGGACGGTCCTCGGAGAGGGCGACGAGCGACAGTGCCATGCCCCACAGTGGCGAGGTCGCGTTGCAGATCCCGGCGAGGGTGGAGGGGATCGTCAGCTCCGAGTACGCGAAGAGCGAGAACGGCAGCGCGTTGAGGAAGAACGCCGCGACGGCCAGATGCCCCCAGGTCCGCGCGCCGCGCGGCAGCCGCTCCCGCTTCACCGCCATCGCCGTGGCGAGCACCGCCGTGCCGAACACCAGCCGCCCGAGCGTCACCTGGAACGGGGCGAAGCCGTCCGTGCCCACCTTCATGAACAGGAAGCTGAAGCCCCAGACCAGCGACAGGAAGGCGAAACGGATCCGCCAGTGCACAGGACGGCGGGCCGGTCGGGCCGGACCGGGCTTGGACTGCGGGGAGGAGGGCGAGGTGCTGCTCATGGTCGTACGATGCACGCCCGCGACCGCGTAGCACAATCGAGAATTAGCGTGCGATATCTCGTAGTATCGCTTACATGTTGAATCTGGAGCGCCTGCGCACGCTGGACGCCCTCGCGCGGCACGGCTCGGTCAGCGGTGCCGCGGAGGGGATGCACGTGACGACGTCGGCCGTCTCCCAGCAGATGGCCAAGCTGGAGCGGGAGGTGGGCCAGCAGCTCCTCGCCAAGAACGGCCGGGGGGTACGGCTCACGGACGCCGGACGGCTGCTCGCCGAGCACGCGACGCGCATCCTGTCGCAGGTCGAGCTCGCCCAGGCCGATCTGGAGGCGCAGCGCGGACAGGTGGTCGGCGAGCTGCGGCTCGGTGCCTTCCCCACCGCCGCGCGCGGGCTGTTCCCTGCCGCCCTGTCCCGCCTGCGCGAGAGGCATCCGGGCCTGCGGGTCCGCACCGCGGAGATGGAGCCGGCCGCTGCCGTACGCGCCGTACTGCGCGGTGACGTGGACCTGTCCGTCGTGCTCGACTGGTACAACAAGCCGCTGCCGGTGCCGGACGGGCTCACCCGGGCCGCGATCCTCGACGACCCCGCCGATGTGGCGGTGCCCGCCGCCCACCGCCACGCCGACCGCGCCGAGGTCGACCTGGAGGACTTCGCGGACGACGACTGGGTCGCCTGGGGCGAGGCGGAGTTCTGCGACGAATGGCTCCTGGACACCCTGCGCTCCAAGGGCGTCGAACCACGCATCGCCCACCGTGCCGAGGAACACGCCACCCAGCTCGCCCTGGTCGCCGCCGGCCTCGGCGTGTGCGTGGCGCCCCGGCTCGGGCGCGGGCCGCTGCCCGCCGGGGTGCGGACCGTCCCGGTGCGGCAGGTGGTGCGGCGGCACGTCTACGCCGTCTGGCGTGCCGACGCCGACCGCCGGCCCTCCATCCGCGCGGCCGTCGACGCCCTGCGCACGGTGGGCGCGCGGATCGCCTGAGCACCGTCAAAGTCCGGTGCCGTCGGGTGTCAGGCGAGCCTGATCTCGCCGTCCGCGACCGAGATGTCCTTGGCGGGCAGCGGCTTCAGGGCGGGACCCTTCCTGACGCTGCCGTCGGCGGCGGAGAACTCGCTCTGGTGGCACGGGCAGACGATCACGCCGTCGGCTATCCGGTTCACCGCGCAGCCCTGATGGGTGCAGGCGGAGGAGAACGCCTTGAACTCGCCCTGCGTGGGCTGCGTGACGACCACGCCCTGGCTGCCGAAGACCTTGCCGCCGCCCTCGGGGATGTCGGAGGTCTTCGCGAGCACGGTGCCGCCGGAACCCGCCGAGGCGCCGTCACCGCCCGAACCGCCGGTCGTGCCGGGCCCGTTCTGGGCGGTGGACGCACCGGAGGCGGACTTGTCGTCCGATCCGCAGGCGGTCAGCGCGGCGGCGAGCCCCGCCGCGCTCGCCGCCGCCACCACCGTGCGGCGGGCCGGCGCCCCCTGGGGTCGAAGCGATTCACTGGTCATGCCGACGTTCCCCTTTGCTCGCGGTTCCTTGCGGTTCCTGGCGGATCCTCGGATTCCTTGCGGTTCCTCGGGGGTCCCACGCAGGTCCGCGCGGGTCCGCACAGGGTTCCTGGTCCGCCCAGGGGTACGGGCGGCGGGCATCCGGTGTTCAGTTCGGTCCGGACCCCGATCGGCGGGGGAGCCGACCGACCGCGGAACGCACGGCACCGCACCGGTAAAGTGGGGCGGTGCTCAAGGACGTCATCGCGACCCGCTACATCACTCCGCTGCGCGAGGGCGGCTCGCTGCCGGGGCTCGTCGAGGCCGACGACTTCGGGACGTACGTCCTGAAGTTCACCGGCGCCGGGCAGGGCCGCAAGACGCTTGTCGCCGAGGTGGTCTGCGGGGAACTCGCCCGCCGGCTGGGACTGCGGGTGCCCGGTCTGGTCACCGTCGACCTCGATCCGGTGCTGGGCCTCGGCGAACCCGACGAACAGGTGCAGGAACTGCTCAGGTCCAGCGGCGGCACCAACCTCGGCATGGACTTCCTCTCCGGAGCGCTCGGCTTCGACCCGCTCGCCTTCCCGGTGGACGCCGAGGAGGCCGGACGGATCGTCTGGTTCGACGCGCTGGTGAACAACGTCGACCGCTCCTGGCGCAACCCCAACCTGCTCAGATGGCGCGGCGAGCTGTGGCTGATCGACCACGGCGCCACGATGATCTGGCACCACAACTGGCCCGGCGCGCAGGCCTTCGCGGGCCGGCCGTACGACGCCTCGGACCACGTCCTCGCGCCCTTCGGCCCGGACGTCGCCGCCGCCGCGCGGCGGCTGGCGCCCCTGGTCACCGAGGATCTGCTCGCCGAGGTGACCGCCGAGGTCCCGGACGCCTGGCTGACCGGCGAGCCCGGCTTCGACACGCCCGACGACCTGCGGCGGGCCTACGCACGACCGCTGCTCGCACGGGCCGCCGTGATCCACGAGCGCATCCACGGCATCGAGGAGGCCCAGTGAGCGAGCGTCATCTCGCCGGAGGCGGCCGGGCGGGCGACCGCCACATCGTCCGGGCCGGCCGGACGGACGACCGCGAGGTCTTCGAGTACGCCCTGCTGCGCGTCGTCCCGCGCGTCGAGCGCGGCGAGTGCATCAACGCGGGCGTACTCGTCTACAGCCGCGCCCGGGCCTACGTCGGCGCCCGCACCCACCTGGACGAGTCCCGGCTGCTGGCGCTGGACCCGGACGCGGACGTCGCGGGCGTCCGTGCCGCGCTCGCCGCGGTCGAGAACGTGTGCGCCGGGGGAGCGGCGGCCGGGCAGGCCGCGGGCGACGACGCCGGGCGGCGCTTCCGCTGGCTGGTCGCGCCCCGCTCCACCGTCGTCCAGCCCGGTCCGGTGCACACCGGACTGACCACCGATCCGGCCGCGGAGGCGGAGCGGTTGCTGGACCTCCTGGTGAGGTAATGGATCACATGCACCCGGTGGGCCGTTGACACCGGGTGCCACGCCTTCTAGCGTCGCATCCACCCAAGGTACTAAGCGGTTGCTCACCGTCTCACCGTAAGTCAGGTTCTCTCAAGGGCGAGGAGAAGCAGCAATGTCCAGCACTGAGCAGCGGGTCGCCGTCGTCACCGGTGCCGCGCGCGGCATCGGCGCCGCCACCGCCGTACGACTGGCCGCCGAGGGGCGCGCGGTCGCCGTGATCGACCTCGACGAGTCCGCCTGCAAGGACACCGTGGAGAAGATCACCGCGGCCGGTGGCACCGCCATCGCGGTCGGCGCCGACGTCTCGGACGAGGCACAGGTCGAGGCGGCCCTCGCGCGGGTCGTCGAGGAACTCGGCGCGCCCACCATCCTGGTCAACAACGCGGGTGTGCTCCGCGACAACCTGCTGTTCAAGATGAGCGTCTCGGACTGGGACACCGTCATGAACGTCCATCTGCGCGGCTCCTTCCTGATGAGCCGTGCGTGTCAGAAGCACATGGTGGACGCCGGTTTCGGCCGGATCGTCAACCTCTCCTCGTCCTCGGCGCTGGGCAATCGCGGTCAGGTCAACTACTCGGCGGCCAAGGCCGGTCTGCAGGGCTTCACCAAGACCCTCGCCAAGGAGCTCGGCAAGTTCGGCATCACCGCCAACTCCGTCGCCCCGGGCTTCATCGCCACCGAGATGACCAAGGCCACCGCGGAACGCGTCGGCATGGGCTTCGAGGACTTCAAGGCGGTGGCCGCCACCCAGATCCCGGTGCAGCGCGTCGGCGAGCCGGAGGACATCGCCAACGCCATCGCCTTCTTCACCGGCGACGCGGCCGGTTTCGTCTCCGGCCAGGTGCTGTACGTGGCCGGCGGGCCGCTCGACTAGGGATCACGGACATGACTGAACTCTCCGGCAAGGTCGCCCTCGTCACCGGCGCGAGTCGCGGCATCGGATACGGCATCGCCGAGGCGCTGGTCGCCCGGGGAGACCGGGTGTGCATCACCGGCCGCAACGAGGACGCCCTGAAGGAGGCCGCGGACCGGCTCGGCTCCGACCGGGTCCTCGCGGTCGCGGGCAAGGCCCACGACGAGGCCCACCAGGCCGAGGCGGTCGCACGCGTCATGGAGGCGTTCGGCCGCGTGGACTTCCTGGTCAACAACGCCGGCACCAACCCGGTGTTCGGGCCGATCGCCGACCTCGACCTGAACGTGGTGCGCAAGGTCTTCGAGACCAACGTCGTCTCCGCGCTCGGCTTCGCCCAGCGCACCTGGCACGCCTGGCAGAAGGACAACGGCGGCGCGATCGTGAACATCGCCTCGGTCGCGGGCCTATCGGCCTCGCCGTTCGTCGGCGCCTACGGCGTCAGCAAGGCGGCGATGATCAACCTGACCCAGCAACTGGCGCACGAGTTCGCGCCGAGTGTGCGGGTCAACGCGATCGCGCCGGCCGTGGTGAAGACCCGGTTCGCCAAGGCGTTGTACGAGGGCCGGGAGGAGGAGGCGGCCGCCTCCTACCCGCTGAGGCGGCTCGGTGTGCCCTCCGACGTCGGCGGCGCGGCGGCGTTCCTCACCTCCGCGCAGTCCGACTGGATCACCGGGCAGACGCTCGTCGTCGACGGCGGCATCTTCCTCAACGCCGGGGTGGGTTGACGCGCCGAAAGGTCCGGGCGCCGGGCCCGTCCTTTCGTCGACATACGGTTTCGTCGACGTTCCGTGGGCGGAATCGGCGCCCATGCCGACCGACCGCTCGCGCACCGCGGGATGACGACGCCGGGATGACAACGTCGTCGTGCTCCGCACCGATCAAGAGCCCCTTCCGAAGCAGGTTCACCGGGCGGGGCTCTGCGGTATGGTCTGCCGACCCCTTGGTATGGCAGATCGAGGAGCGTGCGCGTGTTCAACCGGAACCGATGCCTGCGGCCGGCGGTGGCGACCGCGGCCTTATCCCTGGTGGCCGGCTGCGGGGTCTTCTCCCACGGCGACTCGAATGGCGAGGGGCCGATCTTCGTCGGGACCACGAGCGCCCCCAGCACCCTGGACCCGGCTGCCTCCTGGGACGGTTCCTGGGAGCTCTTCCGGAACATCTACCAGACGCTGCTGGCCTACCCGAACGGCGCGACCACGCCCCAGCCGGACGCCGCGGAGCGCTGCGAGTTCACCGACAGCAGCTACCAGACCTACCGCTGCCGGCTGCGCCCGGACATGAAGTTCGCCGACGGGCACGCGCTGGACGCGCGCGCCGTCAAGTACTCGATCGACCGGATCAGGACCATCGACGTGGCCGGCGGCCCGGCGGGGCTGCTCGGCAGCCTGGACCAGGTGCAGGTGGCCGGCGACCGGGACGTGGTCTTCAGGCTGAACAAGTCCGACGCGACCTTCCCGTTCGTGCTGGCCACGCCGGCCATGTCGATCGTGGACCCCAACGACTACCCCGAGCGCTCGCTGCGCAAGGGCAACGAGGTCGACGGGTCCGGGCCGTACTCCCTGAAGGCGTACGAGGAGGGGAAGAAGGCGGAACTGGTCAGGAACGACCACTACCAGGGGTTCGCCGAGCGAAGAAACGACGCGGTGACCATACGCTACTTCCAGGACTCCGCCTCCATGGTCAAGGCGCTGCGGGACAAGCAGATCGACGTCACCTACCGGGGCCTGGGCGCCGACGACATCATCTCCCTCCAGCGCAAGGACACCAAGGACCTCCAGCTCGTCGAGGGCGCCGGCACCGACATCAGCTACCTGGTGTTCAACCCGAAGGACCCCTGGTCCGCCAAGCTCGCCGTGCGCCAGGCCGTCGCCCAGGTCGTCGACCGCGCGGCCATCGCGCACAACGTCTACGAGGACACCGTCGACCCGCTGTACTCCATGGTCCCCAAGGGCCTCACGGGCCACACCACGGGGTTCTTCGACGACTTCGGCGACCCCAGCGTCGCCAAGGCCCGCAGGATCCTCACCGACGCGGGCATCACCGAGAAGGTCCCGCTCACCTTCTGGTACACCACCGACCGTTACGGCTCGGAGACGGCCAAGGAGTTCCAGGAGCTCAAGCGGCAGCTCGACGGCTCCGGCCTGTTCACGATCACCCTGAAGAGCCGGCCCTGGAAGACGTACGTCGTGGGCTACCAGAAGGGCGAGTACCCGGTGTTCGGGCGCGGCTGGTTCCCGGACTTCCCCGACGCCGACAACTTCATCGCCCCGTTCGTGGGTGACCAGAACGCGCTCGGCACGCCCTACCCGGCGCCGCAGATCACCAAGGTGCTGCTGCCCGAGTCCCGCCGCGAGGCCGACCGCGCGAACGTGGTCAAGCAGTTCGAGCGGGCGCAGCAGATCCTGGTGAACGACGCGCGGCTGCTGCCGCTGTGGCAGGGCAAGGTGTATGTGGGCGCCAGCAACGACATCTCCGGCGGCGAGCGGGCGCTCGACCCGTCGACGATCATGATGATGTGGGAGCTGTCCCGGAAGACCAGCTGGTAGGCGGGGCGTTCTTCGGGGTGTGAGCCCGTTGTCAGTGGTCGCCTGTAGGTTCTGGGACCTGGAAGTGACCGCACATCGTGAGGACGTTGACGTGACCGACACCGCCATGCTGCCCGAGTCCTGGCGCGGGGTTCTGGGCGACGAACTGCAGCAGCCCTACTTCAAGGAGCTGACCGAGTTCGTCGAGGAGGAGCGGGCGAAGGGCCCCGTCCATCCGCCGCGCGAGGAGGTCTTCGCCGCGCTGGACGCCACGCCGTACGACAAGGTGAAGGTCCTGATCCTCGGTCAGGACCCCTACCACGGCGAGGGCCAGGGCCACGGACTGTGCTTCTCGGTGCGCCCCGGGGTGAAGGTCCCGCCGTCGCTGCGCAACATCTACAAGGAGATGCACCAGGAGCTGGGCACGCCGGTGCCGGACAACGGCTACCTGATGCCCTGGGCCCGGCAGGGCGTGCTCCTGCTGAACGCGGTGCTCACGGTGCGCGGCGGTGAGGCCAACTCCCACAAGGGCCGGGGCTGGGAGCGGTTCACCGACGCGGTGATCCGCGCCGTGGCGGGCCGGCCCGACCCCGCGGTCTTCGTCCTGTGGGGCAACTACGCGCAGAAGAAGCTCCCGCTGATCGACGAGTCCCGGCATGTGGTGATCAAGGGGGCGCACCCCTCGCCGCTGTCGGCGAAGAAGTTCTTCGGGTCCCGTCCGTTCACGCAGATCAACGGGGCGGTGGCGCAGCAGGGGCACGAGCCGATCGACTGGCGGATCCCGAACCTGGGGTGACGTGGGCGCGGGGGCGCCGCATCGGCGGTCGGCGCGGTTAGCGTCGTAGACGTCGGTCGGGGACGGGCCTGGAGGGCGTGCGGTGGTGGAGCGAGCGGAGCAGGCGTCGTCGGACGCCGTGATGACGCGGATCGGGCAGGGCGTCCTGCTGCATCACGCCGGGGACCGCGAGGAGGCCCGGGGCCGCTTCCTGGCCCTGTGGGGGGAGATCGGCGAGGACGGCGATCCGCTGCACCGCTGCACGCTGGCCCACTACATGGCCGACACCCAGGACGACCCCGCGGACGAGCTGGCCTGGGACCTCAGGGCGCTCTCGGCGGCCGAGGAGCTCACGGGCGACCGGCTCGCCGAGCACGGGGGCACGCCCGCGGCCCGCGCCCTGTACCCGTCCCTGCATCTCAACCTCGCCGCCGACTACGCGCGACTCGACCACCGCGAGGCGGCCCGGGACCACCTCCACCACGCCCGCACCGCGGCGGACGCCCTCGCCCGCGACCGCTACGGCGACGGGGTCCGCTCGGCCATCCAGCGCCTCGCGCTGCGGCTGGGGGAGGGCGGGTCCGACCCGGGGCCGGGGGGCCCGCCGCGGCAGCGCTCGTAGGACGGGCCGCCGGGGCCGGGGCCGCGGCCCCGGCTGTCGCGCGACGGTCGGTGCGGGACTGCGCCGGGCCCGAGGTGCGCCCGAGGCGCGCCCGAAGGTGTGGGAGCCGGGCGGTCGTGTCTCAGCGGTGGTACGTCTGGCGGCAGATCCGGGTTTCCGGGCTGTCCGGTTTCCAGCCGCCGTACTTCCTGCCGAGGGCACACAGGTCCGCGTTCGGCGGCAGGGCGTGGTGGGCGCCGGGGGGCTGGGCACGCGGCGGGTACGCGGGCCGTGGGTGCCGGGGCGCCGCGTGCGCCGGGGGCCGGTCGGGGGAGTGTGCCGGCGACGGGGGCTGCGCCTTGTCGGGCGGGGCCGGTGCGGACGGCTCCCGGCTCGGTGTCGCCGGGGCGGGGGAGTGGCGCGGGTCGCCGATGCGCTCCAGGGCCTCGCGGGCGGGCGCCTGCACGGCCGGGTGCCCGGCGCTGCCGTCCGGGCGCGTACCCGAGACCGGGGTGGTGGCCGCCGCCGGGCCGGGTGCCGGCGGCCGCTGGACCGTGACACAGCCGGAGAGGGCCGAGACGGCCACGGAGACCAGGAGCGTTGCGGTGGTCGTCGTACGATGCACGCGTGCAACTCTGCTCGGTGCTGACCGTGATCGGCCCGCGGTCGGGCGGAGGATGCCACGGACGGGTGATCCTGGGCCCCGTAAGGGGTGTGCCACCGCACCCGCGGCTGACGCCGGGCGCCGGCCTCAGTCCCCGGTCGCTCCGTCGATCCGCTCGCGCAGCAGGTCGGCGTGCCCGTTGTGCCGGGCGTACTCCTCGATCATGTGGGTGTAGATCCACCGCAGGCTGAACGGTTCGTCGGTGTGCCTGCTCTTGCGCTGCGACAGCTCGTCCAGGCCGAGGCCCGCGGCGTTGCGGCGGGCGGTCTCGATCTCGGACTGCCAGGTGGCGTACGCCTCCGCCCAGGTGTCCGCCTCGGTGACGTGGAAGTCGCCGTCCGGGTCCTGCTCGTCGAAGTAGATCGGTCCGGGGTCGTCCATCAGGAGCACATTGCGGAACCAGTGCCTCTCCACCTCGGCCATGTGCCGCACCAGACCCATCAGGGTCAGCTCGGACGGCTTCGCGGACGCGATCCGCAACTGCTCGTCGGTCAGGCCCTCGCACTTCTGCGCCAGCGTCTGCCGGTGGTAGTCGAGCCAGCCTTCCAGCATGGCGCGTTCGGAGGCGTTCTGGGCGGGCTCTTGCCGTCGCTCGGTCGTCATGCCCCGATCCTGGCCCACACCCGGCCCGTCACACCAAGGGTTTTCCGGTGCCGAACATCCCCTCCAGCAGTTCCCGCAGCCCCGCCCGCAGCTCCTCCAGTTCCGGCACCTGGGCATGGAACGACCCCGCCACGCAGGAGTACATGAGCCCGTCCGCCCAGGCGACCAGCGACAGCACGTGCCGCTCCGGGGCGGTCGAGCCCATCGCCATGACCAGCGCTTCGAGCTGGTCGCGGAAACGGGCGCCCGCCGCGTCGAAGTAGGAGCGCAGTTCCGGTCGGCGGGTGGCCTCCAGGGCCAGTTCGTAGCGGGCGAGCGTCAGGGCCCGGTTGCGGGTCAACGCGCGGTGGGTGGCCAGCGCCAGTCCCTCCACCAGCGAGTCGAGACCCCCGGTTCGCGGGTCCGGCATCTCGTGCAGCGCCAGCACCCGCGCCTCCCGCTCGGCCAGCCGCCGCACCGCCAGTTCCAGCAGGGCCTGCCGGGTGCGGGCGAGGTTCGACGTCGAGCCCTGTGGCAACCCGGCCCTCTCGTCGACCGCCCGGTGCGTCAGCCCGCGCATCCCGCGCTCGGCGAGCAGGGCGAGCGCGGTGTCGGCGACGAGATCGGCGCGCTGAGCGCTCTCGGGACGTGCGGGCATGGAGATCAACCTACCCGGCGACTACACCCGTAGTGCGGGCGCACTACATCCGTAGTATCGTCGAGTCGCCTGGTTCACTACAGGTGTAGTTCCACTGGTGCGGTCCCACTGTGCAGGAGGAAGCCATGCCCCAGCAGCCACGCGCCGTCGTCATCGGCGGCGGCATCGCAGGACTCACCGCCGCCGCGGCCCTGCACCGGACGGGCCGGCGGGTCACCGTGCTGGAACGGGCCCCCTCCCTGGAGCCCGTCGGCGCCGCCATCTCGCTCTCCCCGAACGCCCTGCGCGCCCTGGACGTCCTCGGCGTCGGCGACCGGATCCGCGATCTCGCCGCCTGGCAGGGCGAGGGCGGACTGCGCACCCCGTCCGGCCGCTGGATCACCAGGACGGACGCCGCCGCGGCGGCCGAGCGGTTCGGCGGCCCCCTCGTCCTGCTGCACCGCGCCACCCTGATCGACACCCTGGCCGCTCTGCTCCCGCCCGGCACCGTCCGTACGGCCGCCGACGCGCGCCTCGCCGACCCCGGGGACGACCGCCGCCCGGCCCGCGTGAGCACCCCCGCCGGCGAACTGGAGGCCGACCTCGTGGTGGCCGCCGACGGAGTCCACTCCGCCGTGCGCCGCACGCTGTTCCCCGCCCACCCCGGGGCCGTCTACGCCGGGTTCACCACCTGGCGGGTCGTGATCCCCGTGCCCGGCGCCGAGTTCGCCTCCCACGAGACATGGGGCAGGGGCTGCCTGTGGGGCACGCACCCGCTCAAGGACGGCAGGGTCTACGCGTACGCCGCCGCCGTCACGCCCGCCGGACAGCGCGCGGCCGACGACGAGCAGGCCGAACTGCTGCGCCGCTTCGGCCACTGGCACGACCCGGTCCCCGCGGTCATCGCCGCCGCCCGCCCCGAGGACGTGCTGCGCCACGACGTCCACCACATCGCCCAGCCGCTGCCCGCCCACCACCGCGGCCGGACCGTGCTCGTCGGCGACGCCGCGCACGCCATGCCGCCGAACCTCGGGCAGGGCGGCAACCAGGCCATCGAGGACGCCGTCGTCCTCGCCCACCACGCCGACGACCTCGCCGCCCACACCGCGGCCAGGCTGCCCCGCACGACCGCGATCGCCCGCCAGGCCGTCCTGGCCGCACGGCTCAACCTGATGCGCAACCGCGCGGGGATCGCCCTGCGCGACAACGCGATCGCCGCGCTGTCCAGGATCCGCCCGGACCTGCTCCTGCGCGGATTCGACGGCATCGCCGACTGGCGGCCCCCGCAGCCCCCGTATGCTGCCGTGCAGTCAGGCACGGCACAGCGGTGAAGGAGCCCAGGTGAAGGTCGGCTGCATCGGACTCGGCGACATCGCGCGGAAGGCGTACCTGCCGGTGCTCGGCACCCAATCCGGGGTCGACCTGCACCTCCAGACCCGGACGCCCGAAACGCTCCAGCGGGTCGCCGACAGCCTGCACCTGCCCGCGCGGCAGCGCCACGCCGACCTGGACTCCCTGCTCGCCCAGGGCCTCGACGCCGCCTTCGTGCACGCCCCCACCGCGGTCCACCCGCAGATCGTCACCCGGCTCCTGGAGGCGGGTGTGCCGACGTACGTCGACAAGCCGCTCGCCTACGAACTCGCCGACTCCGCACGCCTGGTCGGGCTCGCCGAGGAGCGGAACGTCTCGCTCATGGTGGGCTTCAACCGGCGCCACGCACCCGGCTACGCGCAGTGCGCCGACCACCCCCGCGAGCTGATCCTGATGCAGAAGAACCGCATCGGACTGCCCGAGGAACCGCGCACGATGATCCTCGACGACTTCATCCACGTCGTGGACACCCTGCGGTTCCTGGTGCCGGGCGAGGTCGACGACGTCACCGTACGCGCGCGGGTGCGTGAGGGACTGCTGCACCACGTGGTGCTGCAACTCGCCGGGGACGGATTCACCGCGCTCGGCGTGATGAACCGGCTCAGCGGTTCGACCGAGGAGATCCTCGAGGTCTCCGGGCAGGACACGAAGCGGCAGGTGGTCAACCTCGCCGAGACCGTCGACCACAAGGGCCAGCCGACCGTGCGCCGGCGCGGCGACTGGGTGCCCGTCGCCCGGCAGCGCGGTATCGAGCAGGCCGTGCTGCTCTTCCTCGACGCCGTGCGCGCCGGGACGGTGCTCAGCGCCCGTGACGCGCTGGAGACCCACGAACTGTGCGAACGGGTGGTGCGGACGGTGCTGGAGCGCTCCGGCGCCGCCTGAGCGCCCGCAGGCCCTCCGTCGCGCCCAGCACGCCCAGCACCAGCAGCGCGGCGTGCGTCGGCCAGTCGCCGAAGCGGACGTACAGGGTGGCACCGTGCGCGGTCGGCACGTCGTACACGCGCGCGGTGCTCGCGTCCGTGCCGAGCCAGGAGCCGACGCGCTGTCCGCTCGGGCCGTACGCGGCGGACACACCGGTCAGCGTGGCGTGCATCATGGGCCGCCCGGTCTCGGCGGCGCGCAGCGCGGCCAGCGAGGCGTGCTGCTCGGGGGCCCAGCTGTTCTGGAAGGTCGAGGTCGAGGACTGCGCGACCAGCACCTCGGCGCCGTCCCGCGCGAGGTTCCGGCTCATGTCCGGGAACGCCGTCTCGAAGCAGATCATCGGGCCGATGCGCAGGCCGTGGCCGACGTCCATCACGACCTGCTCGGTGCCCCTCCTGCGGTCCACGCTCGCGGCCCTGCCCACCGAGGTGGCCCAGCCGAGCAGGGGCCGGGCCGGTATGTACTCGCCGAACGGGACGAGCCGCATCTTGTCGTAGCGGGCGCCGGTCGGGCCGTTCGGGCCGACGAGGATCGCGCTCTTGTAGATGCCGGGCCGGTCGGCGCGCCGGGCGTCCACGTTGACCAGCACGTCGGCGCCGGTCGCCCGGGACAGGGCCGCGATCCGCCGCGCCAGGTCCGGCCGCCGGCTCAGGTCGAAGCCGACGCTGCTCTCACCCCAGACGACCAGGTCGACGTGGTGCCCCACCAGGTGCCGGGTGAGCTGCTCCTCCCTGTCGAAGCGCCGCTGCCCGCTCTCGTTGCCGGCCACGATGCCCGGCTGGACGACGGCGATCCGCACATGCCCGTCGACGTCGGGGCGCGGCGCCCACAGCCACACCGCGGAGGTCGCCACGGCGGTGGCCGCGAGCCAGGCCGTCGCGGGCACCCAGGACGCGCGGACCGCGACGAGCAGGGCGACGGCGACGTTGACGGCCACCACGAGGAAGCTCAGCAGCCACACCCCGCCCACCGAGGCCAGCCGCAGCGCCGGGGCCACCTGCCACTGGCTGGAGCCCAGCATGCCCCACGGCCCGCCCAGCCCCTGCCACGACCGGACGAGCTCGATCACCAGCCACGCCGACGGCAGGACGACGAGGGCCGCCGCGCTCCGCCCCGGCGAGGGCGCCCCCGCCAGGAAGCGTCGCACCAGCCGGCCCCAGGGCGCCCACAAAAGGCCCAGCAGCGCCGCGAGCACCACGGTGAACACGTTCAGGTTGGGAAACAGCCAGTGGAAGACGGCCAGCATGAACCCCAGCCCGCCGAACCAGCCGTCGTACGCCGCCCGCCTCCCGGTCGGAGCGGAGCGGACCAGCAGGATCCACGGGACCAGGGCGACGTAGGCGAACCACCACAGTGACGGTGCGGGGAACGCGAACACGAACAGGGCACCCGAGAACGCGGCAAGCACCGAACGCCGCCACGGGGAGGCGAGCCACCGGTCGAACGTCCTCATACGGCGCCCTCCTACCCCCGCTGATGGCTCCAGTGTGCGCGCCACGGAAGATCCCGCCCAGAGGGCCTCCACGGGGCCGGAGCTCGTGCCCCACACGGGGACGTCGGCGGTCCTAGGATGATCACAAAGGCTGTGGCAGCTCAGGGCTCGGGAGGTCCGGATGAAGCGTCTCGTGACAGTCGTCACCGGTGGTGGCCGAGGCATCGGGGCCGCGATCTGCCGGCGGCTGGCGGCCGAAGGGCACGACGTGGTCGTGGGGTACGTCGACGACACCGAGGCCGCCGAGGCGGTGGCCGACGAGGTGCTCGAGGCCGGGGCGCGCGGGGTGACCGTGCGGCTGGACACCTCGGTGCAGGCGGACGTCGAGCGGCTCTTCGCCACGGCGGAGGAGCGGCTCGGACCGGTGACCGGTCTGGTGAACAACGCCGGAGTGAGCGGACCGCTGGGCCGGCTCGCCGACACCGACACCGCCGACCTGCGGCGCGTCGTGGACGTCAACCTCCTGGGCACCCTGCTGTGTTCGCGCCGCGCGGCCCAGCTGATGGCGCCCCGCAAGAACGGCGTGATCGTGAACGTGTCGTCCGCGGCGGCCACCCTCGGCAGCCCCGGGGAGTTCGTCCACTACGCCGCGACGAAGGCCGCCGTGGACGCCCTCACCCTGGGCTTGGCCAAGGAACTCGGCCCGGACGGCATCCGCGTCAACGCGGTCGCGCCCGGCATGATCGACACCCAGATGCACGCGGCGATGGGCGACCCGGACCGGGCGCGGCGGGCGGCCGGAGGCATCCCGCTGGGCCGGGCGGGCCGGGCGGACGAGGTCGCCGCCGCGGTCGCGTGGCTGATGTCGCCGGACGCCTCCTACACGACGGGAGCGGTGCTGCGGGTGTCGGGCGGACGCTGAGCCGGGACCAGGCCGCCGGACGGCCGGATCACGTCGGCGCGGCGACCGCCCGCGGACCGGGGACGTCAGGCGGCCGCGATGAGTTCGTCCCTCATCGCGGTGGCCCACTCGACCACCAGCACCTCGTACGCCGCGCGCTCCTGGGCGGACAGGGACCCGCCCGAGCGCAGCCACAGCGACCGGATCTGCTCGTTCAGCTCGGCGGCGGACCGCACGGAACCAGGGGCCACTGCATCGGGGAACATGGCGACAGCCTAGGGGCAAGGACTGACACTGCGCTACCGGACGGCTACAGCAGCCGTATGGGCTCGGTCACCCTCGGCCGTCCCGGCCGGCCCACCGGTACGCGTACGCGTGCGGTGCCGTCAGCGGCGCCGCAGGTGGTGGCGCTTGCGCCAGGCGACCGCCGTGCCCAGCAGGGCCGGTACCGCGATGCAGGCCATCGCCAGGAGGAAGGCCGGAGAGGTCGGTGCGGAGGCCCGGGCACCGGCGACGGCGTAGGCGGCGGTGTTGGGGATCGAACCGAGGGCCGTGGCGAGGAGGAACGTCGTCCAGCCCATGCGGGAGACGGCGGCGCAGTAGTTGGCGGCCCAGAACGGCACCCCGGGGAAGAGCCGGGCCGCCATCATCGAACGGAAGCCGTGCCGGCTGAGCTGCCCGTCCGCCGCCTTGAGCAGCCGGCCGCGCAGCAGCGGGCGCAGCGCGTCCTGGCCCAGCACACGGCCGAGCGCGAAGGCCGCCCCGGCGCCCAGCACCGTACCGGCCAGCGCCGTCGCCAGTCCCAGCTGCGAGCCGAACAGCGCGCCCGCGGCCAGGTTCAGCAGGGGCCGTGGCACGAACGCCACCGTGCACAGGCCGTACGCCGCGGCGAACACCACCGCCGCGGCGGCCCCGTCCAGATGCGGCGGCCAGCCGCGCGCGAGCAGCCTCTGCGGCTCGAAGAGCAGCACGGACGCTCCGGCCGCCGTGAGCAGGACGAGCAGCAGGGAGAGCCGTGCCCAGGGCGACAGCAGCACTCCCGCCCGGCGGGTGGGACGGACGGACGCGGCGACCGGGACCGGCGGAGCCGCGGGGACGGCGACGGCCGGCTCGGTGGCGGCGGCCCGGGGAGAGGCCGCGGCGGTGCCCCCAGAGCGGGTGGTGGCATCGAGCATTCGGTGACATTAGCGGACGGATACGAGTGATCGCCGCAGGGCCCGGCTCACGAGAGTGCCGCCCCTGAACGTGCCGGCCCCGAAAACCGTTCGACGGGCGGCCGGGTGTCGTGAATGATCGGTCCCATGTTCCGGCACGCCTTCGTCCTCGCAGCATCCGCGGTCGCGGATGCCCCGAAGGCTGCCGTCCTGATCCTCGTCGCCGCAGTCGACGGCGCCCGAAGCTGACCCTCCCCGGACCGTCCGGCGGACCCCTCAGGGGGAGGGTCGGCCATCCCGTGGGGTCCCGCAGCGCAGCACCTACCAGGCTTCGAGGTACAGCCATGCCCAAGACGGCGTACGTACGCACCAAACCGCACCTGAACATCGGCACGATGGGCCATGTCGACCACGGCAAGACCACGTTGACCGCCGCCATCACCAAGGTGCTGGCCGCACGCGGCTCCGGCACCTTCGTCCCGTTCGACCGCATCGACCGGGCCCCGGAGGAGGCCGCGCGCGGCATCACCATCAACATCGCCCACGTCGAGTACGAGACCGACACCCGGCACTACGCGCACGTGGACATGCCGGGTCACGCCGACTACGTCAAGAACATGGTCACCGGGGCGGCGCAGCTCGACGGCGCGATCCTCGTCGTCTCCGCGCTCGACGGAATCATGCCGCAGACCGCCGAACACGTGCTGCTCGCCCGGCAGGTGGGCGTGAACCACATCGTCGTCGCCCTCAACAAGGCCGACGCAGGCGACGAGGAACTCGTCGACCTCGTCGAACTGGAGGTCCGCGACCTGCTCACCGAGCACGGCTTCGGCGGCGACGCGGTTCCCGTCGTACGCGTCTCCGGGCTTCGTGCCCTGGAGGGCGACCCGCGCTGGACGGCGTCGATCGAGGCGCTGCTCGACGCGGTGGACACCTATGTGCCGATGCCCGAGCGGTACCTGGACGCACCGTTCCTGCTGCCGGTGGAGAACGTGCTCACCATCACCGGCCGCGGCACCGTGGTGACGGGCGCGGTCGAGCGCGGCACGGTCCGCGTCGGCGACCGGGTCGAGGTCCTGGGCGCCGGCCTGGACACGGTGGTCACCGGCCTGGAGACCTTCGGCAAGCCCATGGAGGAGGCACAGGCGGGGGACAACGTGGCGCTGCTGCTGCGCGGGGTGCCGCGTGACGCGGTCGGCCGCGGTCACGTCGTCGCGGCGCCGGGCAGCGTGGTCCCGAGCCGGCGCTTCACCGCGCGGGTGTACGTGCTGTCGGGCCGCGAGGGCGGCCGTACGACACCGGTGTCCACCGGCTACCGGCCGCAGTTCTACCTCCGCACGGCGGACGTGGTGGGCGACGTGGACCTCGGCGAGGCGGCCGTCGCGCGGCCCGGCGACACGGTCACGATGACGGTGGAGCTGGGGCGCGAGGTGCCCCTGGAGCCCGGGCTGGGGTTCGCCATCCGTGAGGGCGGACGCACCGTCGGCGCGGGGACCGTGACCGCCGTCGTGTGAAGCGGATCGGGGGAGCCGGGGACCGCCGGCCGGCCGTCGCCTGCCGGCCGGCGGTCCCCGCGCCGCCTCCCCGCGCCGCCCGGTGCGTGACGCAGGCGTCCCGTGCCGTGACCGGGCCGTTCAGGGGGTGACGGACCGGCACAATGGACGCGTGACAGAGCAGATACCCGTGACCCGGACCGTCGATCACGGGACCGCCAAGCTGATGCCCGACGTCGACCGCGAGCGGGCCTGGCTGCTGACCGTGGACGGCGCCCCGCAGTCGTACGTCGACCTGGACGAGCCCACCCACCTGGAGTTCGAGTACGCGCGGCGGCTCGGACACGTCCTGGACACGGTCGCGGAGCCGGGCTCCCCGCTGGACGTGCTGCACCTGGGCGGCGGCGCCCTCACCCTGCCGCGGTACGTGGCCGCGACCCGGCCCGGCTCCCGGCAGGACGTCGTCGAAGCCGACCGCGGACTGCTGGAGATGGTCGTCGCCCACCTGCCGCTGCCGGCCGGCGCCGACGTCTCGCTGCACCCCGCCGACGCCCGCGCCTGGCTGGAGGCCGCCCCCGGCGACTCGGCGGACGTCCTGATCGCGGACGTCTTCGGCGGCTCCCGGGTCCCGGCCCACCTCACGTCCCTCGGCTACGTCCGCGAGGCGGAGCGCGTGCTGCGCCCCGGCGGGGTCTACCTCGCCAACCTCGCCGACGCCGCCCCTTTCGCCTTCCTGCGCTCCCAACTGGCCACCTTCGCGGCGGCGTTCGAGGAACTCGCGCTGATCGCCGAACCCGCGGTACTGCGCGGCCGCCGCTTCGGCAACGCGGTGCTGATCGCCGCGCACCGCCCCCTCGACGTGGCCGCGCTGACCCGGCGCACCGCCTCCGACGCGTTCCCCGCCCGCGTCGAACACGGCCCCGCACTACGGGAGTTCACCGGGGACGCCGGGCCGGTGCGGGACGACGACGCCGTAGCGTCGCCCGAGCCTCCGGACGGCGCGTTCGGCATCGGCTGATCAGCACCGCACGCGCCGCCGCGGGTGCCGGTCAGCCTCCGGTCGGGGTTCCGTGCAGCCGGACCGTGCTGAGGATCTTCATGATGGTCGCGGTGGGGACCTCCTCGTTCACGCCCTTGGCACCGTAGAAGTTCCAGGACACGAAGTCCCCGGCGGAGTTCTTGAAGCCGAAGGAGACGGCCTTGCCGTCGCTCGCGCACTTGCCCTTCCGGGGCGTGTTGTTCGACTGGGCCCAGGCGATGCTGCCCTTGATGCCCGACGTGGTCGTGTAGGGCTTGGCCTTCTCGTCGAACGTCAGGCTCTTCTTGTCGGGCTGGGTGTAGCCGCCGTAGACCCACCAGGCCACGGTGTTCACGGCCACCTCGTCGGTGTCCTTGGCGCCGTTGGCACCCTTGGTGCCCGCCGCGGCGAGCGAGGTGTCCTCCTCGCGGCCGTCCTTGTCGTCGTCGGACGTGCACCACTTGGTCTTGTACTCGGCCACACCGGACATGATGGCGATCGGCTTGCCGTCCTTTTCCTCGAAGCCGATGCTCGTCCCGGCCGACTGGACCTCCCAGTCGGCCGGGACGTCGAAGGCGACGCCCCGCTTGGGGTTCACGACGACCTTCCAGCCGGGGATCGTCGGCTTCTCCGTGTCCGTGCCGCGCGGATTGTCGTCCGAGCCCGAGCCCGAGCCCGAGCCGCTCGGGTCGGCGGAGGCCGAAGCGGTGGGCGACGGGCTCGACTTGGCGTCGGTCGACCCGCCGTCGGCCTTGTCGTCCTTGTCCCCGCCGAGCACCAGGAAGCCGGTCACACCCGCGGTCAGAGCCACGGCCGTGACGCAGAGGATCGCCACGAGCTTCGTCCGGTTGCCACCCCCGCCCGGCTGCTTCGGCGGCTGGGGGCCGCCCGGCTGTGTGGGCGCACCCCACTGCGGTTGCTGGGCATAGGGGTTGGGCTGCTGGTAGCCGGGCTGCTGATAGGGATTCGGCTGTTGGTATCCCGGCTGCTGGTACGGGTTGTTCTGCGGGTTCTGCTCGCCCCCGGGCGGCTGCTGTCCTGGCCACATGGGCAGTAACCCTAGTGGCGTCAGGGACACGATTCGGTCACCGCCTTTTGTCAGGGACGTACCAGTGACGGATGCGGATATCGGCCCGCCGCTCTGGCCCAAAAGAGCTACCAGTGAGTAACATTCCGGCATGAGCGCAGAGCAGATGTCGATCGGCGAGATGCTCGCCGCCACCGTGCCGATGGCCAGGACCCTGAACCTCGAGTTCCTTCGGACCACGCCGGAGGAGGCGGTGGTGGCCCTGCCGGACCAGGCCGACTACCACAACCACGTGGGCGGGCCGCACGCCGGCGCGATGTTCACGCTGGGCGAGTCCGCGAGCGGGGCCGTCGTGCTGGCCGCGTTCGGCGACCAGCTCTCGCGTGCCGTGCCGCTCGCCGTGCGGGCCGAGATCGCCTACCGGAAGCTGGCCATGGGTGCCGTCACCGCCACCGCGACCCTGGGCCGTCCGGCCGCCGACGTCGTCGCGGAACTGGACGCGGGACAGCGGCCGGAGTTCCCGGTGTCGATCGAGATCCGGCGCGCGGACGGGGCCGTCACGGGAGAGATGACGGTGGTCTGGACCCTGCGGCCCAACGGCTGAGCTGCCGCCGCCCTCCACACGGCCGCGGAGCACCGGGTCGGACACCTCGGTGAGCCCCCGGAGCGGCGGCGCCGGTCCGTCCGGTCGCGGACGGGGACGCGGGCGCGGTCCGCGGGAGCCGCCCCGCCGGGCCGAACCGGTAGGCTTCCCGGGGGGTGCGTCTTTCGTGGCGCCCCGGCAGCACAGGGACGCGAAACGGGGAGGAACCGGCGGTGCACGTCCAGGAGTGGCTCGACACGGTACCGGCGGCCGCCGTCTACGCCGTGGTCGGCCTGGTCATCGGCCTGGAGAGCCTGGGCATCCCGCTGCCCGGCGAGATCGTCCTGGTCTCCGCGGCCCTGCTGTCCTCCCAGCACGCGGGCATCAACCCGGTCGTCCTCGGCGTGTGCGCGACGGCCGGCGCGGTCATCGGCGACTCCATCGGCTACGCCATCGGCCGCAAGGGCGGCAGGCCGCTGCTCGCCTGGCTGGGGAAGAAGTTCCCGAGCCACTTCAGCGAGGGGCACATCGCGACCGCCGAGCGCTCCTTCGAGAAGTGGGGCATGTGGGCGGTGTTCTTCGGCCGCTTCGTCGCCCTGCTGCGCATCTTCGCCGGCCCCCTGGCGGGCGTGCTGCACATGCCGTACTGGAAGTTCCTCATCGCCAACCTCCTCGGCGGCATCTGCTGGGCGGGCGGCACCACGGCGGTCATCTACTACGTGGGTGTCGTGGCCGAGTCCTGGCTGAGCAAGTTCTCGTGGCTCGGCCTGGTGGCCGCCGTGCTCATCGGGCTCGTCTCGATGCTGGTGCTCAAGCGCAAGGCGAAGAAGGCCCAGGAGAGCGCGCGGCGCGAGACCGAGGAGCCGGAACCGGTTCGCGCCGGGGAGTAGCCGGGCGCGCCCCGGGCAGAGGGGCGCGGACGGCCGGTCTCAGGCGTGCACCTCGCGGTGCGCCTGGGCGAGCTGCGTGTACATGGTGCCGTTCAGGGTGATCGCCTGGCGTTCCTCCTGCGTCAGCTCCCGCCTGACCTTCGCGGGGACGCCCGCGACCAGCGAGCCCGGTGGTACCCGCATGCCCTGCGGCACCAGTGCCTGCGCCGCCACCAGGGACCCCGCGCCGATCACCGCGCCGTTCAGCACGGTCGCCCCCATGCCGATCAGGCAGTCGTCCTCGACGGTCGCGCCGTGCACCACGGCGTTGTGCCCGATGGAGACGCGCTCGCCGACGCCGACGGGGAAGCCGGGGTCGGCGTGCAGCGTGCAGTTGTCCTGGACGTTGCTGCCCGCGCCGACGGCGATCCGCTCCACGTCGCCGCGCAGTACCGCGCCGTACCAGACGCTCGCGCCCGCGCCCAGCGACACGTCACCGATCACCGTGGCCGTGGGCGCCAGGAACGCCCCCTCGTCCACCTGCGGCTCGCGGCCGCCGATGCCCGCGACCAGCGCCTTGTCCGTCATCCTCGTTCTCCCTCTCACCGCGCGGGCCCGGTTCACCGCGTGGGCCCGACCGCACCGTACGTCATCCGGTGGGGTGAAGATCACAGACGTACGGCGCCATGGGCGCGGCCCGGCCTGAGTACGGTGAGCGGGTGCCCACGCGCAGGAACCCGCTCTCATCATGGTGGCGCCGCCTCGCGCAGCGCGCCGTCCACGCGGGCTGGGCCTGGGTGCAGCGCACGGGATCCGTCACGGCCGAACGCCCCGGACGCCTCCGCTTCGGTGCGATGGGAACAGGTACCAGGCTGGCCTTCCCGCTCGGCACGGTCTTCGGCGAGCCGTGGATCCACCTCGGCGCGCACTGCATCGTCGGCGAGCAGGTCACGCTGACCGCCGGTCTGATGCCCGACCTCGACCTCGGTCCGGAGCCGATCCTGCGCATCGGGGACGGAGTGGTGCTCGGCCGCGGCAGCCACGTCATCGCCGACACCACGGTCACCATCGGCAGCGACTGCTACGTCGGCCCCTATGTCTACGTCACCTCCACCAACCACTCCTACGACGACCCGCACCAGCCCATCGGCAAGCAGTGGCCCCGGATGGAGCCGGTGGAGATCGGCCCCGGCTGCTGGATCGGCACCGGCGCGGTGATCCTGCCCGGGGCGCGGATCGGGCGGAACGTCGTGGTGGCGGCCGGTGCGGTGGTGCGCGGCGAGGTCCCCGACCACGCGGTGGTCGCGGGGGCGCCCGCCAAGGTCGTACGCCGCTGGACCGCCGCCGAGGGCTGGCAGCCGCCGCTGCGGACCCCGGCCCCGGTGCCGATACCGCAGGGGATCACTCCGGAGCAGCTGCTGGCCCTGGCGGAGCTGGACGAGGAGGGCGTCGCGCGGCTGGCCGAGTGGGACGAGGAGTCCCCTTCCCGGCTGGCCGGACTGGAGACCGAGGGCGGCTGACATCCGGTCCCGGTCGTTTGCCGGCCTTTGGGCGGACGACGGGACTTTCGCAACAGGCCCCAGGTCGGGTCGCCGCGCGGCTCAGCCCGTCGCCAGGAGCAGGGTGCCCACCAGGGCCAGTCCCGCTCCGGCCGCCTGGACGGTCCGCAGTCGTTCGCTGAGGAAGCCGAGGGCGGCGAGCGCGGTCACCACCGGGTAGAGCGAGGCGAGGACGGCCGCCACCGTGACCGGGCCGTGCTGGGCGGCGACGCAGTACGTGCCGTTGGCCGCGACGTCCGCGAGGCCCACGAAGCCGAGCGCGGGCAGTGAGCGCCAGGGGAAGCCGGCCTCCGGCAGTACGGGCCCGCCGCGGCGTGCGGAGGCGTACAGCGCGGCCCCGCCCGCCGCCACGTTGGTCAGGCGCTGCACGAAGAGCGCGAGGAACAGGCCGGTGACGGTGGTGGAGGCCTCGGCGATCAGCGCGAACACCGTGCCGAAGCCGAGGGCCGCGACCAGGGTCAGCCCGATCGCCCGCCGCTGCACGGTGGCGCCCCCCAGCCGCGGGCCGCCCGCGAGCACGACCCCGGTGACGGCGACCGCGATGCCCGCGACCTGGAGCAGCCCCGGCCGTTCGCCCAGGACCAGGCCGACGGAGATCGGCACGGCCACGCCGAGCGAGGCCAGCGGCGAGACCACGCCCATCGGGCCGAGGGCGAGCGCCTTGTAGAAGGAGAGCATCGCGACCGGGCCGACCAGGCCCGCGGCGAACGCGAACCACAGCCGCGGTCCGGCCTCGCTCCAGCCGCCGGTGGCGACGACGATCACGCCGAGCACCACCGCCGCGACGGACTGGGAGACCACGACGACCGTCAGCGCGGGCATGCGCCGGGTGAGCAGACCGCCGCCGAAGTCGGCCAGCCCCCACAGAAGACTGGTGGCCAGGGCGAAGAATGCTGTCACGGCGTGCCTCGCAGTACAGTTCGGTGAACGATTCGGTGCAACCCACCGTAGTTCAGTAAAGTAAACTCTGTCATCCAGCATATTGGACGGAATGTGTCGGACCTCGAACTGCTGACCCAGTCCCTGGCGCGCAACGTCAAACGCTGGCGCACCGAGCGGGCCTTCACCCTGGACACGCTCGCCGCGCGCGCGGGAGTCAGCCGCGGCATGCTCATCCAGATCGAGCAGGCCCGCACCAACCCCAGCCTCGGCACCGTCGTCAAGATCGGTGACGCGCTCGGCGTCAGCATCACCACCCTGCTCGACTACGAGCAGGGCCCCACCGTCCGCGTCGTCCCGGCCGACCAGGCCGTCCGCCTGTGGCACACCGACGCCGGCAGCTACAACCGGCTCCTGGCGGGCGTCGAGGCGCCCGGTCCGCTGGAGATGTGGGAGTGGCGCCTGATGCCCGGCGAGGGCAGCCCTTCCGATCCGCACCCCGCCGGCACCGTCGAACTGGTGCACGTCACCGCGGGGGAGCTGACCCTCACCGTCGACGCCGTGGAGTACCGCGTCCCGGCGGGGGCGAGCGCCTCCTTCGAGGCCAACACCCCGCACACGTACGCCAACGACGGCGCCGAACCGATGGACATGGTGATGGCCGTGTCCGTGCCGCCCGTGCACTGAGACGCCCCTCCGCACGGCCCGGCGCGGCTGTTAGCGTGCGGTCATGCGCGCACCCATCGGGAACTTCGACCAGGCCACCTCCGCCCCCGACTGCCTCGACGAGCTGAGCCGCCCGGTCGCCGACGCCGTACGCAACTGGCGTGGCGGTGTCCCGGCCGACCAGATCGTCTACGTCGAGACGGACCCGGAGTGGGCCGACACCGCCGTCTTCGTCGAGCACTACGGCCAGGACCTGCTCGAGACCTCCGCGAACTGCGTGGTCGTGGCGGGCCGGCGCGGCGGCGAGACCCGGCTGGCCGCCTGCCTGGTCCTGTCCACCACCCGCGTCGACGTCAACGGCGTCGTGCGCCGCCAACTCGACGCCCGCAAGGCCTCCTTCGCGTCCATGGAGGTGGCGACCGGGGAGACCGGCATGGAGTACGGCGGCATCACCCCCGTCGGACTGCCCGACGACTGGCCCCTCCTGGTCGACTCCCGCGTCGTCGACCTGCCCTACGTCCTGGTCGGCAGCGGCCGCCGCCGCGGCAAACTCCTCGTGCCGGGCAAGGCGTTCGCGCACCTGCCCGGCGCGGTGGTGCTCGACGGGCTCGGCGTCTGACCCCGCGCGCGCCGCTCAGGCCCGCGCGTGGTGGGCGAGGCGTAGATGGGGGTCGGCCTTACCCGGGGCCGCGGCCGGATCGGCGTGGACCAGGGCCGCGGTGAGGCCGGGTACGGCATGGAGCAGCGCGTGCTCGGCCTCGACGGCGATGGCGTGGGCCTGGCGCACCGTCGCCTCGCCGTCCACGACCACCGCGACCTCCGCGCGCAGCCGGTGCCCGATCCAGCGCAGCCGGAGCTCGCCGACCGCCCGCACGCCCGGCACCTCGCGCAGCGCCCCTTCGGCGCGGTCCACCAGGGCCGGGTCGACGGCGTCCATCATGCGCCGCAGGACTTCCCGGGCCGCGTCGCGCAGCACCAGTGCGATGGCCGCCGTGATCGCCAGCCCCACAAGCGGGTCGGCGGCCCGCAGCCCGAGGGCCGAGCCGGCGGCGCCCAGCAGGACGGCCAGTGAGGTGAAACCGTCCGTGCGCGCGTGCAGCCCGTCGGCGACCAGCGCGGCCGAGCCGATGGCGCGGCCCACGCGGATCCGGTGGCGGGCCACCCACTCGTTGCCCGCGAACCCGACCAGCGCCGCCAGGGCGACCGCGGGCAGGTGCTCGACGGGGCGCGGATCGACAAGCCGCTGGACGGCGGTCCAGGCGGAGAAGGCGGCGGACGCCGTGATCGTCACCACGATCACCAGGCCCGCCAGGTCCTCGGCGCGTCCGTAGCCGTAGGTGAAGCGCCGGGTCGCCGCGCGGCGGCCCAGGACGAAGGCGATCCCGAGCGGTACGGCGGTCAGGGCGTCCGCCGTGTTGTGCACCGTGTCGCCGAGCAGCGCGACCGAACCGGACGCGACCACCACCACCGCCTGCGCGAGCGCCGTGGCGCCGAGCACGGCCAGCGAGGCCCACAGCGCCCGCAGGCCGCGGGCGGAGGACTCCAGCGCGGGGTCCAGCCGGGTGGCGGGCTCGTGGGAGTGGGGGGTGAGGAGGTGGGCGAGGCGGCGGCCCGGCAGGCGCCCGTGCCTGTGCCCGGGCCCGGGTCCGTGACGGTGCGGGTCACTCACGTGGTTCCCCTTCCGGTGCGCGCGGAGGTGGACGCGTGGCGCCCACGACGCCATTATGTGCGTATGAGCGCACGCATGCACCTGTCAGCTGCACACGACACGCACCCGCGCACCCCGGGCGAGGAGCAACTGGCGCTGGCCGCCGAACTCCTCGCCCTGCTCGGCGACCGCACCCGGCTCGCCCTGCTGCACGCGCTCCTGTCCGGCGAGGCCGACGTCACCACACTCACCGAGACGTGCGGGGCGGCCCGTCCGGCGGTCAGCCAGCACCTGGCCCGGCTGCGGCTGGCCGGGCTGGTGGACACGCGCAAGGAGGGCCGCCGGGTGGTCTACTCCCTGCGCGACGGCCATCTGCGCCGGCTGCTCGGCGAGGCACTGAACGTCGCCGACCACCGACTCGGCGACCGGCCCCTCCACGACTGAGGCGGTTCCTCCGGTCCGAAGCGGCGGGCGGCCGAACGAAAGATCAACCCAGGCGGGGGATCTCGATGGCAGGGCAGCGGTCCATGACCATGTCGAGGCCCGCCGCTCGGGTGCGCTCGAAGGCGGCCTCGTCGACCACTCCGAGCTGGAACCAGACGGCCTTCGCGCCCTTGGCGACCGCCTCGTCGGCGACCTGGCCGGCGAGATCGCTGTTGACGAACACGTCGACCACGTCCACCTCGAACGGGATGTCCGCGAGGGAGGCGTACCCCTGCTCGCCGTGCACCGTCTCCGCCTTCGGGTGGACCGGCACGACCCGCTTGCCGAAGCGCCGCAGCACCTCGGCTACGCCGTACGCGGCCCGGCCGCGGTTCGACGACAGGCCCACGATCGCCCAGGTGTCACCGTGCGCGGTCAGGATCTTCCGGATGGTCGCAGCGTCGCCGTACACCAGGGGTCTCCTCGTCTCGGGAAGGGATGCCGTCCGGGCAACGACGGACGCCGCCCGGCGATTCCCGGACCCCGCGAAACCCGCCGACCTGTCCGGAACGCGCGCCGTGAGTCTGCGCGCGGCCGTCCGGCGGCCTACGCTCGGGCCGTGCTGCGCATCATCGACGCCCGAACCGGCGAGCCCGTGGACGCCGCCCCCGCTCGCCGCGGGCTGACCCGTGTCGAGGCCCACGCGTCGGGCTCCGGCGCCTCGGGTCCGCGCGTGCTGCTGGTCGCCGACATCCTCGTCCGCGCCCTCGAACTGAGCGGCACGCCCGTGTGGCCGCTGCTGTCCGGCGACCGGCAACAGGCGCAGGAACTGCGGGCGGCGGCCGCCGCGCTCGGCGTCCGGCCCTTCGAGGACGGCCGCGGCGCCGGCGCCACCCTGGGCGAGGCCCAGGTCGTCCATGTGGCCGTCGAGGGCGCCGACACCGCGACCGGCGGCGTCCGGATCGCCGTCGCGCCCGTCGACGCGGCCGTACCCGCCGTCCCCGCGCCGGGCGACGACCCCGCCGCCTGGCGCCTGGTCCTGCTCAGCCACCGCCGCACCCGGCCCGTACGGCTGGACGAGGCCGCGCTGGACGACGCCCGTGAGACCCTGGCGCGCTGGCGCGCGGCGGTCGCCGAGTGGGCGCGGCAGCCCTCCCGGCCGGTCCCCGACGCGGTGCGCGGACGGCTGCGCGCCGCCTGGGAGGACGATCTGGACATGCCGGCGGTCCTGCGGGTACTGGAGGGCGCCGGGACCGATCCGGACCTGGCGGACGGCGCGCGCTTCGAGACGTACGCCTACGCCGACCGGCTGCTCGGCCTCGATCTCACACGCGACCTCGGGCGGGCCACGTGATCGCCCGCACCGGGACCGGCACCACCCTGCGCCGCCTGGTGGTCCTGCGGCACGCCAAGTCCGCATGGCCCGAGGGCGTCGCCGACCACGACCGCCCGCTCGCGCCCCGCGGCCGACGGGACGCACCCGCGGCGGGCCGCGCGCTCGCCGAGTCCGACTGCCTCCCGGACCTCGCGCTGTGCTCCACCGCGCGGCGCGCCCGGCAGACCTGGGAACTGGCCTCCGCCCAGTGGGGCACCCCGCCGCCGGTCCGCTACGACCGCCGGTTGTACGCCGCCGACGCCCCCGACCTGCTCGCCGCCGTGCGCGAGGCGCCGCCCGAGATCGCGACGCTGCTGCTGCTCGGCCACAACCCGGGCCTGGAGGAACTGGTCCTGGACCTGGCGGGGGACGGCCTGAACGACACCCTGGACCGGCTCCGGACGAAGTTCCCGACCTCCGCCGTCGCCGTCCTGTCCTGGTACGGCCCCGACTGGTCCTCCCTCGCCCCGGACGCGGCCCTTCTGACGGACCTGCTGGTGCCGAGGGGCAGCAAGAAGCGGCGGTGAACCACGCGCGTGCCCTGCGGCCGGTCCTCCCACCGGCCGGTCGGAGCGAACCCTCGTGCGGCACCCACCCGGGCGCCGCATAGGCTGGACCGATGCAGGACGAGTACCGCACAGTGGCACGCGCGGGCGTGCACGAGACCGAGATCAACCGCTCGCGCTTCCTGTGCGCCCTCGCCCCGGCGGCCACCGAGCGCGAGGCCCAGGACTTCGTCGCGGCCGTCCGCAAGGAGCACGCCGACGCCACGCACAACTGTTGGGCGTACGTCATCGGCGCCGACGCCGGGATCCAGAAGGCGAGCGACGACGGCGAGCCGGGCGGCACCGCCGGCGTCCCCATGCTCCAGATGCTGCTGCGCCGCGACATGCGGTACGTCGTCGCCGTCGTCACCCGTTACTACGGCGGTGTCAAGCTCGGCGCGGGCGGGCTCATCCGGGCCTACGGCGGATCCGTCGGCGAAGCGCTGGACGCGCTCGGCACCCGCACCCGGCGCAGGTTCCGCATCGCCACGGTGACCGTGGACCACTTGCGGGCCGGCAAGGTGCAGAACGATCTCAGGGCCACCGGGCGCGAGGTGCGGGACGTGCGCTACGGCGAGGCGGTCACGATCGAGATCGGCCTGCCGGACGCCGAGGTGGACGCCTTCCGGGGATGGCTCGCGGACGCCACGGCCGGGACCGCCGGGTTCGAACTGGGCGGCGAGGCCTACGGAGATGCGTGACATATCGGGCGTACCGCGCCAATCGTTCTGTCCGGTGCCGTGCGGGACGGCCGGTACGGGAGTAACCGCCCGTGATGTCAGACCCGGCCGTTAGTCTTCCGGGATCATGAGGCTCCTGCACACTTCCGACTGGCACCTGGGCCGGGCGTTCCACCGTGTGAACATGCTCGACGCCCAGGCCGATTTCATCGGCCACCTGGTCACGACGGTGCGCGAGCGTGCCGTCGACGCGGTGGTCGTGTCGGGGGACGTGTACGACCGCGCGGTGCCCCCGCTGGCCGCCGTCGAACTCTTCGACGACGCCCTGCACCGGTTCGCCGGCCTCGGCGTGCCCACGGTGATGATCTCCGGGAACCACGACTCGGCCCGCCGTCTCGGCGTCGGCGCGGGGCTGATCGACCGCGCGGGCATCCACCTGCGCACCGAGCCGTCGGCGTGCGGGACCCCGGTGGTCCTCGCGGACACGCACGGCGACGTGGCCTTCTATGGGCTGCCCTACCTCGAACCGGCCCTGGTCAAGGACGAGTTCGGCGTCGACAGTGCCGGCCACGAGGCAGTGCTCGCGGCCGCCATGGACCGGGTCCGCGCCGACCTCGCCACCCGCGCGCGCGGCACCCGCTCCGTCGTCCTCGCGCACGCCTTCGTCACCGGCGGCGAGCCCAGCGACAGCGAACGGGACATCACCGTCGGCGGGGTCGCCGCCGTCCCCGCGGGCGTCTTCGCCGACGTCGACTACACCGCCCTGGGCCATCTGCACGGCTGCCAGGCCATCTCCGAGCGCGTGCGCTACTCCGGCTCCCCGCTGCCGTACTCCTTCTCCGAGGCCGCCCACCGCAAGAGCATGTGGCTCGTCGACCTGGACGCCGACGGCTTCGCCGGCGCCGAGCGGGTCGACTGCCCGGTCCCGCGCGCGCTGGCCCGGATCCGGGGCACGCTGGAGGACCTGCTCGCCGACCCGGACCTCACCCGCCACCGCGAGGCATGGGTCGAGGCGACGCTCACCGACCCGGTCCGCCCCGCCGAACCCATGGCCCGCCTCACCGAGCGCTTCCCGCACACCCTCAGCCTCGTCTTCGAACCCGAACGCGCCCCCGGCGAACCGGACGTGTCCTACGCCCGCCGGCTGGCCGGCCGCGGCGACCAGCAGATCGCGGAGGACTTCGTGGCCCACGTGCGCGGCGCCGCACCTGACGAGCACGAACAGGCCGTGCTGCGCGAGACGTTCGACGCGGTGCGCGCCGACGAGGCGGTACGGGAGGTGGCGCGGTGAGGCTGCACCGGCTCGACATCACCGCCTTCGGACCCTTCGGCGGCTCGCAGACGGTCGACTTCGACGCGCTGTCGGCCGCCGGGCTGTTCCTGCTGCACGGTCCCACCGGCGCCGGCAAGACCTCCGTACTGGACGCCGTGTGCTACGCGCTGTACGGCGCCGTCCCCGGCGCCCGGCAGAGCGGACAGGGCACGACCCTGCGCAGCGACCACGCCGTCGCGGGCACCCGCACGCAGGTCACCCTCGACCTCACCGTCGCCGGACGCCGGCTGGAGGTCACCCGCCTGCCGCCCTGGGAGCGCCCCAAGAAGCGCGGCACGGGCACCACGCTCGACAAGGCCCAGAGCCTGCTGCGCGAGTACGACGCGACCACCGGTGCCTGGAAGGACCTCAGCCGTTCCCACCAGGAGATAGGGGAGGAGATCACCCAGCTGCTCGGGATGAGCCGCGAGCAGTTCTGCCAGGTCGTGCTGCTGCCGCAGGGTGACTTCGCGCGGTTCCTGCGCGCCGACGCCGAGGCCCGGGGCAAGCTGCTCGGCCGGCTGTTCGACACGCACCGTTTCGCCGAGGTGGAGAAGCGTCTCGCCGAGCGCAGGCGCGCCACCGAGGCCCGGGTGCGCGAGGTCGACGCCGAACTGCTGGCCGACGCGCACCGTATGCAGCAGGCGGCGGGCGACGCCATGGAACTGCCGGACCTCGCGCCGGGCGAGCCCGGCCTGGCGCAGACCGTCCTGGCCGCGGCCGCCGTCGCCCGTGCCACCGCGCGCGAGCAACTGACCGTCGCCCGCTGCCGGCTCACGGCCGCCGAGTCCGCCCACGCCGTCGCCGGGGCGGCCCTGCACCGGGTACGCGACGTGGCCCGGCTGCAACGGCGGTCCGCCGAGGCGCGGGAGCGTGCCGAGCGCCTGGCGGAACGGGCCGGTGCCCACCGGGAGGCACAGGCGAGGATGGAGCGGGGGCGCAAGGCCGAGACGGTGGCACCGGCGCTGGAACTGCGCGAGACCGCCGAGGCCGAGTACCGCCGTGCGGCCGCCGCCGAGGCACGCGCGCGTGCGGTGCTCCCGGCGGAGTTCGCCGACGGCGGGGCCGCCGGACTGGCCGCCGCCGCGCGCCGCGCCGCCGAGGAACTGGGCGGGCTGGAGTCGGCCCGCCGCGCCGAGCAGCGCCTGGCCGCGGTCGTCGCCGAGCGCGCCGCGGCGGACCGGCAGGAACGCGCCGACGACGACGTCCTCCAGGAGACCGAGGCCTGGCTCGCCGGATGGGAGACGGTCCGGTCGGCACTTCGGACGCGCGTCGACACCGCCCAGGAGGCCGCCGCCCGGGCCGAGCGGCTCGCCCTGCGGCTGGAGCCCGCGCGACAGCGGCTCGCCGCCGCCCGGGTGCGCGACTCACTGGCCGCGGACACCGAGGAGGAGCGGCGGCGGGCACTCGCCTCCGCCGAGGCCGCCGCACGCGCCAAGGAGCACTGGCTGGAGCTGAAGGAGCAGCGCCTGACCGGCATCGCGGCCGAACTGGCCGCGAGTCTCACCGACGGCGAGCCCTGCGCCGTCTGCGGCGCCACCGAACACCCCGCACCCGCGCGCAAGGTCGCCGGGCACGTCGACCGCGAGGCGGAGGAGAGCGCGCTCGCCGACCACCAGGCCGCCGAGGAGCAGCGCGCACGGGACGAGCGCCGCCTGGGCGCCGTACGCGAGGAACTGGCCGCCGCCACCGCCGAGGCGGGCGACACCCGAACGGCGCGACTCGCCGAGGAGGCCGGGGAACTGGAGGCCGAGCTGGCCCGGGCCCGCCGGGACGCCTCCACCCTGCACGCGGCACAGCAGGAGCTGCACCACGCCGAGCAGGAGCGCGAGCGGCGGCTGACCGACCGCCGGGAGGCCGAACTCCGGGCGACCTCCCGGCTGGCCCTGCGGGAGAGCCTGGACCGCGAGAAGGCCGCCCTGGAAGCGGAGTTGGCACAGGCCAGGGGGGCCGCCGGGAGCGTCGCCGCGCGCGCCGCCCAACTCCAGCGGCGCGCGGCGCTGCTCACCGAGGCCGCCGACGCGGCACGCGCCGCCGAGGACAGCGCCGAGCGGCTCAAGGACGCCGACGGACGGCTCGCCGAGGCCGCCTTCCGGGCCGGCTTCGACACCCCCGAGGCCGCGTCCGCCGCCCTCCTCGACGACGCCGCCCACCGCGAGCTGCAACGGCGCCTGGACGCCTGGCACACGGAGGAGGCCGCCGTGCGCGCGGTCCTCGCCGAGGCCGACACCGCGTCGGCCGCCGGGCAGCCGCCCGCCGACGTCACCGCCGCGGAGGCCGCCGCGGCCGCCGCGGATCGGCGGCTGCGGGAGGCCGCCTCCGTGCGGGACGCCGCAGAACGCCGCTGCGCCGAACTCGACCGGCTCTCCGCGCGCGCGGCGACCGGCACACGCCGGCTGGCGCCGTTGCGCGAGGAGTACGACCGCGTGGCCCGTCTGGCCGCCCTCACCGCCGGCACCTCGGCCGACAACGAGCGAAGGATGCGCCTGGAGTCCTACGTCCTCGCGGCCCGCCTGGAACAGGTGGCCGCCGCCGCGACCGCGCGCCTGCGGCGCATGTCGTCCGGCCGCTACACCCTGGTCCACTCCGACGACCGGGCCGGCCGCGGCCGCAGCGGTCTCGGACTGCACGTCGTCGACGCCTGGACCGGCCGCGAACGGGACACGGCGACCCTGTCGGGCGGCGAGACGTTCTTCGCCTCGCTCGCCCTCGCCCTCGGACTCGCGGACGTCGTCACGGACGAGGCCGGCGGGGTGCGCCTGGACACCCTCTTCATCGACGAGGGCTTCGGAAGCCTCGACGACCAGACCCTGGACGAGGTCCTCGACGTCCTCGACTCCCTGCGCGAACGCGACCGCAGCGTCGGGATCGTCAGCCACGTCGCCGACCTGCGGCGGCGCGTCCACGCCCAACTCGAGGTCGTCAAGGGCAGATCGGGGTCGGCCGTACGGCTGCGCGGAGCGGGCTGAGCGGGCCGCGGCGACGGTTCGGACCCGGGGCGCCGCTCTCCCACGGGACCGGCGGCGAAGGCCCCCGGCGGGCAGCCGGAGACCGGCCGCCCGCGGTGGGTCACAGCTGGGAGAGCTCGTCCACCAGGTCGTCCAGGCCCAGCGAACCCTGCGACAGGGCCGCCATGTGCCAGGCCTTCGCGTCGAACGCGGCGCCGTGGCGCTCCTTGGCCTTCTCCCTGCCCAGCAGCCAGGCCCGCTCACCCAGCTTGTAGCCGATCGCCTGGCCGGGCATCGACAGATAGCGGATCAGCTCGCTCGCCACGAAGTCCCTCGGACGGCTGCTGTGCGCGCCGAAGAACTCCCGGGCCAGCTCCGGCGTCCAGCGCTCACCCGGGTGGAACGGCGAGTCCGCCGGAATGTCCAGCTCCAGGTGCATGCCGATGTCGATGATGACGCGGATCGCGCGCATCATCTGCGCGTCCAGATAGCCGAGCCGCCGCTCCGGGTCGGTGAGGAAGCCGAGTTCGTCCATCAGGCGCTCCGCGTACAGCGCCCAGCCCTCGGCGTTGGCGCTGACCCCGCCGACGGTGGCCTGGTAGCGCGAGAGGTCGTCGGCCACGTGCGCCCACTGGGCGAGCTGGAGATGGTGGCCGGGGACGCCCTCGTGGTACCAGGTCGAGACCAGGTCGTAGACCGGGAAGCGGGTCTCTCCCATGGTCGGCAGCCAGGTCCGGCCCGGCCGGGAGAAGTCGGCGGACGGCGCCGTGTAGTAGGGGGCCGCGGCGCCGCCGGGCGGCGCGATGCACGACTCCACCTTCCGCACCCGCTCGGCCAGTTCGAAGTGGGTGCCGTCGAGCGCCTCGATCGCCTCGTCCATCAGGTCCTGCAACCACTGGCGGACCTCGTCGACGCCCTCGATGTGCGTGCCGTGCTCGTCGAGGTGCGCGAGGGCCACCCACGGGGTCTCGGCGCCGGGCAGGATCTTCTCGGCCTCCTGCTTCATCTCGCCGAGCAGTCGGTGGAACTCCGACCAGCCGTACGCGTACGCCTCGTTGAGGTCCAGGTCCGTGCCGTTGTAGTAGCGAGAGAAGCGGGCGTAGCGCTCGCGTCCGACCGTGTCCGGGGCGTCACCGATCGCCGGCGCGTACACGTCGCGCATCCAGTCCCGCAGTTCCACGACGGCCGCGGTCGCCGTACGCGCGGCCTCGTCCAGTTCCGCGCGCAGGGACTCGGGGCCCTCGGAGGCGAAGTCCTCGAACCAGCCGCGGCCCTTGCCGTCGGTGTCCGACCACTCGGTGAGCTGCTCGATGAAGATCGCCGTCGGCTGCGGGCCGCCGTACAGCTTGCGGTCCAGAGCGAGGGCGAGGGACTCGCGGTAGCCGCGCAGCGCGGCCGGTACGGCCCGCAGGCGCTCGGCGATCGCGGCCCAGTCCTCGTCCGTGGCGCTGGGGGTGATCGTGAACACATCGCGCACCGAGTGCACCGGGCTGTGGATGTTGCTCACCGTGCGCAGGCCCTCGTCGGCGTCGTACACCGCGAGTTCCGCGGTCAGGCGCTCGCGCAGCAGGCGGGCGCACCGGCGCTCGATGTCGCTGTCCGCGCCTGGCTGCCGTTCGGCCTCGTCCAGCCGGGCCAGGGTGGTGCGCGCGAGGTCCGTGAGCGCCTGCCAGCCGGCGGGCGAGGTGTCGGGCAGCCTGCTCGAGCTCTCCTTCACACCGAGATAGGTGCCGATGATCGGGTCGAGGGCGATGAGTTCGTCGACGTAGGCGTCGGCGACCTGACGGGGCAGCGGGCTCTTGGTCTGTGACATGCCGCCCATCCTCGTACGGATGGGCGGGTCGCGTCAGCCCGGTTTACCCGGGATCTGGCTTTGGTCCGTCCGATTTCGCCGAGGGCGTGCCCGATTGCGTGCCGGGCGGCAGCAGGGGACCGCAGTCCCACTGCTGGAAGATCAACCGGGTCTCCACCCGGGCCACTTCCCGCCGGGCCGTGAACTCGTCCAGGACCAGGCGCTGGAGGTCGGCCATGTCCGCGACCGCGACATGGACCAGGTAGTCGTCAGGACCGGTCAGATGGAACACGGTCAGAGACTCCGGCAGGGCCCGGATCCGCTCCACGAACGGCCCCACCAGCTCCCGCCGGTGCGGTCGCACCTGTACCGACAGCAGCGCCTGAAGGCCCCTGCCCAGCTTGGCGGGGTCGAGCCGCAGCCGGTGGCCGAGAATGAGCCCCGAGCGGCGCAGCCGGGCCACCCGGTCAAGACAGGTCGACGGTGCGACCCCGACCCGCGCGGCGAGGTCGCGGTAGGTGGTCCGGGCGTCGTTCTGCAACAGCCGCAGCAGATGCAGATCCACCGGATCCAGTACGACGGATTCGGCCATGTGGCGAACGTAGCACGGCCCTCGACCACGTCATCCCGGCCACTGTTCACCCTTCGCTCATGGACACGCCCTTGGACTCCGCGAGCACGCCCGCGTACGACGACGTACACCGCGCACCCAGAGCACTGGCCACCGAGGCGGTGCACGCCGGCCGTGACGACCTCGCCCGGCAGGGACTGCACGCCCCGCCGATCGACCTGTCCACCACCTACCCCTCCTACGACAGCCGCGCCGAGGCCGCCCGCATCGACGCCTTCGCCACCGACGGCGCCGACCTCGACGGCACCCCGGTCTACGGACGGCTCGGCAACCCCACCGTCGCCCGCTTCGAGACCGCTCTGGCCCGGCTGGAGGGCACCGAGGCCGCGGTGGCGTTCGCCAGCGGCATGGCCGCGCTGAGCGCGGTGCTCCTCGTCCGGTCCGCCATGGGCCTGCGGCACGTCGTCGCCGTGCGCCCGCTCTACGGCTGCTCCGACCACCTGCTCACCGCGGGGCTGCTCGGCACCGAGGTGACCTGGACCGACCCGGCCGGGATCACCGACGCGCTGCGCCCGGACACCGGTCTGGTGATGGTCGAGTCCCCGGCCAACCCGACGCTGGCCGAGGTGGACCTGCGGGCCGTCGCCCACGCCTGCGGATCCGTCCCGCTGCTCGCCGACAACACCTTCGCCACCCCTGTGCTGCAACGCCCGGCCGAGCAGGGCGCGCGCCTCGTGCTGCACAGCGCCACCAAGTACCTCGGCGGCCACGGCGACGTGATGGCCGGTGTGGTGGCCTGCGACGAGGAGTTCGCCGGCCGGCTGCGGCAGGTGCGGTTCGCCACCGGCGGGGTGCTGCACCCGCTCGCCGGCTATCTGCTGCTGCGCGGGCTGTCCACCCTGCCGGTCCGGGTGCGGGCCGCCTCCGCCACCGCGGCGGAACTGGCTGCCCGCCTGGCGGACGACCCGCGTGTCGCCCGGGTGCACTACCCGTCCATCGGCGGAGCGATGGTCGCCTTCGAGGTGCACGGCGACCCGCACGCCGTCATCGGCGGCGTCGGCCTGATCACGCCGGCCGTGAGCCTCGGCAGTGTCGACACCCTGATCCAGCACCCGGCGTCCATCAGCCACCGCATCGTCGACGCGGACGACCGGCGGGGCGCCGGGGTCGGCGACCGGCTGCTGCGGATGTCGGTGGGCCTGGAGGACGTCGAGGACCTGTGGGCCGACCTGGACCGCGCGCTGGGGCAGTCGCCGGGACAGGCGGAGGTGAAGGGCCTGCACCGGGCGATGAGCTGAGCGGGGCGAGGAGCGTGCGGCCCGGCGGGTGCGCGGTCCGGCACGGTCGGGCCGCGCACCCGCCGGGCGCCGCTGCTCAGTCCCGCGGGCGGAAGCCCTCGTACCACCCCTGCCCGGCGTCGTACGGCAGCCGCGACGCCACCGGGGCTGCGTCCAGCCGGGCCGTGATGACCACGGTGCCCTCCTCGATCTGGAAGTCGAGCGGCAGGCCGAGGCCCCGCATGGCGGCGACCATGCCGGTGTTGGACGCCTGCGTCACGGCGTACACCCTCGCACAGCCCGCCTCGACGGCCATCGCCACCAGCCGGCCCAGGAGCTCGCCGCCGATGCCGCGGTGCTGCCAGGCGTCCTCGACGAGCAGCGCAACCTCCGTCTCGTCGCCGTCCCACAGCAGATGACCGAGGCCGACGATCCGCCCGGAGGCGGTCCGTGCGGCCAGTGTGCGGCCGAACCGCGGGCTCAGCAGGTGGTCGAGGTAGCGGTCGGCGTCGCCGACCGGTCCGTGGTAGCGCAGGCCGAGGGTGCGCGCCGAGCAGCGCGCGTGCATCGCCCTGGCCGCCGCGAGGTCGTCGGTGTCGGCCCCGCGCACGGTGATCGCGGCGCCCTCGGGCAGGGCCGGCACGACCTGGCCGCGCGGAACGCGCGGTCCCAGCCGGGTGTCCAGCTCCACCAGGGCGCGTGCCCGTGCGAACTCGGTGGGCGTGAAGGGCGGATACGGCCGCTCCACGATGATCGTCCCGCCCTCCGGTGCCCGCAGCCGCATCACCCTGTCCTCGAGCGCTCCCTCGGCCGGCGCCTCCGCCGGGCCCTCGGCCGCCGCCGGCCGGTCCGGCAGGGAACGGATGGTGCACCGTCCCAGCAACTTCCGCAGCGCCAGCGGGAGTTCCGCCGCGTCGAGCGCCGTGCGCGCGGCCAGTGCCAGCACCCGTGTCGGTACGTCCACCAGGTCGTGCGCGTCGGCCCGTTCGATCCATGTGTCGGCGCCGCCGGACAGTGCGACCGCCACGGTGATACCGGACGCGTCGAGCCCGCCGGGAGCGTGCAGCAGGAACTCGTCCACCGTGCCCTCGGCCAGCGGATGCGTCTGCAGGCTCAGGATGTCCACCTGCTGGGCGGCCAGCGCCGCGCAGAGCACGGCCAGCGAACCGGGCGCGTCCCGCACGGTCGTCCGCATCCGCCACAACGCGCTGTCACCCGGCACCGCCTCGGCCGCCGCGGGGCCGACGGCCGTCGGCCCGGCCTGCTCGGCGGCGAGCGGCCGGGCGCCGCTATCGTCCGCGGGCGGTACGTGGCCGTGGCGCCGTGCCCACCAGGTGTGGAAGGCCGCCGTGGCCACCAGCGCAAACGCCGGGATCACCAGCACGGCCGGGCCGTCGGGGCCGTGACCGATCAGGTTCGCCACCCCGTCGGCCACGGCGACGGCCGCGCAGAGTGCGGCCAGGTCGACCAGGACCCGCCGCCGGTGGCGCGCGCGGCGGCCGTGCTTCGCCCACGTCGTGTTCGACACGTCTCGAGTCATACGACCACTGTTGCGGAACGGTGTTGCGTGATCGCGAACTCACTGTGACCGACGAGTAAAACGATATTCGCCCCCTTTCGTAGCTGTTTCTTGCGGTTGCCTCTCGTGGTTGTTTCCCACGGTTGCCCTGTGCGGTGCTTCCAGGGCGTGTCGGGTGGATGCCGGTCAGGCAGCCGCCTCCGGGGCCAGTGCGCCGCGCAGCCGGCGGGCCTCCGCGACCAGGCGCGAGGAGCCGCGCCGGTCCGCCGCCCGTGCCAGGTGCGGCAGGTCGCCCCGCGCTCCCGACCGCTCGGCGCACTCGGCCGCCACGGCGAGCAGATCACCGAGCCCGCGCACCGGACCGGCCGGTCCGTCGGCGGCGAGTTCGCAGAGCAGCGGCGGCAGTGCGTGGCCGAGCAGAGCCCACACGGTGGCGTACGCACCCGTGGACGCGGCCGTGCGCAGGGACTCCGCCAGCCGCAGCGGCTTCACCGCGCCGTGCCGCACCAGCTGCCCGAGGTCCGCGCCGAGGCGGGAGGAGTCCAGCTGCCCGCGCGCGGCGAGGACGAGCAGCGCGTCGACGGCGGCCAGCCGGTCCTCCGGGTGCCGGGCCCCCAGCCCGTACGCCACGCACAGGTGCGTGGCCTTGCCCGCCTCACCCCCGGACTCGGCGAGCAACGGAAGGACGGAGGCCGCGCCCCGCGTGTCGTCCATGGCCGCGGCGGTCAGGTCCGGCAGGACCCGCACGGCCACCAGCTCACGCAGTTCGGGCAGCACGGTCGGCCAGTGAGGCCGAGGGGTGCCGCTCCAGTGCGAGCAGTACCGGCCCTTCGTGAAGGCGCTCGACGGCCTGCCCAGTGCGCGGAAGGCGTCGGGGAAGTCTTCTTGCAGCTCGGGAAGTTCACCGGACTCCACCAGTGCGGGTGACTCCGACGTGCGGCGCCGGATCGTCGGCAGTACGGGAGCGCCGGCGGTCAGCCAGTGGGCGAGCCGTCTCCCTTCCGCCGTGTCCAGGGCCGCCGCCCGCTGTGCCGCGGCGGCCGCCACCGAACGGTCCCCGCGCCGCACCCGGAGCAGCGCCTGCGCGAAGTCGGCCGCCGACACGCGCGCCCCGAGCCGCCGGTACGCGTCGAGCCGCTCCACCAGCTCGTCCGGCTCCAGCAGTCCCGTGCTCCAGGTGGGCGTCGAGAGCAGGAACGGCAGGGGATCCGTGCGGACCCGGTACGCCACCTCCCACAGGCGGGCGTCGAAGGCCTGGGAGAGCGCGTCGTGTCCGCAGGTCTGGTCCCGTGCCCCGGGCCGGATCGCGGCGCGCAGGGTGGCGGTGCTCAGCTTTCCCCGCAGTGTGACGACCAGCAGGTCCAGGCCGGCGGACGTGTCGAAGCCGCCCCGGACGCCACCGAACTGATACTCGAGTCGCAGGCCGTGGAACGGGTCGGTCCCGTCCCACCACTGGCGGGAGATCACCGGTTCCAGCGCCTGAAGCAGGGCGTCCCGGTCGCGGTGGGCGTGGCGCACCAGCCCGTCCAGGGCGCGTTCAAAACCGGTCACGTCGGTGTCGGAGGCCAGCGCGGCCCCCACCTCCTCGGCCAGTTCGACCACCGAGGCCGCCGCAGGCGCGAGACGCGCCGGCTCGGGAACCGGCGGAAGCACCTCCTCGTACGCCGTGGCCGCCTCCGCGGGTGCCGCCCCCAGCGACCGGACCGCCTGAACGCGCAGGGAGGGAATCAACTGCTCGGCAGCCAGGGCGAGGTCGGCGCGCACCTCGGCGGAGTGGACCTTCTTCGCATGCCGCTGGGCGAGCTTGAGCGCCCGCTCCTGCACGCCGGCGTCCTCGTGCCCGAAGGCCTGCGCGGCGGCGGGCAGCAGCTCGTCCGCCGCCGCTGCGTCCCGGGCGAGCACCTTGCCCAGCAGTACGAGCTGCGCCCGCACCAGCTTGCGTTCCGGCCGGAACAGCACCGCACCGGACACCTCCGCCAGGTGGCGATGCGGCAACTGCCCGTCCAGGGCCAGCGCGCCGAGCACCGCCTGGGCGTGCGAAGCCACCGGGGACACCGCGTCCGAGGCCAGCGCCGCCCAGTCGGCCACCCGCTCCCGCTGCTCCTCGCGCGTGAGCGCCAGGGACGTCAGCACACGCAGGAACGCCCGGTGGTCGGCGTTCGTGCCGCCCCGCAGGAGCCGGGCCACGCAGGAGTCGACCGTGGCCCTCCGGTCGAGCGGGCCCTCCAGGGTGAGCCGCGCGAGCGCTTCGTGCCAGCTGTCGGGGCCCTCGTCGGACGTCCATTCCAGCAGGCCGCCGATGTCGTTCACCTCGAAGAGCGCGGTCACGAGCGGTACGAGGTCCGGGTCGGTGCGCAGCCGCTCCAGCAGGGTGTTGCCACGCCTCCAGTTGCCGCGGACCTGCCGCACCCAGCCCCGCACATAGGCGTCGGTCGTCGGCGCCGGACAGTCCGCCAGACGCACCAGGGCGGACATCAGCTCGTAGGGCACCTGCGCGGTGGCGGGCCGCTGGGCGAGCCGGTTCGCCAGATCGGCGAGCCAGCCGGTCTCCCGGTCGGCGAGGACGCGGAGCAGCACCGCGGGGGAGACCCCCGACCAGCGCATGTCGGCGGCCGCGATCCAGCTCGCCACGCCGGCCGCGCCGGTCTGGCACGCGACCCCGGCCACGTACAGCGCCGGATAGGCGCGGCGGGACGGCTCGTTCCAGCGCGTCGCCCTGAGTTCCTTGCGCAGCGCCTTCAACTCGGGGAAGAGCGACCGGCGTTCGGTAGCTGTCATGGCGCCCAGCAAGCCGATCACCTCGGCCGTCCGCCCGGCCCGCACCGTCTCCGTCAGCGATGTCATCGCACACCCCCGCCCACGCGTGCCACGTCCTGCTCCGCCGCGGCGGTGCCCCGCCGCGCCATCCGCACCGCCAGCGCGTGCTTGCACGGCCCGCGCCCGCCCCGGTACTTCGCCCACCACTGGCAACTGCAACTGAGTACGCCCCGGTCCTCACGCACCCGGTGTGCGTGCCCGTCCTCGGCCGTCACCGTCGCCAGGGCGCCGTCCAGGGCGACCGCTCCCGCGGCGAGGAGAGCGCGGGCCGCCCGCAGGCGCGGGTTGTGCCGCTCGGCGCGATCCGCGTCGTAGGGCAACTCCCGGTGGAAGTACGCCGCCTCGGCGGTGTCGTATCCGACCCGGCCCGAGGTGCCGAGCCGGACCAGTGCCGCGCGAACCCGCTCCGGGGTGAGCCCGGAGGAGGCGGCGAGGTCGGCGACGTCGACGCGGGGCTCCCAGGCCAGCAGCACCGCGACCAGCTCCGCGTCCTCGGCCGCCTCGTCGGTGGCGAGCGCGTCCAGCACCCCGCCTTCGCCGGAGAACCCGCGTGAGGCGTCCGGCGACAGGGTCAGCGTGAGCCGCATGCCCGGAAGGACCGCCTCCCAGGCACCGGCCGTGGCGGCGGCGCCCGCGACCGCCGGGCCGTACACGCGCAGGGCGGTCGCATGCCTCAGTACCCGCTGGAGCGCGGCAAGCCGCTCGGGCCCGGGCAGGCAGACCGCACCCGGCACGGGCCGGGTGGTCGGCCGCAGGGCGCGGCCCGCCGGAACCACCCACCGCGGACCGCCCGTGGCGCTCCGCGGCCCGCTCCGGGGCAGCGACCGCAGGAACCGCACGGCCTCGGCCGCGGGCAGCTCGGCCCGCAGGTCGAAACCGGCGGCTATGACCTGGGCCTCCGCGAACCCGCGCAGCCACCGGTCGGGCAGCGGCACCTTCTTCTCCACCACGGGCCCGTCCACGGTGGTCACGGCCAGCTCGTCCGGACCCACCCGCAGATGGAGCGGGTCGTCCGAGCCGATCCGGGACAGCGCCTCGCGCAGCGGGTTGTTGACGTCGACGTTCGTCGTGCCGTGCCCCACCTCGCCGCCGTCCAGGCCGGAGCGCAGCACGTCCAGGCGCGCGTACACCCCGCAGCAGCCGGAGAACGACTCGAAGCGCAGCCGGTCGCCGTTCCCCGTCACCACCGGGTCGAGGGAGGCGCGCAACTGCGGCTGGAAGTACCGGGCGGCCGCCACGTCCGCCACCGCGAGCAGTCCGGCGGACGCAACCCGAGGGGACGTCAGGAAGCCTGCGAAGAACCGCGGATGGTCCTGGATGCCCGTGGGTGTCGCACCCCGGGACGTCTCGAGTCCCAGGCGCTGTCCGCCCGCGGCGGGTTCCAGCACGGAGGGTCGGGAATAGGCCACGGCCTGCAAGGATCGCGTCATGGAAAAACCGTAGGGGCGACCACTGACAACCGGCATCGACCTGCGCGAACACCCTTCTCGGGGCGGGAGACACCACCCGGCCCCTACTCCCGGCCCCCTCCTCCCGGCCTGGTGGCGGTCAGCGGCTGCCGTCCAGGATGACGCGCGCGACCAGTGCCGGGTCGTCGTTCATCGGGACGTGCCCGCAGCCGGGCAGCCGCACGAGCCGGGCCCGGGGGATGATCTGCTGGGCGCGCACTCCCTGGCGGCGCACCAGCAGCCGGTCCCTGGTGCCCCAGGCCACGGTGACGGGTATGCCCGCCAGGACGTCGGTGAAGCGGAGGCCGACACCTGCCCGAAGGGTCTCCTCGAATCCGTCCGCCCGGGCCAGGGCGAGCGTCTCGGCCACCACGGCCTCGGGCGGACGGCGGGCCGGGCGGGCGTAGATGGTGCTGGTCAGGACGGTGCGGCCGGCCGCCGTCCGGGAGAGCCGCTCGACCAGCGGCAGCGGCATCCGCTGGGCGAGCGTGCGCATCGTCCGCAGCACGCCGAAGGCGTAGCGCCGCTCGGCCTGCGTCCAGAAGCCCGCCGGGGCCAGGGCGGTGACGGACCGTACGAGCTTCTCGCGGCCCAACTCCAGGGCCAGCAGACCGCCCAGGGAGTTGCCCGCCACATGGGGCCGTTCCCACTCCAGTGCCTCGCACAGGGCGCCAAGGACCACGTTCATCGTGGGCAGGTCGTGCCGGAGCCCTTCGGGCAGCGCGGGGGAGGCCCCGAAGCCCGGCAGGTCCACGGCGACCACCTCGCGTTCGGCCGCGAGCAGGTGGACCACCGGGTCCCAGGCCTGGCGGTGGTGCCCGATGCCGTGCAGCAGAAGCAACGGCTCACCACCGCCCACGCGCGCGTAGGAGAGGGTCACGGTCCGCGGCCCGCGCGCGGAGGGGACCTCGAAGGAGACGGTGGCGGACATGGGCGCTCCTCGTGGGGGACTCGGCCGACGGACGATGGTAGACAGCCTGTCAGCAATTGCTACCGACGGGTAGCCCTCGATCCCGAGGGATCTCGCCGGCCCCGGGATCCGCACGCCGCCGCGCGGCCACAGCGCCTCCCGGCCCGGTACCTGGACACGAACGCCGGACGTCGGTTGGGATGTGGGCGTGACCACCGACAGCGGAACCGACGTCTTCGAAGAGCACCGCACCGTCCTCATGGGTGTCGCCTACCGCATGCTCGGGCGCGTGGCGGATGCCGAGGACGTACTCCAGGAAACCTGGTTGCGCTGGTCCGCCGCCGACCGGAGCGCGGTGCGCGAGCCGCGCGGCTACCTGGTGCGGGTCACCACCCGGCTCGCCATCGACCGGCTCCGCCACATCAAGGCGCGCGGCGAGTCGTACGTCGGCCCCTGGCTGCCGGACCCACTGGTCACGGACCTCGCGCAGACCGTCCCTGACACGGAGGAGCGGGCCGTCCTCGCCGACTCCGTGTCGCTCGCCGTGCTGGTCGTCCTGGAGACGCTGTCACCGCTCGAACGCGCGGTGTTCGTCCTGAGGGAGGCCTTCGGCTGTCCGTACGCGGAGATCGCCGCCCTGCTCGACCGCGGCGAGCCCGCGGTGCGCCAACTGGCCGGCCGGGCCCGCAGGCACGTCGGCGAACGGCGGCCGCGCTACGAGGTCGACCCCGTCCAGCGACGCGACCTCACCGAGCGGTTCCTGGCCGCCGCGGCGGGCGCCGACCTGGCGGGGCTGATGGCGCTGCTCGCGCCCGACGCCCGCCTGGTGGGCGACAGCGGCGGCAAATCCAGGGCGCCGCTGCGGATCCTGGAGAGCGCCGACAAGGTGGGCCGCTTCCTGGTCGGCGTGGTGCAGAAGGGCATCCCGGATCCGTCCGTCCGCTTCCTGGAGGTCAACGGCGGCCCCGCGATCCTGGTCCTGTCCGAGGGCAACCCCGACGGCGTCATCCAACTGGGCGTGGTCGACGGGCGCGTCCAGACCGTCTACATCGTCCGCAACCCCGACAAGCTGCGGTCCCTGGCCGGCTGAGGCGACCAGGCTCCCGTACAGCGGCCCCGGTGCCCGCACAGCTGCCGTGGCCCCCGTCCCGATGGCGGGGGCCGCCGTCGTGGTGCCCGGGAATCCGGCCGTGCGAACGGCTCGTGAACACCGCGCGACAGGCTCCTGTGCGCTGTCCGAGGGAACGAGGATTGGTCTTGACCAAGGGTGGGGTCCGCCTTATCGTCGCAGATAAGTACAACAACCTTTAATAAACAAGGGCGCTAAAACGCGGCCGGACCACGGCGATTGCGGAGGACAGGGTGGGGACCACGCAGCTGGAATCGGTGCCGGAGCCGAAGTACTGGCATCTCAGGACCGTGCTGAGCGAGGCACTGGACTCCGAGTTCTCGGTGGGCGAGATCCTGCCCAACGAACGGGAACTCGCCGCCCGCTTCGGTGTGGCCCGGGCCACGCTGCGCCAGGCGCTGGAGCAACTGGAGCTGGAGGGACGCCTCCAGCGCCGCCGCGGCGTGGGCACGACCGTCGCACCGCCACGCGTGGGTGTGGCCGTCGACACCGAACAGCACGGCTGGCCGGGGGTGGCCGGAGACGCCTGGCAGAGCGTCGACTGCTCCCGGGCCGTCCCGCCGGCCGCGATCGCCGGGGTCCTGGAGACCGGCCACGAGGAGTCCGTGCACATGGTGCGCCGGTCCCGGATGAGCCACGGCCAGCCGGTCGCCGCCGAGCTGCTCTACGTTCCGGACGGGTCGGTGCCCGACCTGAGTGCGATCGACGCGCCGTCCGGGCCCGCACGCGCGCGTGCCGTGCTGCGTGAGCTGCACCGCCTCGACCTGGAGGGCCAGGACCGCTCGGTCGAGCTGGGCTCGGCCCGCGCGGACGACGCCAAGGAGCTCGACCGGCTGCCCGGCGCCCCCGTCCTCGTCGTCACCACCCGCTTCGTCGTCGCGGGACGCACCGCCGCGATCTCCGTCGCCACCTACCGCGCCGACACCTGCCGGCTGACCTTCGGGGACTCGGACGGCGTGGAGATACACCACGGACCGCACCAGCAGGCCTCCTAGGGTCTGTCCCTCCTCCCTCGGCCGGGGTCTGTCCCCCGGACCCGCCCCTCGGCGGGGGCCGTCACCGGGAGCGGTGGGCCCTCACCGGGAGCGGCGGGCCGTCACCGTGCCCTCCACCGCGAACAGCTGCTCCTCGACGTGGTCGAGGGCCAGCCGGAGCGCGCCCGTCGCCACGGCGGCCTCCCCGAGCATCGACAGGGTCACCTTGGGCGGCCGCAGGCAGTAGCGGTCCAGCTCGCGCCGCAACGGCTCGAGCACGCCGTCCAGCCCGGCCGCCCAGCCACCGATCACGACCAGTTCCGGGTCCAGGGCCAGTGCCAGCGCCGCCACGTCGTGGACGAGCCGCTGGATGAACCGTTCGACGGCGGCTCCGGCCCGCCGGTCACCCCGGCGGGCCAGCGCGAAGACCTCCGCCACCGCCCGCTCGTCCAGCGGATGCAGCGGCTGGTCCGTCGTCGACAGCAGCGTCTCGGGGGTCGCCTCCCGGCCCAGCAGGTGCAGCGCGCCGATCTCACCGGCGGCCCCGCCGAAACCGCGGTGCAGCCGCCCGCCGATCAGCGAACCGGCGCCCGGGCTCAGTCCCGCCAGCACGAAGACCATGTCGTCGGACTCGGTGGCGGCGCCCTTCCAGTGCTCGGCCACCGCCGCCGCGTTCGCGTCGTTCTCGACGAGCACCGGGCACTTGAACGAACGGCTCAGCCGTTCGCCCAGACGCAGGCCGGTCCAGCCGGGCAGCGCGGTGCCCAGCCGCACCGTGCCGTCCGCCTCGACGATCCCGGGCGTGCCGACCCCGACGGCCCGCAGCGAGCTGCGCGGGACACCGGCCCTGCGCAGCAGTTCGGCCACCGCGCCGCGCAGCCGCTCCAGCCGCTCGTCCGCCTCCGCGGTCTCCTCCACGTCCTTGGCCTGGGCACCCACGACGCGGCCGTCCAGGTCGGCCAGCAGCGCGGCGACCCGGTGCGCGCCGATCTCCAGGCCCAGCAGGTGCCCGGCCTCCGCCCGGAACCGGAACCGGCGCGCGGGCCGTCCCTGCCGTCGCGCGGCGCCCTCCTCGGCCGCCTTCTCGACGACGAGTCCCGCCTCGATCAGGCCCTCCACGACGCCCTCGACGGTCGGCCGGGACAGCCCCGTCACCCGGGTGATCTCCGTGAGCGTCGCGCAGTCCGTGCCACGCAGTGCGTGCAGCACCACCGCGGAGTTGATCCTTCGCAGCAGCGAGGGGTCCCCGCCGGTCAGCCGCCCCACCGTCCGTCCTCCCAGCTCGTGCGCGTGTTGGGCGGATCGTACTCGGCACGGGCCGGGGCAGCGAGTGCCGGGGACGGCACGAGCGCGCGTAGGCCGGGGCAGCGGCAGCCCCCTTGGGGCATGCCTACCCTCGGAGTGCGCGGAGCGCGGGATGAGGCGATGCCGCAGCCCTGGTCCGAGGTCGGCTCCCGTACCGACGAGGTGAGCCTGGGAGGCCGCACGGGATCGACCAGGGCCGGACGGGACCGACCGGGCCGACGAGACACAACTCCTCGCGACCGTCACCGACACGGCCCCGCCGTGAACGCCCGTCACCGACCCGGCCCCGCGGTGAGCGGTCAGGCGGTCTCCGCGGTCACCCTCAGCCGGGCGAACTCCTCGGCCATCGTCTCGGCCGTCCAATGCGCGTTCAGCCCGCTCGGGTTGGGCAGCACCCACACCTGTGTGTCGCCGAACGTCCGCTCCTGCGGCCCCACTTGGGCCGTGCGGTCGCCGAACGCTGCCCGGTAGGCGGTGACGCCCACCACGGCCAGCCACCTCGGCCGCAGCCGCGCCACCTTCAGCGCCAGCAGCCGCCCGCCCTCGCGGTACTCCTGGGACGTCAGCTCCTGCGCCCGGGCCGTCGGCCGCGCCACGACGTTCGTGATGCCCAGCCCGTACGACAGCAACTCGCCCTGCTCCGCGGGCTTCATCAGCCGCGGGGTGAACCCCGACCGGTGCAGCACCGGCCAGAACCGGTTGCCCGGCCGGGCGAAGTGGTGGCCGGTCGCGGCCGTCATCAGACCGGGGTTGATGCCGCAGAACAGCACCCTCAGGCCGTCCGCGACGACATCCGGGACCGGACGGTCGCGGGCGGCCTCGAGTTCCGCCGGGGTGAAGCGGGTCAGAGGATCGCCCCCGGCGCGTAGGCCGCGGCCTCCGGGCGCTGCTTCACGATCTCCTCGATCCGGCCCACGACCGCGCCGACCTGGTCGGCCGCCGCACCGGTGAAGGACAGCTTGTCGGCCATCAGCGCGTCCAGCCCCGCTCGGTCGAGCGGGAGGCGGTCGTCGGCGGCCAGCTTGTCGAGCAGGTCGTTGCGCTCGGCGCCCCGCTCGCGCATGGCGAGCGCGGTGGCGACGGCGTTCTCCTTGATCGCCTCGTGGGCGACCTCGCGGCCGACCCCGGCCCGCACGGCGCCCATCAGCACCTTGGTCGTGGCCAGGAACGGCAGGTAGCGGTCCAGCTCGCGGGCGATCACCGCGGGGAAGGCACCGAACTCGTCGAGCACCGTCAGGAACGTCTCCAGCAGACCGTCCAGCGCGAAGAACGCGTCCGGCAGCGCGACCCGGCGCACCACCGAGCACGACACGTCGCCCTCGTTCCACTGGTCGCCCGCCAGCTCGCCGGTCATCGAGGCGTAGCCGCGCAGGATCACCATCAGGCCGTTGACCCGCTCGCAGGAGCGCGTGTTCATCTTGTGCGGCATCGCCGAGGAGCCGACCTGGCCCGGCTTGAAGCCCTCGGTGACCAGCTCGTGCCCGGCCATCAGCCGGATCGTCTTCGCCAGCGAGGAGGGCGCCGCCGCCAACTGCACCAGCGCGGTGACGACCTCGTAGTCCAGCGAGCGCGGGTAGACCTGGCCCACCGACGTGAACGCCTGCGCGAAGCCGAGGTGCCCGGCGACGCGCCGCTCCAGCTCCGTGAGCTTCGACGTGTCGCCGCCGAGCAGGTCCAGCATGTCCTGGGCCGTGCCCACCGGGCCCTTGACGCCGCGCAGCGGGTAGCGTCCCAGCAGCTCCTCGACCCGCCCGTGAGCGACCAGCAGCTCGTCCGCCGCGGTCGCGAAACGCTTGCCGAGGGTGGTGGCCTGCGCGGCGACGTTGTGTGAGCGGCCGGCCATGACCAGCTCACCGTACTCGGCGGCCAGCCTGCCCAGCCGGGCCAGGACGGCGACCGTGCGGTCCCGCATCAGCTCCAGCGAGAGCCGGATCTGCAACTGCTCGACGTTCTCCGTCAGGTCGCGGGAGGTCATGCCCTTGTGCACGTGCTCGTGCCCGGCGAGGTCGTTGAACTCCTCGATCCGCGCCTTCACATCGTGCCGGGTGACCTTCTCGCGCTCCGCGATCGAGGCCAGGTCGACCTGATCGAGGACCCGCTCGTAGTCGGCGATCGCCTCGTCCGGCACCTCGATGCCGAGGTCCTTCTGGCCACGCAGCACGGCGAGCCAGAGCTGCCGCTCCAGCCTCACCTTCTGCTCGGGCGACCAGAGCGTGGCGAGCTCGGCGGAGGCGTACCGTCCGGCGAGGACGTTCGGGATGCGGGGCTTGACGGGCGCTGAAGTCACGTAAACGGAGTCTACTGGCGATTCGTGCAGGCCAGCGCCACGGGGGTGTTCGTGGGAAGCTACGAGAGCTCCGCGTCGGCCGCCGTGGGCGGCTGCGCGAGGTCCTCGTAGGGCAGCAGCTCGGGCCGCTTCGCGAGACGGCCGTCGCCCGAGGAGCGGCCGGTCAGGCGCCGTCCTATCCACGGCAGCAGATGCTGCCGGGCGAAGCGGGCGTCCGCGACGCGGCGGGTGAGCCAGTCCGGACGCGCGGTCGCCGGCACGGGCGTACGCCACTCGGTGTCCTCGGGCTCGTGCCCGAGCGTCTGCCACACCGCCTCCGCGACCCGGCGGTGACCCTCGGCGGTCAGGTGCAGCCGGTCCACGTCCCACAGCCGGGGATCGGCGAGCGACGGCGCCCCGTACAGGTCGACGACGAGTGCGCCGTGCCGTTCGGCGAGCCCGTCGACGCAGGCGAACAACTCCTCCATACGGGGCCGGAAACGCTCCAGGACGGGTCCCTGCCGGCCCGGGCTCCGCATCAGCACCAGCCGCTCGCACGACGGCGCCAGCCGCTCCACGGCCTCCGTGAGCAGCCCCTTGACCCTGCCCATGTCGCACTTGGGCCGCAGCGTGTCGTTGAGGCCGCCCACCAGCGTCACGACGTCGGCCCGCATGGCCGCCGCCTCCTCCACCTGCTCGTCGACGATCTGCCCGATGAGCTTGCCGCGCACGGCGAGGTTGGCGTACCGGAAGCCGGGCGTGCGGGCGGCCATCCGGGCCGCGAGGAGGTCCGCCCAGCCGCGGTACGAACCGTCGGGCAGCAGGTCCGACATGCCCTCGGTGAAGGAGTCGCCGACCGCGACCAGGCTCGTGTATGTGGGATTCGTCTGCATGGCGTCAGCGATGGTATCCCGGGGCGCCGCGGCACATACCGAGCGGTCGGCCATCGGCGTCAGGCCTTTCCGGTCACCCCCGCCGGTCCGAACAGCTCCCGCAGGACGTCCTCCATCGTCACCAGGCCCGCCAGCCGGCCGTCGGCCCCCAGGACCGCCGCCAGATGCGTACGGCTGCCGCGCATTGCCGTGAGCACGTCGTCCAGCGGCGTGCCCTCGCGGACCCGGGCGATGGGGCGCATGTCCCGCAGCCGGAACGGCTCTCCCCGGGGCGAGGCGTCCAGGGCGTCCTTCACATGCAGGTAGCCGACGATGTGGCGTTCCTCGTCGACCACGGGGAAGCGTGAGAAACCGGACTCGGCCGACAGCCGCTCCAGCTGCTCCGGGGTGACGCCCAGACGCGCGTGGACGACCCGCTCCAGCGGGAGCACCACGTCGCGCACGGGACGGCTGCCCAGCTCCAGCGCGTCGTGCAGCCGCTCCTGCGCCCGGGCGTCGATGAGCCCGGCCGCGCTGGCGTCCTTGACGATCTGGGCCAGTTCCGCGTCCGTGAAGGTCGACGAGACCTCGGTCTTGGCCTCCACCCGCAACAGCTTGAGCAGGCTGTTCGCGAATGTGTTCACCGTGAAGATCACCGGGCGCAGCGCCCGGGACAGCGCGACCAGCGGCGGTCCGAGCAGCAGCGCGCTGCGCACCGGCTCCGCGAGCGCGACGTTCTTCGGCACCATCTCGCCGAACAGCATGTGCAGATACGTCGCCAGGGCCAGCGCGATCACGAACGACACCGCGTGACCCGCCCCCGACGGCACGCCCACCGCGTGGAACACCGGCTCCAGCAGGTGCGCGATCGCCGGCTCGGCGACCACGCCGAGGACCAGGGTGCACAGGGTGATGCCGAGCTGCGCCGCGGCCAGCAGCGCGGACACGTGCTCCAGGCCCCACAGCACGTTCCTGGCGCGCCGGTCGCCCTCCTCGGCGTACGGCTCGACCTGGCTGCGGCGCACCGAGATCAGCGCGAACTCGGCGCCGACGAAGAAGGCGTTGACGACCAGGGACGCCAGCCCGATCAGGATCTGTACGGCGGTCACCGGCCGGCCCTCTTCTCGTCGTCCTTGTCGCCGTCCTCGCCGTCCTCGCCGTCCTCGCCGTCCTCGCCGTCCTCGCCGTCCTCGCCGTCCTCGCCGTCCGCGTCGTCGAGCGGCGCGTGCAGCAGCACCCGCGCGGCCCGGCGGCCGCCCGCGTCCACCACGTCCAGCCGCCAGCCGGCGACCTGGAGAATGTCGCCGGTTTCGGGGATCCGGCCGAGCTCGGTGGCGATCAGGCCGGCCAGGGTCTCGTACGGCCCCTCCGGCACCCGCAGTCCGACCCGCGCGAGGTGGTCCACCCGGGCGGAGCCGTCCGCCGAGTACAGGGCGCGGCCCTCCGCGTCGGCTCCGGCCGGGGCGAGGTCGGGCGTCTCGTGCGGGTCGTGCTCGTCGCGCACCTCGCCGACCACCTCCTCGACGATGTCCTCCAGCGTGGCCACGCCCGCGGTGCCGCCGTACTCGTCGATGACGACCGCCATCGTGCGTCTGCCGGAGAGCCGATCCAGCAACCGGTCGACGGTCAGCGACTCGGGGACCAGGAGCGGCTCGCGCATGATGTCGGAGACCCGTGTCCGGGTGCGGTCTTCGGCGGGCACGGCCAGCACGTCCTTGATGTGGGCGGTACCCACGACCGCGTCGAGGCCGCCCTGGTACACGGGGAACCGCGACAGCCCGGTCGCCCGGGTCGCGTTCGCCACGTCCTCGCAGGTCGCCCGGGTGTCGAGGGCCACGACCTGGACGCGCGGGGTCATCACGTTCTCCGCGGTCAGGTCGGCCAGGTTCAGGGTGCGCACGAACAGCTCGGCGGTGTCCGGCTCCAGGGCGCCCTCCTTGGCGGAGTGCCGGGCCAGGGCGGCCAGTTCCTGGGGGCCCCGCGCGGAGGCGAGTTCCTCGGCGGGCTCCACGCCGATCCGGCGCACCACGCGGTTCGCCATGTTGTTGAGGTGGGTGATGAAGGGGCGGAAGCCGGTGCTGAACCAGCGCTGCGGACTGCCCACCCGCCTGGCCACCGCGAGCGGTGCGGAGATCGCCCAGTTCTTGGGCACCAGCTCGCCGACGACCATCAGGAACACCGTCGACAGGGCCGTGCCGATGACCAGGGCCACGGTGGTCGCGGTGGACCGGGACAGGCCGAGGGCCTGGACGGGGCCCGCGATCAGCTTGGCGATCGAGGGTTCGGCGAGCATGCCGACCACCAGGTTGGTGACGGTGATGCCGAGCTGCGCCCCGGAGAGCTGGAAGGTCAGGTTCCGTACGGCCTTCAGCGCTCCGGCCGCGCCGCGCTCACCGCGCTCGGCTGCCCGCTCCAGGGCACCGCGATCGACGGTCGTCAGCGAGAACTCGGCCGCGACGAAGGCGCCGCAGGCGAGACTGAGCAGCACAGCCACCAGCAACAGGAGCACTTCGGTCATCGGGTCACCCCTGTCCCATGGTCGGGCAGAACCGGGACAGGCGCGCTGTACCGCGCTCGGGGAGGCTCGCCCATGGGCGGACGCTCACAACCTTTCATGGAGGACCGGGTGTCCTCCAAGAGTAAAGGAAGAGCAAAGAAAGGTTGCCGGTCAGTCCGTCAGGGGCTTCACCCAACGCCGCCAGCGTTCCTCCGGGGCGTAGCCCGCCGCCCGCCAGGCGTGGTGCGCGGCCTCGTTGCGGGTGAGCACCATGGCGTCTCCGCGCCGCCCGCCGAGGCGCACGAACCGCTCCTCGGCGGCCGCCAGCAGCGCCGAGCCGATGCCCCGGCGCCGCCGGTCCGGGTGCACGGCCAGCCGGTACAGGTGGCAGCGCCAGCCGTCGAAGCCCGCGATGACCGTGCCGGCGAGTTCGCCGTCCTGTTCGGCCAGCAGCAGGGCCTCCGGGTCGCGGGCGAGCAGGCGGGCCATGCCGTCCCGGTCGTCGCTGATGCTCGTGCCCTCCGCCGCGGTCGTCCAGAAGGCCAGCACGGTGTCGAGGTCGTCGGTGGTCGCGGCGCGTATGCGCAGGTCGCTCATGCGGCGATCACACCACGCACCGTCGCCCACCGGGCGCAATTCCACCATCCGGACCCTCGCGCACCGCGGCGATGCCGTCATCCCGCGCACCGCCGAGATGCGGTCCTCTGCACACCGACGCGATGCGGCCCCCTGCGCACCGACGCGGCTCGCTCCCCGTAGCGCGCCGCCGCGATGCCGTCTTCCCGCGCACCGCCGCGATCGCGTCACTCGTGTGCGATCGCCGCCAGCACGTTCATCCGGGAGGCGCGCAGCGCGGGCAGCAGGGCGGCCACGACGCCCACGAGCGCCGCGCCGACCACCACGGCCACGATCGTGCTCCAGGGGATGGCCAGTGCCTTCATGCCCTGGAGGGCCAGTACCCGCTGGGTGCACAGACCCCACACCAGGCCCAGCGCCAGCCCCAGTACCGCGCCGAAGACGGCGATCACCACCGACTCCAGCCGGATCATCCGCCGCAGTTGGCGGCGGGCCAGCCCGATGGCCCGCAGCAGGCCGATCTCCCGGGTGCGCTCCACCACCGACAGGGCGAGGGTGTTGACCACGCCCAGGACCGCGATGACGATCGCCAGGCCCAGCAGCGCGTACACCAGGTAGAGCAGGACCGCGATCTGGTCGTGGACCAGCTTCTTGTAGTCCGCCTGGTCGCGCACCTCCACATTGGGGTACGGAGTGAGGGCCTTCTCCAGGTGGGAGCGCAACTGCCCGGCGCCGGTGCCGGGCGCGGCGTTCACGTACAGGACCGCGTCCGGGGTGCCCGGCACGTACTTCTCCAGGGTCCCCATGCCGAAGTACACGCCGCCCTCGATGCCGAACCCCTCGGCCGCGTCCTGGTTGGTGAGCGCCGCCACGGTCAGCCGGGCCTGCCGTCCGCCCTGGAACTCGACGGGCAGCACGCTTCCGGCCCGCACCCCGTGCTTCCCGGCGAAGCGGGCGTCCATGGCGATGTGCCCGTCAGCGAGGGCCGCCGCCGTGTCGCCGTGGACGTACTTGATGTGGGCGACCGAGTCGAGCCGTGGGTCGTATCCGGAGGCGGTGGTCTCGACGCGTTTGCCGTCCGGCATCCGCAGGGCGACCGCCGCCAGCCGCTGCCGTACGACGGTGCCGACGCCCCGGGTGGCGTGCACCGCGTCCGTGACCTGTGCGGAGAACGGCAGGAAGTTGCGGTTCTGCACCATGTAGTCGGCACCCAGCACCCGGTCGATCTGGCGGTCCAGGGAGCGGGTCATGGAGGCACTGGCCACGGACAGCCCGCCGACCAGGGCCAGGCCCACCATCAGGGCGGCCGCCGTGGCACCGGTCCGGCGCGGGTTGCGCAGCGCGTTGCGCTGGCTCATCCGCCCGATGGACCCGAACAGGGCCGGGAAGACCCCACCCAGCACCCGGATCAACGGGCGCACCAGCAGCGGCCCCGCGACCACGGTGGCGACCAGGGTGAGAACGATGCCCACGCCCAGCAGGGAGGCGGCGGTCGCGGTCCGGTGCGCGGCGGCGCAGCCCGCGAGCGCGGCCGCGCCGGCCGCCCCCACGCCCGCGCCCGCCAGCGCGCGCACCCGCAGGGGCCGCCCCACTCCGGCCACCTCGGCGTCCGACAGCGCCGCCATGGGCGAGACGGTCGCTGCGCGGCGGGCCGGGAGGTAGGCCGCCAGGAAGGTGACGCCGATGCCCACCACGTACGCGGCGAGGGGCGTGCTCCACCTGACGACCATCTGCGTGGTCGTCATGTTCGTGCCGAAGTCGCTCATCAGCCGGAGCAGCCCGGCCGCCAGGCCGATCCCGGCCGCGAGCCCCACGGTGGAGCCGACCACGCCGAGCAGCACCGCCTCGGTCAGCACCGAGCGCCGAACCTGCCTCCGGTCGGCGCCCAGGGCCCGCAGCAGGCCCAGTTCGCGGGTGCGCTGGGCGATCAGCATGGAGAAGGTGTTGACGATCAGGAAGATGCCGACGAGGACCGCGATCCCGGCGAATCCGAGCATGACGTACTTGATGACCTTGACGAATCCGCCGAGCCGTGAGGCGGCGGACTTGGCCTGCTCACCGGCGGTCCTCAGGTCGTATCCGGAGGCCCCGACGACCCGGCCGACGCGCTGCTTGAGCTGGGCGTCGGTGACGCCCTTGGCCGCGTCGACCGAAATGCTCGTCGCGCGGTCGGTGGAGCCGAGCAGCCTGGTCTGGGCGGTGGGGGTGTCCAGGAAGAGCCTGGCCGCGCCCGGGTTGGTGGTGGTGAACGCGGCCATGCCGACGATCCGGACGCGGAACGAGCCGGACTGCGCCTGGACCGCGAGCACATCGCCGATCCGCACGTCGTCGTGCCGGGCGGTGTCGGTGTCCAGCAGGGCCTCGCCGTCACCGTGCGGGGCGTGGCCGGAGGCCAACCGCACCGGGCTGCGGTCGGTGATCTGCCAGTTGGAGACGATGGTCGGGGCGCCCGTGGTGGGGCCGACCGGCTCGTTGCGGCTGTTGACGACCATCGTGTTCTGGACGGCCACGTCCACGTGCGTCGCCGCGACGCCGTCGACCCCGGCCAGCCGCTGGGCGAGGGAGGTCGGCACGGTCTGCACGACGCCGGTGGGCAGGGCGGACTGCAGCTCCTGCTTCGGCGCCACCGTCACATCGGCGGCGGTGGAGGCGAAGAGCCGGTTGAAGGTGCGCGCGACGGTGTCGGAGAAGATCAGGCTGCCCGTGACGAAGGCCACGGACAGGATGACGGCCAGGCCCGAGAGCAGCAGCCGCCCCCTGTGGGCCAGGAAGCTGCGCAGTGTCGCCTTGAGCACCGGGTCAGGCCTCCTCGACGGCGAGGCCGTCCCCGTCGAACCGGTGGTGGACCACGTCGTCGAGGCCGGCGGTGGTGAGGCCGGGGGTTTGGCCGGGGGTCTGGTCGGGAGTGCGGCCGGGGGCGTGGGCGGCTCCCGAGGCGAACAGGCGCATGCGCTCCAGCACGGCCTCCGCGGTCGGGTGCTCCATCGCGTCCACGATCCGGCCGTCCGCGAGGTACATCACCAGGTCGGAGTGGGCGGCGGCGTTCGGGTCGTGGGTCACCATGACGACGGTCTGCCCGAGGCTGTCGACGGCGTCGCGCAGGAAGCCGAGCACCTCCAGACCGGCGCGCGAGTCGAGATTGCCGGTGGGCTCGTCGGCGAAGATCAGCTCCGGCCGGGAGGCCAGGGCCCGCGCGCAGGCCACGCGCTGCTGCTGGCCGCCGGACAGCTGGGACGGCCGGTGCCCCAGCCGGTTGCGCAGCCCCAGCGCGTCGATGACCTCGTCCAGCCACTTCTCGTCGGGCCTGCGGCCCGCGATGTCCATCGGCAGGGTGATGTTCTCCAGCGCGTTGAGGGTGGGGATGAGGTTGAACGACTGGAACATGAAGCCGATCCGGTCCCGGCGCAACCGGGTCAGCTCGCGGTCCTTCAGGCCGGTGATCTCGGTGTCGCCGACCCAGACCCGGCCGCCCGAGACGGTGTCGAGCCCGGCCAGGCAGTGCATCAGGGTGGACTTCCCGGAGCCGGAGGGGCCCATGACCGTGGTGAAGCGGCCGCGTGCGATGTCGACGTCCACCGAGTCCAGCGCGAGCACGGTGGTCTCGCCCGATCCGTAGGCCTTGGTCAGTCCGCGGGCGCGGGCCGCGATCCCGTCGGCCGGCGCCTGGCCCGGCGACGCAGCAGGTGTGGACACGGGGGCCTCCTTGGGGGTCCTTCGACCCGTTACGTCCTGGCTCATGACAGGTTTGTCCCCGGACGAGCCTAATGTGATCGGGCCCACAGCCGGTATCCTCCGTTGGGCCGAGCAGCGGTCTTCGCTCAGAGGCCGGGTCCCCGGTACGGGTGTAAGGGGCGCGTATGCGTCACGCCGTGCCTGAGCCCGTCCCTGTGCGGCGGCGGGTGCGGCGGCGGCGCCAGTGCTCGCCCGTGCACCCGATCGCGTGATCGTCTGATTGGCTGATCAGGTGGTCGGCCGATTGCCGACGCCGGTGGAGGCCGGTCGCCAGGCGGTGCCCAGCACGCAGTGCGACGAGGGCAGGACCGGTCCCTGCTCCGGAACCAGCATCCGCCGGTAGGGGCCGAGCTCGAACCCCGCGTCGCGCAGGGCGGAGACCGGATCGCGGGCCAGATGGCAGCCGCCGCTCAGCAGTGGCCACACCGTGCGGTCCAGGGCGCGCTGGGTCACGGCCATCGCCCGGCCGCCGCCCCTGCCGTGCTCGAAGAACCGCACCTCGCCGCCGGGCTTCAGCACCCGCCGTGCCTCGGCGAGCGCGCGCGGCACGTCGCGCACGCTGCACAGCACCTGCGCGAGCACCACCGCGTCGAACGCCTCGCTCTTCACCGGCAGTGCCTCCGCGCAGCCCGGCACCACGTCGACCGGGACCTCGGCACGGCGGGCGGCCTCGAGCGCCAGCTGCCGCAGGAGCCGCTCCGGTTCGACGGCGACGACCTCCGCGACGGAGCCCGGGTAGCGCGCGAAGTTCAGTCCGTTGCCCGCGCCGATCTCGATCACCCGCCCGGACAGTCCGGCCAGCAGCCGCCGGCGCACTGCGGCCAGACCCATGCTGGTCTCCGCGGCCACGCTGGCACGCGCGTAGTAACGGGCGAACACCGGATGACGGACGGCATCCCGCGCCGCCCTCCCGGAACCGGTGGACCGCAACACCATGGCACCCTCCCGACCACGACGGGCCTACGGTGAGTTTCCCCCACGCCTACCCACCGCACGCCCACCGATGCCGGTGCCTGCCCGGACTCCGCCCGCACGTGTCCCGGGTCCGGCGCAGAAACTCCGCGGCACTGTCCGCCTGCTCGTCCGAGGCGGCCCGACGGGCCTGCCCGCACGGGGCCGACGGGCCAGGCCGGCGCCCTGCCGTCCCGCGTGTCCGGGACGGCCCCGTACGTCCGTCGCCCCCGTGTGCTCGGGTGCCGGTCCCGTCAGGTGCCCGGCGCGAACGGTGTGGGGGCCTCCCGGGTGGTGAACTCCTCCGCGTTCCAGGTGCCGTTCAGGCGGGCGGCCAGCCAGGTGGGAGCCATGGAGCGGAAGGCGGTCGGGGACAGGGCGCCCGCGGCTTCGGGGAGGGCGCCGAGCAAGGGGGCGCCGGCCGCTGCGGGGAGGTCGGTGACGTTGCAGCGACAGGCGAGGTCGGGCCCGGCGGGCCAGCTGCCGATCACCACGCCGAGGAGGTCCAGGTCGCGGGAGCGCAGTTCACGGGCCGTCAGCTCGGTCGTGTTCAGCGTGCCCAGGCCCGCCGTGGCCACGACCAGTACCGGGGCACCCAGCAGCTTCGCCGCGTCGGCCAGCGTGCCGCCGTCCGCGTCGAAGCGGACGAGCAGCCCGCCCGCGCCCTCCACCAGCACCAGGTCGTGCTCGGTGGCCAGCTTGGCCGCGGCCTCGGCCACCTCGTGCGGGCGCACCGGAGCCAGCCCGGCCCGCAGGGCCGCCGTCGCGGGCGCCAACGGCTCCGGATAGCGGGCGAGTTCGCGCGCCGTCACCGCACCGGCCAGCCGGGCGACCTCGTCGGCGTCCCCGCGCTCGTCCGGTCCCACACCGGTCTGCGCGGGCTTCAGCACGGCCACCGACCGACCGGCCGCGACGGCCGCCGCGGCGACGGCGGCCGTCGCCACCGTCTTGCCCACCTCGGTGCCCGTGCCCGTGATCACCAGTACCGGCATCTCAGCCCTCCCGCGCCGCCGCGCACACCGCGCGCGCGATCCGTGCCACGTCCACGTCACCGGTGACGTACGGCGGCATCGTGTACACCAGGTCGCGGAACGGCCGCAGCCACACGCCCTCCCGCACGGCCGCCCGGGTGGCCGCCGCCATGTCCACCGCGTGGTCGAGCTGGACCACCCCGATGGCGCCCAGGACCCGTACGTCCCGTACACCCGGCAGGTCCGCGGCCGGAGCCAGTCCGTCCCGCAGCCCCGCCTCGATCCGCTTGACCTCCGCCTGCCAGTCCTGGCCGAGCAGCAGCCCGATCGACGCGCAGGCCACGGCCGCCGCCAGCGGGTTGCCCATGAAGGTCGGGCCGTGCGCGAGCACCGGCACCTCGCCGCGCGAGATCCCCTCGGCCACCCGCGCGGTGCACAGCGTCGCCGCCATCGTCAGATAGCCGCCGGTCAGCGCCTTGCCCACGCACATCACGTCCGGCGTCACGGCGGCGTGCTCCGCCGCGAACAGGGCACCGGTGCGCCCGAACCCGGTCGCGATCTCGTCGAAGACCAGGAGCACATCGTGCGCGTCGCACACCTCGCGCAGCACCCGCAGATAGGCGGGGGAGTGGAAGCGCATCCCGCCCGCCCCCTGCACCACGGGCTCGACGATCACGGCGGCCAGTTCGCCGGCGTGCCGTTCGACCGTCTCCCGCAGGTGGTCGGCGTACGCCTCCTCGTACCCCTCGGGCGGCGCGTCGGCGAAGACCTGACGCGGCAGCACACCGGCCCACAGCTCGTGCATCCCGCCCTCGGGGTCGCACACGGACATCGGTTGCCAGGTGTCCCCGTGGTAGCCGCCCCGCCAGGTCAGCAGTCGCCGCTTCTCCGGGCGGCCGAGCGAGCGCCAGTACTGGAGGCACATCTTGACCGCGACCTCGACCGACACCGAACCGGAGTCGGCGAGGAACACATGCTCCAGACCGTCCGGCGACATGTCGACAAGGAGCTTCGCGAGCCGGACGGCGGGCTCGTGCGTGAGCCCGCCGAACATCACGTGGCTCATCCGCGCCAGCTGCTCCTGCGCGGCCTCGTTCAGCACCGGGTGGTTGTAGCCGTGGATCGCCGCCCACCACGACGACATGCCGTCGACCAGTTCGCCCGAGCCGTCCGCGAGCCTCAGCCGGACCCCGCTCGCCGACTCGACGACGAGCGGTTCGTGGCGGCCGGGCATGGGCCCGTACGGGTGCCACACGTGCCGCCGGTCGAGCTCCAGCAGCTCGGGCACGTGCGGGCCGGGCGCGGTGTGCGGTTCAGGCATTGGGCGCGAGGTCCGTTCCGGCGCCCCGGCGGCGTACGGCGACCAGGTCAGGACGCGGCTCCTGGCCGGCCTCGGCGGCCGGTGCCGCCTCCGGCTGAGCCTCCGGTGCCGCGGCGGAACCGCAGCCCCCGCCGCCCTGGTGCGCCCCGCACCCCGGCCCCTCGTGCGTACCGCGGCCCGCGCCCTCGTGGGACCCGCACCCCGTGCCCTCGTGCGTCCCGCACCCGTCCGCGGCCGCCACCCGGTGCTCGGGCAGCGTCACCTGGCCGGCGTCCTCCACCTCGAACCCGGCGTCCGCGATCATCTCCAGGTCGGCCCTGCCCGCCTGGCCCTCGCTGGTCAGGTAGTCGCCGAGGAAGATGGAGTTGGCCAGGTGCAGCGCGAGGGGCTGCATGGTGCGCAGGTGCACCTCGCGGCCGCCCGCGATCCGCACCTCCACGTCCGGGCAGACGAACCGGACCATCGCCAGGATCCGCAGGCAGCGCTGCGGGGTCAGGTTCCACTCCTTGGCGAGTGGTGTGCCCTCGAACGGGATCAGGAAGTTCACCGGAACGGAGTCCGGGTCCAGCTCGCGCAGCGAGAAGACCACGTCGACCAGGTCCTCGTCGCTCTCGCCCATCCCGGCGATGAGCCCGGAGCAGGCGGAAAGACCGGCCGCGTGCGCCTTGTGCACCGTGTCCACCCGGTCGGCGTAGGTGTGGGTGGTGGTGATGTCGCCGTACGTCGCCTCGGAGGTGTTGAGGTTGTGGTTGTAGGCGTCGGCCCCCGCCTCGCGCAGCCGTTCGGCCTGGCCGTCGGAGAGCAGACCGAGGCAGGCGCACACCTCGACGCCCTCGTTCTGCTCCTTGATCGCCTTGATGGTGTCGGAGACCCGGTCCACGTCACGGTCGGTCGGACCGCGCCCGCTGGCCACCAGGCAGACCCGCTTCGCGCCGCCCGCCAGCCCGGCCGCCGCGGCCTCGGAGGCCTCGTCGGGCTTGAGCCAGGTGTACTTGAGGATGTCGGCCTTCGAGCCGAGCCGCTGGGAGCAGTAGGAGCAGTCCTCGGGGCACAGGCCCGACTTGAGGTTGACGAGATAGTTGAGTTTCACCCGCCGGCCGAACCAGCGGCGGCGCACCCTCCCGGCCGCGGCCACCACGTCGAGCAGGTCGTCGTCCGAGGTGGCCAGCACGGCCAGAGCTTCCCCACGGGTCGGCGACTCGCGCCGAAGCCCCTTGTCCACCAGCGTGTTCAGCAGGTCCATGAGAGCTGATCCTGTCCTACGGTCCGGCCCGGGGCCAAGGAGACTCCGTACAAGGACGGCCCCGTCGACATGTGGGTATTGCCACATCATGGGCGCCCTGCCCTGCCGCTAGGGTCTGTCCACTGCCTACAAATGCCTCGGAGGACCCATGGCGTTCGGCTGGATCGACGAGCAGGCGCAAGCGCGCCGCCGGGCCGGACTCGTACGGACCCTGCGGCCGCGCCCCGCCGAATCGCCGCTGCTCGACCTCGCGGGCAACGACTACCTGGGGCTGGCCCGCCACCCGGAGGTGACCGAGGGGGCCGCGGCCGCGGCGCGTACCTGGGGCGGCGGCTCGACCGGCTCCCGGCTGGTCACCGGCACCACCGAACTCCATGCCGAACTCGAGCGCGAGCTGGCCGGTTTCTGCGGTTTCGAGGCGGCGCTCGTCTTCGCCTCCGGATACGCCGCGAACCTGGCCGCGGTCACCGCGCTCGCGCCGCACGGCTCGCTCGTCGTCTCCGACGCGGGCAACCACGCCTCGCTCATCGACGGCTGCCGGCTGGCCCGCGGCACGACCCAGGTCGTCGCGCACGCCGACCCGGACGCGGTGCGCAAGGCGCTCGGCACGCACGAGGGCCCGGCCGTGTTCGTGTCGGACACGGTGTTCTCGGTCGACGGCGACGCGGCCCCGCTGGCGGAGTTCGCCGCGGTCTGCCGGGAGCGCGGCGCGGGCCTCGTCGCCGACGACGCCCACGGACTGGGCGTCCTGGGCGACGGCGGCCGCGGCGCCGCGCACGCGGCCGGACTGGCGGGCGCCGACGACGTGGTCGTCACGGCCACGCTGTCAAAGTCGCTCGGCAGCCAGGGCGGAGTCGTCCTCGGGCCCGCGCGGGTGATCGACCACCTGGTCAACGCGGCCCGGACGTTCATCTTCGACACCGGTCTCGCCCCCGCCGCCGCGGGGGCCGCCCTGGCGGCGCTGCGGCTGCTGCGCCGCGAGCCCGAGCGGGCGGCACGCGCGCGTGCGGTGGCGGCCGGACTCCACGCACGCCTGACCGCCGCGGGTCTGGAGGCGGTACGCCCGGACGCCGCGGTGGTCTCGGTGCGCGCGCCGTCCCCGGAGCAGGCGGTGCGGTGGGCGGCCGACTGCCGGGCGGCCGGGGTGGCCGTGGGCTGTTTCCGTCCTCCTTCCGTGCCCGACGGCGTCTCACGGCTGAGGCTGACCGCCCGCGCGGACCTCTCCGGGGCGCAGATCGAACGCGCTGTACGGGTGATCGGTGGGACGCGACCATGAGTCGGCGTGACACGGCCGCGCGACACCAGGTGTGGATATGGGTTGATATGACCGGACTGTGCGTCAGACGCGGTGCGCCGCGGCCGTGAAGCCGGCCCAGCTCACCGGGGAGAAGAGCAGCGCGGGCCCGGCCGGTGTCTTGGAGTCGCGCACGGCGAGCAGCCCGGTCCACGGTCCTGTGGCGGGCCGGGCCGTCTCGACGCAGTTGTTGGCTCCCGTGCTGTAGCTGCTGCGCAGCCAGCGCACGCCGTGCAGATCGGTGCTGGAAGGTACGTGCCGAGGCAGGGCGGACATGGTGCCTCCTTACGCGGTACGCGGTTGTGCGCCGTCAGGGTTCCTGGCGTATCCCGGCGATGAAGTCCAACGAGTCCTCGGGGGAGAGGGCGTGGATCCGCAGGGTGTCGAAGGCCTCGGTGTAGGCCTCTAGGTCTTCTTTCCGCTCGAGATGGAAGCTACTCGTCAAGTGGTCGAGAACCACTACGTTCAGATCGGAGGTGTTCGAAAACGAGAAGATGACGAAAGGCCCGGTGATGCCGATGTGCGCGCCGGCGGCGAACGGCAACACCTGGAGCCGTACCTGGGGCAGCAGGGCCGCCTCCGTCAGCCGCTCCAGCTGCCGCCTCATGACCTCGGGCCCGCCCACTTCCCGGCGCAGCACCGCCTCGTCCAGCACCGCGTCCAGCTCCAGCGGCGGTCGCGCGCGCAGCACGTCCTGGCGGGCCAGCCGCACCTCCACCAGCGCGTCCAGCCGGTCCTCGTCGAGCCCGTCCACGGCGGCCCGGGTGACCGCGCGGGCGTACTCGGGTGTCTGGAGCAGCCCGGGGACGACCGAGGTCTCCAGGGTGCGCATCCCGCTCGCCTGCGACTCCAGGCTGATGAAGTCCCGATAGGTCGGCGGCAGTACACCGCGGTAGGCGTGCCACCAGTGGTGCCGGCCGCCGCCGTCGTCCAGCCCCGCGAGGACCAGGAGCAACTCGCGCAGCTGGGAGTCGTGGACCGCGTACGCGTCCAGGAGCGAGCGCACGTCGGCCGGTTTCACCCCGCTGGTGCCGGTCTCGATCCGGCTGACCTTCGACTGGTGCCAGCCGACCAGGCGGGCCGCCTCACCGCTGGTGAGGCCCGCGCCGGTGCGCAGCGCGCGCAGTTCTGCGCCCAGTTTCCGGCGGCGCACCGCGGGACCGTGCTGCATGGGCTACTCCCTCGCTCCCTCTGGACGCTCCACGCCGCTCCCTCTGGAGGCTCCACGCGACCCGCTTCACATACGGTCTTCCGTCGCAGAGTTCACCGCATCGAGCGACAGATATATGCATATCTCGGTGGATCGCCACCGAGACCGGAGTGCTGATGGCAGTCTGACGGCGAAGCACCAGTGCGGGACCGTACTCGAATCCATCCGCCCAGTGTCGGACTCCGGTCCCGTGGGAAAGGGACGACGTCGCCATGGCAGACCATCTGGAAGCATCCGTCACTCTGCCGAGCGATCCCGCCTCGGTCTGTGCTGCCCGTGCCTATGTGGCGGACACTCTCGCGGAGTGGGGTCTGCCGCCGGCCGCGGACACCGCCGAGACGGTCCGGCTCATCGTCTCCGAACTCGCCACCAACGCCGTACTGCACACGTTCGGGCAGTCCCCCACCTTCACGGTGGACCTCGTCCTCGTGCGTGACGAACAGTTGTGCATCGGGGTCACCGACAGCCACCCCCGGTTCCCGAAACGCCTGCCGGCCGCTGTCCAGCAGGACAACGGCCGGGGCATGGTGATCATCCGGTGGCTCACCGCCGAGTGCGGTGGCAGAATGACCGTGAGGCCGACGCGGGAGGGCGGCAAGACGGTCTGCATCGAACTTCCGTGGACGGCTCCCGCCCGTCCTGTGACGGCCGCGGGCCAGGAACCGTAGGACCGTGCGGTGACGTCACCGAGGCGTCGCCGTCACACCCCGCACGACGGCCGGGTCAGTTGATCCGGCCGTACCAGACGCTCCTCGTCCAGATCTTCTGGAGCTTGACGACGTCCCCGGTCTTCGGGGCGTGCCAGATCCTGCCGCTGCCGGCGTAGATGCCCACGTGGTACACGTAGGAGCCCGAGTGGAAGAACACCAGGTCCCCGGCTCGGCGGCTGCGCGCGTTGATGTGCCGGGTCTTGTTGTACTGCTGCGCGGCCGTGCGGGGCAGCTTCTTGCCCGCCCTCTTGAACGAGTACAGAGTGAGCCCCGAGCAGTCGAACCTCCGCGGCCCCGTGGCGCCCCACTGGTAGGGCGACCCCTTCTTGGACGCCGCGATCTGCAGCGCCTTGCTCGCGGTCGTCGCGGCCGCGGCCTCGGAGGCCACACCCGGTACCACGATCGAGCCGCCCACGGCGGCCAGGGTCAGGGCCGAGGCCGTGCCGGCCCGGGCCATCAACGACGGGACACGATTGAGCGCAGTCATGCGCAACCCTTCGTCAGCCGCCTGTGAAGGATGACCTGTCGGATTCGGGCTGGCGAAGTTGCCCGGCCGCGTTTCTGCGGCTTCACCCCAAGGGCTGCTCGGTCCGGTCATGGTGTGACCGTTCCGGCGACCCGTCGTGCTTGGGTCCTCCACTCCTGCCGATCCACTTCCCGTCGACCGGTCATCCGGGCGGCGGCAGGACTCGGCGTCCGCCCGGATCGCCCCGCCGTTGTGGCGGGGGCTTGTCGTCAGACAGGGATCTTCACCTACGGATGTCCGAAAACCCCAATGAATCCGAGTGTTTGTGTTGTTACTCACCACGCACCCGTTCGGGTGGACGCCCTCACGATCGAGCCGCCGGCCCCTCCCGTGACGACCTCCGGACCAGCACCGGAGCGCCTCGTTCCGCCGACCGGGGAGGCGTGGTGCGCAACTGGAGCGGTCCAGGAAAGGGAGCGGAACCTACACCGAAAGGCGGTCGGTCATTCGGGGCCATTCCGCGCCGCGTGTCCGACGGACGGCCTTCTCCGCCCGCCCTGTCCGCGAGGGTGGAGACGTCAACTTCCGCAGTCCGGGTCAGGGTGAAGCGAGCCGTGCGCGGCTTTCCGTCGGACAGCGGCCGATCGGTTCTGCCTCGGCGCGGGTCGGCGTAGGCAGGGGCGACAGCTCGGGCGGGCGCCCGGCCCTCGACCGGCTCGGGCGGCGACGGCTGCCGCAGGACCGCGCGGGCGCAGGGCAGTGCGTACCGCTTGCCCGGGGTGCCCGGGGTGCCCGGGGTGCCCGCGGCCGGCAGCAGCACCGCCGTGGACGCGACGGCCTGGCCCGGACGGACCGTCGCCACGTCGCGGCGCACGTACCGCGTCGTGTCGTGGACGGCCGGCATGACGCACCCCTCTTTGAGGCAGGCGCGCTGCTCCGTCGGAGCGTACTTTGTGAAAAATGTACAGGATGTACGTTTGTCGCGGAGGGCTTCTCCACGGGACGCGGGGCGGTCCCGGGTCGTGCGCGGCGTCCTCCTGGGTGAAGCTGGAAGCACGGGCCTTGTCGATCCAGGGGACTGGCCATGGTGTTCTTCGCGATGTCCGAGCGGCACTCCCTCCCGCCGCTCTCCGCCACCGATCCGGTGCTGGAGCACGAGCGGCTGCACCAGGAGATCGATCAGCTCCAGCGGGCCCTGACCTCCCATGCCGTCGTCGACCAGGCGATCGGCGTCGTGGTGGCCTTCGGGCAGATCCCGCCCGAGGACGCCTGGCAGGTCCTGCGGGAGGTCTCCCAGCGGTCCAACACCAAGCTGCGCACGGTGGCCGAGCACGTGCTGAAGTTCGCCCAGGGCGGCGCTCTGCCCGATATGGAGCTGGAGCAGATGAAGCGGGCGCTGGAGCGCTGCTCCACGCACTTCTCCGGCGGCCGGTCACGGCCCTGAGGGCGAGGTGAACGCGCCGTAGGGTGGGGGCATGGCCCACGAGATTCCGGTGACGCAAGCCAGGGCTGAGCTCGCCGACCTGATCAACCGGGTGGTGTACGGCGGTGAGCGCGTGGTCGTCACGCGGCACGGCAAGCCGCTCGTCGCCCTGGTTTCCGCGGCCGATCTGGAACGGCTCGAGCAGCTCGCGGAGCCCGCCGGGGGCCAGGTGGCCGGCACCGTCTCGCAGGTTCGCGACGTCCCGTCCGCCCCGCGTGAGTAGCAAAGCCTCGGCGTCACGGCGGACCGCAGGGGGCCGGAGGTCCGCTGAGCGGACCACTCCCTCAGGCCCGGTCCGCTGAGCGGACCACTCCTGAACTTCCCCGCATTGCAGGGCGGTTGAATTCCCGCCCGCCAGGAAACGCGGCCTCACCGTCACCCCCCGGGTGTGGCTCGCTCCGACGGCCGGATGAGTTTCGGGCAGCCCCTGGGCCCTGTTCGCCGGCCCCCGCCGAGCCACCGGGACTCCGCTCAGCGAGACACGCCGCGCCGTTTATCGGATTGGCAAAGAAGGTCAACGCCCCCTGTTCTCAGGGACCACACAGCAGCAAGGATCCCCGTACTCGATTCGCAACGATGTACGGGGAGGTTCCACTTGAGGGGCATGAGACCCAAGAGCCGTGCGCTGACGCTCGGTTCGGCCGGCGTCCTGGTCACGGCGACGCTGATGGCCGGCGCCGTGGCGACGCCCGCGGCCGGCGCGAACAACGGTCAGGGACAGGACCGCGAGACGCGCGGTGCGGCGATCGCCGCGGAGCGTGCCGCGAAGGCCGGCATCGACTGGCGGGACTGCCCCGCCGACTGGGCGCTGGTCAAGCCCATCCAGTGCGGTTACGTCTCGGTGCCGCTCGACTACGCGGACCCCTACGGCAAGCAGATCAAGCTGGCCGTCGACCGTGTCGGCAACACCGGCACGAAGCAGGAGCGCCAGGGCGCCCTCGTCTACAACCCGGGCGGCCCCGGCGGTTCGGGCCTGCGCTTCCCGACCCGGGTCACCGGCAACAACGCCATCTGGGCCAACGTCGCGAAGGCCTACGACTTCGTCGGCTTCGACCCGCGCGGTGTCGGCCACTCGGCGCCCATCTCCTGCGCGGACCCGCAGGAGTTCGCCCAGGGGTCCGGGCTGGACCCGGTGCCCGGCTCGGAGGCCGACAAGAGCATCCAGCGCAAGCTGGCCCGCGCGTACGCGCAGGGCTGCTACGAGCGCACCGGCCGCGCCATGCTCCAGCAGATGACCACCGCGAACACGGTCCGCGACCTGGACGTCATCCGCGCCGCGCTCGGTGAGCAGAAGCTCAACTTCCTCGGCGTCTCCTACGGCACCTACCTCGGCGCCGTCTACGGCACGATGTTCCCGGGCCACGTGCGCCGGATGGTCGTCGACAGCGTCGTCAACCCGGCCCGCGAGAACATCTGGTACCAGGCCAACCTGAACCAGGACGTCGCCTTCGAGGGCCGCTGGAAGGACTGGCAGGACTGGGTCGCCGCCAACGACGCCACCTACCACCTGGGCGCCACCCGCGACGCCGTCCAGGAGCAGTGGCTGAAGCTGCGCGCCACCGCCAAGAAGAGCCCGCTCGGCGGGGTCGTCGGCCCGAACGAGCTGATCTCCTTCTTCCAGAGCGCCCCGTACTACGACTCCTCGTGGGCGCCGGTGGCGAAGGTGTTCAGCCGGTACGTCGCCGGTGACACCCAGGCGCTGATCGACGCCGCCGCCCCGGACCTGTCCGACATCGCGGGCAACATCTCCTCGGAGAACGGCAACGCCGTCTACACGGCCGTCGAGTGCACCGACGCCAAGTGGCCCACCAACTGGCAGACGTGGGACCGGGACAACACGCGGCTCCACACGACCGCCCCGTTCATGACCTGGGCCAACGCCTGGATGAACCTGCCGTGCGCCACATGGCCGGTCAAGCAGCAGAACCCGGTGAACGTGAAGACCGGCAAGGGCCTGCCGCCGGTGCTGATCGTGCAGTCCACGCGGGACGCCGCCACCCCGTACGCGGGCGCCGTCGAGCTGCACAAGCGCTTCACGGGCTCCCGTCTCATCACCGAGAAGGACGCCGGCTCCCACGGCGTCACCGGCCTGGCCAACCCGTGCGTCAACGACCGGGTGAACACCTACCTGCTCACCGGCAAGGTCGACTCGGCGGACGTGACCTGCGCACCGCACGCCACGCCGAAGCCGTAGCGAAAGGCAGCAGGTGGAGAGGGGCGGCCGGGATGCCCGGCCGCCCCTCTCGCACGCCCGGCGCGACCGGCCGCGTCAGACGAGCGGTGCGCGCGGGAACCTGCGCCTGTCGCCCTTCGCCTCGGTCTGCTCCGCCTTGGCCACGGCCGCGTACTGGTCGACGTACTCCTGCTCGGACAGCGACAGGATGGCGTACATGATCTCGTCGGTGACGGCGCGCAGGACCGCCTTCTCGTTCTCCAAGCCGGCGTAGCGGGAGAAGTCCAGCGGCTTGCCGAAGCGGATCACGATCGGGTGCGGGTGCGGGACGGTCTTTCCGGGCGGCTGGGCCTCGAACGTGCCGATCATCGCGCACGGGACGACCGGCACCCCCGCCCTGAGCGCCATGACCGCGACGCCGACTTTGCCCTTGTACAGGCGGCCGTCGTGCGAGCGGGTGCCCTCCGGGTAGATGCCGAGCAGCTCGCCCTTGCGCAGCACCCCGAGCCCCTCCCGGATCGCGGCCTGCCCGGCCTCCTTGCCCGAGCGGTCCACCGGGATCTGGCCCGCGCTGCGGAAGAAGGCCGCGGTGAGCCGGCCCTTGATGCCGGGGCCCGTGAAGTACTCCGCCTTGGCCAGGAAGGTGATCCGCCGTTTGAGGATCGCGGGCATCAGGAAGTGGTCCGAGAACGACAGGTGGTTGCCCGCGACGATGGCGGCTCCCGAGGCCGGCACGTGCTCCAGCCCTTCGATGCGGGGCCGGAAGACCAGTCTGAGCAGCGGCCCCAGCAGAACGTATTTGAGCAGGTAGTAGAACACGGCTCGCCCTTCACTCTCCAGGTCCGCTTCAAACCGGGGTGCTACCAGGTCGAGACCATGATCCCGGGAGTTGGCCCACGTGCATCCGTAGTCATCTGTAACCGCGTTCGGCCGAGCTCATGCTGACCCTCGTCAGCCATGTGGGTGCCGGCGTCATGCTGGGCGGCACGGCGGCACGGCGGCCTCACGCCGAGGCGGGCGGGAGCGCGCAGCGGCGCCTGCCTGGTTCCTTTGCTGACTCGTCCAGTATCAGATTCTTCGTCTGCTGGCGATATGGAGCTCGGACGCAGCTTGAGTAGCGAAAATGGTCATGGCTGCGACAAGTAGTGGACGGCGGCTAGCTCGGGAATGGTCCGTATCTTGGTCACTGGCTGCCCACGCCGAGACGCCGTGTGCTGGGCCGGCTCCCGCATGCCTGCCGCCGCAGGCGATGCCCTGCGCGACGGTACGCCCCGGCTGCCCGACGCCGTCGAGGAGATGATCCGCTGGGTGACCCCGGTCAAGGCGATCATGCGTACCGCGCGCGTGGACCACGCCCTGCACGGGGTACGGATCCGCGCGGGCGAGGCCGTACTGCTGTCCTACCCGTCCGCGAACCGTGACGAGTCGGTCTTCCCCGACCCCCACCGGTTCGATCTGCACCGGACGTCGAACCGGCAGCCCGCCGTCCTCCCCCGGGCAGACCCATGTCCCACCTCTTCTCCGCCTCACGGATCACGTTCGACATCTCGCCTGCGGCACGACCGCCGCAGGCTCAAGCGCCCGCGGTGGCCGACTGTGCCACCGGGACGTCGTATCTCAGTCCGCGTCGCCAGCCGATCGACTCGGCAGACGACCAGGCAGCAGCCGGCGCGACTGTCCGGTCATGCGGACCAGCGTCAGGCATCACCTGCACGGCGTGCGCAGGGCGGGGATGGCCACACCGTCGTGGTCACTGCACGCCGTGGCGAACGGCGAACTGGTGGTGTGGCTCCGCCCGGAGCGCCCGCGTGATCGCGCGCGTGTCGGACGCGGTGGCGGACGGCAGACGAGACCCCGGCCCGTACACGACCGGCTGCCGAGGGCACGGGCGGAGAAAGAGACGTGTGCTCCAGTTCCGGTCAGGTCTCGGCCGCGCCGAAGTGCGGTCGCCTCTTATGGCGCGCGAGGAGCAGCACGCCGTGGACTGCCCTGCCCGTCCCATCGGGACGGCCACCGCGGGCCCGACCCCGCCCATCGTCCGGCGTTCTCGGCAGCGGTCCGCGGATCGTGCACGACGTCGCTGGTGAGGCCTGGTCGAGCGCCGAGAAGGGGTCGTCGAGGAGGCACCCCCGGTGCCGGATGCGCCGGTTCGGGCCGGGGCCAGCATCGGCCGGGGCCCGCTCAGGAAGACGTCACTGCGCCGTTCCACCTCCCGGACGTCGGCATGGCGGGTGACGGCCCAGAAGGGGTGGTAGCCGGGGGCGTCACCCAGTGGACCGGGGCCTCGCGGCGCAGCAGGTCCAGGGCCCGGTGCAGACGGTCCTCGTCGGCGTAGGCGGTCGGGTCGGCGAGGGTCACGCCGGCTTGGGCGACGGACATCGGCACCGGAATTCTCCCCTGAGCGTCGAGAAGCAGCGGCCCGGACTCCTGACGTTACGGAATGCTCGGGCCATGACAGGCCACCGTATTCTGTCAGGCCGGATGCGCTCCAGAAAGGGCGGCATTTCCTTTCGATGCCTCTTTCGTATGTGCCCCGTACATCACGTGGAGAGAATAGTGGGAACGTGCCGTCAGGGATCCGAGAGGGGGCGGAATTCAGTGATCGTGGTCGGCTACAACGGGTTCACGCGGAGCGCGGAACTCTTCGCGAAGCTGTACGGGGCGACGGGAGTGGACCGCCACCAGCTGATCGGACACGACGCCTCCGCCGCCCTTGTGGTGGACGGCGAGGTGGTGGCGGCCGTCGAGGAGGAGCGGCTCAGCCGGGCCAAGAAGACCTCCGACTTCCCCGTCCACGCGATCCGCTGGTGCCTGAGGCAGGCCGGAATCGGTCTCGACGACGTCGATGTCTTCGCCGTCCCATGGCGGTTCGCCCCGGAGGTCGTCGACCGGACGATCCGCGATATCGCGGACGGTGGAATGCCCGTCGTGGCCAAGTTCGACCAGCTTGGCCGGGCCGGGGAGCTCTACACGGGGATGCTCGGCCGGGCCGCCATGCACGCCGACTTCATGACGCGGATGGACTACCCGCTCGACCCGAACAGCCTCGCCCTGGTCCCGCACCACACGGCGCATCTGATGTGCGGCGCCTACGTGGCTGGCGTCCGCGACGCGGCCTTCCTGGTCAGCGACGGCCGGGCCGAGACCCACTCCGCGGTCATGGGGGAGCTGCGGGGCGGCGTCATGCGCGTATTCGAACAGGGCTCCGTCGGCATGGACGACTCCCTCGCCATGGCCTACGGAAAAATCACCCGTTACCTGGGTTTCGTTCCCAACAACGACGAATACAAGGTGATGGGACTCGCGGCCTACGCACCCCCACCGACCCGCAATCCCCTCCTGGTGAACGCGGTACAGCTGAACGAGGACGGCTCCTACCGAATATTCATCCCGGGGGAGAAGAATGCGTACTACTCCTTCTTCGACAACCTCTTCGAAGGTGACAGTGAAAAGCGTGAGGATTTCGAATTCCGGGTCAAGGTGGCCGGACTCGCCCAGCACATGGTCGAGGCCGTGACGGCGCACCAGGTCAGGGTGCTCGGGGCGGCCACGGAGTTCGACACGCTGCTCTTCGAGGGCGGCCTCGCCCTCAACTGCGTCGCCGGCACGAAGATGCTGCAGAGATCGTCCTTCGCGGCGATGGAGGTCGGCTTCGGCGCCAGCGATCCGGGCGTGTCCATCGGCGCGGCAGTGCACGTGGCGGGCCTGCCAGAGCGTCCCACGGCCACCCGCACCCCCTATCTCGGCCCCGCGTACGACGACACGGAGATCCTTTCCGCTCTGGCGGAGCACGAGGACGACGTCGAATGGGCCGAGCTTGACGCGGCCCAGCTGACCGCCCGGACAGTCGAACTGCTGACCGGAAAGAAGGTTGTGGCCTGGTTCCAGGGGCGCACGGAGTACGGGCCCCGCGCGTTGGGCAACCGCAGCATCCTCGCCGACCCGCGGTTCCCCGACATCAAGGACGTCATCAACCTCAGGGTCAAGCACCGTGAGCCGTTCCGGCCCTTCGCTCCCGTCGTCCTTGCGTCGCAGGCCTCGCGCCTCTTCGACCTGGGCAAGAAGACCGTGTCCCCGTACATGACCTTCGTCTTCCCCGTTCGGGCCGAGTACCGGGACCGCATCCCCGGCGCCTGCCACGTGGACGGCACCGCTCGCATCCAGACCGTCGACGACGCCGCCAACCCCGAACTCTCGGCCCTGTTGCATGCCTTCTCCGCGAGCACCGGTGTGCCGTGTCTGCTCAACACGTCGTTCAACGTCGCCGGGGAGCCGATCGTCTGTTCTCCGCGGGACGCCCTGCGGTGCTTCCTGAAGACGGAGATCGACCAGCTGGTCATGGGCCGCTTCATGGTCGCAAAGAGGAGCGGCCGGGATGCCTGAACACCGCGATCCCTGGACCGCGTTCGCCGGCGCCCGGCCCGTCCCGCGCCTGCGCAACGTGGCCGGTGAGACCACCTGGTTCAACTGGACCCAGTACCCCGAGCACGGGCCGGGCCTCGAACTCCTGGGTGAGCCCCGCACCGTGCTCGACCTCGGCTGCGGCAGCGGACGCAGCACCACGCACCTGGCGGTCCGCGGCGCCCGCGCGGTGGGCGTGGACTTCTCCCCCGTCCTGATCGGCGAGGCCGTGAGCGCTGGGGCGGCGTACCGGGCGTGCGCTGTGGAGCGGGGCGCGGTGGACTTCCTGGCGGAGACCTACGAGCGCTTCGACGCCGATGAGCGCGGGCCTTGTCTCCTCGTTGGTACAGCCCCGCATTGTCTACGCCCTCGCTGGCGGCCTGCTGCTGCGCGCCCTGGTGGCTCCATTGCAGGGCCGAATCCGCCCATATGCCGGCATCCGATGCCGAGCGCGGCGTGACGGCGCCTTCCGCCGCGGCCCTACCCGCAGACTGATCCGCCGCCCCAAAGCCGCGGATCACGGCAGCCCTGGCACCACAGCCTCACCTGTGGCTCTGAAAGGCGCTGCCAGTACCACAGCACATCCCGCACCAATTTCTATCAATCAACTCACGAACAAGGGGAGTTAGGCATGACGACTCTGGAGATGCGTCTGCAGACCCTGAACGAGGAACTGGCGAAGGCCGAGCCGAGCGCGATCCACCAGGGCACGGCGGTCACGGGCGGGGACATCTTGTCCGACGACAACCTGCCGGGCCTGTGGCAGATCCCGCCGGCCGCCTGCTGACGCAGCGGTACACCCGGGGGGGGGGGGGGGGGGCGGCCCGGCCCCCCCCCCCCCCCCCCCCCCCCCCCCCCCCCCCGCCAAAACGTGGGGACCCCCCCCACCCCCGGA
>NZ_JBIUBT010000005.1:114403-119726 GCF_044548235.1 Streptomyces sp. NPDC052043
GGGGGTGGGGGTGTCGGGGGGGGTTATTTGGGTGCTCGACACAGGGGGGGGGGTGGGGGCCTGCGCCCCCCGGGCGGTTGGGGGGGGGGGGTCCGGGGGGGGGGGGGGGGCCCCCCCCCCCCCCACCCCCGGGACCCACCACACACCCCGAGCCCACGGAGTCATGCGTGACGACCGCACCTGTCGAGACAACCATCGACGCCAGCGTCTTGAAGGGAGTTGACACTCTGTTCGACGGCTACGCCCAGCTCACCCCCACCGACACCCTGCTGGTCATCTACACCCCGGACTGCCGGGAACAAGCGTCTCTTCTCATTCTCGCCGCCCGTGACCGAGGGGTGGCCACCACGGCACTCGGCATGGCCCCCATCGAGGACCCCGGCTTCCGTGAGCGCCTCAAGGCCGCCCTGCCCTCCCGTGACAGCCTGACCGGCCGCCTGGTCATCATCACCATCGAACGCGACACCATGTCGCACGCCCCCATCCTGCGCCACGAGGTCGACGTCTACAGCGACCAGGTCCTGCCAATCCGCATCATCAACGGCAGCTGGGACTTCTTCCGCCTTGCCCTTGGCCCCACGCCCGCGGAACTCAGCGCCATCAACGCCGGCTTGCTCCACCGCTTCCTCGCCGCCAAGCACCTCGCGGTTACCACCAGCTCCGGCAGCGAACTCGAAATCACCCTGGACAACGACCGCTACCGCTGGCTGAGCAACCGCGGCGTCTGGCGACCCGGCCACTTCGTCATCCTCCCCGCCGGCGAGGTTGCCACCTACCCGGCCTCGGTCACCGGCCGCCTCGTGGCCGACGGAGCATTCAACGTCAACAAGGCCGTCCAACTCGATGCACGCCTGGGGGAGAACCCGCTCACCGTCGACCTCAAGGACAGCAACGTCGTCTCCTACTCTTGCGAGGACGAGAAGATCGCCAAGCTCTTCGAACGCTGCGTCCAGGTCGACCACGGAAACCACGTCGGTGAACTCGGTTTCGGCACGAACACCGGCATCGACGACTTCGTCGGCATGAATTCCCACATCAACGAGCGTCATCCCGGCATCCACCTCGGATTCGGCCAGCACGGCCAGCTCCTAGACGTCGTGGACTACTACACCGACATCCATGTGGACCTCATCACCACCGATGTCACCATTCATATCGACGGCGACTCCGTCCCCCTCACGTCCCGCGCGCTGGCGCCCAGCACCCTTCCGCACCCCACCAACGTCAGCGATGAGGACATCGACAGCAACTGCTGCGGTGCCCGCACCCCCCATGTGTGAGCTGCGCCCCAGCCGATACGCCATCCACTGCGACAGCCGCCAACTGAGCGTTGGTCCTGTCTCCGTCTGAGTTGGTGTCGTTTCCGGAGCCCTGCAGCGCTGGGGTTGCAGGGCCTGCCGGGTCAGTCGACCCGCACGTGACACCTTGGAGCCGTTTCGTTCCGACTCCTTTGTCTGCTCCCACACGCCCCCGAGCGCCTCCTTTTGTCCGCTGACGGGCCCGGCCACGGCGCCGCACGACCTACGGGTACTTCGCCAAGTGGCAACAGGACGGCGTCTTCGAGCAGCTCAGCGGCCTGCTGCGACGCCTGGTCCGCGAAGCCGAGGGCAGGAGCGCGGAGCCGTCGGCCTGCGTGCTGGACTCCCGAACCATCAAGCCCTCCGTCAAAGTCCACCGCGCGGACTAGATGATTGATGTGCTTTTTCAGGCTGCCCGGTCCGGATGCCAGTGGCCGTGTGAGTGTCGTCCATGGCGAGGAGCCGCGCGTACTGCCAGGTCAGTTCGTCCAGGTGGAAGCGGCCCGCTCCGTCGACATGCACCAGGTGCTCCGCGAAGAGGAGGTCGAGCAGGTCCGACACCCGTGCCCGGGGCAGACCCGTCAGCCGCTCCAACGCCGACCGGTCGGCCACCGGAGCGGACAACGATCCGAGGGCGCGGAAGAGCACTTGTGCCTCGTGCCCGAGCCGGCGAACGGACAGGGCGAGTGAGGACCCCACCGACGATCCCCGGTCACCGGTGATCGCCAGACATCCCAGGCGGTTGTCGGTCCGCAGCGCCTGGGCATGGTCTGCGATCCGGCACCGGGGGTGCATCACCATGTTGGCCGCCGCGATGCGCAGCGCGAGTGGGGAATGCCCGCACAGCGCGGCGAGCTCCGCCGTGGCCTCGGGCTCCGCCTCGGTACGGTCGGCACCGACGACGTGCCGGAGCAACTGGTGAGCGTCGACGGGCGGCAGCGGGCCGAGTTGAATCATCCCCACGCCGGCCGTCATCAGCAGGTTGCTGAGCCGGTTGCGGCTCGTGACCAGGGCGAGGGAACCGGGAGCAGGGGGCAATAAGGCCAGCGCCTGCTGCGCGGAGACAGCGTTGTCGAGGACGAGCAGACTCGGACTGCCCGCCAGTTCGCTGTGGTAGAGCGATGTCAACTCGGCCATACCGTGGGGTATCCGTTCGGGGGACATCCCGCGCCAGGTCAGCAGGGTACGCAGGACCTCGGTCGGGGAGAGGACGCGGCGGGCCGAGTAACCCTGCAGGTCGACGATCTCCAGCCCGCCCGGGTAGCGGCCATGATGTCGGCGGGCCCACTCCAGGGCGAGTGCCGTCTTGCCATGGCCAGCGGCGCCCACGATCGCGACCGCGGAGACGGAGTGCCGGGCGCCTTGCGACAGTTCCAGGATCCGGTGCAGTTCGGCTTCCCGGCCGGTGAACCCCGCGGCCGAGGGCGGGACGAACGGGACGGGCGGTGCCGCGCCGGCTGTCGTCCGGTGTCCGCTCCGCTCCGCAGACACGGTGACCGTCTCCCGCCACCGGGCACCGAACAGGCGGCGCGGCCATTCCTCCGGCATCCCGTCTGCCAGCAGGATCATCTCCTGCGCGCGCCGTAGGTCGGGACCGGGGTCCAGCCCGAGATCGGCGGCCAGCCGGGCTCTGGTCTCCTCGTAGACACTCAGGGCCTCGCTCCGCCGCCCAGAGCGGTACAGCACCCCCATGCGTAACAGGGCGATGCGCTCGTGGTGCGGGTGTTCCTGCACCAGCTGGGCCAGTTCCTCCAGCAGGGTGCCGCTGTGCTGACCGAGCGTCAGCCTTGCCTCCGCCCGCAGAGCCGGTCGGAGCGGCCCGAACGGGCGAAGTGGCCAAAGCGGCGCGCCCCCTGCGTCCTTGATGTTGTCGGACGGCTGGGGGTTGTAGTCGACCTTCGCCGAGGCGATCGCGGGCGAGGCCCGGATCGACGGCCGCCAGCCGTCCGGCCAGGCGCGTGGCCCATCCGGTCGTCCCGGCACCGGGAGTTATGTGTGTGCAGCTCACCGCAGAGGCACCCGTCAATAGATGTATCGTACCTGTAATCACGTGTAAGATACATGCGTAGGGCCGACGGCGATGAGGACGGTTGTGTGATCAGCGAACGAATTGACTCGGAGGGTTGGAAGTCGATCGACGTGATCGAGTTCCAGACCGCGATGCTGGTACGCAACCTGGAACTGATCCGGCGGCGCTCGGACTTCTACCAAGAGGTCGACCGGGCCGGCTACCTGCTGCTGCGCGCGCTCGACGTGGTGGGCCCGTCGGACATCGTGACCCTGGCGACCGAGCTGGGGCTGGACGCGTCGACGGTCGCCCGTCAGGTGGCCGCCATGGCGAAGGTGGGGTTCGTCACCCGCACGGCCGCCGACGACCGCCGCCGCACCATCGTGGCGCCGACTGCGGAAGGCCGGGACGCGATGGATGCGGTCTGCCGGCGGCGTCGTACCGGCACCGCGGAGATGCTGGCCGACTGGTCCGAGGAGGACCGCCGTGCGATCGCCGGCCTGTTCGCCCGCTACAACCAGGCGATCACCGACCGCTTCCTGGCGCCGTGACCCCGCCATATCCCCCTACGGCGCGGTCGGAGGGTTCGGCGCTACCGGGGTGAGGCCGTCGGGCAGCGTCCCGCGCGGTGCGTGGGGGACGGTCCGGCACGTGTGCGGCGGCGCGTTGCCGTGCCTGCCGGTGACCGTCGGCCCGGCGTCGTACGGTGTGGACATGGCCCCTCCGCTTCCGGGTCCGCTGGCGCACCTGGCACCGCTGCTCAGCCACTACGGCTACTGGGCCGTCGGGGGCGTGGTCTTCGTGGAGGACTTCGGCGTCCCCGCGCCGGGCGAGACGATCCTGATCGCGGCCGGGGTGTACGCCGGGGCCGGGCAGCTCGACGTCGTGGCCGTGGCCCTGATCGCGTTCGCCGCGGCCGTCGTCGGAGACAACATCGGCTATCTCGTCGGCCACTTCGGCGGACGTGCCTTCGTGCACCGTTGGGGCCGGTACATCTTCCTGACGCCGGAACGGTTCGCGAAGGCCGAGCAGTTCTTCGGCCGGCACGGCGGCAAGATCGTCGTGGTGGCCCGGTTCGTCGAGGGACTTCGCCAGGCCAACGGCATCATCGCCGGCACCACGGGCATGCACTGGCTCCGCTTCCTCGCCTTCAACGCGCTCGGCGCGGCACTGTGGGTCGGCCTGTGGGTGTCCCTCGCCTACGCCGCGGGCACGCACATCGGCACCGTCTACGACGAGGTCCGCCGCTACGAGGTGTACGTACTCGTCGTCCTCGGGGTCCTCGTCGTCGCACTGATCGTGCGCCACCTGCTGCGGCGCAGGCGACGCGAGGACTGACGGCGCCGCGGCGGGTGCCCACGGGAGCACCCGCCGCGGCGCGGGCACACGTCTTCCCCGCGGGCGCGCACGCGCCCACCATCGGAACCGGCCGTGCGGGTCAGCGGCCGTCCCGGCCCGTGGGCTCGTTCAGCGTGCCGGTGTCCCGGCCGCCGTAGCGGCGCGGGGCCCGGTGCGCGTGCCGGTGGTGCGTCGCGGCACCGGCCATGAGACTCGCGCCCAGGCAGAAGAGCAGGGCGAGGGCGAGACCGGCGCTGAAGGCTTCGAGCGTGTTCATGGTGGCGACGTGGTTGCCGAGCACCGAGACCGGATACCGCGGGCCGCCGGACAGGTTGCCGGCGATGGCCAGGCCGGTGAAGGCGGCCGTAGCCGCGAGGAGGAGCAGGCCGATGAGCAGCATGGAAGTCATCCCCTCAATGAGTCACTCACCGAAGCGGGTACCCAGCCCACCCTCGGCAAGCCCACCCCCGCAAGCCCACTCCGGGCAAGCCCACTCCCGGCCGGGACCCTCGGCTCCGCGGAACCCGAACCGAGACGTGGGGGGCCCCCCCGGGGGGGGGCCCCCCCCGCCGGGCCCCCCCCCCCGCCCCCCCCCCCCGGCCCCGCCCCCCCCCCCCCCCCGGGGGGGGCGGCCCCCCCCCCCGCCCCCCCCCCGGTGGGGCACGGGCGCGGCCCCCCC
>NZ_JBIUBT010000005.1:119736-549457 GCF_044548235.1 Streptomyces sp. NPDC052043
AAACGTGCCGCCGGGGGGGGGGGGCCCACCAAAATGCCGGCGCCCCCCCGCGGGTTTAGCCCGCCCCCCCCCCCCCCGCCCCCCGGCGGGGGGGGGGGGCCCGGGGGGGGGGGGGGCCCCGGCCGGGCCCCCCCCGCCCCCGGCGCCGGCGGCCGCGTCAGGCGGCCAGCACCTTCTCCAGGGAGGCGAGCGCCGCGCGCAGCTCGCCCTCGGTGATGGTCAGCGGCGGCGCCAGCCGGATCGTGGAACCGTGGGTGTCCTTGACCAGGACACCCTCCCGCATCAGGCGCTCGCCGATCTCCCGTCCGGTGCCGAGCGCCGGATCCACGTCCACGCCCGCCCACAGCCCCCGTGAGCGGAAACCGACCACACCCCGGCCGACCAACTGGACGAGCCCCTCGTGCAGTACCTTGCCCAGCTCCGCCGCCCGGAGCTGGAACTCGCCCGTCTCCAGGAGCCCGATCACCGCCGTGCCGACCTCCGCGGCCAGCGGGTTGCCGCCGAACGTCGACCCGTGCTCGCCCGGCCGCAGCACCCCGAGCACCTCCCGGGACCCGACGACCGCGGACACCGGCACGATGCCGCCGCCGAGGGCCTTGCCCAGCAGCAGGACGTCGGGGACGACGTCCTCGTGCTCGACGGCGAGCGTGCGCCCGGTGCGGCCGAGGCCCGACTGGATCTCGTCCGCGATGAACAGGCAGCCCGCGCGGCGGGTCAGCTCCCGCACGGCGGCGAGGTAGCCGTCGTCGGGGATGAGCACGCCGGCCTCGCCCTGGATCGGCTCGATCAGCACCGCCGCCGTCGTCTCGTCGATCGCCGCCTCCAGGGCCGCCGGATCGTTGTACGGGACGACCTTGAAGCCCGGCGTGAACGGCCCGAAGCCGGACCGTGCCGTCTCGTCCGTGGAGAAGCTGACGATCGTCGTCGTACGGCCGTGGAAGTTGTCCGCCGCGACCACGATCGTCGCCCGGTCGGCCGGGACGCCCTTGACCTCGTACGCCCACTTGCGGGCGACCTTGATGGCGCTCTCGACCGCCTCGGCGCCGGTGTTCATCGGCAGCACCATGTCCTGCCCCGTCAGCGCCGCCAGCCGCTCGGCGAACTCGGCGAGGCGGTCGTTGTGGAACGCCCGCGAGGTCAGGGTGAGCCGGTCGAGCTGGCGGTGGGCCGCCTCGGTCAGCGCGGGGTGGCGGTGACCGAAGTTGAGGGCCGAGTAGCCGGCCAGCATGTCGAGGTAGCGGCGCCCCTCGACGTCCTCCACCCAGGTGCCCTCGGCGCGGGCCACGACCACGGGCAGCGGATGGTAGTTGTGCGCGAGGACCGGCTCCTCGGCCTCGATCAGCTCCGCGGAGGTACGGGTACGGGCGGGTGCGGTCATCAGCGGATCTCCTGGGTGCAGCACTTGATTCCCCCGCCGGCCTTGTGGAACTCGGACAGGTCGACGGGGACGGGGGCGTAGCCGCGGTCGGCGAGTTGTTCGGCCAGGGCCGTGGCCCCGGGCGAGACGAAGACGTGGTGGCCGTCCGAGACGGAGTTCAGGCCGAAGGACAGAGCGTCCTCACGGGTGGCGATCAGCGCGTCCGGGTACAGCCGGGCGAGGACCTCGCGGCTGCCCGGCGAGAACGCGTCCGGGTAGTACGCGATGTTCCCCTCGCCCTCGTCGTCGAGGACGAACAGCGCGGTGTCCAGGTGGTAGAAGTACGGGTCCACCAGGGTCAGGCCGATCACCGGCGCACCGAGGAACTCCTGCGCCTCGCGATGGGCCTCAGGGGTGGTGCGGAAGCCGGTGCCGGCCAGGATCCAGCGGCCGGCCGGCACGAAGTCGCCCTCGCCCTCGCACACCGACTCCGGACGGTAGACGTCGAAACCGGCCGACTTGAACCATGTGTCGTAGGGGAGGGACTCCGGACGGCGCTCGGGCGCGTGGAAGAGGGAGCCGAGGACACGGCCGTCCACGACCACCGCCGCGTTGGCGGCGAAGACCATGTCGGGCAGGCCGGGCACGGGCTCCACGGTGTCGACGGTGTGGCCGTGGGCGCGGTAGACGCGCATCAGCTCATGCCACTGCCGCTGGGCCAGGGACACGTCCACGGGGACGTCGGGACGCATCCAGGGATTGATCGCGTACTGCACGGCGAAGTGTCTGGGTTCGCAGACGAGGAAGCGCCGCCGGCGCGGCACACGGGATTCGGGCACAGAGGGGTCCCTCCGCTTCCTGGGTGTCGACAGGGTTGGCACAAAGGTAGGAAGTGGCGAAGACGGACGACAAGAAACAAAAGCTGCGCGTACGAGCAGCGATGCTGCGTGTTTCCCGGCCTCAGCGCACGTCTGCTGCGCCCTCCGGGGGAGCAGGCTGGCTTGCGCCCGCCTCAGGACTGTCCGGCAGCAGATGGGACAGCACCATCACGCTGATCGTCTTGCGGATGAACGGCTCGGTACGGATGCGTTCCAGCACCTCCTCGAAGTGCTCCACGTCCCGCGCCCGCACGTGCAGCAGGGCGTCCGCGCCGCCGGTCACCGTCATCGCCGCCGTGATCTCCGGATGGCGGCGCACCACCTCCGCCAGCCGCCGCGGCGGGGCCGCGCCCTCGCAGTACACCTCGACGTACGCCTCCGTGCGCCAGCCCAGCGCCGCCGGCTTCACCGTGGCGGTGAACCCGGTGATCACGCCGGTCTCGCGCAGCCGGTCCACGCGCCGCTTGACGGCCGTCGCGGACAGACCGACGGCGGTGCCGATCTCGGCGAAGCTGGTGCGCGCGTTCGCGATCAGGGCGGTGAGGATCTTCCGGTCGAGTGCGTCGAACGGTGCCGGCCTGCTGTTCATCTGGGACCTCCGAGGAAACCCCCGCCTTCAGGCGGAGGTGGGGGTACCGCCCGCTTGCGGGGGAGAATCGGACTCCTGCGGAGCAGGGCAGGGAAAGCCGGATCGCCGCCAGGGCGATCCGGCGTCCACCACCCACAATCCGCCATGGGGTCACAACCTGATTTGATAGTTTGTGAGTTATGGCCACTGGCGTGAAGCGGGCGTTCAAGTACCGCTTCTGTCCGACCGATGCGCAGGCAGCGGAGCTGTCGCGCACGTTCGGGTGCGTGCGGAAGGTCTACAACCTGGCGCTCGCGGCCCGCACGGAGGCGTGGACACTGCGGGCCGAGCGGGTCAACTACAACGCGACGTCGGCGATGCTGACGGCGTGGAAGGAGACCGAGGAACTCGCGTACCTCAACGACGTCTCCTCCGTCCCGCTCCAGCAGGCCCTCCGCCACCTCCAGACGGCGTTCACCAGCTTCTTCGGCAAGCGGGCGAAGTACCCGCGGTTCAAGTCGCGGAAGAAGTCCCGCAAGTCCGCCGAGTACACCACCAGCGCGTTCCGCTTCCAAGGCGGCCGGCTGACCCTGGCCAAGATGACCGAACCGCTGGACATCGTCTGGTCCCGTCCCCTGCCCGAGGGCGCCCAGCCGTCCACGGTGACCGTCTCCCAGGACGCGGCCGGACGCTGGCATGTGGTCCTCCTGGTGGAGGACCCCCACGTCCAGCCGCTCCCCGCAACCGATGCGGCGGTCGGGATCGACGCGGGCCTGGACCACCTGCTCACCCTGTCCACCGGGGAGAAGGTCACCAACCCCCAGCACGAGCGACGCGACCGTACCCGTCTGGCGAGGGCCCAGCGGGAGCTGCCCCGCAAGGCGCCGGGCGACGGCGCCAACCGGGCCAAGGCGCGCCGGAAGGTCGCCCGTATCCATGCGCGTATCGCCGATCGCAGGCGGGATCACCTGCACAAGCTCACCACTCGGCTCGTTCGTGAAAACCAAACGATCGTGATCGAGGACCTGACCGTTCGGAACCTGCTTAGCAACGGTCGTCTCGCCCGCGCCATCAGCGACGCGGCATGGGGCGAGTTTCGCAGCCTGCTGGAGTACAAGGCCCAGTGGTACGGGCGCGAGGTGATCGTGGTCGACCGCTGGTTCCCCTCCTCCAAGCTGTGCTCGCACTGCGGAACCCTGCAGGACAGGATGCCGCTCCACGTGCGCACCTGGACGTGCGAGGGCTGCGGTGTCACCCATGACCGCGACGTGAACGCGGCGAACAACCTGAAGGCCGCCGGGCTGGCGGTGTCGGCCTGTGGAGCCGGTGTAAGACCTCAACGGAGCACTCCGGGCGGGCAGTCGGCGGCGAAGCAGGAAACCCCACGGCGCGAGCCGTAGGAATCCCCACTCGGTCACGAGGGGGAGGAAGTCAAGGCGGCACTGTATCCAGCGCGCGGGCGCGCGGGCCTCCGTGCCCGGTGCATGTCACAGCGCGCTTTTCGCCCCTACACTCCACGTTCATGCTGCGTGCCCTCGCCGTCGACGACGAACGCCCCTCCCTCGAGGAGCTGCTGTACCTGCTGAACGCCGATCCCCGGATCGCCGGCGTGGAGGGCGCAGGCGACGCGACCGAGGCGCTGCGCCGCATCAACCGGGCGCTGGAGTCCGGCCCGGACGGGCCCGACGCGATCGACGTCGTCTTCCTCGACATCCACATGCCGGGCCTGGACGGCCTCGACCTGGCCCGGCTGCTGAACGGGTTCGCCGCGCCGCCGCTGATCGTGTTCGTCACCGCCCACGAGGACTTCGCCGTACAGGCCTTCGACCTCAAGGCCGTCGACTACCTCCTCAAGCCCGTCCGCAAGGAACGCCTCGCCGAGGCCGTCCGCCGCGCCGCCCACCTGCGCGGCGCCGCCCCGCGGATACCCGTCAGCGAGCCCGATCCCGACCACCTGCCCGTGGAACTCGGCGGTGTGACACGCTTCGTGGCCGTCGAGGACATCACCCACGCCGAGGCGCAGGGCGACTACGCCCGGCTGCACACCGGCAGGGGCAGCCACCTGGTGCGCATCCCGCTGTCGACCCTGGAGGAGCGCTGGCGCGCCCGCGGCTTCGTCCGCATCCACCGCCGGTACCTGGTGGCCCTGCGTCACATCGGCGAACTCCGCCTGGACGCGGGCACGGTGAGCGTCCTGGTCGGCACCGAGGAACTCCAGGTCAGCCGACGGCACGCGCGGGAACTGCGCGAGCTGCTGATCCGCCGGACCGCGCGCTAGGGGGATGTACGCCATGCCGCAGGACCCGACCGAACGCCGTGTCGTCGTCACCGGGCCGCCCCGGCGCACGCGACGGGCCCCGGGCCACTACCGTCCGCGCACGGAGATCGACGAGCAGACGACCCTCGGCCACACCTACGTCCGCTCGCTGATGCGCAGCCAACTACGGGCCGGCCTCACCGTGTTCGCGGTGCTCGTGCTCCTCGTGGGCCCGCTGCCGCTGGTGTTCGCCGCGGCCCCCGACGCCCGGCGGCTGAAGTGGGCGGTCCTCGGCTTCGGCCTCTACGCCCCCCTGGTGCTGCTCGCCCGCTGGTACGTGCGCCGCGCCGAGCGCAACGAACGCGACTTCGTGCGGCTCGTCGGAGACCGCTGAGCGCCGTGAACTCCGCCTACACCGTCCCCGCCGTCGCCCTCGTCGTGGTGGCCACCATCCTCGTCGGCGCCTTCGGCCTGCGCATCTCCCGCACCACCTCCGACTTCTACGTCGCCTCCCGCACCGTGGGCCCGCGCCTGAACGCGGCCGCCATCAGCGGGGAGTACCTCTCCGCGGCCTCGTTCCTGGGCATAGCCGGCCTGGTCCTCGTCCAGGGCGCCGACATGCTGTGGTACCCCGTCGGCTACACGGCCGGCTATCTCGTCCTGCTCCTGTTCGTCGCCGCCCCGCTGCGCCGGTCCGGGGCGTACACGCTGCCCGACTTCGCCGAGGCCCGGCTCGCCTCCCAGGGCGTGCGGCGGCTCGCGGGCGCCTTCGTCGTCGGCGTCGGCTGGCTCTACCTGCTGCCGCAGCTCCAGGGGGCCGGACTCACCCTGGCGGTGCTGACCGGGGCGCCCGACGCGCTCGGCGCGGTGATCGTCGCCGTCGTCGTGGTCGCCATCGTCGCCGCGGGCGGGATGCGCAGCATCACCTTCGTCCAGGCCTTCCAGTACTGGCTGAAACTGACCGCCCTGCTCGTCCCCGCCCTCTTCCTCGTCCTGGCCTGGCAGGGCGACGGGGCGCCGCGCCGCGCCTACGACGAGCCGGCCGCCTTCCGCGAGCAGCGCACCGTGCGCGTCGCGGAAACCCTCGACCTCAGGCTGGAACGCCCGCTCACCGTCACCGTGACCGGCACCGTCGACGGCCGCGCCCACCGCGAGCGGCAGGTGAACCTCCCGGCCGGGACGCACCGCGTCGAGGGCGGCACCCGGCTCACCTTCGCCCGGGGCGCCGGAGTCCCGGTGGCCGCCCACGGCGGCAGCGGCGGCATGTCCACCTCCCTGGCCGCGGGCCGCGAGGAACGCCCGCTGTACGCCACCTACGGGCTGATCCTCGCCACCTTCCTCGGCACCATGGGCCTGCCGCACGTCGTCGTCCGCTTCTACACCAGCCCGCACGGCGTGGCCGCGCGCCGTACCACGGTGGCCGTGCTCGGCCTGATCGGCGGCTTCTACCTGCTGCCTCCGGTGTACGGCGCGCTCGGCCGCGTCTACGCCCCCGAACTCACCCTCACCGGGAGCGCGGACGCCGCCGTGCTGCTGCTGCCCGACCGGGTGATCGGCGGCCTGGGCGGGGACCTGCTGGGCGCGCTGGTCGCGGGCGGCGCGTTCGCCGCGTTCCTGTCGACCGCCTCCGGCGTGACCATGGCGGTGGCCGGGGTGCTCACCCAGGACGTGCTGCCCTCGCGCGGGGTACGCCACTTCCGGCTGGGCACGGTGCTCGCCATGGCCGTACCGCTCGCCGCGAGCGTCCTGGTCGGCGGGCTGCCCGTCGCCGACGCGGTCGGGCTCGCCTTCGCGGTGTCCGCCTCCTCCTTCTGCCCCCTGCTCGTCCTCGGCATCTGGTGGCGGCGGCTCACCCCGCCCGGCGCGGCCGCCGGGATGCTGGCGGGTGGCGGCGCCGCGCTCGTCGCCGTCGCCGTGACCATGGCCGGCTTCCCCGGCACCGGGCCGCTGCACGCGCTGCTCGCCTGGCCCGCCCTGTGGTCGGTGCCGCTGGGCTTCCTCACGATGATGCTGGTGTCCCTGGCCACACCCGGCCGGGTGCCGGCCGGCACCGCGGCCGTCCTGGCCCGGTTCCACCTGCCCGAGCAACTGCGGGCGGAGGTGACGGGATGAGCGGCTTCCTCGCCGGGCTGTGCGCGGCCGCGCTGCCGCTGCTCGCCGCCGGGTACTGGCTCGGCCGGCGCACCGCCCGCCCGCAGACCCTCGGCGGGCTCGGCACCCCCGTCGAGCACGCCACCTTCCAGACCCTGCACGCCGCCTCGCTCGCCGCACCCCCGCTGCGGGCCGGGCTGACGGAGGAGACCGCCCGCAGATCGGCCCGCCGGCTGCGCTCCCTGCTCGGCACCGACGCCCTGTGCCTCACGGACGACGCGCGGGTCCTCGCCTGGGACGGCGTGGGCGGCCACCACCGCACCGAGATCATGGAACGCGTCACCGGGGCCCTGGAGACCGGCCGCGGCGAGGCCTTCCGGCTCAGCTGCCGGAGCCCGGACTGCCCGGTGCGCTGGGCCGTCGTCACCCCGCTCACCGTCGACGACCGCGTCCACGGCGCCCTCGTCGCCTGCGCTCCCCGCGAGTCGGCCGTGCTGGCCCGCGCCGCGGCCGAGGTCGCCCGCTGGGTCTCCGTGCAACTGGAACTCGCGGACCTCGACCGGTCCCGCACCCGGCTCATCGAGGCCGAGATCAAGGCCCTGCGCGCGCAGATCTCCCCGCACTTCATCTTCAACTCGCTCGCGGTGATCGCCTCGTTCGTCCGCACCGACCCCGAGCGGGCGCGGGACCTGCTGCTGGAGTTCGCCGACTTCACCCGCTACTCGTTCCGCAGGCACGGCGACTTCACCACGCTCGCCGACGAACTCCACGCCATCGAGCACTACCTGGCGCTCGTACGGGCCCGCTTCGGCGACCGCCTGTCGGTCACCCTCCAGATCGCGCCCGAGGTGCTTCCCATCGCGCTGCCGTTCCTGTGCCTGCAACCGCTGGTGGAGAACGCCGTCAAGCACGGCCTGGAGGGCAAGACCGGCACCTGCCACATCAGGATCACCGCGCGGGACGCGGGCGCCGAGGCGGTGGTCGTCATCGAGGACGACGGGGTCGGCATGGACCCCGGCCTGCTGCGCCGCATCCTCGCGGGTGAGGACAGCCCCTCCGGCGGCATCGGCCTGTCCAACGTCGACGACCGGCTCCGCCAGGTCTACGGCGACGGGCACGGGCTGGTCATCGAGACCGCGCCGGGTGCGGGAATGAAGGTCAGCGCCCGGCTGCCGAAGTACCAGCCGGGCGTCCACTCGGCGACGCGGCTCACCGGGGAGTGAGCCTCCTCAGGTGCCGCGGGTGACCACCATGCCCAGCGTGACCAGGCCCAGCACGACCCAGCCGAACCACAGCCAGCCGTTGCCGCCGAGTGCCACCGTGTAGGCCGTCACCGCGACCAGCGAGCCGACGGTGAGCACCCCCATCGCCTTCGTGGAACCGTCCGTGGAACCGTGCATCGCGGCGCCCTCCTCATGGTCCGTAACCTCCATGGTGCCCCGGTTCGGCCCATCGGCATCCCCCCACAACAGGCTTGTTCCGGCGGGACGGCGTAGACGCGGACGGGGCGGGGGTGTGGCGGCGCCGCCACACCCCCGCCCCGTCCGGGCGGCCCGCTTGCTCAGTTGCCCCGTGCGTTGAGGGACGCCAGGTACGCGTTGTACGCCTCGAGTTCCTTGTCTCCGTCGCGCTCCGCGGCGCGGTCCTTGCGGCGGGCCTGGCGCTGTTCGGAGGCGTACCACTGGAAGAGCAGGGCGAGCAGCACCAGGACCGAGGGGACCTCGCTGAACGCCCAGGCGATGCCGCCGGCCGCGTTCTGGTCGGTCAGGGCGTCGATGCCGAGCGAGGCGGGCGGGTTCTTGAAGGTGTTCACCATGGGCGTGGTCGCCATCATCAGCGCGATGCCGAAGAACGCGTGGAACGGCATGCCCGCGAACAGCTCCAGCATCCGCATGAGGTAGCCGGGCCGGTTCGGGCCCGGGTCGACGCCCATGATCGGCCAGAAGAACACCAGGCCCACCGCGAGGAAGTGCACCATCATCGCGATGTGCCCGGCCATCGAGCCCATCAGGAAGTCGAACAGCGGCGTGAAATACAGGGCGTACAGGCTCGCGACGAACATCGGGATGGTGAAGGCGGGATGCGTGACGACCCGCAGGTACCGGCTGTGCAGCAGGGCCAGCAGCAGCTCACGCGGCCCCTTGCGGCCCCTTGCGGCCACCGGCAGCGCGCGCAGCGCCAGGGTGATCGGGCCGCCGAGCAGGATCAGGATCGGCGACAGCATGCTGATGACCATGTGCTGGACCATGTGCACGCTGAACATGACCATGCCGTAGTCGTTCAGCTTGGTGCACATCACCAGGGCCACGGTCAGCACACCGATGACGTACGCCACCGTCCGGCCCACCGGCCAGGCGTCGCCGCGCCGCCGCAGCCGCACCACACCCCAGCCGTACAGACCGAGCCCCAGCAGGCAGGCGACGAGGAAGAACGGGTCCGCGGACCACTCGAGACCGCGTCCCAGCGTGAACGGCGGCAGATCCGTCATCATGCCGTGCCCGCTGTGATCCATCCGCCGGCTCCTGATTCATGGGGATTGTGCGCTGTCTGTCCACAGCTGTCTGTCCGCACCCAGAGTAGAACCGCCCCCGGCCGCAGCTGCGACCGGGGGCGATGGGGACGTGCGGTGTGTCCTACAGCACGCACTCCGCCTCGGCGTACCGATCCGCCGGGACCGTCTTGAGGGTCGCCACCGCCTCGGCCAGGGACACCATCACGATGTCCGTGCCGCGCAGCGCCGTCATCCGGCCGAACTCCCCGCGGTGCACCGCCTCCACGGCGTGCCAGCCGAACCGGGTGGCCAGCACCCGGTCGTACGCCGTCGGCGTGCCGCCGCGCTGGACGTGCCCGAGGATCACCGGCCGGGCCTCCTTGCCGAGCCGCTGCTCCAGTTCGAGGGAGAGCTGCCGGGCGACGCCGGCGAACCGCTCGTGGCCGTAGACGTCCTTGCCGCCCTCGTCGAAGTCCATGGTGCCCGCCCTGGGCTTGGCGCCCTCCGCGGCCACGACGATCGCGAACCGCTTGCCCGCCTCGAACCGCTCGCCGACCTTCGCTGCCAACTCCTCGATGTCGAAGGGGCGTTCAGGAACGACGATGGCGTGGGCGCCGGCCGCCATGCCGGACTGGAGCGCGATCCAGCCGGTGTGACGGCCCATGACCTCCACGATCAGCATCCGCTGGTGGGACTCGGCGGTGGTCTTCAGCCGGTCCAGGGCCTCGGTGGCGACGGTCACGGCGGTGTCGAAGCCGAAGGTGAGGTCCGTGACCGCGATGTCGTTGTCGATGGTCTTGGGCACGCCGACGATCGGCAGGCCGTTGTCCGACAGCAGCCGGGCCGCCTTGAGGGTGCCCTCGCCGCCGATCGGGATGATCGCGTCGAGCCCCAGCTCCTCGACGTGACCCCTGGCCCGCTGCACGCCGTCCCGCAGGTGCTCGGGACGGACCCGGGAGGAGCCGAGGATGGTCCCGCCGCGGGCGAGGATGCCGCTCACCGCGTCGAGGTCGAGCTTGAGGTAGTCGCACTCCAGGAGGCCCTTCCAGCCGTCGCGGAAGCCGATGACCTCGTCGCCGTGGTCGACGACGGCACGGTGCACGACGGAACGGATGACGGCGTTCAGGCCGGGACAGTCGCCGCCGGAGGTGAGCACGCCAATGCGCATAGCCCGAATAACCTTCTCAACGTGGGCGCGGGGACCGGACCACGTTGTCCGGTCGGTCCCCGCCACCCTAGCGGCACCGGGCGGCGGGGCCGAACCGTGCGTCCGCCTGCTGGACGGCCACGCTCACCTGTGCGGACACCCTGTCAGACGGGCTCCCGCCGCGGCCGTCGCGCAACTCTCACGCGGGCTGCTGCGCACCTGTTCTCACGCAGGCTGCTGCGCACCTGTTCTCACGCAGGCTGCTGCGCAGCCGCGATGCGCTCGTTGCGCAGCGCCTCGTACCAGTGGTCGTCGGTCGGCGGCAGCGCGTTGACGTCGAGGGCCAGCTTCAGCAGCAGGTCCGCGATCAGCGGGTTGCGGGCCAGCACCGGCCCGTGCATGTACGTGCCGAAGACGGTGTCGTTGTAGGCGCCCTCCGTGCCGTCGCCCGTGCCGTTGCCCCGGCCCAGGCGGACCTGGGCGAACGGGCGGGCGGTGGGGCCGAGGTGGGTGACGCCCTGGTGGTTCTCGAACCCGGTCAGCGAGGGCAGGCCGAGCCGCGGGTCGACGTCGCCCAGCACGTCGCCGACGCACCGCTCGCCCTCACCGCGCACCGACACGACGTCGAGCAGGCCGAGTCCCGGCTCGCGCTGCCCGAGGTCGTTGACGAACTCGTGGCCGAGGATCTGGTACCCGGCGCAGACGGAGAAGACGATCGCGCCGTTCTCCACCGCCCTGTGCAGGCTCCCGTCGCGGCGCAGCCGCTCCGCCGCCAGCCGCTGCGGCCGGTCCTCGCCGCCGCCGATGAGGTAGATGTCGCCGGAGGTCGGGATCGGCTGGTCGCTGCGCACGTCGAGACGGGCCACGTCCAGGCCGCGCTGGCGGGCCCGGCGCTCCACCACGAGGACGTTGCCCTGGTCGCCGTAGGTGCTCAGCAGGTCCGGGTAGATCCACACCAGCCGCAGTTGGTTGTCACTCATGAAGTGCTCGTCCTTTGTGGTCAGTTGCCGACGCGGCGGCGCAGGTCCTGGAACGCGGTGTAGTTGGCGATGACCTCGATCCGGCCGGCCGGGGCCTGCTGCACGGCCTCGTCCAGGCTCTCGCAGACCTGGAACTGCTGGCCCGCGACCTCCAGGCGCACCGCGAGGTCCAGCTTCCGGTCGCCGAGCACGAAGAGCGGGTGGCCGGTCAGGCGCGTGTAGTCGACGTCCCACAGCCAGGAGGTGTCGGTGCCGTCGGCGCTGCGCGCGTTGACCGACAGGATGACCGGGGCGGGCGGCGGGTCGATCAGGGAGAACGTCTCCAGCCAGCCGGCCGGGTTCTTCGCCAGCAGCAGGCGCAGGTCGCGGCCCTGGAACTGCACGACGTCGTAACGGCCGGCGACCGCCTGCACCTGGTACATCCGCTCCAGGGCGACCTGCGGCGGCACCCCGAAGACGGCGGCGACGGCCGCGGAGGAGGCGGCGTTGGCCTTGTTGGCGCGGCCCGGCAGCTGAAGGTGGATCGGCCAGGCGGAGCCGTGCGGGTCGAGGACGTGGTCGCCGGACAGGGCCCAGCTGGGGGTGGGCCGGCGGAAGCCGCACTCGCCGCAGAACCAGTCGTCGCCCGGGCGCTGCATCACTCCGCCGCAGGACGGGCAGGACCAGGCGTCGTCCTTCCACATCTGCCCGGCGGCCACCCAGATCACGTTGGGGGACGAGGACGCGGCCCACACCACCAGCGGGTCGTCGCAGTTGGCGACGAGCACGGCCTTGGACCCGCTCAGCGCCTCGCGCCAGTTCTCGGCGAGCATCCGGGTCTCACCGGCCCGGTCGAGCTGGTCGCGGGAGAGGTTGAGCAGCGCGATGCACTTGGGGTCGGTGTCCCGGGCCACGCCCGCGAGGTACTTCTCGTCGACCTCTATCACGCCGAACTTCGATTCCGAGCCGCCGGCGAGCGCGGAGGTGATGCCCGCGGGCATGTTCGCGCCGAGCGCGTTGGACACGACCGGGCCCGCGGCCCCCAGGGCCTCGGCGATGAGCCGGGTGGTCGTGGTCTTGCCGTTGGTCGCCGAGACCAGGATCACGTCCAGGTGCTGGGCGAGCCGGGCCAGTAGATCGGGGTCGAGTTTGAGGGCCACCCGACCACCGATCACCGAACCGCTGCCGCGTCCAGCGGCCCGCGATGCCGCAGCGACCGCCTTGCCCGCGGTCACGGCCAGCTTGGCCCGCGGCGTGAGCGGGTCCGAGTTGCCTGCCATCAGTTCTCGATCCTCCTTGCGTACGCGCCGCGCGTTGAGCCATTCGGCAACGTGGTGTGGACCTCAGCCTATCGAGATCTGTTGACGCTCCCGAATCCCGCCCATGCCCGCGCGGTCGGCAGGGGCAGAGGGAACCGTACCCTTGCCGCCATGCGACACGGCTCGATCCCGGGCGCCCGCGGGCGCGTCCGGCCCCTTTCCCTGCTCGGCAGCACCGTTCTGCACGCCCCCTGCGAGGAGGTCACCGACTTCGGTCCCGAACTGTTCCAGGTGGTGGAGGACTTGTTTGCGACGATGTACGCGGCGGGCGGAGTGGGCCTCGCTGCGAACCAGATCGGGCTGCCGCTGCGCGTCTTCGTGTACGACTGCCCGGACGACGAGGACGTGCGCCACCTCGGTCATCTGGTCAACCCGCGGCTGGTGGAGGCGGACGGAGTGGAGATCCGCGGGCCGGAGGGCTGCCTGTCCCTGCCGGGCCTGGAGGCGGGGACGGAGCGCTACGACCACGCGGTGGTCGAGGGCCTCACGGTGACCGGTGAGCCGGTCACCGTGCACGGGACGGGGTTCTTCGCGCGCTGCCTCCAGCACGAGTGCGATCACCTCGACGGCCGGGTGTACGCCGACCGCCTCACGGGGTGGCGGCGCGGCCGGCTGCTGAGGCAGGCCGCGCGGGCACCGTGGGGTCGGTGAACCACCGCGCGGCCGCGGGGCGTCGGCGGCCGGCCGCGTCCCGCCGCGGAGCCGGACGGTGACGCGCGCCGGGCCCGGGGGCGCGGCTCAGAAACCGGGGCCGCCCGTCTTGTCGTCCACCGCCGCCAGCCGTCCCCACAGCAGGTCCGCCAGGCTGCGTACGAGTTCCGCCCGCGAGCAGGGCCGCTCGCCCAGCCACCAGTCGCCGGCCGCGTGCATCATGCCGACGATGCCGTGACCCCACACGCGGGCCAGCTGCTGTCCGGCCGGTCCCAGGTCGAGCCGCTCCTCGATGACCCGGGCCAGTTCCTCGCCCATGCGGCGCAGCAGCGGAGCGGAGTGCCTGCCGACGTCGAAGCCCTGGTCGGTGCCCTGGCCGCCCTCCGCCGGGTGCATCAGGAAGCGGTAGACCTGCGGGCGGGCCTCGATGGCCGCGAGGTAGGTGTCCAGCGTCGACTCCACGCGCTCCCGACGGTCCGCGGGGGCGTCCAGCGCGGCCCGCAGGGAGGCGAGCAGGGCGTCGGTGTGCCGCTGGGCGAGGGCGGCGTACAGCCCTCCCTTGTCGCCGAAGTGGCGGTAGAGGATCGGCTTGGTGATGCCGGCCTCGGCGGCGATGGCGTTCATCGACGCGTGCGGGCCGTCGCGCAGCACCACCCGGTCGGCGGCCTCCAGCAGCTCGCGCCGTCGGCGGTCGGCGGACCGCTGCTGATCGGTCCGCTGCGTGGTGTCCATGAGATCTCCCCACCCGTACTGGTTCGGTGACGCCTGCGCAAAGTAACACTGACGGGGCCGGACATCTCGAACGGGCTGCCGGGGAATGATCACGAGTTGACTTCTTCTACCCGGCAGTAACATAGTACGGTTACCGCAAGTAACATGCAGGTGTGCCGCTGGAGGGGACATGGCCGAGTTCACCATGGAGCTCAACGACGAGCAGAGGGAGGTCCGGGACTGGCTGCACGGCTTCGCGGCCGATGTGATCCGTCCCGCCGCCGCCGAATGGGACGAGCGCGAGGAGACCCCCTGGCCGGTCATCCAGGAGGCCGCCAAGGTCGGCATCTACTCCCTCGACTTCTACGCCCAGCAGTACTTCGACGCCACCGGCCTCGGCATCCCGACGGCCATGGAGGAGCTGTTCTGGGGCGACGCCGGCATCGCGCTGTCCATCGTCGGCACCGGCCTCGCCGCCGTGGGCGTCCTCGCCAACGGCACCGACGAGCAGATCGGCACCTGGATTCCGCAGATGTACGGCGACCCGGGCGATGTGAAGGTCGCCGCCTTCTGCTCCTCCGAGCCCGACGCAGGCTCCGACGTGGCCTCGATGCGCACCCGCGCGGTGTACGACGAGGCCAAGGACGAGTGGGTGATCAACGGCACCAAGACCTGGGTGACCAACGGCGGCATCGCCAACGTGCACGTGGTCGTCGCCTCCGTCGATTCCGCACTCGGCTCCAAGGGCCACGCCTCCTTCATCGTCCCGCCGGGCACGCCGGGGCTGACGCAGGGGCAGAAGTTCAAGAAGCACGGCATCCGCGCCTCGCACACCGCCGAGGTGGTCCTGGACGGCGTCCGCGTCCCGGGGTCCTGCCTGCTCGGCGGCAGACAGAAGCTGGACGAGCGGCTCGCCCGCGCCCGGGAGAAGGCCCGCAAGGGCGGAGAGAGGGTGAAGAACGCGGCGATGGCCACGTTCGAGGCGTCCCGCCCCGCCGTCGGCGCCATGGCGGTCGGCACCGCCCGGGCCGCCTACGAGGTCGCCCTCGACTACGCCCGGACGCGGGAGCAGTTCGGCCGGCCGATCATCGACAACCAGGGGGTCGCCTTCCAGCTCGCCGACATGCGCACGCGGATCGACGCCGCGCGGCTGCTGGTCTGGCGGGCCTCGTGGATGGCGGTCAACGGCAGGCCGTTCGAGGCCGCCGAGGGCTCGATGTCCAAGCTGTTCGCCAGCGAGACCGCGAAGAAGGTCACGGCCCAGGCCATCCAGATCCTCGGCGGCAACGGCTACACCCGGGAGTACCCGGTGGAGCGGATGCACCGCGACGCGGCCATCTACACCATTTTCGAGGGGACCAGCGAGATCCAGCGGCTGGTGATCTCCCGCACGATCTCGGGCATGCCGATCCGCTAGGGCCTCTCGTTTGGATCAGGCCGGGCTCGCGGGGTCTGGCACCGCGCCTCGCGGCGTTGTCGTCGGTTGGCAGGGCTCCGCCCTGCCGCCCTCCTCCGCCTTGCGATGCTCCCCCACTGCCTGAACGGCGTGGGAGGTGCCCCCATCACCAGACCCCGCTCCCTGATCCGGCCTGATCCAGACGAAAGACCCTAACGGTGCCGCAGCGGCGTCAGCTGCTCGATGTCGTAGCGCTTCCTGAGTTCCTCGATCGCCGCGTGGTCCGGCGGGCCCCCGTTCCCCAGGATCGCCAGGAGTTCCTCGAAGTACCGCTCGTGATCGGGTGGCGGGGACGCCTGGAAGAACATCTTCGCGGGAGCGTCGGTGGGGTTGGCGAAGGCGTGCGGGCAGCCCGGCGGGACGACGATGACCGTGCCCGGGGTCGCCCGCACCACGCGGTTGCCGGAGTGGGACTCCCACCGCTGCCAGCCGTCGGGGGTCCGGATCCGCGGCTCGAAGGCGAGCACGTCCAGCTCGCCCTCCAGCACGTAGAACAACTCCTCGCTGCGTGTGTGCACATGGGCGCCGACGTCGAAGCCGGGCGGGACCTCCACCTCGAACGTGGAGGCCGTCCGCGAGTGAGAGCCCGTCACCTTGAACGTCACCCGCTGGGCCGGCGCCTCGACGATGCGGCCCTGGCCCGGCGGCACGAGCAGTCCTTCCGTGGTCATCGCCGGATCACCACGTCACCGGCAGGGACTCGGGCCCGCGGATCAACGCGCCCTGGCTGAAGGGCACTTGCTCTTTCGGCACCGCGAGCCTCAGAGTCGGCATCCGGTCCAGCAGGACGTCGACCAGCAGCTCCGACGCCAGCCGGGCGAGCCGGTCGCCCGGGCAGTGGTGCGGGCCGGAGCCGAACGCCACATGCGGGTTCGGGCTGCGCGAGAGGTCGATCGTCCCGGGGTCGGCGAAGACGTCCGGGTCGCGGTTGGCGGCCGGGTACGACACATGGACCACCTCGCCCGCCCGGATCCGCACCCCTCCGATCTCCACGTCCTCCAGGGCGATCCGGGACAGCGCGACCCCGTTGCGTTGCGGGACGCAGCGCAGCAGTTCGTCGACGGCCCGCGGGCGGATCGGCGGGTCCGCGCGCAGCCGGTCGGCCAGCTCGGGGCGGGTCAGCAGGAGGTAGAACATCTGCCCGCTGCTGCCGGTGACCGCCTCGCCGCCGGTCTGCAGGAGAACTGCGAGTCCCACGGCCTCCTCCAGGGTGATCTCACGGCGTGCCACGGCCGTCCCGAGCAGCGAGGCGACGTCCTCCCCGGCGCTGTCCGCGCGGGCGTCGAGGAGCTCGGCGAAGTACGTGTCCATCTCCTCCCTGGCCTGCTCGCCGACGGCGGTGCCGGGCGCGGAGGACAGGACCAGCCGGGTCCAGACGCGCATCCCCTGCCGGTCTGCGACCGGCACACCCAGCAGCTCGCAGAGCACCGCGATCGGGAACGGGCGGAGCACCTCGGCGGTCAGGTCGGCGGGCGGCCCGTTCGCGAGCAGGTCGTCGACCAGTTCGTCCAGCATCCGGCGGGCGCTGTCCCGCACCCGCTCCACACCGTCCGCGGTGAGGGCCGGGGCGATCGAGCGGCGCAGCCGGGTGTGGCCCGACGGCTCCAGGGAGCCGGTCGCGCCGCGCGCCGGGACGAAGCGCGGGGCCGGCCGGGCGACCTGCCGGTCGGTGACCGCCTCGCGGCTGAACCGGGGGTCGTCGGTGACCGCCCGCACGTCGTCCATGCGGGTCACCAGCCACGCCCGGCCCTCGGCGCCCGGCAGCTCGACGCGGGTGACCGGACCTGCCTCCACCGGCTCGCGGAGCGCCGGGTCGAAGGCCACGTCCGCCAGGTCGTGCGCCGGCCGGTGCCGGACCGCCGGCGCCGCCTGGGTGCGTGCCTCCTCGACGAGTGTCTCCTCGGTCATGCCTCGCCCCCGGTCTGCCAGCAGCCGAGCGACATCTCGGCGGTGATCCCGGGGCCGAATCCGGCGAGCAGCCCGCGCGCCCGGTCCTCGGGGTCGCCCTCGTCGAACAGCCGGCGCAGCGCGTCCAGGACGACGGCGCTGGCGATGTTGCCGTACTCGGTGAGCGTGGCCCGGCTGAACCGGAACGCGTGCGGCTCGACGTTCAGGAACTTGCTGAGGTCGTCCAGGATGCGCGGGCCGCCCGCGTGGATGACGTAGAAGTCCAGGTCGGACGCGTCCCAGCCGTGCAGTCCGGCCAGGGCCTGAAGGGCCGGGGCGAGCGGCTCCATGGTGGTGGGCACCCGCTTGTCCAGCAGGAAGTGGAAGCCGGTCTCCCGGACGTCGTAGGCGATCCACTCCTCCGTCTTGGGGATCAGGTACGAGCCGTTGCGCTCGAGCCGGACGCCCGTGCCGCCGGTGCCGCGGACCACAGCGGCGGCGATGCCGTCGCCGAACAGGCCGTTGGAGAGCAGGGAGCCGACGCCGAGGTCGGTGGGCTGGTAGCACAGCGAGCAGAACTCGCAGGCCACGATGAGGGCGTTTCCGTCCGGGTACGCCGTGCAGAAGTCGTGGGCCCGGTTGATCGCGGCGCCCCCGGCCGCGCAGCCCAGTTGGGCTATGGGGATCTGGCGGGTCGTCGAGTCGAACTCCATCGTGTTGATCAGCCACGCGGTGAGCGACGGCATCATGAAGCCCGTGCAGGAGACGTAGATGATGACATCGATGTCCCTGGTCAGGAGCTCGGCGTCGTCGAGGGCCCGCTGGATGACGGCGGGGACCCGGGCCTTGGCCTCCTGCTCGTAGAGCTTGTTGCGCTCCTCGAAGCCGGGGTGCTTGAGGGTCTCCGCGATGGGCTGCACGATGTGCCGGGTCTGCACACCGGTGTTCTCGATGAGCCGGAGGGCCAGCGGGAGCTGCGGGTGGTCCGCGTGGCGGGAGCGCGCGAGTTCCAGCGTCTCCTCCATGGTGATCACGTGCTCTGGTACGGACACCGAGGGTCTGCACAAAGTCGCCATGAGCCGTGCCTGCTTTCGCCTTCCGGAAGGCCGGTTGCCCCCCGGGCAGAGGGTGCAGCACCCAAAAGGGTGGCTCATCCACGATCGCCCAGGAGAGCGACGATCTTCTCGCGGAACTACTCCAATCCGGCGACGGCGGACAACGCCCTCCGGGCTCGCGGATCCTGCCCCAAAAGGCCGGGAAGCCGGCTCCCACGAGCGGAAAATGCCTGCTCACAGCCTTGCGGGTCGCGGACCGCCCGGGACCTGCGGCCCGCCTCGACCGCCACCCACCACACGAAGATCCGGGCCGCGCCTTCCGTCCCGCCCGGGCGGGCGCCGGCCTCCGCCATCCGGGGCACAACGCCGCCCCGCACGGCCGTCGTGCGTGAGGTGCGGCGCGGCCGGGCGTGGCGAAGCGGTAGCCGGCCCGTGCCGCGGTGGTTCCGGCGCGGCACGGGCCGGCCCCGTCAGCCGGAGGCGGATCCGCTGCTGTGGGCGATGCAGGCCACGTCGATGCGGTCGGCGAGTTTGGCCAGCTCGATGGTCAGCGCGGCCACCGTGTCCTCGTCCAGTCCCGCCTGCCCGGTCTCCACCAGACGCAGCCACCGCCCGCCGACCGTGCGCAGCAGCTTGCTCACGTCGGCCGCGGCCACCTGCAAGGTACCGCGGTCGTCGACGATCAGAGGCAGAGTCACTTCGCGGTTCACAAAGGGGATCGTAGCCGCGGAAGCGTCACGCCCCGTGCCACACGGTGGTGATGTTGCAGAACTCGCGGATTCCGTGCCCGGACAGCTCACGTCCGTACCCCGACCGCTTCACTCCACCGAACGGGAACGCCGGATGCGAGGCGGTCATCCCGTTGACGTACACCCCGCCCGCCTCCAGGTCCCGCACGAACCGTTCCACCTCGGTCTCGTCCTCCGTCCAGACGTTCGAACTCAGGCCGAAGGGCGAGTCGTTGGCGATGAGCACCGCCTCGTCGAGGTCGGTCGCCCGGTACAGCGTCGCCACCGGGCCGAACGCCTCCTCGCGGTGGATGCGCATCTCGCGGGTGATGCCGGCCAGCACGGTCGGCGGGTAGTACCAGCCGGGGCCGTCGGACCGTTCGCCACCGCACAGCACAGCGGCCCCGCCACGCCGGGCGTCGTCGACGAGCTCCTCCAGATCCGACCGGCCCCGCTCACTGGACAGCGGCCCGACCTCGGTGTCCTCCCGCATCGGGTCACCGATCCTCAGCGCCCTCATCCCGGCGACGAAACGCTCGGCGAAGGCGTCGTGGACGTCCGTGTGCACGATGAACCGCTTGGCGGCGATGCAGGACTGGCCGTTGTTCTGCACGCGCGCGGTCACCGCGACCTCGGCGGCCCGGTCGACGTCGGCGGACGGCATCACGACGAACGGGTCGCTGCCGCCCAGCTCCAGCACCGTCTTCTTGATCATCTCCCCGGCGGTGGACGCCACAGCCCGTCCGGCCGGCTCGCTGCCGGTCAGGGTGGCCGCCCGCACCCGCTCGTCGCGCAGGATGTCGTCGACCGCTCCGGAGCCGATGAGCAGGGTCTGGAAACAGCCCTCGGCGAACCCCGCCCGGTGGAACAGGTCCTCCAGGTACAGCGCCGTCTGCGGCACGTTGGAGGCGTGCTTGAGCAGGCCGACGTTGCCGGCCATCAGGGCGGGCGCGGCGAAGCGGACCACCTGCCACAGGGGGAAGTTCCAGGGCATGACGGCCAGCACCGGTCCGAGCGGCCGGTAGCGGACCAGGACGCGGGAGGCACCGGAGTCCTTCACGTCCGACTCGGCGGGCCGCTCGTCGGCGAGCAGTTCCTCGGCGTGCTCGGCGTACCAGCGCATGGCCTTGGCGCACTTCGCGGCCTCCGCGCGGGCCTGCCTGACCGGCTTGCCCATCTCCGTGGTCATGACACGGGCGATCTCGTCCTGGTCCTCGTCGAGGAGAGCGGCGGCCCTGTTCATCAGACGGGTCCGCTCGCCGAAGGCCGTCGTCCGGTACGTACGGAACGTGGCCTGCGCGAGCTGGAGCCGGCGCTCGATCTCTTCCTCGCCCATGGCCTCGTACGTCTTGAGCGTCTCGCCGTTGGCCGGGTTCACCGTGGCGATGGACATGGCTGACCTCCCTGGGAGCGGCCTGTGCTTCGACCTTCCCGCGCCGCGGGGCCGAGCGCAACGTGTGCGGCGCTCGTCAGGGCGAGTGCTCGGCCAGCCGGTCGAGAAACGCGGCCTGGGCCCTGACGATCACCGCGCGGGCCCGGTCAAGACCGAGCCAGGCCACCCGGTCCAGCTCGGGGAACTCCCGGGTGCGCCCGGACCGCGGCGGCCACTCCATGAGGAACGTGCCGGGGACGACCGCCGCGGGGTCGAGGTCGGCCTCGACCGCCCAGGCCGTGACGGTCTTGCCGTTCGTCTGCCGGACCTCACCCAGCGGCACGGCCTCCCCGTCCGGCGGCGGCAGCCCCAGCTCCTCCTGGAACTCGCGGCGGGCCGCCTCCCACGCGGGTTCCTCCGGGCCGTACTCACCCTTCGGAACCGTCCACGCCCCCGCGTCCCGCCGGGCGAAGAAGGGGCCGCCCATGTGCCCGAGGAGCACCTCCAGGCCGCCGCCGGAGCGCCGGAACAGCAGCAGACCGGCACTGCGCCGACCCCGCCGTGCCTCCCGCGGGGCGCTCATGGCGCGATCTCCGGGTGCGCGGCCAGCAGCGTCGTGACGGTGTCGGCGTCCTCGGGGCGCTTGTCCTCGCGGTAGCGCACGACCCGGGCGAAGCGGAGGGTCACGCCCGCCGGGTAGCGGGTGGAGCGCTGCAGGCCGTCGTAGGCGATCTCGACGACGAGCTCGGGGCGCACGGTCACCACCCGGCCGTCGTCCTCGACGGCGAGCCCGCGCAGCCGCTCGGTCTGCCAGGCCAGCATCGCGTCCGTCATGCCCTTGAACGTCTTGCCGAGCATCGCGAAGCCGCCGTCGGCGGTGCGCGCGCCCAGGTGCAGGTTGGACAGCTTGCCGGTGCGCCGGCCGTGGCCCCACTCGGCGGCCAGGACCACCAGGTCCAGGGTGTGCACGGGCTTGACCTTGAGCCAGGACGCGCCGCGCCGGCCCGCGCTGTAGGCGGCGTCGAGGGCCTTGACGACCACACCCTCGTGGCCGCGCCGCAGTGTCTCGGCCAGGAACCGCTCGGCCTCGCCGACGTCGTCGGGCCCCGACACCAGGGTGCGCCTGACCCGCATCGGCTCCGGCACGAGACGGGCCAGCTCGGCCTGGCGCTCGGTCAACGGCAGGTCGAGCAGATCGCGGTCGCCGACCGACAGCGCGTCGAAGAAGACGGGGGAGACGGGGACCGCCTCGGCGGCCGTGGCCACGTCGACGCGTGAGCCCACGCGCCCGGCGGTCTCCTGGAACGAGCGCGGCCGCCCGTCCGCCCCGAAGGAGATGACCTCGCCGTCCAGGATGAACCGCTCGCCGGGCAACGCCTGTGCGACCGCCGTCAGTTCCGGAAGCCGGTCGGTGATGTCGTCCAGGGTGCGGGTGTGCACCCGTACGGTGCCGCCGTCCCGGTGGACCTGGACCCGGATGCCGTCGAGTTTCTCCTCGACGGCGCACGCGCCGAGCCTTTCGACCGCCTCGGCCACCGAGGAGGCGCTGTGCGCCAGCATCGGCAGGACCGGGCGGCCGACGGTGAGCCGGAAGCGCTCCAGCGCCGCCGGGCCGTCCGCGAGCAGGGCCTGTGCCACCGTCCGCAACGAACCGGCCAGCATCACCGCCCGCCGCACGTCCGCCGGGGGTGCGCCCGTCGCCCCGGCCAGCGCCTCGACGGCGATGGCGTCCAGCGCGCCCTGCCGGACCTCCCCGGTGAGCAGCCCGCGCAGGAACCGCTGCTCGTCGTCGGTCGCCGCGCCCATCAACTCACCGACGATCCGGGAGCGTTCGGTGTGCGATCCGGGGCCGGAGACCTTGCCGAGCTCGCTCAGTCGGGCATCCACCTCGCGCACGGTGAGCGACGCCTCGGCGGCGGGGGCGACCCGGCGGCCGAGCACCTTCCAGCCCACGCCGAGCCGCCCCTGCGGCAGCCGGCCTGCCAGATAAGGGATGACGACCGGCACGTCCTCGGCCCCCGCCTCCCGGAACAACTCGGCGAGCAGAACCGTCTTCCGCGACCGCGCCGAGGCGGCGGCCACCTCCCGCGACACCTGGGCCAACCGGGCGAGCAACATGCAGCCATGGTGCACCGCACGGCGCCGCCCCACACCCTCGCTCTGCCGCGCCCCCGCTCGCCGGCCCTCGGGTGGACGCGCCCCGGTCCGCCCGTGCCGTGCTACCCCCGTGCCGCGCTCCCCGTCGCCACCGCCGCGTCCAGGTCCGCGAAGAGCAGTTCGCCGTTGATCGCCGCGCCGGCGCGGTAGCCGCGGCTGGCGGCGTTGACGACCTGCTCGGCGAAGCCGCTGGCGTTCCCGGCCGCCCACAGGCCGGGGACGGTCGTCAGGCCCCGTTCGTCGATCACCGGGAACGAGCCGAACGGCGTCTCGCGCAGCTCGGCGCCCAGTTGCTGGAGGAGACCGATCTGCGGCAGCGCGCGCGGCGCGACGAACAGCGCCTCGCGGGCGTGCGTCGTCCCGTCCGCGAGCCGGACCCCGGTCAGCCGGTCGGCCTCGACGACGACCCCGGCCACCTCGCCGGGCACCACGTGGACGCCGGCCGCGGCCAGCCTGCGCAGGTCGTCGTCGGTCAGCGCGTCCTCGCCGACCCGGTGCAGGAAGAGCGTCACGTCCTTGGACCACTGGGTCACCATCAGTGCCTGGTGGACGCTCAGCGGTGTCGTGGCGAGCACGCCGAAGGCCTGGTCGCGCACCTCCCAGCCGTGGCAGTACGGGCAGTGCAGGACGTCACGGCCGAACCGTTCGGCGAGGCCCGGGACCGCCGGCAGCTCGTCCTTCAGGCCGGTGGCGACGACCATCTGCCGGGCGTGGACCGTGCGGCCGCCGGCCAGCGTCACCTCGAACTCGCCGTCGGCGTCCCGCAGCGCTTGCACCGCCCGGTCCCGGACCAGCTCGACCCCGTACCGTTCGATCTCCTCGCGGCCGGCGGCGAGGAACCGTGCCGGGGACATGCCGTCCCGGGACAGGAAGCCCTGCATGTGCGCGGACGGCGCGTTGCGCGGTTCGCCCGCGTCGACGACCAGCGTGCGCCGCCGGGCCCGGCCGAGGACCAGCGCGGCGGACAGCCCCGCCGCGCCGCCCCCGACGACGACGACCTCGTACTTCTCGGTCTTCTCGGTCTTCCGGCTCTTCTCGGTCTTCTCGCTCTTCTCGGTCATGGTGACCACCTCCACCGAGAAGGTCGTCCCTGCGGTGCCGTATTGACAAACGGATTTGCCGGTCCTGCAATCGGGGTATGAGCATCGAGGACGTTCTGGCCGACGTGGGCCCCCGGCTGCGCCGGATACGCAAGGAACGGGAAGTCACCCTCGCCGCCCTCGCGGAGGCGACCGGGATCTCCGTCAGCACCCTCTCGCGCCTGGAGTCGGGCCTGCGCAAACCCAGCCTGGAGCTGCTGCTGCCGATCGCGCAGGCCCATCGGATGCAGCTGGACGAACTGGTCGGCGCCCCTCCGGTGCGTGACCCGCGGGTACGGGCCGAGCCGATCGTGCGCGGCGGCCGCACCCACTGGCCGCTGACCCGGCAGCCCGGCGGCCTCCAGGCGTTCAAGGTGCTGGAACCGCGGCGCAGGCTCGAACCGGACCCGCGGACCCACGAGGGCTACGAGTGGCTGTACGTGCTGTCGGGCAAGCTGCGGCTGGTGCTCGGCGGGCACGACGTGGTGCTCACGGCCGGGGAGGCGGCGGAGTTCGACACGCGCGTGCCGCACTGGTTCGGGTCGACCGGCGAGGGGCCGGTGGAGTTCCTGAGCCTGTTCGGACCGCAGGGGGAGCGCATGCACGTACGGGCGCGGCCGACGCGCGGTGGCCCGGACGTCTGACCACGGGTGGTTCCCCGATCGGCAAGCGACTGCTTAGTATGCGACCGACCCCGGTCAGACGACGCGACGACGCGGTCCCCCTGGAGGCGGCGCATGCAGGCATGGCGAGTGCACGAGAACGGCGAACCGGGCGAGGTGATGCGGCTGGAGGAGACCGGGCCGCCCACCCCGGGCGAGGGCCGGATCCTGCTCAAGGTGCGTGCCGCCACCATCAACTTCCCGGACGCGCTGCTGTGCCGCGGCCAGTACCAGGTCCGGCCGCCGCTGCCCTTCACCCCGGGCGTGGAGATCTGCGGCGAGACGGAGGACGGCCGCCGCGTGATCGCCAACCCTGCGCTGCCGTACGGCGGTTTCGCCGAGTACGCCGTCGCCGCCACCGACGCCGTGCTGCCCGCCCCCGACACGCTGGACGACGCCGAGGCGGCCGCCCTGCACATCGGCTACCAGACCGGCTGGTTCGGCCTGCACCGCCGGGCGCGGCTGGAGGCCGGCGAGACCCTGCTCGTCCACGCCGCCGCCGGAGGCGTCGGCAGCGCGGCCGTGCAGCTCGGCAAGGCGGCGGGCGCCCGGGTCATCGGTGTCGCCGGCGGTGCCGCGAAAGCCGCCGTGGCCCGCGAGTTGGGCTGCGACGTGGTGATCGACCGGCACACCGACGACGTCGTCGCCGCCGTGAAGGAGGCCACCGGCGGCCGGGGCGCGGACGTGATCTACGACCCGGTCGGCGGCTCGGCCTACGCCCAGTCCGCCAAGGCCGTCGCCTTCGAGGGCCGGATCCTCGTGGTCGGCTTCGCCGGCGGCACCGTCCCCAGTCCGGCGCTCAACCACGCACTCGTCAAGAACTACTCCATCGTCGGCCTGCACTGGGGTCTGTACCACACCAAGAACCCCGAGCTGGTCCGGCACTGCCACGAGCAGCTCACCGCCCTGGCCGCCCGGGGCGCGATCAAGCCGCTGGTGAGCGAGCGGGTGCCGCTGGCCGAGGCCGCGGCCGCCGTCCAGCGGGTCGCCGACGGGGCCACCACCGGGCGCGTCGCCGTGGTGCCCGCCCTGGAGAACGGAGCCGCCCTATGACCGACGCCGAGGAACTGCGCCGCCGCACCCGCGAGTTGCTGGCCGCGCATCCGCCGGCCACCACCGGCCGGCTCGACTTCCTCAGGGCCCGTTTCGACGCGGGGCTCGCCTGGGTGCACTACCCGCGGGGCCTCGGCGGACTCGGCGCCGCCCGCTCCCTCCAGGCCGTCGTGGACGCCGAGCTGGCGGCGGCGGGCGCCCCGGACAACGACCCGCGCCGCATCGGCATCGGCCTCGGCATGGCCGCGCCGACCCTCCTGCGGCACGGCACCGAGGAGCAGAAGCGGCGCTTCCTCAGGCCGCTGTGGACCGGGGAGGAGGTCTGGTGCCAGCTGTTCAGCGAACCGGGCGCCGGATCCGACCTGGCCGCCCTCGGCACCCGGGCGGTCCGTGACGGCGACACCTGGGTGGTCAGCGGCCAGAAGGTGTGGACCTCCAGTGCCCACCTCGCCCGCTGGGCCATCCTCATCGCCCGCACCGACCCCGATCTGCCCAAGCACCAGGGCATCACCTACTTCCTCTGCGACATGACCGACCCCGGCGTCGAGGTGCGGCCCCTGCGCCAGATCACCGGGGAGGCCGAGTTCAACGAGGTCTTCCTGACGGGCGTGCGCATCCCCGACGCCCACCGCCTCGGCGAGGTCGGCGACGGCTGGCGGGTCGCCCGGACCACGCTCATGAACGAGCGCGTGTCCATCGGCGGAATGCGGCTGCCCCGCGAGGACGGCATGATCGGCCCCGTGGCCAGGACCTGGCGCGAACGCCCGGAACTGCGCACCCACGACCTGCACCAGCGGCTGCTGAGGCTGTGGGTGGAGGCCGAGGTGGCCCGGCTGACCGGCGAGCGGCTGCGCCAGCAGCTGGCCGCGGGCCGGCCCGGCCCCGAGGGCTCCGGCGTGAAGCTCGCCTTCGCCCGCCTCAACCAGGAGATCAGCGGCCTGGAGGTCGAACTCCTCGGAGAAGAGGGGCTGCTGTACGACGACTGGACCATGCGCCGTCCCGAACTGGTCGACTTCACCGGCCGCGACGCCGGCTACCGCTATCTGCGCGCCAAGGGCAACAGCATCGAGGGCGGGACCAGCGAGGTCCTGCTGAACATCGTCGCCGAGCGCGTCCTCGGCCTGCCCGCCGAGCCGCGCACCGACAAGGACGTCGCCTGGAAGGACCTCGCCCGATGAGTGCGACGAGCATGACGAGCACCGAACCCGACCTGCTGTACTCGGAGGAGGAAGAGGCGCTGCGCGCCGCCGTCCGGGACCTGCTCACCGACCACTGCGCCCCGGCGGACGTGATCGCGCGCGCCGAGTCGGACGCCCCGCACGACCTCGCCCTGTGGAAGACGCTCGCCGACGGCATGGGCCTGGCCGGTCTGCTGGTGCCCGAGGAGCACGGCGGCCAGGGCGCCACGCACCGTGAAGCGGCCGTGGTCCTGGAGGAGTTGGGTCGCGCGGTGGCTCCTGTCCCGTACCTCACCAGCGCCGTGGTCGCCACCGAGGCGCTGCTGGCCTGCACGGGCGATGCCGCCGCCGGGCTGCTGTCCCGCCTGGCGTCCGGTCGAGAGATCGGCGTCCTGGCGGTCGGGCTGCACACCGCGCCGGGCGCCTTCCGGACGGTAGGGGCGGAATCCGGGTTGCTGCACGGGGAGTTGACCGGCATCGCGGACGCGATGGCCGCCGACGTGCTGCTCGTTCCGACGGAAGACGGCGGACTCCACGCCGTGGACGCGGGCGACGCCACCCTCACCCCGCAGGTGTCCCTGGATTCGACCCGGCCGCTGGCGACCGTCTCCCTCGACGCCGTGCGGGGCCGCCGGCTGGGCGACGCCGGACCCGCCGTGCGCCGGGCGCTGCGCGCGGGCGCCGGACTGCTCGCCTCCGAACAACTCGGTCTCGCTGACTGGACGTTGACTGAGACCGTGCGCTACCTCAAGGAACGCAAGCAGTTCAACCGTCCCGTCGGTGGCTTCCAGGCGCTCAAGCACCGGCTCGCCCAGCTGTGGCTGGAGATCACGGGCCTCCGCGCCGCCGCCCGGTCCGCGGCCGACGCACTGGCCCGGGAGGCGGACGCCGATGTCGCGGTGGCCCTCGCCCAGGCCTACGCGGCACCCGTCGCCGTCCACGCCGCAGAGGAGGCACTGCAACTGCACGGCGGCATCGGCATGACCTGGGAGCACCCGGTCCACCTGTACCTGAAGCGGGCCAAGGCGGACTCGATCGCGTACGGCACCGCGGGCGCCCACCGCGAGGCGCTGGCCCGGCTGGTCGACCTCGCGGCGCCCTGACCACGGGCCGCGCGTCAGGGATGCAGGCTGCCGACGATCTGCGCGGTGGCCATCAGACCCTCGTGAATGGTGGGCGCCATGCTCGTACCCGCCAGGAAGAAGCCGAGCAGGACGCAGACCAGGGCGTGCGAGAACTTCAGCGCGCAGTTGCGCACGAAGATCACCGCAAGGAGCAGGAGCAGCAGCACCACAGAGATGGAAATGGCCATCGTCGTCCTCCTCCGCCACGCCCACTTCGCGGCTTCGGCCGCAAGTGTGGCGTAGCGGGGGGTCAGGTTGTGCGGGAGACGTGTCCTCCGAACGTGTGGTTCTGCCACCGTCCCGGCACCGCGCCCCGGAATGCGGAACGAGAAACCGGGTGCGCGTGCCGGTGCGGGGCTCAGGCCTCGATGACGCGGGAGCGGATGAGGAACCGCACTCCCTCGGGCGCCTCCAGGGAGAAACCGCTGCCCCGTCCGGGCACCACGTCGACGATGAGCCGGGTGTGACTCCACACCTCGTACTGGCTGCGCGACATCCAGAACGGGACCGGCCGCTCCACGCCCTCGACCTCCAGTTCCGCGAGCAGCACGTCCGAGCCGCCGGTACGGAACTCGCCCTCCGGATAGCACATGGGCGCGCTTCCGTCACAGCAGCCGCCCGACTGGTGGAACATCAGCGGCCCGTGCGCCTCGCTCAGCCGCCGCACCAGGCCGGCCGCCGCGGGGGTGAGCTCCACACGCGGGATCTCCTCGTACATCGTCGCCGCCCTTCGCCGCCCCGGAAGAAGAAGCCGAACACAGACGAGCAGCCAAGCAGCACGGAGGTTGCGACAAGGTTGCACGGTCCGCCTTCACGGGCCCGCCCCCGCGGGCGGGCCGTCGTGCCCCCCCGCGGCGCGGCGCGCGCGTACGGGCCATCACTGAGATCCTGACCGGGAGAAGCGCTGCCCATGACATGACCGGTGGTGGTGAGCGCGGTGTCCGAACGCGGCGACAACAGTCCCGGGCCGACGGCCGCGGGCGTGGACCCCCTGGGGGACCCGTTCCTGCGCACCCGCTTCGCCGTGCCGGTGCCGCCGGCCACGTTCCTGCGCCGGGAGCGGCTGGCCGAGCATCTGGACCAGGCACTGGCCACACCGCTGACCATGGTCAACGGCGGCGCAGGTGCGGGCAAGACGCTGCTGGTCGCCGACTGGGCCGCCCAGCTGGACCAGCCGGTGGCCTGGCTCACCGCGGACGCCGCCGACCCGGCACCCGGCGTCTTCTGGGCCTACCTGCTGGAGGCCCTGCGCGCCTGCGGGGCGAACGGGATCCGCGACGTCGGCTGCCCGGCCGAGGCGGGCATGGTGGACCACGGCCTGCTCGCCCGGCTCGCCGCCGGGCTGAACGGCCGCGGCCGGCCCGTCACCGTCGTCCTCGACGAGTACGACCGCGTGACCGACCCGGAGATCGCCGACCAACTCGCCTTCGTCCTGCACCACGCCGGACAGGGCGTGCACCTGGTCCTCGTCACCCGCACCGAGCCCACGCTGCCCCTGCACCGCTACCGCGCCGACGGCACCCTGACCGAGATCAGGGACGCGGAACTGGCCTTCACCCCCGAAGAGGCGGCGACCCTCCTGGAACTGCACGGGCTGTGCCTCGGCGGCGGCGCGGCCCGCGCGCTCGTCGAGCGCACCCGGGGCTGGGCGGCGGGCCTGCGGCTGTGCGCCCTGGCCGCCCAGCAGAGCAGCGACCCGGAGACGTACCTCAAGGAGTTCGAGGCCGGGCAGAGCACGATCGCCGACTTCCTGCTGGCCGAGGTGCTCAAGAGACAGCCGCCCCCGACCCAGGACCTGCTGCTGCGGGTCAGCGTCCTGGACCGGTTCTGCCCGGACCTGGCCAACGCGCTCGCCGGGCGCCGGGACGCCGGACCCGTCCTGGCCGAGCTGCACCGGGCGAACGCGTTCGTGGAGGACCTCGGCCACTCCTGGTACCGCCTCCATCCGCTGTTCGCGGAGATCCTCGCGGCGCACCTGCGGGTGCGGTTCCCCCACCTCGAGCCCGAACTGCACCGCAGGGCCGCCGAGTGGCTGCGGCACACCGGGCCGCTGCCCGAGACGCTCGCCCACGGGGCCGCGGCCGGCGACTGGCGGTTCACCGCCCGCACCCTGGTGGACGACCTCGCGATCGGGCAGTTCTTCACCGGCCTGCGCTCCGGTGACCTGGGCGAGCTGTTCTCCCGGATGCCCCACGGGACCACCGGCCCCGACGCCGACCTCGTCCGCGCGGCGCGCGAGCTGTCCGACGGCGACCTCGGCCACGCCCGCCCGCACCTGGAGCACGCCCGTCGGGAACTGACCCGCGCCGGTTCCGACAGGGCGGCGGCCCGGCTCGGCCTCGCCCTCCTGGACACCCTCGCCGCCCGGCTGACCGGCTCCCCGGGCGGGGCCGAACACGCCGCCCGGACGGCACGCGAGCTGCGCCAGGACATCCCCGACCATCTCCTGGCCAAGCACCCCGAACTCGCCGCCCTGACACAGACCCACCTGGGCGCCGCCCGCCTGTGGGCGGGACGCTTCGAGGACGCCAGGGCCGCGCTGTCCGCCGCGGCCGCCGGCTCCGACGGGGCCACCGCGCTGCCCCGGGAGGAGTCCCTGACCCAGCTCGCGCTGATCGACTACCTGACCGGCTGGCCCACGCGGGCCGAACGCGGGGTCCTGGCGGCGCTCACCGACGCGGACCGGTTCAGCCTGGCCGGGTCGACCGGTTCCGGACTCGGCCACGCGGTCCTGGCCGCGGTGGCCGTCGACCGTGACGAACTGGGGGAGGCCCAGGCCCTGCTGGACCGGGCGACGGCCCCGCAGCCGGTGCCGCGGGACCCCGTGACGGCCGCCGGTCTGCTCATCGCGCGCGCACGCCTGCACCTGGCCCGCGGAGAGGTCCGCGCCGCCCTGGAGACCGCCGAGTCGTCCGTGCCCGCCGACGTGCCGTCGCCCTGGGCCGAGGCCCACACCGCGCTCGTCGTCTCCGCCGCCCACCTCGCCGAGGGCCGCCCCGAGACGGCCGTGAAGGCACTGGAGGACGTCGTGGGCCGGGACGCCGCCTGCACGGTGGCGGCGGCCCGCGCCCATCTCGCCGCGGGTGACCCGGGCACCGCCCTGGACCTGCTCGACGCGCTTCCTCCCGGGCGGCGCAGCGGCCCCGCCGTCACGGTCCGGGCCCTGCTGGTGCGCGCCGAGGCCACCGTCCGGCAGGGCGACCACACCACCGCGCGTCGGCTGGCGGCCCGCGCGCTGCTGGAGGCCCGGAACGAGCGGCTGCTGCGGCCCTTCCGCGAGACCGGACCGTGGCTGCGCCGCCTGCTGGACCCGGACGCGTTCCCCCGGCTGCCGGCGGGCCCGGGCCCCCGGTCCGGGACCGTGCGGGAGGCGGGCCGCCCGTCCGCTCTGGTCGTCGACCGGCTCAGCGGCCGTGAGCGGGACGTGCTCCAGCGGCTCGCGCTGATGATGACGACCGAGGAGATCGCCGCGGACCTGTTCGTGTCGGTCAACACGGTCAAGACCCACCTCAAGAGCGTGTACCGCAAGCTCGGTGTCAACCGGCGCAACGAAGCGGTGCACCGGGCCCGCGAACTGCGCCTGCTGTGAACCGCACGGGCCGCACCGCTTGCCGTATCACCTGCGCCGGGTGAGGCCCGGCGGCCCGGCCGGGCGGACCCTCGGACAGGGGCGTGGTAGACCCGTCCCCAGGCACCGTGGGAGCGGCTGATGCGCTACGAGATCCGCGTCGACGGGCACATGTCGGAGACGCTGACCAGGGCATTCCCGGAGCTGGAGCACGTGGTGATGTTCGGTCAGACCGTCCTGTTCGGACCCGTGGTGGACGAGGCGCAGCTGTACGGGCTGCTGGCCCGCTGCCGGTCACTGGGCCTGCGGGTCCTGGAGATGCGCCGTATCCCGGAGTGAGCCGCCCCGGCGGCCGGAGTGAGCCGCCCCTGCTGCCGTCCGGGAGACGGGGCGCGGCCCGTCCGGATCAAAGCGGCGGGGCGGGAGGCGGATCACCCCCCAGGGGTGACCCGTGGGACACCGCCCCGCGGGACGCTGGCGGACAGGTCCTCGCACACCGTCCCGTCGGCGGTCGGCAGCGACCTGCAACCGATCCCCGCGAGGAGGAGCCCATGAGCATGTCGCCTGGCTCGGCACCGGGTGCCGGACCGGAGAACACGCCCGGCGGGACGGGCACCCACCCGGACGGCGACCCCGCCGACGTGCTGGCGGGACTCGGCGGTTCGTGGTCCTGGATCCTGGCCTCGGCGCTGGCGACGCTGGTGCCGGGGATCATCGTGCTCGCCTGGCCGAACGAGACCCTGCACGTCCTGGCGATCGTGATCGGGCTGTACCTGCTCGTGACCGGCGCCTTCCGGTTCGTCACCGCCTTCTCGCGGGAGGAGCACGGCGAGCGCCTGCCGCGGCTGCTGGTCGCGGTGCTGTTCGTCCTCGCCGGGGTGCTGTGCCTGCGGCACCCGTTGCAGACGATCGCCGCGCTCTCACTGATCGTCGGGATCGTCTGGCTGCTGTCCGGCATGCTCACCGCCTACACGGCCCTCGCCTTCAGAAACCTGCCCCACCGCGGCTTCCTCCTCGGCGTGGCGGCGCTCGGTGTCGTCGCGGGCATCGTGGTGCTGGTGCTGCCCGCCCAGTCGGCCCTGGTGCTGACCCGGCTGCTGGGCCTGTGGCTCGTGCTGCTCGGCCTGGTCGAACTGGGCCTCGCCCTCGCCTGGCGGTCGGCGCTGCGCAGGGCCGCCACCCGGACGCCGACGGGGCCCGCGGCCACGGTCTGAGCCCCGTCCGGCCACCGAGACGCCGGCGCGTGGCCGCGGCGGCGTCTCACCGCTCACCCCCATCGGGTGAGGCGTCCCCGTCCTGCCGTGCGCACGCTGACAGAGGGCAGACCGCGCCGCCGGGCACCGGCCCGGAACGGAGGAGAGAAATGAGCACGCAGCCGAACCTCGCGTACGACTACCCGCTGCTGAGCGCCTTCTGGACGATGCTGTGGTTCTTCCTGTGGATCATGTGGTTCGTCCTGCTCTTCCGGGTCGTCCTCGGCATCTTCCGCGACGGCGGCCTGAACGGCTGGGCCAAGGCCGGATGGCTGGTGTTCTGCCTCGTGCTGCCGTTCCTGGGCGTCCTCGTCTACGTCATCGCCCGCGGCAGGAGCATGAGCCGCCGGGAGTTCGCACACGCGCGGGAGCAGCAGGAGGCCTTCAACGCCTACATCCGGCAGACCGCGGCCGGGGGCGGCGGGTCCAAGGTCGACGAACTCGCCCGGCTGTCCGACCTGCGCGCCCGCGGAGACATCACCGACGAGGAGTTCGCCCGGGGCAAGGACATGATCCTGAGCAGCGGGGTCCCCGAGGGCCGCGCCACCTCCGTGACCTCCGGCCCTGAGGGCCCCGACAGCTCCGTCAGCTCCACTCCCGGCCGTTGACGAGCACGCCGGACCGGTACGCCGGACCGGATGAGACGAGAGGAAACGAGGCGAGAAGATGACCGCGACCCACACCGCACGGCCGCATTCGGCGAGGCAGGCATGGGCCACCGGCCTGACGGCCTTCGCCGCCGTCATGCTGATGATCGCCGGAGTGCTCGACATCTTGCGCGGAATCATGGGTATCGCCCACGACGACGTCTTCGTCACCACGCGCAACTACGTCTTCCAGTACGACCTCACCGGCTGGGGCTGGATCCACCTCGTCCTCGGGGTGCTCGCCGTGATCATCAGCATCGGCCTGTTCCAGACGGCGCTGTGGGCGCGTGTGGCGGGTGTGGCGATCGCCGGGCTGATCATCCTGGCCAACTTCCTGTCCCTGCCGTACTACCCGGTCTGGTCGGTCGTGATGATCGCGTTCTCCGGGTTCATCATCTGGGCCCTGTGCGTGCTGCGGCCCGAGGAGTCCCCGGCCTCTCCCCCCGCGGCGCCCCCCACTTCCACCTCCACCACGGGGTCCGCCCCGCCCCGCAACCCGTGAGGGGACGTGCCGCCGCCGGCCACGTCCAGGGCACGCCGCAGGTCGGCGACGCTCGGCGCCCCGTCGGCCGTGCCGTCCGCTCTCCGGTACCGGCGGCACGAGACGGAAGCCGGGACACCCGGTACGGCGAAGGGATCCACGCCGTCGACGAGCACGGTGGGCGATCCGGTCATCCCGAGTGCCCGGGCCTGTGCCTCGTCGGTGACCTCGACCAGTTCCACCTCGGCGCCGCGGCCGTTCAGCGCGCGGGCGATCCGTTCCCGCACGACGGGCACGTTCGGGCAGTCGGGCACCATGAGTACGGTGATGCGCATGGCCTCATCCTCCCAGCTCGGGGCCTGTGCGGCCGCAGGCGGGCCGTCCAACGCCCCGGCTCGGCGGGGGGAGGGGCCCCGACACTTTGGCAGGTGTCCGTGTTCCGGAGTGGTAGTAACGTGGACAAAGGGTGTTCTGCACCCTGGCCGGATGTGACCGCCGCGAACCCGAGGAGGTGAACGGGGTGAGTCCTTGCGGTAGTAGTCCCAGCTCCCATCATTCCGTTGCACCCGGGGCGCCCGGCGGGCACCGCACCGCCGTCTGACGGCCTGTCCCGACACGGTGCCGAGCGGTGATTGTTTCGCCGCCGGTGCGCCCGAGGGTGCCGATCAGGCGGAGGTGTCTCATCATGACGATCACCATCACCCTGCCCCGTATCCCCGTACCCGCCGTGACCGAGCGTGGTCTGCGGCTCCTGCTGCCGGTCGTCGCCGAACCGGTCCTGCTCGCCCTGGCCGACCTGTGCGGTGTCGGAACGCCGGTGCGGCTGCTGGGGCTCGGCATCAAGCTCGTCCTGCCGCCCACGCAGGACTGATCGGCGACCCGGTCACGCCCCGAAAATCCGGGTGTCGCGTCGGCGGCCCGGCCAAGCACATCGACCATTCGAAGGGTGTCGGTGTACTTGGCCGGGCCGCCGACCATTCGAAGGGTGTCGGTCCGTCGGCCGAGCGACGTTCACCGGTACCGGTTTGCCCACGTCGCGAACCGGATACCGCTGGTGTTCACGTGCCGAGTCAGGAGATCCCCGCATGCGTCTGCTGCTGGTCCACCCGAGCGCCCTGATGTACTCGGAGATCTTCCTGCGCCTCGAGCCCCTCGGGCTGGAACGCGTCGCGGGCGCGGCACGTGAGGCCGGCCACGACGTGCGCATCGTCGATCTCCAGACACAGTCGCACACGGACCTGCACCGGCTGGCGGCCTCCTTCCGGCCGGACGCGATCGGCGTCTCCCTGAACTATCTGGCGAACATCCCCGAGGCCATCGAGATCGCCCGGCGGGCCAAGCGGAGCCTGCCGGGCGTCTTCGTGTTCTTCGGCGGCCACAGCGTCTCCTTCATCGCCGAAGAGGTGCTCCAGCAGGCCGACGGCGCGGTGGACGCCGTCGCCCGCGGCGAGGGCGAGACGGTCGTGGGCCCGCTCCTGGAAGCGGTGCGCGACGGCGGACTCGCCACGGTCCCGGGTGTGGTCGCACCGGACGGCCGCGGTCCCGAGCCCCGGATGCTGCACACCATCGACACCCCGCGGCCCGCCCGTGACCTGCTGCGCCACCGGCGCCGCTACTTCATCGGCGAACTCGACCCCTGCGCCTCCATCGAGTTCACCCGCGGCTGTCCGTGGGACTGCAACTTCTGCTCGGCGTGGACGTTCTACGGGCGCAGCTACCGCAAGGCGTCCCCGCAGGCCGCGGCCGAGGAGATGGCGGGCATCCGCGAGCGCAACGTCTTCATCGTGGACGACGTGGCCTTCATCCGCCCCGAGCACGGGGACGCGATCGCCGCCGAACTGGAACGCCGCGGCGTCCGCAAGCGGTACTACCTCGAGACGCGTGCCGACGTCCTGCTGCGCAACGTGGAGGTGTTCGAGCGCTGGTCACGGCTCGGGCTGAAGTACATGTTCCTCGGCATGGAGGCCATTGACGCCGAGGGGCTGGACCTCTACCGCAAGCGCGTCAGCCCCGACGAGAACTTCCGGGCCCTGGAGGTCGCACGCAGACTGGGCATCAGCGTGGCGATCAACCTGATCGTCGATCCCGGCTGGGACGTGGAGCGCTTCCGCACCGTGCGGGAGTTCGCCACAGCGGTTCCGGAGATCGTCCATCTGACGGTGATGACGCCGTATCCCGGAACCGAGGTCTGGCACACCGAGTCGCGCAAGCTCACCACACGCGACTACCGGCTCTTCGACATCCAGCACGCCGTCGTCCCCACGACGCTGCCCCTCGACGTCTTCTACCGGGAACTCGTCCGCACACAGGCCGTCATCAACCACAAGCACCTCGGTCTGTGCACGGCGCTGGGAGCGGCACGCGTCCTCGCCGCCAACCTCGCTCGCGGCCAGACCAACTTCGCGCGCATGCTGTGGCGCTTCAACCGCGTCTACAACCCCCGCCGTCAACTGGCCGACCACACCCGCCCGGTCCGCTACGAACTCCCTCTGCCACGGCCCCTGGAGGCGGGAGACCGGCGCCAGCTGTACATCCACAGCAGGCCGGTCCCCACGCGCGGCAGCCGCACCGCCGCCACGCCGCCCGAGGACCAGCGTCCCACTCCCTGATCCCCTCCCGTCTCCGCTCCCATGCCTGCTCCCGTGCCTGGTCACGCGTCTCGGGATGCGCCGCCCGTACCGGCGCGTAGCGTGGAAAGGGCGACGGCGGAAACGACGGCGCAGGAAACAGAGAGACCAGGACAGAGACCAGGCGGGAGGGATTCTCGTGGGCGCAGCACCGGAGACTCTGCAGAAGGCCGAACTGACGGAGGAGCAGCAGCGCGCCAGTGAGCGTGAATGGTTCCTCGACGCCGACACCGGGGAGTTGAAACCGGAGGCGAACGCCGACCGCGACGAGCAGGCCGGACCTGGCCCGGTCCGTGTGGCCCGCTGGACCTTCGATTGACCGTTCCGCCCGAGGACCGCGTCTGGGCGCGCCACCACCGGCGTACGGGAGCGGCGCTGATCGTCGGCGCGGGAGCGGTCGGTGGATTCCTCGCCGAGGAACTCGCGCGCATCGGATTCAGCCCGCTCCGGCTGGTCGACCCCGACACGCTCGCGGTGGAGAACCTGATCCGCCACCCGCTCGGTGCGCCGGCCCTGGGACAGCCCAAGGCCCTGGCACTGGCCGGGAAGATCCGTCGCGACTTCCCCTCGTGCGACGCCAGGGGCCACCAGGCGGACTTCCTCGAACTGCCCGAGGACCGGCAGCGGTCGCTGGTGGGCGGTGCGGACGTGGTGGTGGCGGCGACGGACTCGGCCGTGTGCCAGCGGCACGTCAACCGCGTGGCCCTCGCGGTGGGCAGACCCGCGGTGTATCCGGCGGTCTGGGTGGACCCCAGGATCCGTGACGCCGAGGTCGGCGAGATCCTGTGGGTGCTCCCCGGCAGGCGCACACCCTGCTACGAGTGCGCGGTGGCCTTCCGGCAGGGGACCGCCGACGCCCAGGCGGCCCGCGGCGCCCGCGTGGACATCCAACTCGTCGCCCTGGCCACGGCCCAGGTCGTGACCGCACTGGCACACCCCGGCGACGACCGCTCGGCGATCCTCGACCCGCGGCGCACCGCCATCTACCTCCACGGACTGACGCCCACTTCGCCGGGCGTCCGGGCCACCTTCCCCACCGCGGGGCTGAGCAGCCAGAACGTGCGGGTCCCTTTCCCGTCCCGGCCGTGCGCCGCCTGCCACGGCTGGCGCAACCTGGCCTCATCCCCGGCATCCGCCGTCGCGGGAGCCGGTAGGCGACCCGGTGAGGAGGCGGACGGGGGACGCGGCTGGCCGGTCTTCGCCGCCGTCGTGCTGTGCATCGTGATCCTGTTCATCGTCTCGGTCGCCCACGGCAAGCACATGTAGTCGCCCCACGCGCGTCCACGGGGCATACCGGCCCCGCTATGCGGCCTTCGCCCGGGCGCGGACGTCGTCGGCGAGCGGTTTGTCCAGAGCGGCATGGACCAGTCCGTCGGTGAACCGGGCCAGTTCGCGCGTGCTCACCAGGTGCGCGAGGTGCTCGGGCGAGGTGGGAAGACCGAGGCGTTCGGCGCCGTCCTGCGCCTTGCGGTCGACGTAGGGCGCGAACTCCGGCCAGACCCCCTGGACGGCGCGCAGGTAGATGTCGACGCCCGTGGGCCCGAGCCCGGGTATGTCCCGGAGGGCCTTCTTCGGGTCGTCTTCCTCGCGCAGCTTGCGCAGATCGCCGTCGTACCGCTCCAGCAGCAGTTCCGCGCCCTTGCCCAGGATGGTGGCGGTCCGCTCGTCGTACCGTCGGTATCCGCCCTCGCCGAGCGCGTCCACGCGCTGCTGCCACGACGCCTTCGCCATCGAGCGCGCACTGCGCAGGCCCGCCTCGAAGAGCGCCCGTGCGGCGGCCACCGCGATGTCGGCCCTGATCCGGGCGCTGAGCAGGACGGCCAGGACGAGTGCCTGGTAGAGAGGGGCGGGGGTGTTCCGCAGCCTGACCCCTGCCTGGGCCAGGTAGGTGGACCCCTGCCGGTCGAGCAGCGCCCGCACCAGCGCCTTCTCGGTGCGGGCGGGGGACTTCTTCCTGGTCGTGGAGCTCATGACGCCTCGCAACGTCGGTGGGGCCCGGGTGCGGCCCGGGCGGACGTGGGGCGGGTTGCACTCCTTCGGGTGGCCGCGGGTTCCCCGACCAAACCCGCGCGGGGCTTCACCTGTCCGCCGGGGACCGTTCGTCGCCTCCGTGCCCTGCCGCTCGTGCGACCGCGTGGGCGCCGAGTGACACCACGACCCACGCCGCCGTCGCGGCGCCGAGCGCGAGCCACGCCGAGTGGTGACGCAGGAGCACCGCGGCGACGACGGCGAACGCCACCAGTCCCAGGGTGCCCAGGGCGGCGCCACGCGCGTCGTCGCGGGCGCTCCTGAGCCCCTCCTCCTCGGCCACCAGCGTCAGGCTGGCCAGCAGGATGGCGGGAAAGGCGAGGAAGACGCCGCCGACGAACGGCCCGAACAGCCGGGACACCACGGCCGCCAGGAGCGACACGCCCGCGCCGAAGCCGAACCGGAGGAGCAGATCCTTGCGCGGCGTGCGCGCGACCGCCCGCAGGTCCACCCGCACCCGGTCGGTGTCTTCGGCCCCTGTCGCGCCCCCGTGCGCGGGCCGGCCCGGTCGCTTCACGGCGCCACCGCGAAGGCGATGGCGGCCGCGGTCGCGAACCACACCACCAGGGCCGCCGCGGACCCGCGCGTGGCTCCGAACCTGCCGAGCGCCGGAACGTCGACGAGGCAGTAGGCGGTGAACGCCAGTGCTCCGGCGACCATGCCCCGGGCCGCGGTCGCCGCGTCGAGGTCGCCCTTGAACACCACCGTCAGGACCAGTCCTCCCAGCGCCACCGAGGGGGCGGCGGCGAAGATCCCGGCCAGCCGCTTGGGCTGGACGGCTTCCGCCACCAGAGCGAAACCCACCACGAGCAGACCGCCGATGAAAGGCTTCAGGACGATCTCGAGCAGGGTCTCCATCCGCACAACCTCAACGCCGGGGCGACGCTTGCGCAACGACCCACGCGGGCGGCGCCGTCAACACACGCCGCCCGGACGCATCCGCCGTACCGGCACGCGGGCGGTCACCGCGGTCGTCCGCACAGCCCGGCGATCACGGCGGGCCGACGGTGGGTGAGGGCGGGTTCGGGACGCCACGTACGCTTAGGCGAGCCTTAGCTAAGTGATACAGGGAAGGGTTCATGTCAGGAGTCGCAGGACGCCGCTTCGGGTGGCTGGTCACCACTCTTCTCCTGTTGTCGCTGGCGGTGCTGCTCAGTCTCGCCGTGGGCAGTCGCCCGGTGGCGCCCTCGGTCGTCTGGGACGCCCTGCTGCACGGCGGAACCAGCGCCGACGCGCAGGTCGTACGGTCGTTGCGCGTGCCGCGGACGGTCGTCGGGGTGATGGTCGGGGCCGCGCTCGCCGTGGCTGGAACGGTTCTTCAGGGGATCACCCGGAACCCCATCGCGGAGCCCGGCATCCTGGGCATCAGCCAGGGGGCGTCGATGGGCGTCGTCTGTGCCATCGCCTTCCTCGGGGTGCACAGCCTGACCGGATACGTCTGGTACGCGTTCGTGGGCGCGGGAGTCGCGGCGGTCCTGATCTACGCCGTCGCCAGCAGCGGGCGGGGCGGGGCGTCCCCGGTCAAGCTGGCGCTGGCGGGTGCGGCGATGAACGCGTTCCTGGCCTCGCTGATCTCGGCCGTCCTCACCACCGACGCCCGCGCCCTGGACGAGTTCCGGTTCTGGGACGTCGGCTCGATCAGCGGCCGGGACGCCACGATCGCCGGGCAGGTCTGGCCGTTCCTCCTCGCCGGACTGCTGTTGGTGCTGGCCATGGCGCGCGGCCTGGACGCGCTCGCGCTCGGCGACGACATCGCCCGCGGCCTCGGCCGCAACGTCGCGCTGCTGCGGGCGACCGGCGCCCTGGGCGCGACCGTTCTGACCGGTGCCGCGGTCGCGGCGGCCGGCCCCATCGCCTTCATCGGTCTCGCCGTGCCGCACATGGCCCGTGCCCTGGTCGGACCGGGCCACCGCTGGCTGCTGCCGGTGGCCGCGCTGCTCGGGCCGGTGATGCTGCTGCTGGCGGACGTGCTCGGACGGGTCGTGGTACGGCCCGCGGAGGTGCCCGTGGCCGTGATGACCGCGCTGGCCGGTGTGCCGTTCCTGATCGTGCTGGTCCGGCGGAAGGCGGTCGCGGCATGACGCGGCTGAGTCACGGGAGGCGCGTGGGCCGCGGACACACCGTCGATGGCGCCGGGGGCGGGCGTCCACCCGGCCGGCCCGCCGGGCATGCCGTGCTGCGGGCCGGGCGGGGCAGTTTCCTGGTGCACCGCAGGGCCCTGGTGGTGGGTGCCGTCCTCACCGCGCTGCTCACGGCGGCGGCGGTGACGTCGCTGTGCGTCGGCGAGTCGTTCGTCGCGCCGGGCGAGGTGGTCCGCGTCCTGCTGGGACTGCCCAGCCCCGACCAGCTGGTGGTCGGCACGCTGCGGTTGCCGCGCCTGGTGACCGGCCTGCTGGTGGGCGTCGCCTTCGGCCTGTCCGGGGCACTGATCCAGACCATGGCCCGCAATCCGCTCGCCAGCCCGGACGTCATCGGCGTCACGCACGGCGCGGGTGCGGCGACGGTCGCCGCGATGACGTTCGGCCTCACCTCGTACGCCGTGCTGCCGTACGTGTCCGTGGCGGGCGGGCTGCTCGCCGCACTGCTCGTCTACCTGTTCGCCTGGCGGGGCGGGATCGCCGCCTCCCGCTTCGTCCTGATCGGCATCGGCATCTCGGTGGCGCTCGGTTCGCTGACCCGGCTGTGGGTGACCAAGGGCGACTATCTGGTCGCCCAGCAGGCCAGGACCTGGCTCACCGGATCGCTTAACGGCCGCGGTTACGACCAGGCGGCACCGCTCGCGACGGTCCTGGTGCTGCTGGTGCCGTTCCTGCTGTGGGCGGCCCGTGCGCAGCGCGGCTCGGCCTTCGACGACGACACGGCCGTCGCCCTCGGTGTCCGGCTCGGGCGCGTCCGGATCGGGCTCAGCGTCCTCGGCGTCGTGCTGGCGTCCGTCGCGACCGGGGCGGCGGGTCCTGTCGACTTCGTGGCCCTGCTCGCCCCGCAGATCGCCCGCCGGCTCACCCGCGCCCCGCACATTCCGCTGGTCTGCTCCGCGTTGACGGGCGCGCTGATCGTGGTCGTCGCGGATCTGCTCGCCCGCAGGCTCCTCTCGCCGCTGGAGCTTCCGGTCGGCGTGTTCACCGCCCTGGTGGGCGCCCCCTATCTGATGTGGCTGATCGTCCGTACCCGTAGCAGCCGTTCCGGAGGAACCGCGTGACCGGCAACCCACCCACCGCCCCGGGGCGTTCCCGTCTCGCCGCACGGGCGCTCACCCTCGCCTACGAGGACCGTACGGTCGTCGAGGAACTGGACCTGGACGTCCCGGACGGCAGGGTCACCGTCATCGTGGGCCCCAACGCCTGTGGGAAGTCCACCCTGTTGCGCGCCCTGGGTCGGCTGCTGAAGCCGCGGCACGGAGCCGTCCTGCTGGACGGAACGGAATTGGCCCGCCTGCCCACCAAGCGGATCGCCCAGGTGCTCGGGCTGTTGCCGCAGACCCCGGTGCCGCCGGAGGGCATCACGGTCGGGGACCTGATCGCGCGCGGGCGCCAGCCGCACCAGAAGTGGTGGCAGCAGTGGTCCGAGACGGACGAGACGTCCGTGTCGCAGGCCATGGAGCGCACCGGCACCACCGAACTCGCCGAGCGTCCGGTCGACGAGCTGTCGGGCGGGCAGCGCCAACGGGTGTGGATCGCCATGGCGCTCGCCCAGGACACCGATCTGCTCCTGCTCGACGAGCCGACGACGTACCTGGACATCGCCCACCAGGTGGAGGTCCTGGACCTGGTGCGCCGGCTCAACCGGGAACGCGGCCGGACGGTGGTGGCCGTGCTGCACGACCTGAACCAGGCGGCGCGCTACGCCGACCATCTGATCGCCATGCGGGCGGGGAGGATCGTCGCGCAGGGGGCGCCCGGCGACATCGTCACCGCCGAGCTGGTCCAGGAGGTGTTCGGGCTCGCGTCGGTCGTCGTGCCGGACCCGGTCACGGGCGGCCCCATGGTGGTACCCGGCCCTCCGCGGTTCGCCGACGGCACGAGCGCGGGGGAGGCCGCGGAGGGCGCGACGACCGTCCTCGCGGCGGGGACGCCGCCCGGTGACCTCTGAGCCGGCGCTTCGGGGACCAGCGGACATGGCGGCGTGTGAGCGGAAGCACACGCTCTGGTGGGGTCAGGCGCACGGAGTTCTCATAAGGTAAGCCTTACCTAAAAACTTCGCGGGTTTCTTTGGGGCCCCGCCCCTGCCGTCTCCCGCGTTGCCCCACCCCTCTCACGACGGGAGCGCCTTTCCCATGTCCGCCGGACGCCGACGCACCACCGCCGCAGCCCTCACCCTCGCCGCCGCACTCGCCCTGACGGCCTGCGGCGGATCCTCCGCGGGCGGCGAGGGCGCCGGCGGCTCGTCCTCGGCCGAGGCCGGGGCGGGGAGCAAGAAGTCCGTAGCCCAGGGCGGGGAGGACTTCGGGGACGCGGCGAAGAAGACCGCCGCCATGGGCACGGACGCCGCACCGGGCGAGTGGCCGCGCACCATCACCCATGCCATGGGCAGGACCGAGTTGAAGTCCCAGCCCAAGCGCGTGGTGGTCCTCGATGTCGGCGAACTCGACAACGTCGTCTCCCTGGGCGTCAAGCCGGTGGGCCTCGCGCCCACCGAGGGCTCCCCCGAACTCCCGTCCTACCTGAAGAAGGACGCGGGCAGCCCGAAGAACGTCGGCACGATCAACAACCTCAACCTGGAGGCGATCGCCGCGCTCAAGCCCGACCTCATCCTGGGCAGCCAGCTCCGCGCCGCCGACAAGTACGACGCGCTGTCGCAGATCGCGCCGACCGTCTTCTCCGTACGCCCCGGCTTCACCTGGAAGGAGAACTACCTGCTCAACGCCGCCGCGCTCGACAGGACCGCGCAGGCGAAGCAGAAGCTCGCGGCCTACGAGCAGAGGGCCCGGGCCCTCGGCGAGAAGCTCGGTGCCGACAAGCCGACCGTCTCGATGGTCCGTTACCTGCCCGACGGCGTCATCCGCCTGTACGCGAACGCCTCGTTCATCGGCACGATCCTCAAGGACGCCGGTATCCCGCGTCCGAAGAACCAGGACATCAACGACCTCGCCGCCGAAGTCAGCGCCGAGAACATCGACCAGGCCGACGCCGACTACATCTTCACCGGCGTCTACGGCGACGCGAAGGCCACCGACAAGTCCACGGCGCAGAACAACCCGCTCTGGAAGAACCTCACCGCCGTCAAGGCGGGGCACGCCTACGACGTCCCGGACGAGACCTGGTACCTGGGCCTCGGTGTGACGGCCGCCGAGGAGGTACTCACCGACCTGGAGTCGCTCCTCACCAAGTAGACCCCCACCGCGAGGACCGGGTCGCGTGTCCCGGAGGCGGGCGGCCCTGACGGCCCCGGTGCGGGCGCCGTCAGGGCGACTCGTTCAGAAGCCGGTCCAGGTGGCTGTCCAGGTCCAGCGCCTCGGCCTCCCGGGCGGCCGGCACCAGCCGGTAGGTGCGGAACAGCCACTGCGCCAGGGCCGGGAGCGGGGCGACGAGGTGGGCGGAGCCGCCCGGAGGAGTCAGAAGAACGTGCAGGAGGGCTCCCGGGCCGGTTCCGGTCGGCCACACCCTCACGTCGCCTTCTCCGCTGGGCGCCAGCGTCCCCCGGGCGAGCAGCTCGCGCGAGATGATCCAGGACACGGGGCTCGGGGCCAGGCCGTGGAAGAGGAACTCCACCACCAGCGGGTCCTGTGACCTGTAGAGCAGGTGGGTCGGCACCGGGAGCCGTGTGCCCACGGGTGACACGAGCTCCATGTCGAGCGTGCGGTCCACGCAAGTGATCATGGTTCTCCTGGTGGCCGCGGTCCTCAGCGGTGGGAGCCGACGTGGGGCTTCAGGCTGTCGCTGCCCCAGTGGGCGTTCGAGCGGTCGCCGGTCCAGCGGAGCTGGTCGAGAACCCACTGCTGACGGGTGTGGCCGATCCGGGCCTGGTGACCGTCGCGCTTGTCGTACCGGAACCAGCGGCGGCTGTCGAGGTCGTGCCGGTCTCCACGGTGCTGGTCTCCACGGCGCTGGTCCCCACGGTGGTGGTCCACGCTGTGGCGGTTCACGCTGCGGTGATCCGTGGTGTGGTGGTCGGCGATCCGGACGACGGAGACGACCCCCGGCCGGCTGCCGCCCGGGTTCGTCGCAGCCGAGGCGGAGCCGCCGGTGGCGAGGAGCCCGGCTGCCGCGACGGCCGTCGAGGCGATCGTGACGACAACCCCACGAACAGTCCTGCTTGCCATGGTGTTACCTCTCATTTCTCACCCCACGCGGAGAACGGGGGGAATGGGTGCTTGTGTGCCTCATTGGGCACTGAAGACACTAACCCCAGTTCGTTGAACGATGAACTATCTAGCTCGTGAGGTGCGCCACGGGCCGAAGAGCCGTCGCGCCGGAATATCGCCGCCCCCCCTCGCGGTTGCGGGCCGGTTCCCAGGGGCGGACGGTGAACCCGCTGTTCCGCCTCGCTGGACCTCAGCCGCCCCGAGGAGGGCGGGGCCGCGCCGCGTCCGCCTCCGCCTCGGTGGCCGAGGCGATCAACTGGTCGACCAGGGCGATTAGAACGTCCCGGCACGACTCGCGGTCCCGTGCGTCGCACAGCAGCACCCGGGTGTGTTCGGGCAGCGCCAGGGACTCCCGGATCTCCTCCGGCGGGTAGGGGTGCCGCCCGTGGAAGCCGTTGACGCCGACGACGAACGGAATGCCCCGGCTCTCGAAGAAGTCGATGGCGGCGAAGCTGGTCTCCGGGCGGCGGACGTCGATCAGGACCACGGCCCCGAGCGCGCCCACGGCCAGGTCGTTCCACATGAACCAGAACCGCTGCTGACCCGGTGTGCCGAAGAGGTAGAGCACCAGGTCCTGGCTGACCGTGATCCGGCCGAAGTCCAGGGCCACGGTGGTGGCTTGCTTGTCCTCGATGCCGTCGAGGTCGTCGATGTCCAGGCCCGCGGCGGTCAGCGGTTCCTCGGTGCGCAGCGGGGCGATCTCGCTGACCGACCCGACCAAGGTGGTCTTGCCGACTCCGAAACCCCCGGCGATCAGGATCTTCGCCGTGTCGGGGGCCGGCGACGGCCGAACGGTGGTGTCAGAGCCGGCCAAGGCCGTCCCTCACTTTCTGCAGAAGGTCCAGGTCCAGGTCCGGGGTGCGGGAGACCGGGGCCGGCCGGTGGAGTGCGATCCGTCCGGCCTCCAGCAGATCGCAGAGCATGATCACCACCACGCTCACCGGAAGATCGAGATGCACGGCCAGCTCTGCCACGGTGACCGGTTCCGCGCACCGTCTCAGGATCCGCGTGTGCTCGGGCTGGGGCCGGACGGCCCGCTCAGGCGGCGGATCCACGGTCGTCACCATCGTGATGAGGGTGAAGTCGGCGCGGCTGGGACGGGTCCGTCCACCGGTCAGGGTGAACGGCCGAACGAGCCGGCCCGCCGCGTCGCCTCCGTTCACCTCACTCGCCGTCGCCGGACGCGACGGCACCCGCACGCGGGGCCGCACTCAGGTGCTCGCCGATCTTCTTCACCAGCATGTTCATCTGGTAGGCCACCACACCGACGTCGGCGCCCGGACCGGTGAGGACGACGAGGTGGGCGCCCGGTCCGGCCGAGGTGAGGAGCAGATAGGTGTGGGCCAGCTCGATGAGCGCCTGCCGCACCGGGCCGCCGCCGAAGTCCATGCTGACGCCCTTGCTGAGGCTCATCAGGCCGGACGCGGTCGCCGCCAGCCGCTCGGCGTCGTCGCGCGGGAGTCCGGTGGACTTGCTGACCACCAGTCCGTCCTCGGAGAGGACGACGGCGTGGTTGACCTCGGCGACCCGTTCCACGAGACCGGTCAGCAGCTGGTCGAGCTGGGTGTGCGTGGCGGGGGTGGGGCGTGTCATGAGGGTGTCCTTCATGTGCGGTCGGCGGGCGGGGTCGAGGGTGGATGTCCCCCCTGCTCGAACACGGTCGAGACCTTGGGGGTGGCGGTGTCCGCGGCGGGAACGCGCGTATCGGAGCCGTCCGGTGAGGCACTGTCAGGCCTGGTGCCCTCCTGCGTGGCCCCCTCCTCCGGGGCGTCGGCCTGTTCCTGGGGGTCGTCGTCCCGCGCCTGGCGCGTGCCGCGCTGGAAGCCGGCCAGTGAGGAGGCGGCCCGTTCGGCGGTGAAGTCGTCGAGGGGGCCGTTCTCGACGACGGGCGCGGCGTCCCCGCGCAGCTCGGCGGTCAGACTGGTCTGCGGCACCCGGCGCGGCAGCGGCGAGAGCCCCGGCCCACGTGTCCGTTCCGCCCCGCGTCCGCCGTCGCCCGCACGCGAGGTGCTCCGCTGCGCGGTCGGCTTCCTCCGCCGGGCCGTGCCGGCGGGTTCCGGGCGCTCGCCGGTCGGTTCCGGGCTTCCCGGGCCGGGCACCCGCCCGGACTCGGACGGCTGCGTGCGCGTCTGCGGGGAGCCGGGGGCCTCGTGCACCACGATGTCGTGCGGGACGAGCACGATCGCGGCGGTTCCGCCGTAGGGCGAGGAGCGCAGGGTCACGGAGATGCCGTGCCGGGTGGCCAGGCGGGCGATCACGAACATGCCGAGCCGCAGGTCGTCGGCGAGCGCCACCACATCGAACTGCGGGGGCACGGCCAACTGGGCGTTGAGCTGCGCGTAGTCCTCCTCGGACATGCCGAGGCCGCGGTCCTCGACCTCGACGACGAGGCCCTTGGCCACCATCGCCGCCCGCACGCCGACGGGGCTCGGCGCGGCGGAGTACGCGGTCGCGTTGTCGATGAGCTCGGCGAGCAGATGGATCACGTCGGCCACCGCCGGCGGCGCGAGGTACACCTCCTCGTCGGTGTGCACCTCCACCCTCTGGTACTCGGCGACCTCGCCGACGGCGCCGCGCAGGATGTCGATCAGCGCGACCGGTTCGGTCCAGCTGCGCCGGGGCTGCTCGCCGCTGATGATGACGAGGTTCTCCTCGTAGCGGCGCAACTGGCTTGCCATGGAGTCAAGTTCGTACAGCCCCTGGAGGACCTCCGGGTCCTGGTGCCGCCGTTCCAGCGCGTCGAGCTTGCTGAGCTGAAGGTTGATCAGGTTCTGGCTCTGCCGGGCGATACCGAGGATCACCTTCTGGAAACCGCGCCGGGTGTCGGCGAGTTCGACCGCGGTGTGCACGGCCGTACGCTGCGCGGTGTTGAACGCCTGGGCGACCTGGCCGAGTTCGTCGCTGCCGTAGTCCAGCGGCGGCGTCGCGGACTCCACGTCCACCTTCTCGCCCCGCTCCAGCCGGGCCACCACGTCGGGCAGCCGCTCCTCCGCCAGGCGGAGCGTGGCGATCCTCAGCCCCAGCAGACGCCGGGACAGGGACCGGGTGATCCGCCACGACATGCCGACGCACGACCAGGGCGGCCAGGCCGGCCGCACTCAGGACGGCGGCCTTCAGCAGCAGCCCGTGCGCCCGGTCGGCGCTGCGGTCGAGCAGCCCGGCCGTCTCCTGCCGGATCAGCGTCGCGTACTGGCCGGACAGCTTGTCGATCGCGGCACCCCACCGCTCGCGTGCGTCCGGCAACGCGATCCCGCGCGCACCGGCGGCCCTGCCCCGGGCCGAGAGCACCTGGTCCTCGACGGCCTCCAGGGTTCGCCACTGCGCCGACTGAAGGATCCGTTCGGTCTGCGTCTTCGTGCTGCCCTCGAGCGAGGGGACGATCTGGTCCTCGACGAGCCAGCGGCGGGCGTGGACCAGTTGGGCGAACCTGCTCCACGCCTCCTGGTCCATGTGCCCGGACGACCACGCCAGCGTGAGCTGAGCGTCCTCCTGGGAGACCAGCTCCGCGGCATGCTCCAGCGCCACGAGCGGACCGGCCTGGGAGGTCAGGTCGCCGTCGTCGACCTGTGAGATCTCCTGGAAGGCGTGGATCTGGTCGTCGATGATCGCGGTGTACTGGTCCAGGGCCTGCTCACCGGTGATGTCCGTCGGCTTGTCCACCTGGCCCCGGTAGTACTCCAGGCTGCCCACCGACGCGACGACCGAGTACATCCGGTTCTTGATGCGGGCGGGGGCCTGCCTGATCGCGCCGGCCTGGCCGACCAGCTCGGCCACCGCCTTGTCCGTGGCCCCGCGCTGTGCGTCCAGGGCGGCCCGGGAGCCGTGCGGGGACGCCAGCCACGCCGCCGACAGCCCGCGCTCCCGCTGGAGGGCGAGCGCTGCGTCGGTGCCCATGGCGCCGGTCGACCTGCTCAGCCCCGTCTGCGAGAGCAGCCGGAGCCCCTCCGAGAACATCTGGGTCGTGGTCACACCCCACATGGCGGCGAGCGTGACACTGGGGACCAGGGCCAGGAGGACCAGCGAGAGCCGTATGGAACCGAGACGGCGCCGGGGACCTGTCGGAGTCCGTGGAGACATCATCGTCCTAGAGCGATCGGCGGGAGGACAGGGACGGGGGAACGAGAGGGCGGGGTGGGGGCGCCGGCGTTTCCTCAGCGTGTGCCGGCGGCGGCCAGCTTCGCCACCGACGCGACGTTCGCCTTGGTCACGAAGGCGGGACCGGTGAGCACCGGAGCGACGCCGCCACCGCTCACATTGCCGTTGGACTTGTGGAGCCAGAGCGCGTCCACGGCCAGATAGCCCTGGAGATAGGGCTGCTGATCCACCGCGAACTGCACATCCCCGTCCTGGACGGCCTTGACCAGGTCCTTGTTCAGGTCGAAGGTGGCGACGTGCGCCCTGCTGCCCGCCTTGCGCACGGACTTGACCGCGGCCAGCGCGAACTGTGCGCCGTTGGTGACCACTTCGTCGATGTCCGAATCCACCCGCAGCCGGGCCGCGATCGACTCCGTCAGGGCGTCCATGTCGGTGCCGTCGCCGTAGAGCATGTCGGTCCTGCCACCGAAGGACTTCTTCACCCCGGCGCAGCGTGCCTCCAGCGCGATGTTGCCCCGCTCGTGGATGACGCACAGGGCGTGCTTGGCTCCCAGGTCGTCCAGCTTGTCCCCGACGGCCCGGCCCGCGAGGCTCTCGTCCTGACCGAAGTACTGCAACACACCCCCGGAACGCCAGGCGTCGATACCGGAGTTGAGCCCGACCACGGGTATGCCCGCCGCCTTGGCGTCCGCGATCGGCCCCTTCATCGCGTCCGGCTTGGCCAGCGTCAACGCGATGCCGTCGGCCCCCTCCCGGATCGCGTCCCGCACCAGCTCCGCCTGCCCGGCGGCGTCGGGATCGCTCGCGTAGGTCAGTTCGATGCCGTCCTTGGCCGCGGCCACCTCGGCGCCCTTGCGCACCAGTTGCCAGAAGGCATCCCCCTCGGCCCCATGGGTGACCATGGCGACCTTGAGCCCGGACCCGCCGGAGACCCGAGCGTCCGACCCGGACTGCGAGCCGCCGGAACCGGAGCAGCCGGCCAGGAGCAGGCAGACGGCGACGGCGGCTGTCAGAACGGTGCCGGGGGTGGATCTGCGGTACCTGTGCGAGGGAGGAGTCTTCATGAGGGTGCGGCACCTCACTGTGCAGCCGAGCAACTGGCAATCGGGGGGGTGGACGGGGGCGCAGCACCCGCGGACGTGACCGGGCGGTTGGCTCTCGTTGAGCCGGAGCCAACCGCGTGTGACGTCCGGTAGTCAAGTGATCGGCGACCTGTCGTGGCTTGTTGCCGCCGCATTGTGATCATGTGCGTTACGGCGCGGTCGCAGCCGGGGTCCGGTACGTCGTGCGCGTCGGGCGCCCCCCGCAAGGCGGGAGGCGCCCGACGCGTCGACCATGTCCGCGGACCGTTCTGTGCCCGTCGGCCCGTCAGGCCTCGATCGTCATGCCTGTTGGCCCGTCAGGCCTCAGTCGTCGGTGCTCTGGCCCGGCAGGTCGACGCTGTCGCGGAGGGTGACCGGGCTGAGGAACAGCGCGGCGACGGCACCGACCGCGGCGATGATCGCGGAGATCAGGAAGATGTGACCGGTGGCGTCTCCGTAGGAGGTGCGGACGACTTCCTGGACCGGGGCCGGCAGCGCCTTGATGTTCAAGGTGGATCCTCCGCCGCCCGAGCCGGCCTTGATGCCGAGCTCGGCCAGGCCTTCGGTGATCTTCGTGCTCACGGTGTTGGCCAGAACCGCCCCGAGCACCGAGACGCCGATCGTGCCGCCGAGGGAGCGGAAGAAGGTGATGGCTCCACTGGCCGCGCCGAGTTCCTTGAGCGGGACGCTGTTCTGGAGGATGAGAACCAGGTTCTGCATCGACATGCCGACGCCGACGCCGACCGTGGCCATGCCGGCCGACACCGCGACGAGGGACGTCTCGTGGCCGATCGTGGACAGGCCGAGGAAGCCGAGCACGAGGACGACGACACCGATCAGTACGACGGGCTTGGGCTTGCCGGTCTTGGAGACGATCCGCCCGGCCACCGTGGAGGAGACGAGCACTCCGGCCATCAACGGCATGGTCAGCAGGCCGGCTTGGGTGGGCGAGTAGCCGCGTCCGATCTGGAAGTACTGGCCGAGGAAGACCGCTCCGCCGAACATCGCCATGCCGACCGCGAGGCTCGCCGTGATGGCCAGGGCGGGGTCGCGCCGCGTGATGATGTGCAGCGGAATGACCGGTTCGTCGACCCGGGACTCGACCCACAGGGCCGCACCCAGCAGCACGACGGCGCCGACCACCATGGTGGCGGACTGCCAGGACAGCCAGGCGAACGAGTTGTCGACGAACGTCACCCACAGCAGCAGGAGACTGACGCCTGCCGCGATGAGCGAGGCTCCCCAGTAGTCGACCTTGGTTTCCGGCCGCCGGACGTCCTGCAGGTGCAGGGTGCGGCTGAGGATGAAGGAGGCGACGACCGTGAAGGGCAGCGCGATGAAGAAGCACCAGCGCCAGCCAAGCCAGGAGACGTCGGTGATCGCCCCGCCGAGCAGCGGACCGCCGACGGTGGACACCGCCATGACGGCGCCGAGGTAGCCGTTGTAACGGCCGCGCTCCCTCGGGCTGACCATCGCGGCTATGACGACCTGCACCAGAACCTGAAGTGCGCCCATGCCCAGGCCCTGTACCGCGCGGAAGCCGATGAGCTGACTGGTGTTCTGCGAGAAGCCGGCGCCCAGGGAGCCCACCACGAAGATCGTGATCGACGTCTGGAGCAGGAGCTTCTTGCTGAAGAGGTCGGCCAGCTTGCCCCAGATCGGCGTCGAGGCGGTGGAGGCCAGAAGGGTCGCGGTGACCACCCAGGTGTACTGCGACTGCGTGCCGTTCAGCGAGCCGATGATCTGCGGCAGCGCGACCGAGACCACGGTCGAACTGAGCATCGCGGCGAACAGCACCGTCAGCAGCCCGCTCAGTGCCCGCAGCACGTGCTTGTGGTCCATGATCGCGGAGCCGTCCGGGCCCCCTGTTACCGCTGTATGCGCACTCACGCGCAAACCTCCGGAAGAAGTGAGAAAGAAGTGAGAACGAGGACAAGGCCAGGCCGACGGGAGAACGGCACGACGGCACGAGAGTCGGCCGACAACGCGGTCCGGACACGGCCGGGACGCCGACCGACCCAGAATACATGCGCAGTGCGCAATTTTGCCTACTGCGCAAAGCTGTTCCCGTCCTCGTAGGATGGCGGCACCATGGAGCGCACAGTGGGACTACGTGAACGCAAGAAGGCCGCCACACGGCAGGCGGTCCACGAGGCCGCGCTGCGCCTGACAGTGGAGCGCGGATTCGACGCGGTCACCGTGGAAGAGGTGGCCGACGCGGTGGGCATCTCGCGCCGGACGTTCTCCAACTACTTCGCCACCAAGGAAGACGCCGTCCTGTGGGGCGACGAGCGCTACCTCGAGGAACTGGTCGCCGCGTTCCGCGCCCGCCCTCCCGAGGAGAGCGCCTGGGCCGCCCTGTGCAGCGCCGTCCTGGACCGACTGCCGGAGAGCGGCGCCCAGGAGTGGGAGATACTCGTCCGCACCCGACTGGCGCTGCGCCACCCCGCGCTCCTGGCCCGTCAGCTCGCCAACCACGCCGGTCTTGAGGCAAGCCTCACCGAGGCGATCGTCGAGCGCCGTCCCACCGGGTGCGCGGACACGGCTCTCGACGCCCGGGTCATGGCGTCGGCCTTCCTCGTCGCCCTGCGCATCTCCATGCGCCGCTGGATCGAAGGCGACCTCGCCGAGGACCCGCGTGAGCTGGTCGCCGACACCATGAACCGCATGGCGCGCCCGTTCGTCTGACGCCCCCTGGGCCGGCGGATGCATCTGCGCCGGCGGATCCGGATCTGCGCCTACGGATCCACATCCGCGCCTACGGGGTCCGCACCTCACTGGGGGCTACGGCACGAAAAGCCGCCGGCGTCCCTCGTACGGTGGGACGGCCGGCGGCTTCGAGTCGGTGGCGAGGAAAGCGAAGGGGCTGGAATCAAGGAGTGATGAGAAGGAAGCCCCCTCATGGCCTCGCCACGGCCACGTTAGCAGTCAGGCGGGGATCAGGTCGCGCAGATTTTCGGGGGTGACGACACGTGACTCCGGGTGCAGCCCGTCGGGCCTCTCCAGGCCCACGTAAGTGACGGGACCCGCCGGTACCGCCTTCCCGTCCCACACGGTGACGGTCGTCGCGCCCTCGGTCATCAGGTCGGTGAGATGGCGCACCGTGAGATGCTCGCGCTCGACGATGCCGCGCACCAGCGTCGCGACCGTCACCCGGTTGCCCTCGACCCGGTTGGACGTCGGAGTCCCCTTCAGGTAGAGGTGCAGCCACTGGGCACGCCACCGGCCGTCGGACCCGCGCAGGAACGCCAGCGGCAGCGCGACCCGGCCGGGACCGCGCAGCTCCGACTTCATGCGCACCGTGCGCGGCTCGAACGGGCGTCCCTTCTGCTCCCCCTCGCGCAGCATGAACCCGAAGAACGACTCCTCGACCTCCTCGAAGCCCTCCCCGGAGAAGATGTTGACCTGCGGGACGACGCAGGTGCCCCGCACGGCGCCCAGCCGCAGGTTGATGAACTCCGTGGCCCCGTCGGGCGCGTCCGTGATGTCACCGGAGTGCTCGCCCTCGGCGTCGCGGAGGTTGGTGTACGACAGCCAGGAGACGGTCGCGTAGTCGCCGTTCAGCAGCAGCGCCGACAGGTCGAAGTCGGTGGTGCGCGCGGTCTGCTTCCAGTACACGAAGAAGCGCAGCAGCTCCCCGTCGACCGGGGACACCGAGCCACGCGGCAGCACACCGAGCCCGGACGCGGTCGCCCTGCCGCTGAGCGGCAGCGCCACGTCCAGGACGGCCGGGTCGATCAGCAGGTGGCCCGCGGGGGGCAGCCGGCGACGCAGCTCCACGTCCAGGGCGGCGATCAGCCGCTCGCGCTCGGGCGCGGGCACCGGCGCTCGGGTGTCGTCGGTGACCCAGGCCCGGCCGAGGCGGTTGACGAACACCCGCTGCTCGCCGGTCTCCTTCGCCCGGTTGTGCAGGTGCTGGCGCACCGACAGCGCGACCCTGCCGGAGACGTCGGGGACGACCTGCTCGGCGGCGGCCACGACGGCGTCGCGCTCGTCCTGCGTGAGGGCGGTGCGCAGCAACCGGTCCAGGGAGCGGAACAGCTTGCCGGGCGCGGCCTTCAGGAGTTCGACCGCGCCGGTGATGTCGTTCGTGGCGAGCAGCTCCTCCACCCGGCCGTCCAGGGAGTGCGCCGCCTTCTCGCCGCGAGCGACGGCGAACACGTCGGCCGCGTGCGGCCACCGCGGGTACTCGTGCGGGTGCAGCCGCTCGCCGAGCCGCTTCCACATCTCGCGGTGCGCGGGCACGTCGGCGAGCTTGGCCGGCGCCGCGGCGACGACCTCGTCAAGCCCGGCGAGCAGCGCCCGGCGCACCGCACGGGGCAGCGTGCGCAGCCGCGTCGGCTCCTGAAGGGTCACGTCACCGCCCGAGAGCGCGCAGGCCAGCCGGAGCACATCGGTGACCGTGTCCAGCAGCAGGCCCGCACCGGCCATCAGCCGGGCCTGGTTGACGACGGCCCGGTTCTCCCGCACCGGGATCTCCGCGGGCTGCGGTCCGTCCGCGCAGTGGCCGGCGAGGTCCCGCAGGTCCCGCAGGCCGTCCTCGCCCAGAGGCGTGCTGCTGCCCGCGAGCGCCAGGTACAGGGCGGTGAGTTCGTCGTCCAGGGAGCCGCCCAGGTGCAGGACCGTCATGCGGTCGCCCGCCGCGGCGATCAGCTCGTCGTGGTGGGCGAGCATCTCGGTGTACGTGTGCCGGTAGTCGCCGTACGACGGGAGGGTGAGCAGGTTCACCACACCGATGCTCAGCTGCTCCAGCGTGCTCGCGCGTGCCCCGTCGTCGGCGAGCGCCTCGGCGATGCACCGCGTCCAGAAGTCGAAGGTGTCCGGCACGTTGGCCGGGAAGTCGACGAAGTACACGTTGTGCCGGACGTGGTCGCCGACCATCTCACGGACGGTGCCCAGCGTCCGTACGGCGGTGTCGACGACCGTGCCCTCGGACAGCTCCGACAGACGCTCGAGGAGCTCCGCCGAGAGCTTGAAGCCCACGGACATCAACGCGGCGTCGAACTGCCGCGCCGCGACACCGCCTTTCCCGGCGGGGCCCTTGGGGAAGGGGATGCGGTGGGTGTGCCGGATGACCAGAGGGTCGAGTCGGTGGACCATTCCGGCATGGTCGCAAGCCCGAACGAGCGTCCGCACCCGGTTTTCGTGAGGCTGGGCGGGCTAAGGACACGTCCGCGCTCCTCCGCGCCCCCGACCGGGCGCCGTGGACTGCGGGTCGGCCGGCCCGAGGGAGCCCTGGGCCGGCCGAGGACGCGGCGCACCGTCAGGACACGGTGCAGGCGGTGCCGTTGAGCGTGAAGCCGGTGGGGGCGGAGTTGGTGGAGCCGGCGCTGCCCTGGAAGCCGAAGGAGGTCGAGCCCCCGGCCGGCAGGGAGCCGTTGTAGTCGAGGTTGGTGACGGTCACCGCGTTGCCCGACTGGGTCGCCGTGGCGTTCCAGGCGTTGACGACCTTCTGGTCGTTCGGGAAGGTCCACTTCAGCGACCACCCGTTGATGGCGGCGCCGCCGGAGTTCCGCACGGTCACATCGGCGTTGAAGCCGCCCGCCCAGGAGCTGCTGATCGCGTAGTCGACGGCGCAGGCACCGGCCGGCGGGTCGGTGGTGGGCGGCGGGCTGGTGGGAGGCGGCGTGGTCGGCGGCGGGCTGGTGGGCGGCTGCGTGGCCGGCGGGTTGGGGGCGTTGAGGGCCAGGTCGTAGGCGATGTCGGGCAGGAAGGTGCCCGCCTTGCCCGCGCAGCCGTCCGCCTCACCCGGCGGCTTCACCCAGAGGAAGGCGTCGATCGCCGGGTCCCCGGTGTCGGTGGTGGGGTAGGCGCCCAGGGAGCGCCCGGATGGGTCGCACCAGGCCCCGCCGCCCGCCGGGCCGTTGCCGTTGCGGCTGGTGTCCACCACGGCGTGCAGGTTGGCCGGGTTGCCCAGCGCGGAGAGGATCGCCTTGTCGTAACTCACCTCACCGGCGGTGGTGTTGAAGTTGGAGACATTGGTGTAGAAGCCGTCGGCGCTGGTCAGCACGCCCGCGCTGCGCAGTCGGTTCGCCTGCTCGAAGGCGCTGTTCCAGGTGGAGTGACCGCCGTCCATGTAGACCTTCGCCTGGGGCGCGGCGGCGTGGATGGCGGAACCGGCCCGCGAGAGCGAGGCGTAGCGGTCGTTCAGCTCCTGGGAGTTGAGACAGGTGGTGAGTGCGATGGAGTCCGGCTCGAGGATGACGATCGACGGCCTGCTGCCGAGCCCGGCGGCGAAGCTGCCGGCCCAGCTGTCGTAGGAGGCGAGGTCCGGGGCGCCGCCCGCGGAGGCGCCGCCGCAGTCGCGGTTGGGGATCGTGTACGCCACCAGTACCGGCACCTGACCGGCGGAGGCCGCGGCCGAGGTGACCTTGCTGACGTCGGCGGTGACGGTGGAGGGGCTGTACGTGGAGAACCAGACGGCCTGCGGCTGGCTCGCGATCTTGGCGGAGATCACGGGCTGCCGGGAGTCACCGGGGTTCGCGGCGACCCACTTGACCACCTGGGACTCGGGGTCCGTGTAGAACTGGGTACCGGCAGGCATGCTGCCCGGTGCCGCGGCCGCCTGCACCTGGGTGACCAGCGCCGCTCCGGCCGCCGCCACACCGGCCGCCAGGCCCAGGGCGGCGATCCGGCGCCCGAGTGAGGCCCGCCGGACGGAAGAGCCTCTGGGAGGTTCCCCGGGTCGGGGGGTGTGGTTGGGGGGTGTCACAGTCGTCCTCCGTGCTCTCAGCTGGGAGAGTGACAGGGGGGCATGTGCATGACTCATGGGAGCGCTCCCATGGGTCAGGGCAGCATATCCATGCTTGACAGGCTCATGTAATCCCTGGGTCTCATGAATAACGAGCTTCACGGGAGCGCTCCCGTGAATCGGACCCGTGGCCCACGGTCTGCCGGGGCGGGCCGTCAGGACCAGGTCGGTGTCACGGGTGCTCGAAGGCGTCGGGTGAGGAGCCGGCCCACCGCGGGCAGTGCGATGAGCGGCAGGCCCGGACCGTCGTGCGGCATCATGAGCCGACGCTCGTCGCGGGCCGGCCGGTGCGGGGCTTCGACACGCGGGCGGTGCTGGTGATGAGCGAGAGGGTGCCGGCTCCCTGGCCGGTGACGTAGCTCCCGTGACGCGTGGCCTCGAGCGCGGGGTGTCGCCGCCCGATCAGTCGCTGGACGGACGCGGTGCGAGATGCCGCGCGACGACCGCCCGTATCCCGTCGACGCCCGTTCCGTCGCGCAGTCCGCGCTTCGGCAGCAGGGTCATTCCCCCCACCGTGTCGTCGATGACCAGTATGAAGAGGTTCGCCGTCTCGGTGTAGTGGCGGAAGGACGCCCAGGGGACGGTGGTCCCCATGACCGCTGTGGCCGCGTGTACGCCGTTGTCGTCCGCCCGCATGGTGTACTCGCCCTGGGAGCGTGCGTACCTGGTCATCTGTCGCACTCGGTACAGCTGGTTCACCCACCCGCCCAGGAGCATCCCCAGTACGGGGCACAGAGCTGCGGCCACCAGCACCGTCACGTGCCCGGGTGCCGCAAGCATCAGGAGAACCACGAGGACGGCCGCCGTGATCAGCCCGGCGATCAGCGGAAGACGCCACCAGTGGGCGGCGGAACCGGACCGTGCGTGCAGCGCCTCGGCGATGTCGGCCCGGGTCGGCAGATAGGCCAACTCGACACGGGCCGAGACCGGTGCCTCCCGCTCCTCGTTCTTCATGGAGCGGGATCGTAGCGGCGGCCGAAGAGCTGTCTCGGCCGGGACTCCCGGACTCGGTGCATCACCCTGTCGGCCGGCCCCGGGGCCAACAGGGCGTGCCCGCCCCGAAGTCGAGTTCCTGGCAGGTGTTCCCAGGCGATCCCGCAGGGGCGGAACCCGGTCCGGATCCCCGTCGCCGAGCCGACTCAGACCGTGGTGACGACCTGGTCGAACTTCAGGCGGGGGGAGCGCGGGTACCAGGCGTCCTCGCCCGGCTTGCCGATGTTGACGACCATCAGCGGGGTGTGGTCGTCGTCCAGGAACTCCTTGCGGATGCCCTCGAAGTCCAGGCCGGTCATCGGACCGGCGGCCAGGCCCGCGGCCCTGACGCCGATGATGAAGTACGCGGCCTGGAGGGCGGCGTTGAGGGCGGCCTGGCTCTCCCGCACCCCCCGGTCACCGAAGACGGCGTCCTTGGCCTGGGGGAAGTGCGGGAAGAGGTGGGGCAGTTCCTCGTGGAACTCGTTGTCCGCGGAGAGGATCGCGACCAGGGGAGCGGCGGCGGTCTTCGCCCGGTTGCCCTCCGCCATGTGCTGGACGAGACGCTCGCGTGCCTCGGCGGAGCGGACCAGGGTGATGCGCAGCGGCGACTGGTTCATGGACGTCGGTCCGTACTTGACCAGGTCGTAGATCGCCTGGACCTGCTCCTCGGACACCGGTTCGGCGGTGAAGGCGTTCGCGGTGCGGGCCTCGCGGAAGAGAAGGTCCTGAGCGGCGGGGTCAAGAGCGAGCGACATGGGGGAACTTCCTCACAACGGGTGGTGGATCCCGGGGGATCGGCGTGCGGCACGACCCTACGTCTTGAAAGTTCAAGGTTCAATCAAAACCGGCCCGGTGGTGATCAGCTTCACAGGGTGACGGTGCGCCGCGGTCACCTTGGCCGTCCCGTGCATTGACAGGGTGCGGCCCTGGTCGCTCTGATGTATGGGAGCGCTCCCACATCCCGCATTCCGCATCCTTCCCCCGGAGGCATACGTGCGCACCCCCCACTTGCGATTACCGCGCCGGTCCTGGGCGGCGGCCCTCGCGGCGGTCGGGTCCGTCGCCCTGCTGGTGTCCGGATTCGTCGCGACACCCACCAGTGCCGCGGAGGCCGGCTGCCGGGTCGACTACACCGTGGACCAGTGGGCCGGCGGCTACACGGCCCAGGTCAAGGTCACCAACCTCGGCCCGGCGGCCGACGGCTGGCGTCTGACCTGGACCCACGCCGACGGCCAGCGGGTGACATCGGCGTGGAACGCGTCCGTCACCCAGACCGGCGCCTCCGTCGTCGCCGTCAACGCGGACTGGAACGGCTCGCTGGCCACCGACGGATCCGCCGAGTTCGGCGTCCAGGGCACCTGGAGCTCGACCAACCCCGACCCGACCGACTTCGCCCTCAACGGTGTGGCCTGCGGCGGAACCGGCACCACCCCGCCGCCCACGACTGAGCCGCCCACGACTCCGCCCCCGACCACCCCGCCGCCCTCCGCCGACTGCGGCAGCGCCGTCGTCTGCTCGGACTTCGAGGACCAGACCGGCACCACTCCCTCCGGCGCCTGGCAGTCCGCCGCGCCCGACTGCCAGGGCACCGGAACCGCCACAGTCGACACCTCGGTCGCCCACAGTGGCAGCAGGTCGCTGCGGATCGACGGCAGCGCCGGCTACTGCAACCACGCCTTCGTCGCCTCCACCGCGGATCTGTCGTCGGTGGGGCCGGTGATGTATGTGCGCATGTGGGTGCGGCACACCACCGCCCTCCCCGCGGCCCATGTCACCTTCGTCTCCCTGCCCGACAGCTCCCAGGGCGGCCGCGCGCTGCGCGTCGGCGGCCAGAACGGCGCCCTCCAGTGGAACCGGGAGACCGACGACGCCACCCTGCCCGCGCAGAGCCCGGCGGGCGTGGCGCAGAGCAGGCCGCTGCCGACCGGAAGCTGGCACTGCCTGCGCTTCGCGATCGACACGACGGCGCCCAAGCTCGACACCTGGCTCGGCGACGAACAGATCCCGGGCCTGCACGCGGACGGCGTCCCCACGCAGGACATCGACGAGCAGTGGCTGGCCCGCACCACGCCGCCCCGGCCCACCGCCCTGCGCCTGGGCTGGGAGAGCTATGGGACGGGCGACGACACACTCTGGTTCGACGACGTGGCCGTGGGCTCCTCGCCCATCGGCTGCTGACGGCCTGCGCGAGACCACCGGCACGGACGGCGCGCCGGGACGGAACTCCCCTTCCGTCCCGGCGCGCGCCGTCAGTGCCTTGCGCGGACGGGCCCGACGCGCTGCCCCCGGCGGTCACCTCGTCCTTTCGCGCACCATCACGCCGCCGGACATGCCGGACGTCGACGCCGCGGTGGCGTTCTGGAACGAGCACGGCACGCCGAGGCTGACCCCGCGCACCCGGCCGCCGTCGCTGGGTTCTTCGACGGGCCGGTGGGCGGTACGGAGGGTCAGTCGGCCAGGGCCGGGACGGCGGGCCGGTCTGCCGGGTCATCGTGGGCACGGTGCCGGGGGAGGACCGCAGCGGCGAGGACGATCAGCAGGCTGATGCCCGCGCAGCAGGCCCAGACGACGATGTAGGCGTGCTCGGTGGGGATCGCGGTGTGAGCGAAGGTCAGGGCATTGAGTACCGCCGCGAAGACAGCGCCGGCAACGGATCCACCGAGGGTCTTGGTCGTGTTGTAGATGCTGGTGGCAATGCCGGTGCTGTCGGCCGGGGTGGCGTCGAGGACCAGGGCGGGCAGGGCTCCGAGAGCCAGTCCGGTGCCGAAGCCCGTCAGCACTCGGGAGGCCACGAACTGCCAGGGCTCGTCGTGGGCGAACGCCAGCGCCAGGTAGCCGACGGCGAGCAGTGTGCCGCCCAGGGCGAGGGTGGCACGCTGACCAACGCCGCGGCCGAGCCTGGCGACCACGGTGGCGGCAAGGAAGGCGCAGATGCCGGACGGCAGGCTTGTCCAGCCGACACCGAGGGTGTTCAGGCCGAAGCCGAAGCCGACCTTTTCCCTGGGCATGGCCATGAACATGGTGCTGGCGGTCTGGGAGCCGAACAGCGCGGCGCCGAGCACGAAGCTGGCCAGGTAGACGGGGAGCAGGTTGCGACGGACACTCAGGCGCAGGTCCACGATCGGGTGCTCGGCTCGCAGCTCGACCAGGCCCCAGGCCGCCAGGGTCAGGGCGGCCACCCCGAACAGGGCGATGACGCCACCGGAGCCCCAACCCCACCCGGGACCTTGGGCGATGGCCAGCAGCAGTGCGCCGAGACCCGCACTGAGCAGGCCGGCGCCGGCCCAGTCGATTCTGGCCTGGGCCCGGGTGGTGGACTCCGGAACCAGAGTGAAGACGACGACCGCGCACGCGAGGGTGGCCAGGGCGGGTACCCACAGGATGCCGTGGACGCCGGTGATGACCTCGGCCAGCAGGCCGGACGCGATCAGGCCCACACTGGCTCCGAAGGTGAGGGCGCCGACCAGCATGCCGATGGCGCGCTTGGCGCCGTCGCCGTCCAGCTTGTCGCGGACGATGCCGATCTCCAGTGGGAGCAGTGCGGCCAGCGGGCCCTGGAGGATGCGGCCGAGCAGCAGGACCGAGTACTGGGGCGACCAGGCGACCAGGACGGAGCCCGCGGCCAGGGAGAGGACGGCGACGCGCAGCAGCCTGCGGTGGCCGTAGAGGTCGCCCAGGCGTCCGAAGAGCGGTACCGAGAGGGCGGCGGAGAGCAGTTGCAGGGAGCTGACCCAGTTGAGGTCACCCGCGCTGACGTGCAGTTCGACGCCCACCTTGGGCAGCAGTACCGGGATCATGCCCTGGACGATGCCGCTGACCAACTCCATCACGATGAGGAAGCCGACAACGGTGGTGACTTTGACAGCGCCGGCTCTTGTGGTGGCGGGAACGACCGGGGGGTTTGACACGGGGGACTCCAGGGGCGTGCGGGCCGCGCTCGGGCGGCGGGCGGGGTGAGACGGTGCGGTGCGGGTGCTGCCGTGTCAGCAGGTGAAGATGGTGACGGGTTCGCCGTCGGGGTCTGGGGTCTCCAGGGCCGATCCGGCCGCTGCGCGGGAGGCCGCTGTGGTGCTGACGGTGGTCAGGTCAGTGCGGGTGGCCTCGACACCGAGGGCCGCCGGCGCCGATATGACCGCCGAGTCCGGCTCGCGCGGTGCTCGGTCGACGTCGGGGTCCGGCAACGGCGTGGGCAGCGCCGCGCGGCCCAGGACGGGCGGCGCAGGTGCCTGTCGATGGCCAGTTGATGGCCTGCTGGTGGGCATCGCCGGTGGCGAGCAGGATGTCCTCGACGTGGGGTGGGGCGACGACGCGCCGGAGGGACGGTGGCATGTCCTCGGCGTCGAAGCTCGTCGTCGGCAGGGCCAGTGCGGGAATGCCGGAAGGATTCCAAGGCGCGGTGAGATTGAGCTCTGCACCGGGCGGGGCGCCCCGTCCGCTTGCCTGCGGGTGCCGGTGGGCCAGGTGGGCAGGGCCAGGCTGTGCCGCCGCCCTCGGCGAGGCGGCCGCGCAGGCCTTTGGTGAGGGGCTCGCTGGGCTTGCAGGTACAGGTGTGAGGGGGTGAGCGCCCCTGCCGCGACCACCCGGCGGAACACCCGCCCGTGCGCCCGGCACGCAGGTTGGCGGCCGTCCCGCTCAGAGCACGTCCGGGCGAGGTGGCAGGCGCACGGCGGGGCGCTGCTACGGGCATGAGGGACCTCCGGAGCGAGCCGGGAAAAGGGGCGGACCGCCGGACGTCCTGCTGCCCTACGGCACAGGCCGACCGCGTGGCGGTGAGGGCCGATGCTAGGGTCCGCCCGTCAACCGGAGGGGATTTGCAGCATTGCGTCAACCGGGCGGGGCTTGTGCAGGAAACCTTCAGCCGCCCTGCGTTGAGCGGCTCACCATCGGGGCCGTGTCCGGGGTGTCCGAGGAATGCCAGGAGACCGGGTCGATCGGGATGTGGCCGATGCTGTGGCCCTTCTCGTCCAGCAGTCGTCCCAGCAGCTTGAACGTGCGCAGGCAAAGAGTTCGGTCGGCCACGGTGACGTCCGGGCACCGCTGGTTGACCAGCCGTTCGAGCCGATAGAGGTCACCGATGTCTCGCAGCCAGGCGAAGAGCAGCAGGTTGGTGGGCCCGGACAGCGCGGCGCAGGCCCGGATCTCGGGTATCGCGGCCAGCGAGCGGCCGTTCTCCTCCAATCGCCGTGCCGGGGTGTCGGCCCACAACACGGCGGTGTAGGGCCACCCTGAGGCGGCCTGGGCGACCTCGCAGCGCAGTACGGCCCGCTGTCCTGCCAGCAGGCGGTTGACACGGCGGCGCACCGTGGCCTCGCTGAGACCGGTCCGCCCGGCCAGCGTGGCAAAGGTCTGCCGGCCGTCCGCGGCGAGGATCTGGATGAGTCGGCGCTCATTGGCACTCAGCTCGGTTGCGGCGACGCCGGACTGCCCCGTCGGCGGTCCAGTGGTCAGCAGGGCCCGTTGCTGGGCCGGCTCGAGCGATTGCAGCCGCCACAGGCTGGCCTCGCCGTAGATCTCTGTGACCAGGTGGGTGCGAGTGGCGGTGATTCCGTCCATGCCCCCGAGCCGATCCGTCACGAACTGCGACAGGGCGACTGGTGCCTGGTATGCGACGGCCAGCAGGAGAGAGCGGGCACCGGTCAGATGGTGAACGCTGAGGACGCTCGGCTCGTGCGCCAGTTCTCGCGTGACCTCACCAACAGCCCTGCTGAGGCAGTCCACCTCGACATAGGCGATCCGTGCACCGTGAACGGCGGCCGGTCCCGCGGAGCAGGTCACCCAGGCCATGCCCGCATCGCTCAACCGCTCCCAGCGGCGGGCGACGGTGACCGGGTCCACATCGAGGACCTTGCCCAGTTCCACCCAGGGGGCTCGGGGCCGTACCTGCAGCGCGTTGACGAGCGCCAGATCAAGCTCGGTGACGGAATCCTGCATCTGATCGGCTCCACTCGGATACCAGCGAGCCATTCTCCGAAGAGAATGACGGATTCCCGTATCTTTGCAGGAATCCTCCTCGGGCTGCACACGCTGGTGGCTGCCAACCCAGGCGGGGCAGGAGCACCGGACCGGTGTGTGGTTCCGATCTTCATCGAGCTGATGGTGCCCCCATCGCGCAACTCGGCGGTCCGACCGGGCACCCCGGTCGCCTGGACTGCGACCTGCTCCGCATCACAACCGGACGTACCACCCGAGAACACACGCGCAGACGCGCACATCGCCGAGGAGTCCCTCCGTGAACGAACCTGGCAGTATCCGTCTCGTCAACGCCCGCGTCATCGACGGCACCGGCGCAGCGCCCCTCACCGATGCCGAGGTGGTCGCGGTCGACGGCCGCCTGGTCCATGTCGGAACGCGGCGGGAGCACGTACCGGACGAGCAGCGATCACTGCGGACCGTCGACGTCGGTGGCCGCACCGTCCTGCCAGGTTTCTTCGACTGCCATGTGCACGCGGCACTTTCCCTCGAGGAGGGCCTGGTCGCGCAGTTCGCCGACGCGGGCTCGTACACGACACTGAAGACGGCGCGGCGGCTGCGCGACACACTGGCTGCCGGTGTCACCACGATCCGCGACCTCGGCGGCCTCGACCACGGATTCAAACGGGCCCTCGAGGACGGCCTGCTCACCGGCCCGCGGGTGAAGCTGGCCGTGGGAGTCATCTCGCCGACCGGGGGGCACGTCGACTCGGTCCTGCCCAACGGCCAGTCCCCCCGCGCCCAGCTCGGCGGCAGGATGGCTTACGTCGCCGACACGGACGAGCAGGTACTGACAGCGGTGCGCGAGCTGGTGCGTTCGGGCGCCGACGTCATCAAGGTGTGCACCACCGGCGGTGTCTCCAGCCCGACCGACCAGCCGGACGACCTCGGTGTGACAGAGGATCAGGTGGCGCTCATCCGCGCCGAGCTCGACCGTCACTCCGGCCGGCGCCGGATCGCCGCCCACGCGCAGGGGGCCGCCGGCATCCTCGCCGCCGTCCGCGGTGGAGTCGACAGCGTCGAGCACGGCTACGCGATCAGCGACGAGTGCATCGAACTCATGCTGGAGAAGGGGACGTTCCTCGTGCCGACCTTGAGCTCCGCGCTCCGTGTCCCGGACCCCAAGCTCGTCCCCCCGTATCTGTACGAGAAGAAGGTGCGCTGGTCGGAGATCGCACGCGAGCACGTGTCGAAGGCGCTGCGGGCGGGGGTCAACGTCGCGCTCGGCACCGATGCCGGAGTGTGCCCGCACGGCCGCAACCTGCTGGAACTCGCGCACATGGTGGAGCTCGGGATGACCCCGGGCGACGCCATCGTCGCCGGCACCCGCCACTCCGCCCGGTTGCTGGGCGTGGACGACGAGCTCGGCACCCTCGAGGTCGGCAAGATCGCCGATCTCGTGGTGGTCGCGCCCGACCCACTCGCCGACATCTCGGTACTCGCCGACCCGGACACCGTCGAACTCGTGGTGAAGGCGGGCGAGGTGGTCAAGGACACCGCCGAACTCGCCACCGGCGGGCCTGACAACGTGGCTGCCTGACCCCTGTGGCCCGGCCACCTCGAGCGGGTCAACGGAACAGCGCGGCAAGAAGGTCTTCACCGATGCGTCGCACCGGCTCCAGGTCGAGTTGGTAGGAGGCGCGGCGGCCGTTGCGCTCGACCGCCGCCCGGCGCCCACCACGATGTGCCTCTCACGGCTCTGGCAGCCCCTCGAAGGGGATTCAGGTGCAGCGCAGCAGGGTCATGAATCCGTAGTCCATGTGGAGTTGCTGGTGGCAGTGGAAGAGGGACAAGCCCGGTTGGTCGGCGGTGAAGTCGAAGTCGACGGTCTGGTAGCCGCCGAGCATGACGACGTCCTTGAGCAGACCGTGGGTCGGGGTGCCGGCGATGTGGGTGACCTCGAAGGTGTGGCGGTGCAGGTGGAGGGGGTGGATGTCGTCGGTGGCGTTGCGGAACCGCATCCGGTACCGCTTGCCGTGCTCGACATCCATCACCGGCTTGTTGGTGTTCATGTTGAACGGCACGCCGTTGAGGGTCCAGATGTTGAATCCGTTGTCGGCGGCGTTGCGCTTCTCCACCAGAAAGTCGAAAGTGTGGTCGGGCCGCTGGGCGGTGGCGCCGGAATGGGCGAAGGTGCGGTAGTCCCATGTGGATGAGGGCGGTGCGGTCCATTGCGGGGAACCGGTGCGGCCGGCGTACTCGACCACGGCGCCCATGCCGTTCTTCCGGTCGTCGTCGGCCAGGTCTCCCAGTACCCACACACCGGGATGGTTCATCTCCACCAGGGCCGAGACGCGTTCGGCGGTGCCGATCCACAGCACCGGCACGTTGGCCTGGCGGGGCACCGGGTTGCCGTCCAGGGCGACCACCTTGAAGGTATGACCGGGCAGGGCCAGGCTGCGGATCTCGGTGGCGCTCGCGTTGAGGACGTGGAACAGCACGCGCTGCCCGGACCTGACCTTGATCGGCCGGCCGTGGCCCAGTTTGCGCCCGTTGATGCTGAAGACGCGGTAGCCGACCTCGTTGCCGTGCGGCATGCCCCGGGCCAGCGACTCGGCCATCGCCTTCTCGCCCCGCTGCTTCAGGTCCGGCACCTCGGAGCCGGCCAGGAAGTCCTGGGCCATGTCCCCGCCGTGGCTGAGGGAGGGCTCGAACTCCTTCAGCGTCAGGAACACCTCCTGGTCGTAGGCGCCGGGATCGGCTTTCGGCTCGATGTAGACCGGGCCCACCTGACCGGTGTACGTGCTCCGGGTCAGGTCACCATGTGCGGCCACATGGGTGTGGTAGAAGCGGAAACCGGCCGGCCCGGGCGTGAACGACAGGCGCCGCATCCCATGCGCGGGGATGAAGGGGGTGCCCTCCTCCGAAGCTCCGTCCACTTCGGCGGGAATCCGCTGGCCATGCCAGTGGAGCAGCTCGGGCGTGCCCGTGTCGTTGTGGACGTCGACCACGACCGGGCGGCCCTCGGTGAACCGCAGCAGCGGGCCGGGGAACTGCCCGTTGTACGTCGTGGTGGACACGACCGTGTCCGGCGCGAGCTCGACCCGCCCGGTCGCGATCCGCACCGTGTAATCCGCCGTGCCCGCGGCAGCGGACTCGCTGGACGGCGCTTTGGAGCCGCAGGCGGTGACCACACCGGCACCGCCCCCGGCCAGCAGGGAAGCGCCACCCAGCTTGAGGGCATCGCGACGAGAGATCGACACGGCTCTGCTCCCTTCCCTGTTCCCTCGGGGTAACCCGGCGAATGCGGGGCGGCTGCACACACGCGAGGGGGTGTGCGCTGAGTTAGTTGTGTGATACGGAAAGTAACCGTAGTGGATCGAACACCCGTGGACGCCGGTGACATCAGCAGCGGCTGCCTCCCTCACCGCTGTGGGTGCCCGCGGCCTGGGCCGGCGGGCACAGCGGCCGCAAGGGCGGGCTGCTGCGCCTGGCTGTCCGGCATTTACCTATGTTGACATAGGTATGTTGGCGTACCTATAGTCGGTGCGTGCTCGATTCCAGCGCCGCCGACCGGCAGAACGACCACGTGGCCTCGGTCCTCGTGGCGGTGCTGCCTACGCTGAACAGGGCGCTCGAGCGGCGGGTGGTCCGGGACTTCCCTCACCCGACGCTGCCGGAGGGGCAGCTCGCTCTGCTGCGGCTCGCCGAGGAGCGCGCGGGCATCACGGTCCGTGACGCGGCGGATGCCCTGCTGATGAAGCCGAACAACGTCAGCGCTCTCGTCGCGCAGCTCACCGAGCTGGGGCTGTTGGAGCGCAGGCGGGATGCCGTCGACAAGCGGGTCGCTCATCTGCACCCCACGGCGCTGGCCACGGAGCGACTCGCGGAGGCGCGGGGGCTGAAGGAAGCCCACATGGCGCGTCTGCTGGAGAACCTCACCGACGGAGAGCAGGACGCCCTCGGTTCGGCCTGCGGCGCGCTGCTGGCGTTGACCCGGCGCTTCTACTCCGCCGACTGACCTTCCGGCACCGGTTCTCCGGCGCGCGCCCGGTCCTGTGCGCAGCCCGCACGTCGACCGCGCCGTCGCCTCACCGCGCGTCCCCCGTCGGTGGCCGCACGCCGCCGCATCTTCGCCCGTGCCGCACACCTTGATCGATCTCGTCGACCTGTCGACGTTCTCACCACAGACAAGGCACCCGCATGCCCTCCACCACCGTGGACCACTCAACCCTGCCCACTCCGTCCCCACCGGTCACCGAGCGGGGCCCGCGTTCCAGTCCGTGGCTGACGCTGATCGCTGTCGCGATCGGACTCTTCATGGTCAACCTCGACGGGTCCGTGGTCTCGATCGCGAACCCGGAGATCGGCCGGGCCCTGCACGCGTCCACCGCGGACCTGCAGTGGGTCACCAACTCCTACCTCATCGCCATGGCCGCAGCCCTGATCCTGGGCGGCAAGCTGGGTGACCGGTTCGGGCGGCGTACGTACTACACGACCGGGGTCGCGGGCTTCGTCGTGACCTCCGTCCTGATCGGCCTGATCGGCTCCGTCGAAGGGGTGATCGTCTTCCGCGCGCTGCAGGGACTCTGCGCCGCGCTGCTGATCCCCAACACGCTCGGCCTGCTGCGTGCGGTTTTCCCGCCGGAGAAGTTCGGCATGGCGGTGGGCCTGTGGGCGATGGTGGCCTCCTGCTCGACCGCGCTCGGACCGGTCGTCGGCGGCCTGCTGGTCGAGCACGTCAACTGGGAGTCCGTGTTCTACATCAACGCGCCCATCGGTATCGCGACCCTGGTCTTCAGCGCGTTCGTACTGCCGCAGAGCAAGGACTCCACCGGCCGCCACCGCTTCGACATCCCCGGCGTGACCCTGCTGGCGCTCGGCCTGGTGGCCGTGGTCTTCGGTGTGATCAAGGGCGAGAGCTGGGGCTGGACCTCGGGAGGAACCCTGGGTTCCCTCGCCGCCGGCCTGGTTCTGCTGGTGCTCTTCGGCTGGTACGAGACCCGTGTCCGGCACCCGCTGCTGCCCATGCGGCTGTTCCGCAGCCCGGCGCTGACCATCGGCACCGTCGTCACCGCGATCAACTTCTTCGTGCTGCTCGGCGTCATCTTCTTCCTGATGCTGTACCTGCAGAACGTCCGGGGCCTGACTCCGGTCGAGGTGGGGGTGCGCACCCTGCCACTGAGTCTGGCCTCCGTGGTCGCGGCACCGCTGGGTGCGGTGCTGACCGAGCGGTTCGGCGCGCGTCTGTCCATGCCGCTGGGCATGTTGCTGGAGGCGGTGGCGTCCCTGTGGATGCTGACGTGGGACGCGCACTCCTCGTACGCGGTCATGTGGCCGCCGTTCGTGCTGCTCGGTCTGGGCGTGGGCATGGTGATGGCGGCGTCCTCGGACGCGATCGTCGGCAACGCGCCCGTCAAGGACGGCGGTGTCGCGAGCGGCCTGCAGTCCACCGCACTGCAGATCGGCGGCGCCCTCGGCACGTCCGTGCTGGTCTCGCTGATCAGCAGCCGCGTGGGCTCCACGCTCGTCGGCGAGCTGACCGGCGCCGGGTTGCCGGCCTCCGCGGCCGATGGCTTCGAGGAGGCGAAGGACGCCGTGGCGATGGGCGTGGCGCCGGTCGAGGACGGCATGCCCGCGCAGCTGAGGGCCGCCGTCGTCGAGGGCAGTGGCAACGCGTTCATGAACGGTGTGCACGCCGCCGTTCTCGTCACCGCAGTTCTGTGTCTCGTGGGTACTCTTCTCGCCGCCGTGGGCCTGCGCCGCGACGCCGGCTCCCCTGCTGTCGACGGCTGACGGTGGGTCGGGCGGAAGAGGTGCCCGGCCGGGCACACGACCCCGTCTGCCGTGCCCCGGTGTGGCGGCAGACGGGGCCGTTGCGCGTCGATCGTCCCGGTGAGTCCTGAAGTCGCTGAGCTGACCGGGGTCAGAGCCCCGCCGCGACGTCGAAGAGCAGCGCCCGGAGCCATTCGACGAAGTGCTGATCGGCCAGCCGGGGATTCCAGACCATGTCGATCCCGAGTCCGGGAAGCGGGAAGGGGAACTCCTCGATCCGCAGGTCCGCGAGCGTGCGCATGGCGGCGGCGACCTGGTAGCGCAGGAGAGCGACGCCGCCGGCGCGGGCGACCAGGAAGGGCACCAGCAGGAAGTCGGAGCTCAGCTGGCCCACCCGGTAGGGGATGCCCCTGTCCTCCAGCACGGAGTAGGGAAAGACCCGCCGGTCGGTGTCGACGACGATGTGCGGCTGTGTCGTCAGAAGCTCGAGCGCGCCGACGTCCGGTGGGGTGTCCGGGGAGGCCACCACCACACAGCGGTCGTTGTACAGACGCTCGCGCGGATACGGCGAGAAGTGCCCTTCGGAGATCAGCACGACGTCGACGCCCTGATCGGTGAAGGTCGCCTCGGTCGGCACCGTGATCGTCCGCAGTCGCAGCGTGGCGTGCGGAGCGTGCTCGGTGACGAGCCGGGTCAGCCGGGGCCCCACGACGAACGCCGTGCTGTTCGTCATGGCGACCGTGATGACCCGCCGGTCCATCGCGGGGTCGAAGAGGGGGAAGTTCACGATGCGTGCCGTCTGCTGCAGGGCACTGCGCAGCGGCCCCACCAACTCCAGTGCGCGCGGGGTCAGCGTGACCCCGCTCCCTTGGCGGACGACGAGGTCGTCCCCCAGCATGCGCCGCATTCTCGTCAGGGCGTGGCTCATGGCCGGCTGGGACAGACCGACCCGCTCCGCGGCCCTGGTCACCGAACGCTCCTCGAGGAGCGCGAGGAGGGGCACCAGCAGGTTCAGGTTGACCGATGCCAGCCGGTCCAGGCCCGAACCCGTGGCGCCCCGTTCCTCTGTGCTCATGCGGCGAACCCTACGTTGCCGTCCGGGTCATCCGGCGCAGTCGGGGGATCGGGATCCGGTAGTTGAGCGCCACGGCTTCACCGGTGCCGTCCTCGTGCGACCAGCGCATCAGCGCCGGACCGCCGCCGGGCCCTCCGTCGACGTACTCCGGCTCCCCCTCCACCGGCAGGTTGCCCACCGCCTTCAGACTCAGACCGAACTGCTCCGTCCAGAAGTACGGCTGGAACTGCAACGGTGGAGCCTCGTCGCCGCGGACGAGTGCCCGCGCCGCGACCTTCGCCTGCTCGATCGCGCTGCTCCACAGAGGGATGCGGCGCAGGCCCTGCGGGGTGGGGATGGCCGCGAGATCGCCGACAGCCGCCACATCGGGGCGGACGAGACCGCGCTCGTCGACCGGGAGGGCGCCCTTGGCGGTGAGTCCCGAGTCGGCGAGCCACTCCGTGTTGGGAATGTCGCCGACGGCGGTCAGGGTCACGTCGGCCTCGAGAACTCCGCCCTCGTCGAGGACGACCCGGGCGCTTCGGCCGTTTCCCTCGAGCCGGGCCGCCGCGGTCTCCACGATGGTGACCCCCCGGCCCAGCGCGGCCTTGACGAACACGTCGGCGAGATACGGGCCGAGCTGGAGAATCAGCGGCGCGCCCTGGGAGACGAGCGTGACCTTGCAGCCGGCGGCCAGACAGCCGGACGCGATCTCCATGCCGAGCGGGCCGCCGCCCACCACGACGACCGACGGCCCGGCCGCCAGCCGTCCGCGCAGGGACAGCGCGTCGTCGAGCCCGCGCAGGGTGACTTCCCCGGGCAGATCGGAGAGACGTCGTGCCCGGGAGCCGGTGGCCAGAACGACGCGGTCGTACGGCAGGGCCGTACCGTCGTCGAGCGAGACGAGCCGGCGGTCGAGGTCGAGGCCGGTCGCCCGCACGCCGAGCAGTTCGCTCGCGCCGTGGCCGGCCGGCGGCAGCTCGTGCGACGACATGTCGTCACCGTCGAGCAGGAGCGCCTTGGACAGGGCCGGGCGGCTGTATGCCGGGTGCCGTTCGTCGCCGACGATGGTCAGCTCGCCGTCGAAGCCGGCCTCGCGGAGGGTGTCGGCCGCGGTGAGCCCGGCGATCCCGTTGCCGACGACGACGGCGCGCTTCAGGGTGCCGGCGCTCATACGACCCTCAGCGCCGCGACCGGACACACACGGACGGCGGCGTTCGCCAGGGCGGCGTCGGCCTCACCGACCTCCTCGCGGTCCAGGACCAGTTCGCCCTCGTCGTCGAGGTGCATGAGCCGCGGCGCGGCCTCCTCGCACAGGCCGTGGCCCTCACAGCGGGGGCGGTCAAGGACGATCTTCATGCGGGGATCACCTCCAGGACGGGGAGTGCCTCGATGCTCCGGGTGGTGTTGCCGGCGACGCGGACCTCGGGTCCGGCGACGAGGCGCTCGACACGCCGGGAGAGCGCCTCGATCACGGCGTGGGCCTCCAGGCGGGCGAGCCCCTGGCCGGCGCAGCCGTGCGGGCCGTAGCCGAACGACAGGTGGTCGACCGGATTGCGCTCGACGAGGAAGGCGTCCGGGTTCTCGTAGTGCCGGGGGTCGCGGTTGCCGGCGCCGAACAGGATCGCTACCTGTGCACCCGCCGGGACGACCGCCCCTTCGACCGTGACGTCCTTCGTGACGCGTCGGCCCCAGGCGTGGACGGGAGCCCAGAAGCGCAGCACCTCGTTGAACGCCGCGGGGACCAGCGACGGGTTCTCGCGGACCAGGGCGAGCTGGTCGGGATGCCGGGCGAAGAGGGCGACGATGTTTCCGATCGCCGCGATGGTGGTGTCGACGCCGGCCCCGAGGTACTGGTGGATGATGTGGCCCGCTGTCTCCGCGGGGATGGCGCCGCGGTCCTCGGCCTCGAAGATGCCGCGGCCCACGGACCCTTCGGCGAGGTCGTCGGCCCTGACCTGGGAGCACCAGGCGTAGAGCTCGCCGGCGACGGGGAAGTTCTCGGCCGTGCGCTGGTTCATGGGGCCGAGGACCTGCATGGCGGCCTGTCCCCAGCGGAGCATGTTGTCGCGCACGTGACCGGTGAAGCCGATCAGGTCCGCGACGACCTCCAGCGGGAAGGCGCGGGCGAGCGCGTCGATGGCCTCGAAGGAGCCCTTCTCGACGAGCTCGGCGACGAGGGCGTCCGCCTTCGTCTCGATCCCGGCCCTGAGACCGCGCAGCGCACGCGGGGAGAGGTTCTCCGTGAGCGTGGCGCGCAGCTGGGTGTGCACGGGCGGGTCGGACGCGAGCGAGGTGCCGGTGAGCGCCTCGTTGGCCGTCGGATTGAAGGCGATCGAGGTCGAGGAGAACGACTCCCAGTCGGCGAGGGCGCCCCGGACGACGTCGTACCGCGTCAGCGCGTAGACGTCGTTCTCCGGGAGGTGGACGACCGGGCCTCGTTCCCGAAGTTCGGCGTAGACGGGGTAGGGATCGAGGACGACTTCGTCGGCGAAGAGGTCGATGTCGGAGGTCGGAGGGGTGCTCATGCCCCACAGTGAAGTGTCTGGCCCCATATCGAACAAGTGAATGCTTTACATGCCGTCATATGCACCGTGTGCATGTGTCATGCACGCGACATTTCTGCCCGGGGGGTCGGTCACGTTCAGTCGGTTACGTTCGCGCAACCCTTCGGGAATTATTTTTCCGTACTGCTCGTTTTATTGACGAAGTGTAAAGCGAATGGCTACCGTGACCGCAGCCACAGGGTGCGTGGGCACCCCACACCGGACATGTGAGGCAAGGCATGAGCGTCGAAAGCAACACCGTGAACACCGTCCTGGGCCCGGTGCCGGCCGCCGAGCTGGGTGTCGTCTCGGTCCATGAGGCGCTGTTGTCGGTGGTGCCCGGCGCCGAGCACGCCTTCGACATCACCATCGACCGCGCCGAGATCTTCGAGACCCTCGCCGCGAAGCTGAAGGACTTCCGCGCCCACGGCGGCGGCACGATCGTCGACAGCACGGGGATGTTCCACGGCCGGGACGTCCGGCTGTACGAGACCCTCTCCCGCGCGACCGGCGTGCACATCGTCGCGTCGACGGGTCAGGGCCCCGAGGAGTTGCTCGGCGGATACTTCCTCACGCCGCAGACCAACCCACCGACGCCGTGGCCGGCCGAGAAGTTCGCCGACCTCTTCACCAAGGAGGTCACCGAGGGCATGGTGGTCCCGCGGGTGGAGCGCCGCGGCGCGGCGGGCCTGGTGGCCACCGCCGCGACCCGCGAGGGCATGACCGCGACCGACGAGAGCCTGTTCCGGGGTGCGGCCCGGACCGCTCTGCGCACCGGCGTCGCGGTCTCCATCCGCTACGGGAGCGACGCCCTGCACGACCTGGACGTCGTCCTGGACGAGAAGCTGGCGGCCGACCGTGTCGTCGTCGGCGGACTCGACCGCAAGGACGCCGTCGCCGCCGGAGCACCCCTCGAGGTCGCCCGGCGCGGCGCCTGCGTCGCCCTCGACCACGTCGGCGTGGAGGACGGGGAACACGTCACCGACGCCGAGCGTGCCGCTCTGGTCGCCGACCTGGTGAAGGCCGGCTTCGCCGACCGGATCCTGCTGTCGAGCAGCGCGACCGGCGTGGCGAAGGGCCACTCCGGCAACGACCTGCCGTACAGCCACGTCCTGGCCACCTTCGTCCCGCTCCTGAAGACACAGGGTCTCAGCGACGAGGACGCGCGGCGGATTCTCGTGGAGAACCCGCGCGACCTGCTGTCGGTGCGCTGAGCGCGCCGACGCGAACGACCATCAAGTCTCTTACTCAAAGGTGAGTGTTGTGTCGAGAGTGAACACGGTCCTCGGGCCGGTCCCGGCCGAGGCGCTGGGACTCGTCGCGGTCCACGAGCACATCGGGTACGGCATGCCCGGCTCCGAACTGGACTCCAAGTGGTGGAAGACCCCCGAGCAGCGGTACGAGGAGACCGTCCCCAAGCTGCGCGCGTTCCACGAGTACGGCGGCGGCACCTTCGTCGACGCGACCGGGATCTGCAACGGCCGTGACGTCGACTACTACAAGTCGCTGTCCGCGAAGACAGGCGTCCACATCGTCGCCTGCACCGGCTTCGTCGGTGGCGACACCGCCCTGCCGCACTTCGCGAACGCCGACGTGGACTACCTGATGCGGCAGTTCGTCCACGAGATCACCGTCGGCGTCGGCGGCACCGGCAGCCTCGCCGGTGTCATCAAGGTCGGAGTGAGCCGCGGCGGCCGGATGACGGACCTGGACAAGCGCATCTACCGCGCCGCGGCCCGCGCCTCGCTCACCACGGGCGTGCCGATCCTGACCCACCTCGCGATCGACGCCGAGAACGCGATCGCGATCTTCGACGAAGAGGGCCTTCCCCTGGACCGCGTCCTGTTCGGGCACGTCGACGACGGCGTGAACGCCGACAAGACACGCGACGTCTGGATCGCGGAGCAGGGCGGCCGTATCGGCTTCGACACCTTTGGCTACGAGACCGAGCTGCCCGACCCGCCGTTCTGGGCCCGGCCCCGCAAGGAGCGGCTGGACCACTTCCTGCGGTTCATCGACGGGGGCCGGCGGCTGACGCAGGTCCTCGCCTCCGCCGACGCCAACTGCAGCCCGCTGGGCTGGCCGGGCGTCAAGGGCCACACCGTCAACTACCTCTTCGAGGACCTCATCCCGGACCTCCGCGCCGCCGGTCTCGACGAGGCCGCCATCAAGACGATCTTCGTCGACAACCCCGCCGACTTCCTCACCCTGCAGAAGTAGAGAGAGAACCACCATGCAGTCCGCTGACCTGAAGAACCTGAAGATCGCCATTGTCGGAGCGGGATACGGCGGCGCGGCGGCGGCCAAGGCCCTGAGCCTGCTCGGCGCCGAGGTCGACGTCTACGAGCAGGCCAACCGGATCCGGGAGGTGGGCGCCGGTATCGGTCTGCGTCCCGTCACCATGAACCGGTTCCGCCAGTGGGGGATCTTCGACGCGATCACGAAGGTGACCTCGCCGAGCGAGTACTTCGAGATTCTCACGGCCACCGGTGACCCGATCATGAAAGAGGCGTGGCCGGCCGACGGCGAGCAGACCCATACCCACCTGATCCACCGCGGCGACTTCATCGACGCGCTTCTGGGCGTCCTCCCCGAAGGCATGGTGCACCTCGGTCACAAGCTCGAGAGCATCGAGGACAAGGGGGACAGCTCCGTCCTCACCTTCGCGGGCGGCAAGACCGTCGAAGCCGACCTGGTCGTCGGCGCCGACGGCATCAAGTCGGTGGTGCGCAAGCAGCTGTTCAGCGGGAAGGGCCCGGTGTTTTCGGGCGAGCACGCCTACCGCGCGGTCATCCCCGTCGACGCCGCCCACGGAATGGTCGTCGACGACAACCTGCGGATGTACATCGGCCGGGGCACGAAGGTCTACCTGCTGCCGCTGCGCCACCGCGGCCAGGTGTCGTTCGACATCACCGCCCTGTGCCCGGACGGCACCTGGAACCCGGAGGTCACCAAGGACGACCTCCTGGCGACCGTGTCCGGCTTCGACGAGCGCCTCGTGAACATCACCCGCGAGCTCGACATGGACACCGTCAACATCCGCGCCGTCTACGACATCGACCCGGTCGACACCTGGCACTCGGACTCCGTCGTCCTCGTGGGCGACGCGGCCCACTCGATGCTGCACCACCAGGGCCAGGGCGCGAACTCGGCCATCGAGGACGCCGGCGCGCTCGCCGACGCCCTGCGCCAGGCCGCGTCGCCGAAGGAGGGACTGGCCGTGTACCAGGCCACCCGCAAGCCGGTGACCGACGAACTGCAGCGCATTTCGCGCCAGGGGTGGAGCGAGGACGAGATCAACGACGTCTTCCCCGGCCAGAAGCCCGCGGCTGCCGGGCAGGAGTGACACCATGACGCTGCATCCCGAGATCGCCGAATTCATCGCGAGCCTGCCCGCCCCGCCCGAGGGCCCGCTCGACCCGGTCGCCATGCGCGCCGCGGACGAGGCGCACGTCGCCCCCCTGGCGGAGCGCCTGCCGCTCCACGCGGTCGACGACGTGACGGCGAAGACGTCCGTCGGCGAGGTACCGGTGCGGATCTACAGCCCTGTCGAGTCCGACAGCTACGGCGTGCTGGTCTACTTCCACGGCGGCGCGTTCTTCCTCGGCAGCCTGGAGACCCACGACCACGTCGCCCGCTCGCTGGCCAAGGAGACCGGACTCAAGGTCGTCTCCGTCGGCTACCGCCTGGCACCCGAGGCGGCCTTCCCGGCCGGTCTCGACGACTGCTACGCGGTCGTGCGCTGGGTCGCCGAGGAGGCTACGGGCCTGGCCTGGGACGGCGAGACCCTCGCCGTCGCCGGTGACAGCTCCGGTGGCACCTTCGCCGCCGCGGTCGCCGCCAGGGCGCACGACGACGGATTCCACCGGATCACCCACCAGATCCTCTACTACCCCTCGCTCGACCTGGACTTCGACGTCGACCGCTACCCGTCGCTGCGGGAGAACGCCGTGGGCTACGGCCTGGAGACGGCGGGTCTGAAGCCCTTCAACGCCTTCTACCTCGACAGCGGCGCCGACCCCGCGGACCCGCTGGTGTCGCCGATCAGGCGGACCGACCTCACCGGCCTGCCGCCCGCGCTCGTCGTCACCGCCGAGCACGACCCGATGCGCGACGAGGGCGAACTGTACGGCGAACGGCTGCGCGAAGCCGGTGTGGAAGCGACGGTGAGCCGGTACGAGGGAGCGGGCCACGGGTTCGTCCAGCACTTCTCCTGGATCCCGGAGTACCACGCGGTCTTCACCCGGACACGCGACTTCCTCGGCCGCAGCTGACCGGCCGGCCCGTGCACGAGCGGAAGAGGAAAGCATGACGCACCCAGTCACCGTCCACCCCCTGGTCTCGCCCTGGGGCCGGTTCGGTCTCTACAGCTTCTTCATCGACGCACCCGAGCCGGCGATCGTCGACACCGGCATCGCCTCGTCGCCCGCCGAAGGGATGGCTCCCGCGCTCGAGGCGATCGGACGCCGCATCGAGGACGTGCGCTGGATCCTGCTGACCCACGGTCACATCGACCACGTCGGCGGAGCGCACGCTCTGTGGGAACTCACCGGCCGGCGCGCACAGGTGGTCATCCACGAGGCCGACGCACCGATGCTCCGCTCGCGCCGGGCCCACGTCGAGGAGTACCTCGCGGGACGGGGCCGGTACCTGGAGGACCCCGAAGGCGAGGCGAAGGTGACGGCCGCCACGGAGGCCGTCGTCTCCGGCGAGATGGAGCCCTCCCTGCTCGTCACGGGCGGCGAGACCCTCTCCCTCGGCGGTGATGTCACCGTGTCGGTGCACTCCCTGCCGGGCCACACGCCCGGATCGGTCGCCTACGTCGTCGACGGACAGCGCTCGGTGTTCACCGGGGACGCCGTCCAGGTCCACGGGGCGGCCAACGGCTTCCCCGGCTACACGGACCCGGTCGCCTACCGCGCCGGCCTGGAGTACCTGCGGGACGAGATCCGCCCGCGGCACCTCTACCTGGGGCACCCCTACCGCCGCGTCGACGGCACACCGTACGGCGTCGAGCTCGACGAGGCGCAGGCCCAGGAGGCCATCACCCAGAGCCTGGACATCGAGGCCCGTGTCGCCGCGGCCGCCTGCGGATGCCTGGAGGCGGGGCTGCGGGAGACGGATTCGCCGTACTCGCCGTTCGCCCGTGCCGCCGGGGAGCTCGGCTACACCGGGGACCCCGCGCTCGAGCCGTCGCCGTTCTTCACCTCCATGGCCGGCTACCGCACGCACCTCGAACAGAACGCGTAACACAGGAGCTTCACACCCATGACTGACCTTCACACGATCCGCGCGGGCGAGCGGACGATCGCCGTCCGCAAGGATCTCCAGGTGCCGATGCGCGACGGTGTCACGCTGGTGGCCGACGCGTACAGCGGTGTGGACGACACACCGCGGCCCGCGCTGGTGGCCCTGAGCCCGTACGGCAAGGAGCTCCAGGCCCTGGCCCTGACGACCCCGCCGCAGCGTCGGCCGAGCCCCATGTGGGACGGCTGCATCGAGGCCGGCGACATCGCGCGCGTCGTCCAGGAGGGCTACGTCCACGTCATCGGCGACCTGCGCGGCTCCGGCGCCTCCGAGGGCGAGCACATCGGCAACTACAACGCCGGTGGCGTCTCGCTCGGCCAGGACGCGTACGACTTCATCGAGTGGGTCGCCGCGCAACCGTGGTGCGACGGCAACGTCGGCATGATCGGCATCTCCTACTTCGGCTCGATGCAGGTGCTGGCGGCAGCCGAGCGGCCGCCGAGCCTCAAGGCGATCTTCGTCAGCGGCGGTCACTACGACTTCTACGAGACCACCTACCACGGCGGCGTCATGTGGTTCATGCCGCGCGCCGCCCGTGAGGGGCGCGGTGGCGACTCCGGCTGGGCCTTCACCGACGGCGTCAAGTCCCGCATGCTCGAGACCTGCTCGCCCGAAGAGATCAGGAAGCGGGTCGCCGAGCGCCTGCAGGACCCGGACGTGGCCGCCTGGCCCAACCTGGTCCACGTGCTGAACTATCCGAAGAACCACGAGGCCTGGTTCGACATCGTGATGAACGAGGTCGACGGCGAGTGGTACGAGGAGCGCAATCCCGTCACCCTGGCGCCGAACATCGACATCCCGGTCTGGCTCCAGATCGACCAGGGCCGCGGCTGGACGATGGACGGCACCATCGAGGTCTTCAACCGCCTCAAGGGCCCCAAGAAGCTGGACATCGGCCCGTACCCGCCCATGCAGTCGCGCCCCTTCGTCGAAGAGCACGACAAGATGTTCCGCTGGTACGACTACTGGATCAAGGGCATCGACAACGGGATCATGGACGAGCCCGCCGTCACCGTGCACGTCGAGGGCTCACGCCAGTACGTCACGGGGGCCCAGTGGCCGCCGAAGGACGTGGAGCACAAGCCGCTCTACCTCCGCCCGCGGCACAAGCTCTCCTTCGAGCCCGAGCCCATGGGCGCCGAGCACGCCGTCCCCGACGGCTTCTACCAGGCGCCGCTCACGGTCACCGACAAGGTGGAGATGCTCAGCTGGAGCACGGAGCCGTTCACCGAGCCCACCGAGATGATCGGCCAGGGCGCGGCGCACCTCTTCGCGGAGATCGACCAGCCCGACACCAACTTCATCCTGCGCATGTGGGACGAGGCCCCGGGCGGCAAGCGACAGCTCGTCACGACCGCCTACCTCAAGGCCTCGCACCGCGAGCTCGACCAGGGGCGCACCACCGAGGGCGACCCCTACCACCCGCACACCCGCGCGGTGCCGGTCGAGCCGGGGAAGATCGAGGAGTACGTGCTGCGCGTCTACCCGTTCGCGGCGACGTTCCTGACGGGCCACAAGCTGGTCGTGGAGCTGTCGAACGACGAGCCCCTGGCCGACGCGCACAACGCGCTGCTGCCGCCGGACGCCTTCCACCTGCCGGTGGGCCGCCCCGTCACCCACAAGATCTACCGCGACGCCGCGCACCCCTCCCGGCTGGTGTTGCCGTTCACGGCGGTCACGGCGCCGGACGTGACGCGACCGGACTCTGCGCGCACCGGAGACGGCGACCGGCGCAGCGGCTCCTGACGAGGCCGGCGCGACCCGGGGGACCGCCGTACCCCGGCGGCCTGCCCCGCCCCGCCCCGGCCCGCGTGCGCCGCAGACATCCGGCCCTGCACCCACCCCGTGTCTTCCGCGCGCACGCGGCCGTGGCCGCGCGCGATCCGACCTGCCGGCCGCGTGTCGTCGCGGAACGTCACTGTCCGTGGCCGTCTGCGGGTGCCGTGGAGGCGCCGAGTCACTAGGCTCGTCATCGTGTCCACCGTGTGTGTGATGTCGGCCTCCCTGATCCCCGCCGGAATCGCGGTTGTGACGCGCTATTTCGACCTCGCCGGTGTCTTCTCGTGCGCGCTGCTGGGGGGCGCCGTGGCCCGCACGGCCGGCCTGGACCTGTTCGGGTTCCTGGTGGTGGGCATCATCTCCGGTCTGGGCGGAGGCATGATCAGGGACGTGCTGCTGCAGCACGGCACACCGGTCGCGCTGACCGACTACGCCTACCTGCCGACCGCCATCGCCGGTTCCGTGGTGGTCTTTCTCATCAAGCTCAGCGAGGCGTCCTGGACCCGGCTCTTCACCGCCCTCGACGCCGCCGTCCTCGGATTCTGGGCGGTCACCGGGGTCAACAAGACGCTCGCCGTGGGGCTGGGATGGCTTCCGGCCGTGCTCCTGGGCACCGTGACCGCCGTCGGCGGCGGAGCCCTGCGCGATGTCGTCCTCGGCAGGGTGCCGGCTGTCTTCGGGGGCAACGGTCTGTACGCCACCGTCGCCGTCGCGGTCGCCGGAGTCACGGTGCTCTGTGTGTACCTCGGCGTGCCGGCGATCGGCGCCGGCCTGGGCATCACCCTGGCCCTGGCCCTGCGGCTCACCGCCGTGCGGTTCGGCTGGAACCTGCCCAACAGCCTGGACTGGCAGCCCCGTTCGAGGACGGCCGCGGCACTGCGGTACGGCACCGGCACCCATGCCCGAAACGGGAAAGAGGACCAGTCCCACCCGCGCAAGGAGACGTCGTGACCGACCGAAACCGTGCAGTGCTGTCCGGCCTCGCCGGTATCCGCCCCGATCTCGAGGACCTCTACCGGGATCTGCACAGGCATCCCGAACTCGGACTGCGGGAGCACCGCACGGCGAAGAAGGCGTCCGACGCTCTGCGGGATCTCGGATACGAGGTCACCGAGGGCGTCGGCGGCACGGGCGTGATCGGCGTTGCGGCCAACGGCGACGGACCTACCGTCATGGCCCGCGCGGACATGGACGCCCTCCCGGTACGCGAGCAGACCGGTCTGCCCTACGCCTCCACCGTGACCCTGACCGGTCCGGACGGCACCGAGCAGCCGGTCATGCACGCCTGCGGGCACGACGTGCACGTGACCGCTCTGCTCGGCTGCGCACGGCTGATGACTCAGGCCAAGAACGCCTGGCGCGGTACCTTCGTGGCGCTCTTCCAGCCCTCGGAGGAGAACGGCGACGGCGCCCGCGCCATGATCGACGACGGTCTCACGGCAAGGGCACCCCGGCCCGACGTGGTACTCGCCCAGCACGTCCTGCCCTATCCGGCCGGCTACGTCGGCACCCGCCCGGGATCCTTCCTGTCGGCCGCGGACAGCCTGCGCATCACCGTCCACGGCCGAGGAGCGCACGGCTCCATGCCCCAGGCCGCGGTCGACCCCGTGGTGCTGGCCGCCATGATCGTCGTGCGCCTGCAGACCATCGTCTCCCGGGAACTCGCCGCCACCACCCCCGCCGTCGTCACCGTGGGCAGCATCCACGCCGGCACCGGCCCCAACGTCATCCCCGACAGCGCCGTCATCGAGCTCAACGTCCGCACCTACGACGACGCCACGCGCCGCCAGGTGCTCAAGGCAATCGAGCGCATCGTCGGGACCGAGAGCGAGGCGTCCAGGTCGCCGAAGGCGCCCGAGATCGAGCGAACGGCCGCCTTTCCGCCCACCATCAACGACAAGGAAGCGACCCGGCGCGTCGCCGAGGCGTTCGCCGCCCACTTCGGCGACGACGCGCACACCATCGACCTGCAGACCGCCAGCGAGGACATGAGCGAGATCCCCAAGGCGTTCGGCGCGCCGTTCACCTATTGGGGCATCGGCGGCATCGACGCCGAGCTGTACGCCGAGGCGGCCAAGAAGGGCACCATCGCCCAGGACGTCCCGGTCAACCACAGCCCCGCCTTCGCCCCCGTCGTCCAACCGACCCTGGACACCGGCGTCAGCGCCATGACGGTGGCTGCCCTCGCCTGGCTCCGCAACTGACGTGCCCTCGGTGTTTCCAGCGAGCCGTGCCTGAGGCGGATGCCGGAGCGTTCGGCCACGGACGTGCGGCCCCAGCCCGCGTGCGCCGCAGACATCCGGCCCCGCACCCACCCCGTGTCTTCCGCGCCCACGCGGCCGTGACCGCGCGCGATCCGACCGGCCGGCCGCGTGTCGTCGCCTGGCTGCAGGGTCAGCCGTCTGGAGCTTCAGACGGCCAGTGCCACCAGGAAGCGAGAGACCATGTTGTAGGCGGCGACCGTGGCGACCGCCTCCACCGTTTCGGTCTCACCGAAGAGACGCTTGAGTTCTTCGATGACTTCGGCGTCTACTTCGACGTGCTTCGTGGACTGGTCGGTGAGCGTGATGAGGGCGCGCTCTTCTTCGGTGAAGACTCCGCTGTCTCCGCTGGGCTCCTGCAGAGCTTCGCACTTCTCCTCTGTGCCACCGGCCTGCAGGTATGCCGGGTGATGCACGCCCCATTCGAAGCCTGCCTCGTTCAGCACGGCCACTCGCAGCATGATCAGTTCGCGGTACTCCAGCTTCAGGCCGAAGTCGGCGCGGACTCGGCCCAGTAGCCCGTTCCAACCTGTTGCGAGCGGGAAGCTTCTCAGCAGTACCCGGTCGATTCCGATCAACTCGCCGTTGGGTCGACGACCTCGCATGCCCGCGAGCAGTTCAGGCGGGGGGGAAGGGAAAACGCCGTCCTGCCACGGGGTTACACGTACATCACTCATGCTGCGTTCCTTCGCTGGGAATCAGTTCGCCGGTGTCCGGGACGTCAGACGGTGTCGTACACGCGCACGTCGGGTTCCGTCTGCAACAGCGGTGCGAGTTCACCCACGACGTCCTGGGTGAACAACTCGCTGCCCAGGTAGGCGGTGGCGTCCGCCACGGACCGGAAGCCGTGGAGCACCTGGACGTCCTCGTCCCGGAGCAGGAGTTCCTTGCTGGTGGCGCCGGCGACGGTGTCCAGGAACGGCTGCTGGTACTTCTCGTAGACGGCGGCCGCCGCGGGACGGTTGGCCTGGTCCACCTGCAGCGTGATCTCAAGATAAGCCATGGCTATGGCTGCCCTTCTCGCTCGTCGGTTGTGCTGCGGAACTTTCGCAGCACAACCCCGAAGTTAGGCACGTTCCATAAGATCCGGTAGGGGCGGCCACTGAATCACGGCATAAGTGATGCGTATGGCTGACGGGACGCGCCGAGTGCCTGCGCAAGGAGGGTGAGGTCCGTGCGCAGCGCGGAGTCCGGGTTCCACACGGCCTCGAAGGAGATCTGCACTTCTCGGCCCTCGTTCAGCAGAGGGCGATGAGGGACGTCCGGGGAGGTGAGCCTGGACTGGGGGATCATCGCCGAGCCGAGCCCGAGACCGGCCCATTCCTCCAGTACGCGGTAGCTGGCTGCTTCCCCGGGATAGGTACGCAGCGGCACTTCGTGTGCGTGGAAGAGCTGGGTGGTGAACGTCGTCAGTCCGCACGCGTCCGGCACGAGGATGAACTGTTCGTCCCCGGCTTCGGCGAGCTCCAGGCAGGCGTCGTCCTCGGCGGTGGGGCCGACGACGACGATGGGTTCGACATCGATGACCCGGTGCTCGAAGCGCGGCATCGCCGTGACGGCCGGGATGAGGATGATGTCGAGTTGCCCGGCCCGCAGGCCGTCACGCAGGTCCTGCATGTTCGCCTCGCGCAGCACCAGGTCGCGAGGTGTGGGCAGCTCACGGACAGCGCTGAACGCGCGGGCCACCAGATGCGGGCCGATGAGCGGCGAGACACCCGTGCGGATCTTCTGATCGCCCGGTTCGGTCAGCCGTCTGGCCTCCGCGGCGACGGCGTCGAGTGCGGCCACGGCACGCTCGATGAGGGGGAGGATGCGGGTGCCGAACGCGGTCTGGGTCACACCGCGCGGCGACCGGTCGAAGAGCCTCTCCCCGAGCCGCTTCTCCAGTTTCGCGATCCCGTTGGACAGGGCCGGCTGAGTGACGCCGTAAGCCCGCGCCGCGGCGCTGAACGAGCGCGTCTCGGCGACCGCCTGCGCGTAGCGGAGCCCCTCGGCGTTCAGTCGTTCGGTCATAGCCATGGCTTATCGCCCCATTCGTTGATGTCACCTACCTCCTCGGCTCACCGGTGTCTACCGTGAGCCGCCAGGTGACCTCCTCATCACCCACCCTTATAACACTCGCCGCCGTTCACGTAGGAAGTGCACCGTGCCGGACTCCGCTGTCACCATGGTCGTGACCGAGCCGGACGGACCGTTGGTTCCGTCCGTCGCCGCCACCGTCCCGCCGGAGGGACCTCAGGTCAGGGTGTCCGTCCTGGCCAGTGGCGTGTGCCACGCCGACATCGGCACGGCCAGGGCCACGAAGGCGCACCCCGGGTGCCCCGGTGACGCCCGGACACGAGGTCGCCGGGATCATCGCCGAGGTCGGTGACCGGGTGCGGGGCTGGACGGTAGGCGAGCGGGTGGCCGTCGGCTGGTTCGGCGGCAGCTGCGGGCACTGCGCCTTCTGCCGCGACGGCGACGTCGTGCACTGCCCCGAGCGAAAGGTGCCGGGACTGTCCTATCCCGGCGGCTGGGCGCAGAGCATCACCGTGCCGGCCGACGCGTTGGCTCGGATCCCCGACGGCCTGGATCCCTTCGACGCGGCGGTCTTCGGCTGCGCGGGCGTGACCTGTTTCAACGCCGTACGCAAGGCCGGTACGCGGACCGGCGGCCGGGTGGCCGTCTTCGGGCTGGGCGGGCTGGGACATCTCGCCGTGCAGTTCGCGGCGCGGCTGGGCTACGAGACGGTCGCCATCGCCCGCGGTGCCGACCGCGAAGAGCTCGCGCGCGGTCTGGGAGCCCGGCACTACATCGACAGCACGCGCAGGGCTCCCGGAGCGGCCCTCGCGGATCTGGGCGGCGCGGACCACGTCGTGTGCACCGCTTCCTCTACGGAGGCGCTGGACGAACTGGCCACCGGGCTGCGGGCGCACGGCCGGCTCACCCTGGTGGGCGTGGACGACGGCTCTCTGTGTCTTCCGGTGGGCCGACTGGTGAGTCAGGGGCTGAGTGTGACCGGGCACCTGACCGGGAGCGCACGGGACACGGAGGAGGCCATGGCCTTCGCCGTCACCAACGGAGTCCGTCCCATGATCGAGCGGATGCCGCTGCGGGAGGCCGGCGAGGCCGTCTCCCGCCTGCGGTCCGCAGCGCCCCGGTTCCGTGTCGTGCTGGACCCCGCCCAGGTGTAGGGACCGTACCGGATCGATTCCGACGCGCCGCCTTGCCCCTGGCCCCCGCCGTGCAGCCCCGCCTGGCGTCAGCGCCCCGTGGCGCCGGCGCCCACCAACCCGAAGGGAAGCCGCCCATGTCGCGCAGCGGCAGTCATGACGTCCTGGTGATCGGCGCCGGCGCGGCCGGGCTGGCTGCCGCGACCGCGCTGCACCGGGCCGGACGCGGTGTCCTGTGCCTGGAGGCGCGGACGCGGGTCGGCGGCCGTCTGCTGAGTACGCCCGTCGACGGCGGTGTCCTGGATCTGGGGGCCACCTGGTTCTGGCCGGGGGAGAAGCGCGTCGCCGCGCTGGCCGCCGGGACCGGAGCCGGCGTCTTCTCCCAGTATCTGGCCGGAGACGCCGTCCTCCAGGACGGGGCGGGAGCCCGCCGTCACCCGGGCAACATGATCGACGTTCCGGCCTACCGTTTCGCCGGCGGGGCACAGCACCTGGCTTCGGTACTTGCGGCAAGCCTGCCCGCGGACGCCGTACTGCTGGACACACCCGTCACCGCGATCCGCCCCGCGGGTGAGGACGGGGTGCACGTGCACACCCCGGAGCGGACGTTCCGTGCCGCTCAGGTCGTCCTGGCCGTCCCACCCGCGCTGGCGCTGGAACGCATCGACTTCGGTGACGCGCTTCCCGACCGCCTCGTCCGCCTGGCCCGCTCCACCGCGGTGTGGATGGGTGCCGTCGCCAAGGTCGTCGCCCACTACTCCTCCGCCTTCTGGCGGGAGCAAGGGCTCGCCGGCGCGGCCTTCAGCCGGTCAGGACCGCTTCAGGAGATCCACGACATGTCCGGCGCCGACGGCCGTCCCGCGGCACTGTTCGGTTTCGCCCACGCCCGTGTGGTCCGGCCGGGTTTCGAAGCCGCGGTGGCAGCCCAACTCGGTGCGTGCTTCGGGCCCGCCGCCGCGTCACCCGACGCCCTGCACGTGCGGGACTGGAGCCGCGAGTCCTGGACGGCTCCGAGTTCCGTGCACGCTCTCGCCGACTACTCCCTCTTCGGCCACCCCCTCTACCAGCGGCCTGCACTCGAGGGCCGACTGCACTGGGCCTCGACCGAGACGGCCACCGACCACGCCGGACACATAGAAGGCGCCCTGCTCTCCGGGGAGCGCGCGGCGCACGCCGTCCTGTCCTCGGCGACGTACGACTCCGGCGCCACCTTCGGCTGACGTGGGCAGCGAGCCGCAGTCCGGGCAGTGCTCGAGGTCCGTTTCCTCGATGCGGGTCTGTACGGTGCGGCCGCTCTTTCACGCGTTGGCGCCCGGCGCCACCTCGGGCACGGGAATGTCCGCCCGGTTTCTGCCGCTTGCGGGAATCGAGATGTGGCCGGCGTACACGTGCCCTCAGCGTGCGCGGACGAGGAGGGCCCAGAAAGCGAGCACGGGCAGGACCAGGGCCCCGGCGACGGCGTTCAACCCGCCGAAGCCGATCCAGCTCATGAGGGGCCCGGCCAGGCCGGCGCCCACGGCGGCGACGACGTTCATCGCGGTGTCCGTGGTGCCCTGCACGCCGGGCCGCAGTGCCGCCGGGGTGGCGTCGCTGAGCATGGCCGAGCCTGCCACCAGGCTGAACGACCAGCCCAGTCCCAGGAGGAACAGCCCTGTCATCATCATGCCGACGGAGTCGTGGCCCATACCGGAAAGCGCGGCGGACACGAGGAAGACCGCCTGCCCGGTCACCACGGTCGACAGGTGGCCGATCCGGTCGGAGAGCCAGCCGACGACCGGGGAGAACGCGTACATGCCCAGGAGGTGGCCGCTGATGGTGACGCCGACGACGGTGAGACCGGTGCCGTGCTCGGACATGCTGACGGGGGTCATCGTCATGACCGCCGCCATGACCGTGTGGGCCACGACGATGGTCACGAAGGCGAAGGCCGCGCGCGGGGCACGGCGAAGATGTCGCAGGCCCGCGCGCAGCGTCCCGGTCTGCGGTTCCTTCTTCCGCGACGCGCCCTCCGTCCCTGCCGCCGGGATGTCCGTACCGCTGTGCGGTCGTTCCTCGGCATCCTGGTACTGGCGGGACAGGAGGAGCGGATCGGGGCGCATGAAGCCCCACAGCAGAACCGATGCCAAGACCATGCAGACGGTGGCCAGGACGAACGCCCCGGCCAGCCGGGGAAGGTGAAGGACCGACGCCACGGCGGCGCCAGGACCGGCGAGGTTGGGCCCGATCACCGAACCGAGGGTCGTGGACCACACCACGACGGACAGCGCCTGGGCCCGGCGGTGCGGCGCGGCCAGGTCGGCCGCCGCGTAGCGGCTCTGCTGGTTCGTCGCGCTGCCGACGCCGAACAACAGCATGCCCACGGTGAACAGGGGTATCGACCGGCTCACCGCCGATCCTATGAGCAGGGCCCCGCCGACGGCGGCCACGAGCCACCCGGCGCTCAGGGAGGTCCGGCGGCCGCGCCGCTGTGCGACAAGGGCGAGTGGCACACCGACCGCGGCGGCGCCCGCCGTCGTGGCCGTGCGAGCCAGCCCCGCGTAGGTCTCACTCTGGGCCACCGTTTCCGCCAGCAGCGAGCCGATCGACACCGATACGCCCACCCCGACCCCGCCGACGATCTGTGCCGCGGCCAGGACCCGGACCGTGCGCTTCTGCACGGCGCGCACCTGGGCCTGTGTCTGCCATGGCTTCGTGCGTATGTCCTGTGGTGCGCTCACGTACGTGCACTCCTTGGTAGGTCGGCTGAATGGATTTCAAGGGCGCCGAGCATGAGCGCGGGGCAGCCCCACCGCGTTCAGGAACCGGGCCGGGACGGCTTTGCCGAGCGGGGTTGTGCTCGCGGCCCCTGCCGGCATGCCGGCAGGGCCACGGCGGTGAGCACCGCCGGAGTGCGAGTGGTGGACAGCGGTCGGCGCGGCGTTTCAGCCGTGTGAGCAGCCCGCGACCGGGTCAGGTCCGGGCGGCACGCAGCGCGTGAGAACGCCCGGCCGCTCGGCCTGGATCCGCATGCGGTCGGATACGGCCGGCGCTGTCCGTGGGGAAGGACTGCCGGGCGTCTCGCATCGCCGCAGGGGCGTCTGCGGAGAGAGCACGTGTCCCGCACGCCCACGCACTCATCACGACGAGCAGCGACAGCAGGGCCAGGAGACAGCACCGCGCTCCTGCGCGTCCGGCCGCCGCGATCGCCGTACCGAACCGGGGAAGAACTGACATCACCTCACGTCACACCCGGTCATGGCCGGGCCGGTCGCCCTCCGCACGTCACGCGCAGGGGTGCAGGACGAGATAGCCGTCGATACGGCGGACACGGTCGGAGTTCGGGTCGGTGGGCAGGGCGTACCCGAGGTGCTCGGTGCGGACCTCGCAGATCCACTGGTCGTGCTGGTACTCGTGGTTGATGAGAGCGGTCAGCAGATGCGTCGCGACGACGGTCATCTGGGTGGGGGCGCTGACCTTCCCGGCCGCGATGTCGCCGATCCGGGCGTGTACCCGTTCGGCGACGGTCTCCCTGAAGGCGGTCAGCCGTCGCACTGTGGGGAGGGCGCCACGGAACTGTTCCGGCAACGCGGAGTCCATCAGGGCGTCCAGGGCCGGGTCGGGGCTGGGCTCGGCCGCGGTGAGATTGCGGATCATGAAGTGGGCGACGTGGGCCTGGTGCCCCAGGTGCCAGCCGATGGCGCTGAAGTCCTCACGCGGGCGCCAGACCACCTCGTCCGGGGGCAGGTCCCGCCACAGCTCGTCGGTGTAGCGGCGGGCACGGTCGTACTCACGCAGCAGCGCCTGCAGTTCGCGCATGGATCCTCCTTGAGACGTACGGTGCGGCGTGAGGTCACGGGAGCAGGGACGAAGCCGCCGTGACGGAGCGCTGCTGGCGGCCGGCCCCTCACGCCTCGGGCGACGTGGCTCCGGCGGCGCACCGCCGCCAATGTAGGGAGCCGATCCACGACCCGGTAGCGGGCGAAGCCGAATACCCTCATCACTGCCCTGTATGGCACAGAGCGAGGGACATCGGCCGACACAGGACGCGAGGGCCGGCTGGCACGGTCATCCACCTCCTGCGCCTCCTCGCGGACCAGTGAGCCATCCTCCGCTGTCACGGCGACGTCGTGGGTCCCGTCACGGCCCGATCGGAGGGCAATTGGTGAACACGAGTTCTCATGCCGGGGGCGGGGCGTGTTAGCTCTGGGCGGTCGCTTCTCAAACTCGTTCGATCAGGGCGACTCACTCCTTCGGGGGGTTGCGAACAGCAGGGGCTGTGGAACCCAGCGCAGTGATGATCGCCCAGCGTCCGGCCGGATCCGCGCGGGCTCTGGAGGCATCCGCGGAGTCGATTCCCCTTGCCGGCGACTCAACCGATGCGGTGATGGCGGATCGCGGATCTTCTCCAAGGCGGAGGCGCCAGCACGTGACTCCTCTCCTCCTCAGACATCGCACCATGCGCTGCTGGCCTGTCCGCCCCCCTTAGAACTCCTAACGAAATGATCTTTGAAGTGGCTGGATCTCTCCGGAACCGTTGATCCGGGGGGTGCGGGGTGGCGCGGCCGAAGCCGTGGGAAGTCGATGACGAGTTGTGGGCGGTGATCGAGCCGCTGTTGCCGAAGGTGGAGCGTAGGACCCGGCCTCCGGGACGCAAGCGGCATCCGGACCGGCTGGTGTTCCAGCGCATCCTGTTCGTCCTGCACACCGGGATCGCCTGGGAACACCTGCCGCAGGAACTCGGCTTCGGGTCGGGCATGACCTGCTGGCGGCGCCTGGCCGAGTGGACCGAGGCCGGGGTGTGGCCCCGGCTCCACGAGGCCCTCCTCGCCCAGCTGCACAGCGCGAACGTCCTGGACTTCTCCCGGGCGGCGGTCGACGGCTCCCACATCCGGGCGTTAAAGGGGGCCCCAAGACGGGACGAAGCCCTGTCGACCGGGGCAGGACGGCAGCAAGCACCATGTGATCACCGACGCCACCGGCATCCCGCTCGCCGCCACGCTGACCGGCGGCAACCGCAACGACGTCACCCAGCTGATCCCACTGCTTCAAGCGGTGCCGCCGGTGCGGGGCAAGCGTGGCCGGCCCCGGCGTCGTCCGGACGTGGTGCTGGCCGACCGCGGCTACGACCACGACAAGTACCGCCGCCTGGTCCGGGACCTCGGCGTGAAGCCACTGATCGCCCGCCGCGGCACCGAGCACGGCTCCGGACTCGGCACCCAACGCTGGGTCGTGGAGCGTACCTTCGCCCACCTGCACTGGTTCCGCCGCCTGCGGATCCGCTGGGAGATCCGCGACGACATCCACGAAGCCTTCCTCACCCTCGGATGCGCACTCATCTGCTGGCGCCGCCTGGCGGCAGTTCAGCGCCGCCACTCGTAGACACCCGGCGAGGACTGCAAGACCTCGCTCGGCCACTCCTTCAGCACCCGCTCAAGCAGCCTCCGCTGCTCGCCGATCCACCCCTGGTCGAGACCCATAGGAAGGAACACGGAGACGCACGAACTGTCCAGATCCTCTACACGGACAGCGGGAGTCCCATGCTCTTCGTTGTGAGGCTGGATCCTGATCTCAGGGCTGTGGCCATCGTCCCTCCAGCAGATGTCCTGACCTGCCGCGAGCAGATCCAGAGCACGGGACCAGTTCTTGAGGTCGGAAGGGAACAGAGACATGGCCAGTCGACCGCTGACAAAGCTGCTGGTGACGAGGACCTCTGCGTCGAGCTGGTCGTGAAGATGCAGCACGCCCGGCGACCGACGCCCCAGCACACGCACTCGGAAGCTGTTGTCGCCATCCGAGAGGCTGATCAGCTCCACCATGCATCCTCTGCTCTGCCCGCCCAGCATCTGTCAGGACTCAGGGTGCTGAACCAGATCTTCAGGCACAACCAGGTTGACCCAGCCTCATTCTGTTAGGAGTTCTCAAAGCGCGCTGGATCTGGTCCCGTCAGGGCACGGCCGATCGGAGGGCATTTGGCGAACACGAGTTCTCATGCCGGGTCGGCCTCCGCGGGTTGCCGGGAAGCGGCGTTGTCGGTGGGCTCTGCCAGGGTGTGCGTCGTGGATGAATTGGTGGAGCGTGTCAACGGTCAAGATCGTGTGGTGGGGGTGGTGAGCCGTCGGGAGGCCATCCGGGAGGGTTGGCTGCATCGCGTCGCCGTGACGGTGTGTCGTGATGATCGTGGCCGGATCCTCGTCCACCGACGGTCGGAGCAGGTGTCGCGCTTCCCCGGGCTCTATGAGGTCGTGGTCGGTGGCGCCGCACATGTCGGCGAGTCCTATGAACGGGCCGCCGCGCGGGAGCTGGCCGAAGAGCTGGGTATTCGTGCGCTGCCGCGCCTGCTGTTCACGTTCATCAACCGCAGCGGTTTGAGCCCTCACTGGCTCGGCATGCACGAAGCCGTGGTGCCGGACGCCGTGGTCCCCGATCCCGATGAGGTCGCCTGGCATGGCTGGCTGACCGAGCCGGAGCTCGGCTCGGCCCTGTTGGAGTGGCGCTTCACCCCCGACAGCCACGAAGCCTTCAGCCGGTATCTCGCGTTCCGGAGCGCGTAGTCCTGACCTCTCTCGCCTCTCGGGCTGGGATGCCTGCTTGCGGCCAACGGACCTTGCGAGAGGGAATGTTCGTGATAGGGAGTACGGATGTTTGGTCGACTCCCCCTCGTTGAACAACTTGATGGCTTGCGGTCCCTGCTCTCTCAGAACGAGATCCTGACCGACGTGATGACCAGGGCGGCGACCTTGGAGCTGGCGTGCGCCGAGAAGGGCGCCTAACGGGCATCTGCCCTGGTCAGGCGCCCTTTTCGGCTTCTAGAAGAAGCCGAGCTTCTTCGGGGAGTACGACACCAGGAGGTTCTTCGTCTGCTGGTGGTACAGGCGTCACGCGTCGCTGAGCTGCGTAAAGCGTGGTCACGCATGGCTCGTTGGAGCCGTCGGCCCGGGAATGGTCCGGATCTTGTCCGCGGCGAGACGGGCCTGGTCATCTGTCGGCGCCGCACCCCGCCTCGTGGACTGCTCCAAGGGGATGTGTTGGCCCGCCCAGTGCTACGGCGAGGTGGGCAGGTGCGGGGAGCGGAGCACGAGCAGGGTGATCTCGCTGGGGGCGAAGACGCGGAACGGTGGGCCCCAGAAGCCGGTGCCGCGGCTGGTGTAGAGGAGGGTGCGGGTGCCGTGGTGGCTGAGGCCGGCGAGGGCGGGCTGGTCGATGCGGACCAGGTGGTGGAAGGGCCAGATCTGGCCGCCGTGGGTGTGGCCGGAGAGCTGGAGGTCGATGCCGTCGGCTGCCGCCCGGTCGACGAACTTGGGCTGGTGTGCCAGGAGCAGGACGGGTAGGTCGGGGTCGGCGCCGTCCAAGGCTCCGGCGAGGTGGGCGCGGTGGCCTGCCAGGCCGGAGGACTCGGCGGTGACGTCGTCCACGCCGGCGACGACGAGGGTGTCGCCGCCGCGTTCGAGCAGCAGATGGCGGTTGCGCAGCGGCTCCCAGCCCAGCTCGCCCATCAGGTCGACCCAGCCCTGGGCCTCGCTGTAGTACTCGTGGTTGCCGGTGACGTACACACGGGCCCGGCTGGCCTGCACGGTACCGAGTGGGACGGCCTGGGCGCGGCGGCGCTCGGCCGTGCCGTCCGCGATGTCGCCGGTGTGGCAGACCAGGTCGGCTTCCAGGGTGTTCACCGTCTCGCAGACCCGCGCCGACCAGCGAGTGCGATCAAGGGGACCGTAGTGGGTGTCGGTGATGAGGACGACACGGAGGCCGTCCAACCCGGCACCCAGTCGCGGGAGTTGCACGTCGAGTCGGCGCACGCGTGGCACGCGGCGGGCTTCGGCGTACCCCCAGGCGAGTAGTACGGCGGTTATGCCGAGTACGGCCCAGGTGACGATCCGGGCGCGGTCCTGACTCTCGCCGACGCCGGCCACGGTCAGGGCGAGCCGCAGGAGGACGCCGAGCAGAACGGACCAGGTGAACAGGACCCAGCTGGTGCCCAGCAGGGTGTCACCGATGATCGCCGCCCGGTCCTGCTGGCGCCGGCCGTGGCCGCGTACCATCGCGAGCGGCATACCGACGAGGCCGAGGGCGAACAGGGCGGTGCCGACCAGCGTGACGGGCAGCGGCCAGTGCTGGCCGGTGTGCAGGAGCACCCAGCAGGGTACGGCCCACAGCAGGACGGGGGCGATCCGAGGGATGTAGCGCATCAGGCGGTGCAGCCGGCTCCGCCGCGGCGCTCGCGCTTCACCCTCGGCGGGCCGGGCGTTGCTGGTGTCGGTCACGCTTCCCCTCCCTGACCGTGCTGCCGTCTCGCGCACTGTATCCGGTCGCCCCCGGGTCGGCGGGCCGGGTGCTCATGGGTGCGGCCCCTTGGAGCGAAGGGTTCTCCGCGGGATGGCACCTGCTGCACTGCGCGAAGTGGGACAGGGTTGATCACCGACCTGGTTGGCGGCGGAACAGTGGTGCTCGGTGTGGGCGCGAGCCCCACTCGCTCCAAGGCGCGGTTGAGCCGATTCGTGAACCGTGCGTACGGGGCGGCCAACACGTAGGTGCGTTGTCGCCGTAGACCTCGTCGTCGGCGACCCTGCGGGCGGAGGTGCCTGCGTCCAGCGCTCCTCCGGGAGGCTCCGTCCGGTGCCCCGCCCCGGCGTCCGGTGCTTCCGCTACTGCCGGGCCGCGTCCTGTTCGTCAGGGGCGGTCACGGTGGCGGCTTTGCCGTCCTGCAGTTGCTGAAGGCGCTTGAGCGTTGCGGCGAGCATGGCCTGTGTGCCCGAGGGGTCGCCTGCGGTGCCGCCCTCGATCCGTACCCGGATGTTGACGTTGCCCGAGCGGACGTACCCGTAGACGGAGTCGTCGCTGGATCCGGGGTTGATGACCAGTGTGTTCTCGTCGCCAACCGGCTTTTTGGGGTTCTGCTGCTTGCTTGTCTCGGTGCCCTTCCACGTCGTGTACTGACGGTGGGCGGCGTCGGCTGATGTGAACAGGCAGATATGTATGTACGCCATGTTGATCGTGGAGCCGTTGTACTCGTACGAGGAATCGCCGCCGCGGACCCAGCCCGCCGGCGCGGAGTCGGCCTCCTTCGTGCCGTTGCAGTACTGCCCTTCCGTCACCGACTTGTCGCCGTGAAGGGACCAACTGGGAAGGGTCTCGCCGTCGCCGAGCAGGGCCTGCGTGATCTGGGCCTGGGTGAGTTCCTTCGTGATCGGCTTCAGGGCGGGAGCGGAGACCGGCTCGTCGTCCTTCTGCATGCCGGAACTGGGAGCCGGCTTGTCGCTGCTGGAGGAGCAGGCGGTGAGCGCGGCAATCCCGACAAGGGCAGTTACGAGGGTGGCGCGTGCACGTGACATGCACACAGCCTATCCAGTGTTGATCATCAAGCTGGGTGCTTTCTGCCGCCTCGGCGATCGCCCGCTACAGCGAGATCGATCTTTTGTGCCTGGACGAATTCGGCTACCTCACCTTGGACCGCAAGGGCGCCAAGCTGCTGAGGTGCTGCCGAAACTTCACAGGTTCAGCTATGACCCCGTGCCGTCGGTGCTGTGGTTGAAGGCTCCGTCGGTGAGGACGGGCACGATCGCGCTGGCGTTGAGCTCGGTTGCGATGGCCACGTCGTCGGCGAACCCGCTGCGGGCCAGTTCAATGCCCGAGGAGCAGGCAGCCACGGCATCAGTGACGTCGGGAGTGTGCGTGAAGCAAGCCCGTGCGGCAGCCGCCTCGGGGGACAATGGGCCAACGCCTCGCGACTCCAGTTCGGCGATGATCGCCCCGGCACCCAGCAGGTCCTCCAGCGCAGGTCGCAGGCTTCCGTCCGGCCACCGCTCACCAGCGGCGATCACCATGACGGGACGTTCCGCAGTCCCATAGCCGTACCGGGCCAGCCATCGTCCGACAACTGTGGCGTTACGCAGACAGCCCGCCACCACCGTCGCATCGCCTGCCGTCGCGGCGATGGCCGATCCGTTGGGTGAGGGCAGCACGAGGCGGGGAGTGAACGGGGCATGCCGGAGTGCTGCCGGAGACAGTGACCACGGTGAGGTCGAGGTGGCGGCTCGCCGCCCCACGGCCAGCGCCGCCGACTTGTTCCGGGCAAAGACGGACGCCGTCTCGTCACGCCAGGCACAGGGAAAGACCTGGGTTCCTGCCTCGACTGCGACGGTCACCGATGTCGTGAACGACAGCACGTCGACCACCACTAGACAGGCGGCGTCAGGCGCCAACTGTTGGGCACCGGTGGGGCCCCACTCGAATCGGACTCCGTACTCCTCCTGCAGGAACCAGTCGCTCATGGTGGTTGATTCTGACACCGGTGTGATCAACGGGGAGGGGGATCCAGCGTTCGCGGGCTGGGTGGTCGTCCGGGGTCGACGTGGTCGGCGAGGTAGATCAGGGTGGGGATTCGCATGAGGCACGGAACGCCTCTGCCCGATGCTGCCGGGCGGCTGGTCGGCACGACCGAGCCGGAAGCAGCAGACGCACCTTGACGCGGGTGAAGGATACGTCGGAGGTCAGGTGGTGAATCCCGGCATCACCAGGCCGGATTCGTACGCGATCACCACCGCGTGGGTTCGGTTCTGCGCGCCGAGCTTGCTCAGGACGTTTCCGACGTGGGTTTTCACGGTCTCCAGGCTCACCGTGAGCACCCGGGCGATCTCGGGGTTGGACTGGCCGGTGGCCATCATCCGCAGCACCGCCTCCTCGCGCCCCGTCAGGGCCGCTTTCGGCAACGCCTCGGCCGAGCTCAGGGGGCGGGCGGTGACCATCTGGCGCAGGGCCGCCGGGAAGAGGATCGTCTCCCCTGCCGCCACGATCCGCACCGCCTCCGCGATCTGCCGGACCGGACGCCGTTTGAGCACGAACCCGCTCGCCCCCGCGCTGAGCGCGGCGGTGACGTAGTCGTCGTTCTCGAAGGTGGTGATCACCACGACCTTCGGCGGGTCGACCGACTTGGCGAGGAGTTGCCGCGTGGCTTCGATCCCGTTGCGGCGCGGCATGCGCACGTCCATCAGGATCACGTCCGGCCGCAGCAGCCGTGCCTGCTCGACTGCCTCTACACCGTCGGCGGCCTCCCCGACGACCGAGATCTGTGGCTGTGCCGCGAGCAGTGTGCGCAGACCGCTGCGGGTCACCTCGTCGTCGTCCGCGATCAGGAGGGTGACGGGGGTGGTGGCGGGCCCGGCGGTGGCGGTGTCAGTCGCGGCAGCGGCTGCCGATTCCGGGCCGGTCATGCCGACACCCGTACCGGCAGGTGGACCGCCAGCCGCCAGTGCTCCGCCCCATGGGGGCCCGCCTCGAACTCGCCGTGCAGCAGCCGTACGCGCTCGGCGAGGCCGGGCAGACCGTGCCCGGACGTCGGAAAGACGCCCCGGTCCGCACCCGCGCCCGTGCTCTTCTCCTGGCCGGTCCGGTTGACCACACTGAGCCGCAGTCCGTCCTGCGTGGCGGCCACCTCGACCTGGATCGGACCGCCGCCCCCGTGCCGCAGCGCGTTCGTCAGCCCCTCCTGCAGGATCCGGTACGCCGCGCGGGACAGCGTGCCCTGCACCTGTGCCAGGTCACCGGTCAGGTCCGGCTCGACCCTGGCGCCCGTGTGCCGCAATCGGTCGAGCAGTTCGGGCAGATCGGCCAACGTCCGGACCGGCGCCGTCTCCGCCTGCTCCTCACGCAGTACGCCCAGCACGTAGTCCAGGTCCTCAAGCGCGGCCCGGGTCGACTCCTCGATGCTGCGCAGGGCGGCTCGGGCTGCCACCGGGTCGGCGGCGAGCACCTCGCCCGCCACTGCCGCCTGGATCGTCGCCGCCGTCAGCGTGTGCCCGATCGAGTCGTGCAACTCGTGGGCCAGCCGGTTGCGTTCGGCCAGGCGCTGCTCCCGTTCGGCCGCCAGCATGAGGCGCTCGGCGGACGACGGCCCCAACAGGCGTGGCGCCAGCCACCGTAGAGCACTCGACATCGCCACGCACACGAGCACCGCCAGCAGCACGCAGACGATCGCCGTCACCCAGCTCTGCCAGCCCTGCTCCGGCCGCAGCGTCCAGTCGAGCAGAACGATCTCCGTATCGCTGCCCGTCCAATGCCCCGGGAGGGCCAGACCCATCAGGAACAGCACACTGCTCGCCAGTGTCCCCGTCCACCCGAGTGCCACGTGCAGCAGCAGCCAGGCAGGAGTCCGCAGGCGGTCGGCACCGGACGGCACGGCAGGATCCGGCACAGCAGGAGCCGGACCAGCACCGGGTGAGCCGGCAGGTCTGCGTACCGGCACCGGGTCCGGCAACTGCACCTTCAGCAGGCGGCGCGCGGACGCGATCAGCACCCGCCGCGTGGCGGGGACGAGGCCGACCGCAGTGATCAGGGCCGCCCAGACCAGCAGGGCCAGAGCAGCCCGCATTCCATACGGAGCGGAGGGCCACACCAGAGCAGGGAGCACGGCGGGAGGCAGCAGCGGAGCGCTCGCCATAGCGCCGAGGAAGGCGAACAGCGCGCCCGAATATGTGGAGCCGCGCAGGAACGGCCGGATTGCCCTGATCATAGTCGGCAAGTATGGCGGGCCGGTGCACAGGGGCCCTCCCCCGATCGGGGGAGGGCTTTCCCACGCCTTCTCGCGATGCGCCCGCCCACCTCCCGCTTCCATGATCGTGTCCTGCCCCATCGAAACGGGAGGACAGCGGATGAAGACGCGAAGGACGGCGGCGGTGCCGCAGTACATGGCGACGGCCGGGGCTGCGCCGGTGAGGATGACGTCGGAGCCACCCGGGGGCCCCGTGGCCGGCATGCGGCCTCAGTCCGCCAGGAACGGGCTGGCCACGGCGGCCATGACGCTGGGCGTCACCGGCCTGTTCACCTCGATCATCTTCGTCGGTGGGCTGCTCGGCGCCATCGGCGTGGTCCTAGGCGCCCTGGGCCTGAGGACGGCCAAGCGGACCGGAGTCGGCCGGGGCAAGGCCGTGACCGGCGTGCTGGCTTCGTTCCTCGCGATCGTCGTGTCCGTGCTGTTCGCCCTCTTCATGGCCTGGTACGCGAACAGAACGCAGGCGTGCTACCAGCCCGACAGCCTCCAGCAATACGCGCAGTGCGTCCGCCGGCACCTCGCCGCGAACTGAGCGGCGACAAGCCGAGCCCCTGTGCCCCATCACCGATAAGGAAGAGCATCCCGGTGCCAAATACACGCAAGATGCGCAACAAGCGCATGGCGTCTCTTCTGGTTGTCTGCACCGCAGCGACCTTGGCCGCGACGCTGACACCCGAGACGACCTTCGCGGTTTCCGGGGCTATCGCCAACGACCCCATGCGGCAGTACACACAGCAGAAGCTCCACTGGCGGCACTGCGACGCGAAGACGCCCGCCACGTTTCAGTGCGCGACTCTCAAGGTGCCGCTGGACTACGACGACCCCGGCGGCAGGCAACTCGACATCGCGGTGAACCGGTTGAAGGCGAGCAGTCCAAAGGAACGCCGTGGCGTGCTGCTGTTCAACCCCGGCGGCCCCGGTGCGCCGGGCCTGGGCCTTCCGGTCGTCTTGGAGGCGTACCTTCCCCAAGAGGTGAAAAGGCGGTACGACCTCATCGGGTTCGATCCGAGGGGTATCGGGCAGAGCTCTCCGCTCAGCTGCGGTCTGTCCTCTGACGAATTGAACTTCGACCGCGCGTACTACGCCAAGACCTTCGCGAAGGACGTGCGGTGGGCACGCCTGGTGGCACACAAGTGCGCAGCCGAAGAGGGTGACAAGCTGCGGCACATCACCACCCGCAACACCGCACGCGACATGGACGTCGTGCGCGCCGCACTGGGAGAGAGGAAGATCTCCTACTACGCAGGCTCGTACGGCACCTATCTCGGTGCCGTCTACATGCAGCTGTTTCCCCAGCGGGCCGACCGGTTCGTGCTGGACAGCGCGGTCGACCCCGTGCGGTACGGACGCGGCACCTTTCAGCAGATGGCGGAGGGGACCGAACCCGCTTTCGTGAGGTGGAGCGAGTGGACCGCCCGCCGGCACACGGCCTATCAGCTCGGCACGACCCCGGCCGAGGTCCGCGGGACCTTCTGGGACATCGTCGCCCAGGCGAACCGCAAACCCGTCGTCACCGACGAGGGGCTCCTCACCGGTGACGACATCCGCTCCGCGCGCGACATCTTCTTCCAGGAGCAGAAGGCCGCCGCCTGGGTCGCCGAGCTGAAGAAGGCTACCGAGGGCGCCGAGCCCGCCACGCCGGCACCCGACCCCGAACTTCCCCCGGAGAACGAGATCGCGGGCCTCTTGGCGGTCATGTGCGGTGACACCTCCGCCACATGGCCGCGCGACCCCGAGCAGTACCGGCGCGACGCCGTCCGCGACAAGGCCCGGTATCCGCTGTACGGCGACTTCGCGTCCAACATCAAACCGTGCGCCTTCTGGAAGCAGGGCAGCGAGACCCCGACCACCGTGAACAACGACGTCAAGGCGCTGATACTGCAGAACGAATGGGATCCGCAGACACCCCTGACAGCCGCCCGGAACATGCACCGGGCCCTGCGGGGCTCCCGCATGGTCACCGTCGCGGAGGGAGAGGGCCACGGCGTCTACGGCGCGGGGTCCTGTGCGGACGAGGTCGCCAACGCCTACCTGACCACGGGCCAATTCCCGGCCAGGGACCTGACCTGCCATGCGCCGACCGGGCGCTGAACCGCCGCCACCGACCCTCAACAGTCCAGGCCATTCCGGCGACGGCAGCTCGTCGGCCCGGCAAGCGTGCGCGCGTACGGCCAAGGAGCGGGGCCTCGGCCAGCACCGGGGTCCCGCCTCTTTCCCATGTCGCAACTTCCTGCTGTGCGGGCGGTCGAGCTCGTCCTGGCGGCCGGGTGGCGCTCGCGGCCGTTTGTGCGGCGACGTCGAGACCGTGCTGTGCCTCTGTCGCGGGCGTACGGCCTCCGGTCCCTCAAAAATGGTCCAGCACCACGGTCACGTTAGGCTCATGGCCCGTCGACCCTTCCGAACAGGAACGCCATGCCCAACAGCCGTACGAGACGCGGCTCGTCGTCGGGTGAACTCACTTACGGGCAGGCCGGTGCGACCCGGCCCGCCGAAGAGCCCTGGCCGGTGGGGATCACAGGTCTGCGCCCCTACACCCGTACCGTCGTCATCGGGCGCGGGGACACTGACTGGCACGCCGCGGCGGACGCGGTGCTGCGCTGGGGCGTCAAGCGGCGCAGTGGCTTCACAGTGACGGGCCGCGACGGTGCCGGGGGCCGGGTCGTCGACGGGGCCGAGTACCGCATCACGGCGGCGTTCGGTCCGTTTGTGGTGCGGGAGCCCGTCCGGGTCGTCGCCGTCGTCGACACCCCGGACCGCTGCGGCTTCTCCTACGGCACCCTGCCCGGTCATCCCGTGAGCGGCGAGGAGGCCTTCGTCGTCCACCGGTCCCCCGACGGCACGGTCGCACTGACGATCCGCTCGCTGACCCGTGCCGCCCCGCACGGGCCGTGGCGCCTGGTTTTCCCGGTGCTGCTGGTCGCGCAGCGGTTCTTCCGGCGGCGTTATCTGCGCGCCCTGCTGCCTGCTCGTCGAGCGGGCGTGCGGTGAGCCGTCGCCCCGCAGAGTGCGGGGCGACGGGCCGCCGTCAGCAGCGCCCGACCCCACAAGGTGACATTGCCGCCGTGCTGCTCTGCTTGGTCTTTGGAGAGGTGCTGGGTAGCGGCCACGGTCCCCAGCTCGCAGCCCGCGTCCTCGCCGAGATCGGCGCCGACCGGACCCGCTTCGCCGACGCCAGAGCACTCAAGTCCTACGCCGGCTCCGCCCCGATCACCCGCGCATCCGGCAAGAAACGCTTCGTCGGCCGCCGTTTCGTCAAGAACAACCGGCTCATGCACGCGGGCTTCCTCTGGGCCTTCTCAACTGCGTGAGCCGGCCATCGGTCACAGGCGCTGTCAGTGCACCCGTCTAGATTCGCCGCGTGACTGAGCCTTCCTACCTTGCTGCGGTCCGGGAGTCGTACGACACCGTGGCCGACGACTACGCCGCCCTCGTCAAGACCCCGTCTGAGCTGGACCCCCTGTCACGCTCGATGCTGACCGCCTTCGCCGAGCTGGTGCAGGCATCCGGCCGAGGACCGGTCGCGGACCTGGGCTGCGGACCCGGAAGAGTGACGGCGCACATGGCCGGACTCGGGGTTTCTGCATTCGGCATCGATGTGTCCCCCAAGATGATCGAACTGGCCCGAAGCGCCTATCCGGACCTGCGCTTCTCCGTGGGCTCCATGACCGCGCTGGAGATCGAGGACAACACGCTCGGCGGCATCCTGGCGTACTACTCCACCCACCACACACCTCCGGAGCTGCTGCCGGTCGTGTTCGCCGAGTTCCACCGCACCCTCGCACCCGGCGGACATCTCCTCCTCGCTGGCCACGTAGGCACCGGTGAGCACCGCCGTCCAACACACGGCTATGGCGGCCACCCCGTGTCCTACGCGTCGTATCGACTGCCCACACACCAGCTCGCTGAGCTACTGAACCAGGCGGAATTCACCATCACCGCCCAGCTGGTGCAGGAGCCCGACGAGAAACTGAACTGGAAGTTCGCCAGTTTCCTGGCCTGCAAGCCGACTACCGAGGAGCCAGCTTGACTTCCTAGCCCCCTGAGATGTCTTGACCGCGGCATAGGGGCACCTTTTGGCCGGGGCAGGCTCTTTCCCGGCCTTCGGCGCAGGGGGTCGCCTTCGTCGGCGCGCATGCTTCCACCCACGGCATGTCCGCCCGAACCCCGCAGGCGCGGCGCACCGCGGCGTAGCGTCCGTCTGCGTCGATGGCTCCGTCCGGGCGGCATCCGCCGCCGGGTGCGCAGGGGGACCGAGTGTTCACATCACCCGTAGAGCGAGCGGGCTCCCGGGCTGTCGCCCTTGAAGCGCTGGCCCGCGGCGATCTCCTCGCCGACCACCGACCAGACGGTCTCGTTGTCCTGGAAGGGGAGCGGGTCGATGCTGCTCGTCTCCTGCCGGATTCGCTCGACCTCGCGCTCCAGGCGCTCGAAGTCGCCTTCCTCGTCGCCGTCGTTGCCGCTGAAAGTGAACTCCTCGAGCAGGCGTTGGAACAGGAGGGTGACCTGGACGAGGGAGGAGATGTCCGTGTGGAGTTCCTGGACGTGCTCTCCGTCGGCGTCGAAGGCGTGGACCTTGCCGGAGGCGGGGTCGAGGGCGAGGTGGGCGTTCAGCAGCCAGCCGATGACGGGCCACCCGCCTGCGTCCTGGGCGGCGTCCTCGAAGTCCTCGGTGTCGAGGAGTTCCTGGACGAGGGGCAGCCGACCGGTGTCCTCGTCGGGTTCACGCGGCCAGAGCACCCCGGTCGGGACGCCGACGGTCTGCAGGAGGCGGGCGCCCTCAGTCTCCGCGGCGGAGGGCGGAAAGGCGGTGGCGTGCAGGGTTGTGAGCCGGCCCTCGCCGAAGATGTCGGCGAGTCCGCCGCGGGCGACGTCGAAAAGCATTGCCGGAACTCCGAACTCCGCGGCCATACGCGCGCCGAGGGACTCTCAGTGGATGGAAGCGGTCACAACAACAGCGTTGCAGGTCGGGGAGTGTTCGGCGACCCCGTCGTGCCCCGCCCGTTCAGTCGCGCTCTTGCGGAAGGAACTTGTCGTCGTCCCAGGGTGAGACGTTTCCACATCTACGACCGGCGAGTAGCAAGACCCCTTGAACGAACCAGCCGGTTCTGCGCGGTGTGCCGCCGCATTCAAGTCCCCGGAGAGACGGCGCGATGGACCAGCCGTCCAGATAGCGCCCACCGTTGATGCCCTTCGCCTCGGCGTCCCGCAGCCGGAGATGCACACCGTGTCGCCCGGCCGCGTGTACGTGAGCAGCCCGCAGAACTTCGGACGTTGAAGCGGGTGGAGGCGGCTGGAGGTACTGGCCTCCTCCTGGAAGACGATCGGCTCCTTGACCCCGGCCTCGGTCAGGACGAGGTAGGACGGTCACGACCGCCGGCGCGAGCAGGACGGCTGAGCCGGTCAGGGCCGTTCCCGAGCGGGCCGCGATGTCGCTGGCCGCATGGCCGGTGGAGACGGAGGCTGCGACGGCGGTCAGGATGCTCAGGCTCAGTGCGCTGCCGATCTGGTGCACGGTGTTGACCAGGCCCGATCCGGCCCCCGCGTCCGCGGGGGGCGACGCCGTCGACACCGCTGGAGGTCAGCGGGGCCGGCGTCAGGCCCTGGCCGGCGCCGATGAGTGCGCTGCGCCGCGGGGAGGGAGGTCAGTTCTCGCGCGGCCGCCCGGCGAGGGCCTCCTGGGTCGCGGCCCAGGAGGCGAGCAGGCGCAGGCCCTCTTCAGAGGGTGAGCCGGGTTCGGCGGTGTAGATGGTGACGGTGAGGCCGGGTTCGGCCGCCATCTCCAGGCCCTCGTAGGCGAGGGTGATATCTCCGACGGCCTCGTGGTGGAAGTTCTTGGTGCCGGTGCCGTGGTGGCGGACGTTGTGGGCGCCCCAGCGGGTGCGGAAGTCGTCGCTGCGGGTGGAGAGCTCGCCGACGAGGTCGTGCAGCTCCTTGTCGTGGGGGTTGCGGCCGGCCTCGGTGCGCAGGATCGCGACGGTGACGTCGGCAGCGAGGCCCCAGTCGGGGTAGAAGCGGCGGGACGCGGGGTCCAGGAAGGTGAAGCGGGCGAGGTTCGCCTGGTTGTGGGGGTTCGCGTAGACGTCGCTGTAGAAGGCGCGGGCGAGCGCGTTGGTGCCGAGGATGTCCATGCGGCCGTTGCGGACGAAGGCGGGGCCTGCGGTGATCGCGTCGAGCGTCCACTGCAGGCTGCGGTGCGGGGTCCACTGCCGGGCGGGGCGTCGACGTCGGGGGCGGATGAGGGTGTCGGAGCCGTCGGCGGCCTGGGCCAGATGGAGGAGGTGGGCACGTTCGGCGTCATCGAGCCGGAGGGCGCGGGCGACGGACTCGAGGACGGTGGGGGAGACGCCGGCGAGATTGCCGCGTTCGAGCTTGGCGTAGTACTCCACGCTCATGTCGGCGAGGGCTGCGACCTCGCTGCGGCGCAGCCCGGGGACGCGGCGCCGGGTCCCGGAGGGCAGTCCGGCCTGCTCGGGGGTGATCTTGGCACGCCGCGAGGTGAGGAACTCGCGGACCTCCTGTTGGTTGTCCACCCCTCGACCGTACGTGCAGCGGGGCGTGCGAGGGATGTACTGCCGGTACACCCATCGACGGTGACTGGCTGGCCGCCACGAAGGGCGGTTACCTGGGGGACGAGGCGTTGTCCCCGGCCGCCCGTCGGCGGCGACGGGGCCGCCTGACCCCGGCGCACGGACACCTCGCGAGCCGGGGACGGTCGTACGCGGACCGCTTCGGTCCGACTTCACGCAGCAAAGGAACCCTCATGCGCGGCGCAGTGATCCACGCCCCCGGTGACGTCCGCTTCGAGACGCTGGACGACCCGAAGATCCTCCACCCCACCGACGCGGTCATCCGCACGGCCGTCACCTGTGTGTGCGGCTCCGACCTGTGGCCGTGGCGTGGCCTGGAGCCCATCGGCGACGCCCACCCGATGGGCCACGAGTACCTCGGCTTCGTCGAGGAGGTCGGTCCCGAGGTCACGGCCGTGAAGCCGGGCCAGTTCGTCGTCGGCTCGTTCGCGACCTCGGACAACACCTGCGCCAACTGCCGCAACGGCTTCCCGTCGAACTGCCTGCACCGCGAGTTCATGAGCACCTGCCAGGCCGACTACGTCCGTATCCCCAACGCCCAGGGCACCCTGGTCGCCACGGACCAGGTGCCGGGCGAGGAACTGTGGCCGGGTCTGCTGGCCGTCTCCGACGTCATGGGCACCGGCTGGTGGGCCGCTGACGCCGCCGAGGTGAAGCCCGGATCCACCGCCGTGGTCGTGGGAGACGGTGCGGTCGGCCTGTGCGCGGTGATCGCCGCCAAGGAGATGGGCGCCGAGCGGATCATCGCCATGAGCCGCCATGAGTCCCGGCAGAGGCTGGCCCGCGGGTTCGGCGCCACCGACATCGTCACCGAGCGCGGCGACGAGGGCATCGCCCGGATCAAGGACCTCACCGACGGCATCGGCGCCGACAGCGTGCTCGAGTGCGTGGGCACCGCCCAGGCCATGCAGCAGGCGCTGCACTCCGCCCGTCCCGGCGGCAACGTCGGCTTCGTCGGCGTCCCGCACGACGTCGCAGTCGACGGGCAGGAGCTGTTCTTCTCCCACGTGGGCCTGCGCGGCGGCCCCGCCCCAGTGCGCCGCTACCTGCCCGACCTCATCGAACGCGTCGTGACCGGCCGGATCGACCCGGGCAAGGTCTTCGACCTCATCCTGCCCCTCGACCAGGTCGCCGAGGGCTACAAGGCCATGGACGAGCGCCGAGCCATCAAGGCACTCCTCAAGCCCTGACCCCGCGCCATTCCGCTCCCGGGGCCGAACGCCCCCTCGCCCCGCTCGAGGAGGACCTCCAGCATGAGCCGGCGAGCGGCTCCCCCCGGCGGGACCGACCTGATACGCAACAAGGAGTGACAGCATGCCCAAGCAGTCCGCGCCCAAGGAGCTGGAGGCGATCGCGCCCAAGCTCGTCGAGGTCACCAACGAGGTGCTCTTCCGTGACGTATGGGAGCGCCCCGGGCTGTCACCGCGCGACCGCAGTCTGGTGACCGTCAGTGTCCTCGCCGCGCTCTACCGCAGCGAACAGCTGCCCTACCACCTGGGCGTGGCGCTGGAGAACGGCCTGAGCGTCGAGGAACTCTCCGAGGCCATTACCCACCTGGCCTTCTACGCCGGCTGGCCCAACGCCATGACCGCGATCAACCAACTCAAGAAGCTCACCGAAGAGCGCGACGCCTGATACCCGCACACCACTTCCCCGCAGCCGTACAGCAAGGAACACCTTCCGTGGAAATCGTCACGCAGACCCCGACCGCCAAGGCCCCCGCCGAGCGCTTCACCGGCGACGTCTACCTCAATATGATCGAGACCCCTGCCGAGCCGGCCCGGCTGGCGACCGCCCTGGTCCGCTTCACCCCCGGTGCCCGCACCAACTGGCACTCCCACTCCAACGGCCAGACCCTCTACATCACCGACGGTGTCGGCCTCGTCGGCACCCGTGACGGCGACGTCGTACGCGTCAGCGCGGGCCAGACCGTCAAGTGCCCGCCCGGTGAGGAGCACTGGCACGGCGGCACCGACACCACCCTCATGGCGCACATCGCCATGGTCGTCGGCGATGCCGACGGCGACGGCACCACCTGGCTGGAACCGGTGACCGACGAGCAGTACGCCGAAGCGCTCACCACCGTCACTCACTGAGGGCCAATGCGACGGTCGGTGCGCGAATGAGGGGACGCACGCCCGGCATTTCGATCCGATGCGGTGCCAGAAAGCGTTCTCATGGACTCGGCGGTCATGAGCGGGCAGCTCGGAGGGTGATGTCCTTCAGCGCCGTTTGGTCCGCGACTGGTCCGGGCTCCCTTGGACGTCGGACAGCAGCACGAAGACCCTATTTGATTACAGAGTGTAGTCGTGGTTTCTGGTTGCCTGGAGCGCAACGATGCCCTCCAGGCAACCGACTTCAGGCTCTAGAAGAAGCCAAGCTTCTTCGGGGAGTACGACACCAGGAGGTTCTTGGTCTGCTGGTAGTGGTCCAGCATCATCTTGTGGGTCTCGCGGCCGATTCCCGACTGCTTGTAGCCGCCGAAGGCGGAGTGCGCGGGGTAGGCGTGGTAGCAGTTCGTCCAGACGCGGCCCGCCTGGATGGCGCGGCCCGCACGGTAGGCGGTGCCGGTGTCCCGGGTCCACACGCCCGCGCCGAGGCCGTACAGCGTGTCGTTGGCGGTCTTGATGGCGTCGTCGAAGTCGTCGAAGGACGTCACCGAGACCACCGGGCCGAAGATCTCCTCCTGGAAGATCCGCATCCGGTTGTCGCCCTCGAAGATGGACGGCTGGACGTAGTAGCCGCCCTTCAGCTCACCTTCGTGCTCGATGCGTTCGCCGCCGGTCAGGACGCGCGCTCCCTCCTGCCGGCCGATGTCCAGGTAGGAGAGGATCTTTTCCAGCTGGTCGTTGGAGGCCTGGGCGCCGATCATGGTGTCGGTGTCGAGGGGATGGCCCGTCGTGATGAGCTTGGTGCGGGCGACCGCCGCCTCGACGAACTCCGCGTAGTGGCCGCGCTGGATCAGCGCCCGGGACGGGCAGGTGCACACCTCGCCCTGGTTGAGTGCGAACATCGTGAAGCCCTCGAGCGCCTTGTCGAGGAAGTCGTCGTCGGCCGCCGAGACGTCGTCGAAGAAGATGTTCGGCGACTTGCCGCCGAGTTCCAGCGTGACCGGCTTGATGTTCTCGGCGGCGTACTGCATGATCAGCCGCCCTGTGGTCGTCTCGCCCGTGAACGCCACCTTCGCCACGCGAGGGCTGGAGGCGAGCGGCTTCCCGGCCTCCACGCCGAAGCCGTTGACGATGTTCAGCACCCCGGGCGGCAGTAGGTCGGAGACCAGGCTCATCCAGTAGTGGATCGAGGCCGGGGTCTGTTCGGCCGGCTTGAGCACCACCGCGTTGCCCGCGGCGAGCGCGGGCGCCAGCTTCCAGGCGGCCATGAGGATCGGGAAGTTCCACGGGATGATCTGCGCGACCACCCCGAGCGGCTCGTGGAAGTGGTACGCCACCGTGTCGTGGTCGACCTCCCCGAGCGAACCCTCCTGCGCCCTGATCGCGCCCGCGAAGTAGCGGAAGTGGTCGATGGCCAGCGGGATGTCGGCCGCCAGCGTCTCACGGACCGGCTTGCCGTTCTCCCAGCTCTCGGCGACCGCCAGGGATTCGAGGTTGGCCTCCATGCGGTCGGCGATCTTCAGCAGGATGCCGGAGCGTTCGGCCACGGACGTGCGGCCCCAGCCCGGGGCGGCCGCGTGCGCCGCGTCCAGCCCTCGCTCGACGTCCTCCGCCGTTCCGCGCGCGACCTCCGTGAACGGCTGTCCGTTCACCGGCGAGGGGTTCTCGAAGTACTGTCCGCGGGCCGGCGGTACGTACTCGCCGCCGATGAAGTGGTCGTAGCGCGCCTGGTAGGAGACGATCGCGCCCTCGGTGCCGGGCGCCGCGTAACGGGTCATCCTGGTCTGCCTCCCTCAGCAGCGCTGCCCGCCGTTGGGCAGCTCTCGGCGCGAGGCTAGGCACCCCGACGTTGCAAGGACGTTGCGGCGCGGGCCGCCGATGGGCGGTGCCGGGCCCGGGGCCGTCAGCGGGGAGCCGGACGGGACCAGCCGGGCGGCGCCGCCAACTCCGCCTCGAGCGCGGCGAGCCGGGCCCGGGCCGTTGCCGTCGGCAGCACGCTGACCAGGGCCCGCCACACGTCCAGGTCGTCCTCACCCCACGGCGCGTGCGCCCAGTCGGCCAGCAGGTCGGGGTCGCGACGGGCGATCAGCGCGCTGCGCATCCCGTCGGCGAGACGCTGCCGCAGCCGCACCACCGCGGGAGCCTGCGAGCCGGGCAGCAGCGGACCAGAGTACGCCGCGGCGGCCGCCGCGACCGCCCCCGTCTCCAGACGGCGCTGGACCGCCGCGACGTCCGAGCCGACCGGAACGCTCAGCCGGTACGGGCGCGAGGCGAGCAGACCCGGGCCGAGCACCCTGCGCAGCCGGGCCAGCTCGGCCCGCAGCGTCACCGGCGTCACCGACTCGTCCTCGTACAGCGCGCACAGCAGCTCGTCCCCGGTCAGACCCTCCGGATGACGGGCCAGCAGCACCAGGATCTCGCTGTGCCGGCGGCTCAGCCGGACACCGCGGCCGCCGACCACCAGCCGGGCCTCGTCCCGGCCGAGCGCGGTCAGCTCGGCCGGGACGGGGGCAGGCCGGCGCGGGGCGAGCAGCGCCAGCTCGGACTCGGCGGCCCGCGCCACCGCCCGTACGAAACCGAGGCTGTGCGGGTGGGCGAGCCCGTCCCCACCGGTGATGTCCACCGCGCCGAGCACCTGTCCCGTGCGCGGATCGTGCACCGGGGCCGCCGCGCACGTCCAGGGCTGGACGCGCCGGATGAAGTGCTCGGCCGCGAACACCTGCACCGGGCGGTCCAGGGCGACCGCCGTGCCCGGCGCGTTCGTCCCGACGGCGGACTCCGACCAGCGTGCGCCCGGTACGAAGTTCATCCGGTCCGCATTGCGCCGTGTTTCCGGGTGCCCCTCGACCCACAGCAGCCTGCCGTGCGCGTCGCACACCGCGAGCAGATGCTCCCCGTCAGCGGCGAACGTGCCCAGCAGCTCACGGAACAGCGGCATCACCGACGCCAGCGGATGCTCCGCCCGGTAGGTGCCGAGGTCGCCGTCGGCGAGTTCCACGCTCGCCGTGCCGTCGGGCCCGACACCCGCCCGCGCGGAACGCCGCCACGAGTCGGCCACCACCGGACGCACCGGGCGCGGCACCGCGCCCACCGCGGTGAACGTCTCGTGCGCCCGGCGCAGGGCCCGAACGCGCTCGGCAGGGTCGGCTCCCGGCTCCAGGGCCACCCACGGATCGGTCAAAGCGGCCTCCCCGGACGGCGATGCGGCTGCGGACATCGTCACTCCCGGGGGGCGACCGGGCAACCTCTTCGACCGGGCTCGCCGTCAGGCGAAGTTCACCAGTCTGATGTAACGCTCCCAGTCCCAGTTGGGCCCGGGGTCGGTGTGGTCCGTGCCCGGTACTTCATAGTGCCCGATGATGTGCGCGCGGTCCTTGGGGATGCGGTATCTGTCGCAGATCGCCGCGGTGAGACTGGCCGACTCCTCGTACAGGGCGTTGGTGAAGTAGTCGGGCTCGTCCACCCAGCCCTCGTGTTCGATGCCGACGCTGCGGGTGTTGTAGTCCCAGTTCCCGGCGTGCCAGGCGACGTCCGACTCGGAGACGCACTGCGCGACGTGTCCGTCGGCGGACCGGACGAGATAGTGCGCGGACACCCCCTTCTGCGGATTTTGGAAGATCGCCAGAGTGCTGCCGTACTCCTCCTGGGTGACGTGGATGACCACCCGGTCCACTGCGTAGGTCGTGGGCCGACTGGACGCCGTGTAGTTGGAGCTGCTCGCCGGCTGCCACTCGGCCTCCGGGTAGTCGACCGCCTGGGGGCGCGCGCCGGCCTGTGCGGTGGGCAGTAAGGCGTAGGGGACGGCTGCCAGGACGGCACCCTTGAGCAGGTTTCGTCGGCTGGGGAGAGGTCGTGCCCGGTCCATGGGCGGTGGCCTTTCTGTGGGGGGAGTTGTTGCGCGGGTGTCCGTGGGGAGGTGGGGTGGGACGTCGGCGGGCGGTGGGGTCGTGCGGTCCGCGGTGAGTTTCGCTCAGCGACGGCCGCTCCGCGCGGAGCTTGGCCGCGCACGCGAGGTCGGTGTCACACGGATCGGTCAACGAGGCTCATCGGCCCGGGTGGCGGACCGGCCGGCGTACGGCGTGCCGAACCATGGCCGCGCGTGAGTCACTTCACCGGATCGAGCCGCGCTATCCGGAACGCGCCCACCGGCCGGTGTGCCGGGCCGGCGGGCAGGACGTGCGTGTCCGGGACAGTCGGTGTTTCCCCTGTCATGTGAACCCCTTCGTCCACCGGAGATCCGCTGTCGACCCGACTCGACGGCGGTACCTCGCGTGAATCACGGTACGGCGCACGTGGGTTGGGCAGAAGGGTCCGGTGAGGTTCGGTGGACTTCCGGGAAGTTGTGGACAACTCCGCCACACGACCGGGTGAAGCGGGCCTGTGGTCAGGCGTGTTCGGCCACCGCCGCCGGGTCGTCGAGGACTGCCCGCACCACCGCGTGCGCGGCACCCAGCAGCGGCCCCTCGGGGCCCAGCCGGGACACGGAGACCGGACAGGCGGGCCCCGCGGTCCGGCTCGCCAACTCGGTCTCCAGGGAGGGCAGGAGCCAGGGCGCGAGGGCGGCCAGGGCGCCGCCCAGCACGACGCTTTGCGGGTCGAGCAGATTGACGGCCCCGGTCAGCGCGACTCCCAGCGCCCTGCCGGCGTCGCGCAGGGCCCGCCGTACGTTCTCGTCGCCTTCGGCGGCGCGGGCGGCCAGCAGCCCGACGCGGCCTTCGCCCGGCTCCAGACCCGCGGCCCGCAGCACGGCTTCCTCTCCCGCGTACTGCTCCAGGCAGCCGCGCCCGCCGCAGGGGCACGCGGGCCCCTCCGGTTCTACCGGCACGTGCCCCAGCTCGCCCGCGAAACCACGCGTTCCGCGCAGCAGCCGCCCGTCGACCACCATGGCGGCGCCGATGCCGATCTCCGCCGACACATGCAGGAAGTCACGCGGCGTGTCCTTGCCGAGCCAGAGCTCCGCGAGCCCGCCGAAGTTCGCCTCGTTGTCCACCGTCAGGGGCAGGCCGGGCGGCAGCAGGGCGCCGAGGTCGGTGTCGTTCCAGTCGAGGTTGGGAGCTCGCACGACCGTGCGGCCGTCCCGCGCGACCAGGCCGGGCACCGCGACCGAGAGCCCCGCGGGCCACAGGTCCTGCCGCTCCGCCTCGGCGACGACCTGACGTATCAGCGCGGTGAGTTCGCTCGTCACGGGTTCGGGGGAGCGGCCCCTGTTCGTTCCGTGGCGTACGGCCCGTGCCCGCACCTGGCCGCGCAGGTCGACCACGCAGGCCGCGAGGTGGTCGACCCCGACCTCCGCGCCCACCCCGGCGGGGCCGTGCCCGCTGACGGCCAGGGCCGAACCGGGGCGGCCCACCCGGCCGGGCCGCTCGGGTCCCAGCTCCTCCAGCAGTCCGGTCCGGACGAGTTCGTCGACGAGGGTCGACACCGCGGCACGGGTCAGTCCGATGCGTGAGGCGACCGCCGCCCGCGACAGCGGCCCCTCGGCGCGGACGGTGTGCATGACCCGGGCGAGGTTGCGGCGGCGCATGCCCTGCTGGGTGTCGGGCAGTGCGCGCCCCGGACCGGCCGGGCGGGCCTCGTGCAGCGGTGCGGTCATGCCTCCGTCGTCCTCGGTCGGTGTCCGCCGGCGGTCTTGCGCCGAACGGTTCGGCGCGGGCGGGCGGCCGTCGGGCGGCCGCCCGTCAGCAGGTGTCCGTCAGGGGGTCCGCGTCCCGCGCTCCAGCAGCGGTGCCGCATCGGAGAGTACCCCGGAGATCCTGTTCAAGGTCGTCTCGTCGCGTTCCACCGCGTCCAGCACCGGGCCGTCGGCCGTTCGCCAGCGGCGCGCGACCGCGGCCGGGTCCTCGCCGGTGAGCAGCCCCGCGGCCTGCGCCGCGGCGCCCAGTGCGACCAGCTCTCGGGCCTCGGGGATCTGCACCGGCCGTCCGGACAGGCGCCGTACGGTCTGCTGCCAGGCCGTGCCCCGGGCGCCGCCGCCGATCAGCAGCAGCGGGGTGCTGCGGTCGGCGTCCTGGTCGAGCACCAGGTCCAGCGCGCCGAGCAGGGCGTGCACGGCGCCGTCGTAGGCGGCCTGCAGCAACTGTCCGGCCGTGGTGTCGTGGCGCAGCCCGTGCAGCAGCCCCGAGGCGTTCGGCAGATTCGGGGTGCGTTCGCCGTCCAGGTAGGGCAGCAGGGTGACGGACGTACCGGGCTCCACCGCCTCGCGATCCCGACCGAGCAGGGCGGCGACCCGGTCGACGGCGAGAGTGCAGTTGAGAGTGCAGGCCAGCGGCAGCCAGTCACCGCGCGCGTCGGCGAAACCCGCCACCGTTCCCGACGGGTCGGCGGCCCGGTGGCGCGACACCGCGTACACCGTGCCGGAGGTGCCGAGGCTCAGCACCGGTGTTCCCGGGCGCAGCCCGAGGCCCAGCGCGGCGGCGGCGTTGTCACCGGTGCCGGCCGCCACCAGCGTGCCCTTGGAGAACGGCAGGTCGTGGCTGTCGCGCACGGTCCCCGCCACCTCGCCGGGGCGCACCAGCCGGGGAAGCAGCGCCGGGTCGAGCCCCACGTGGGCGAGGATCTCCTCGTCGTAGGCCTCGGTCGTGGACGCCCACCAGCCCGTACCCGAGGCGTCCGAGCGGTCGGTCGTACCCTCGCCCGTCAGATGCTGGGTGAGGTAGTCGTGCGGCAGGCGCACCGCCGCCGTCGACCGTGCGGCCTCCGGCTCGTGCTCGGCCAGCCAGGCCCACTTCGTGACCGTGAAGGAGGCTCCCGGCACGCTGCCGGTGCGCTCCGCCCAGGCCTTCGGACCGCCCAGCTCCTCGACCAGACGGCGGGCCTGCGGGGCCGAGCGCACGTCGTTCCACAGCAGGGCCGGTCGCACCGGGGCGCCCTCGGCGTCCAGGGTGACGAGTCCGTGCTGCTGGCCGGCGATCGACACGGCGGCGGCCTCGTGGGCCGCCTCCCCGCACTGGTGCAGCGCCTCGCACAGAGCGTCCCACCACTGGCGCGGGTCGCTCTCGCGGCCGTCACCGGACGAGACGGTGTGCGGCGCCTGACCGCTCGCCACGACCTGTCCGGTCGCCGTGTCGACGACGAGCACCTTGGTGGACTGCGTGGACGAGTCCACACCGACGACGAGCGGACCCTCGGCTGCTGACATCGGCTCTCCCTCTTTCCGCGGCTCGCGGGATCTGACCTGCGCTTCTCATGGTGTACACGGCCCGGCGACGCGGGTGATGTCCCGGTCGGGGCCCCTGTTCCCTTCCCAGGGATGCGTCGGCATACTAATTTGTAAATCGCCATGACGAAATAGTCGCAAGCGAGCAAGGAGCCGCGGCATGAGCTACCAGCCCACCCCCGAGGACAGGTTCACCTTCGGCCTGTGGACCGTCGGCTGGCAGGGACGGGACCCGTTCGGCGACGCCACGCGCCGCGCCCTCGACCCGGTCGAGACGGTGCAGCGCCTGGCCGAACTCGGCGCACACGGCGTGACCTTCCACGACGACGACCTGATCCCCTTCGGGTCCTCCGACCCCGAGCGCGAGTCGCACATCAAGCGCTTCCGGCAGGCGCTCGACGCGACCGGCATGACCGTGCCGATGGCCACCACGAACCTCTTCACCCACCCCGTCTTCAAGGACGGCGCGTTCACGGCCAACGACCGCGACGTCCGCCGCTACGCGCTGCGCAAGACGATCCGCAACATCGACCTGGCCGTCGAACTGGGCGCGAAGACGTACGTCGCCTGGGGCGGCCGCGAAGGTGCGGAGTCGGGCGCCGCCAAGGACGTGCGGGACGCTCTGGACCGCATGAAGGAGGGCTTCGACCTCCTCGGCGAGTACGTCACCTCCCAGGGCTACGACATCCGCTTCGCCATCGAGCCCAAGCCGAACGAGCCGCGCGGAGACATCCTGCTGCCCACCGTCGGCCACGCGCTCGCGTTCATCGAGCGCCTGGAGCGCCCGGAGCTGTACGGCGTCAACCCCGAGGTCGGCCACGAGCAGATGGCCGGGCTCAACTTCCCGCACGGCATCGCCCAGGCGCTGTGGGCGGGCAAGCTCTTCCACATCGACCTCAACGGCCAGTCCGGCATCAAGTACGACCAGGACCTGCGCTTCGGCGCCGGTGACCTGCGCTCCGCGTTCTGGCTGGTCGACCTGCTGGAGAGCGCCGGCTACGAGGGCCCGCGCCACTTCGACTTCAAGCCGCCGCGGACCGAGGACCTGGACGGCGTGTGGGCCTCGGCCGCGGGCTGCATGCGCAACTACCTCATCCTCAAGGACCGTGCGGCCGCTTTCCGGGCCGACCCGGAGGTCCAGGAGGCCCTGCGGGCCGCCCGGCTCGACCAGCTGGCGCAGCCCACGGCGGCGGACGGCCTGGAGGCGCTGCTCGCCGACCGCTCGGCCTTCGAGGCCTTCGACGTCGAGGCGGCGGCCGCTCGCGGGATGGCCTTCGAGCGGCTCGACCAGCTCGCGATGGACCACCTGCTCGCGGCACGCGGCTGACACGGGGGCGTCCTCCCACCGGGGCGCACCCGTGCGTGCGCCCCGGTGGGCTCTTCCGTGGGGTGGCGTTGGCCACCGCACGGACGGGCCGTTCCAGGGCGCGGTGGACCGGGGGCTTCGTGCGGGGCCGAAAAGCGTGGCCCGGCGTGACCAGTAGGGGTGCGCCTCAGGGACGTCTCAGGGTCGCGGTCCGGAACCGCCGGGGGCCCGGACCCGTTCTCACGACAGAGAGCGGCAGTGGCCGCGAAGGAGGCGACAGATGTCGAAGAACGCGAAGATCGCCGCAGGGGGAGTTGCGGTCGGACTCATCCTGTTGATCTGGCTGCCCTGGTGGGCCGCCGTCCTGATAGTGCTCGGAGTCCCGGCCGCCGCGTACCTCGCCCTGGATCCCTCGCAGCGGCGCCGGCTGCGCCGCGTCACCCGCAAGGAGCTCGGCCGCTGAAGCACCACCGCCCCTGCGCGTCCCCGCCCGGGGCGCAGGAGTCGACCACATCGCCGCCCGCGGGCCTGCCGACGGTCCGGTCCGCGGGCGGCCGGACTCGCCGCACGGGGCAGCAGCGCGTCCGGACCGCCGTGCAACGTGATCAGGGGTTTGCCGATCCGTCGGTCAGGGCCACGCGGGCCACGGCGCGGTGCACAGAGGCGGGACGGGCGGCGTAGCCGTACACCGCGTCCGAGGCGCACGGCGCCAGGAGCGTACTGGTCCGCGTCGTCGGCCGAGCCCAGAGTCCGGGCGACCGCCGTGGGCAGCGAGGTGAGCAGGTTCGGGCCGTCGGCCGTCCACAGCGCCCCTCCCAGTCCACGCCGCCGTCGTACAGCTCCGGATGGTGTTCGAGCCGCCGGCGCGTGAGGTAGCCGCCGTTTTCAGAGAGGGCGTACCGCCAGCTTGTCGAGGGCTTCCAGCAGTCCCGGCAGCTCCGGCCCCCGGCCGATGGGCAGAACTTCGCCGGGCTCGTCGTCGAGGAGCACGAAGGCGATGTCGTCGGTGCGGGCCACCATCGACCAGCCGGGACCGTCGGCCCGCAGGGTGCGTGCGTCGCCGGGCGCGTAGGACGACCGGACCCGGCCCAGCGGCGGTGGCTCGTCCACGTACGCGCGTGCCTCCGCCAGGGCGCGACGGATGCCGCTGTGGCTCGGGGAAGCCTTGCCACCCGCCCCGTCCGGCGGTTCGCCGCTTCCGCCGGTCGACGCGCTCGGCGGATCGTCGTCGTTCCCGGCCCGGGCCCCGGCCCTGTCCGCGGGAGCGGTGAGGAAGTCCGCGTCGTCGAGCTGCTCGCGCCAGACCGCCCACTGCAGTGCGATCTCGTCGGCGCCCAGACGGCGCTGGGCCGGTCCCCAGACGCTGGTGTCGGGCGGGGACAGCGCGGGCCCGTCCGAGGGCTCCGGGTCCGGGTCGTGCGGCGCGGGCACGCCCGGAGCCGCCACAGCGAGGGCCAGGGGCCAGCCCGGCAGGGCGGCGACGACCGTGCGCTCGTCGGGCGACAGGTCGTACTCCATGCCGCAGTCCCAGGACGCGATGGCCACGGCGACCAGCGACACATCGTCGACGACGACCGTCCACCGCGCCCCGTCGCCGTCCTGACCGAGCACCAGGCCGAAGCCGTCGGCGAGCGGTACGAGGCCGAGCGCCGAGCAGGCCTCCGGGTAGTCGTCGCCCAGAACGCTCGGGAACTGCGCGGGCGTCAGCAGTACCGCAGTGAGCACATAGAGAGCGTCGTCCTCGACGGCGACCTCCTCGTCCGTCCCGGCCATCCCAGCCTCCCCATCGGTTCGTCCAACGGCGCGCACCCTAGTGCGAGCAGAAGGCCGTTGTCACGACTCCCGTGCACACCCGGACCTGCGGTTCTCCACCTGGAGGCTGTGAGACTCGTGAGGGCGTAGGGTGTTCAGTCCTCGCGTACGGCCAGCGCCAGGAAGCGGGCGTCCTCGTCGACGTAGGTCGTCATGCGCCATCCCGAACCGGAGAGCAGCGGCCGGAGGTTGGGTTCCGCGCGCAGGTCGTCCGGCGTGATCTGCCGGCCCTGGCGCGCCGCGAGTGCCGCACGGCCGATCGGATGGAAGAGCGCCAGGGTGCCCCCGGGACGTACCACGCGCCGCAACTCGCGCAGGTTCTCCGTGGGATGAGGCAGGTGCGCGATGAGGCCCGCGGCGAACACGGCGTCGAACGCCCCCGACACGAGCGGCAGCGCGCCGACATCGGCGAGCAGCAGCAGCCCCTCCTGGTCCCGTCCCGCCTGTACGGCCGCTTCCAGCATGGCCCACGTCAGATCCGCGCCCACGACAATGCCCGGCGCGCCCACGGCCGCCCGCAGCGGGGCCAGGGCACGCCCGGTGCCGCAGCCCGCGTCGAGGACGCGGTCGCCCTCGCGCAGCCCGAGCTCGGCGACCGCGGCCGCATAGGCGGGACCGTCGTCCGGGAAGCGGCTGTCCCAGTCGGCGGCGCGGGCGGTGAAGAACTCCTGGACGTGTGTGTGGTCGTCGCTCATGTACCGCATGATCCCTCACCGGGGCGGAGGGACGCCGGGGAAGTGGATGGTCACCTTGACGGTCGTCCGGCTGGTCGAGTGCGCCGGGCGGATCGCGGGATCGCACCACCCGGCTCCTCGACCCCACGGCCGAACGCGTCCGGCCGTGTACGTCCGGACGTGCGGGAGCCCGCGGAGGACGGCTCAGTCCGCGACGTCCTTCATCGCCACCACCTTGTCGACCCTGACCCGGACCAGGAATTCGCCCGGCACGCCGTTGCGGGCTCCGAACTCCTCGCCGCGTTCCTCGCCCATGTAGCGGCTGCCGATGCGGGTGGCCCACTGCCGGAGGTCGTCGAGATCCTCCGACAGCCGGGCACGGCCCCGCAGCACCACGAACGTGAACGGCGGCCGATCGTCGTCCACGCACAGGGCGACCCGGTCGTCGCGGGCAAGATTGCGCCCCTTCGCGGTCTCCTTACCGGTGTTGAACACCACGTCGTCGCCGTCGAGCAGGAACCAGATCGGCGCGACATGGGGGCTCCCGTCGGCCCGTACGGTGGACAGCTTGCCGGTGCGGGTGCCGTACGAGACGAATGCCCGCCATTCCTCGTCGGTCATCTTCTGTGCCATGACGCCCATCCTCCTTGCCGGGACAGCGAGGGTGGGGAAGGCTGGCGGCAGACCCTCCGGCCAAGGGGGAAGAGATCACACGGGGAGACCGCATCATGACGCAGAACCAGACACTGAGCTGGCTGCTCGACGATCTGACCCAACGCGTGGAACACGTACGCCACGCCTTGGTCCTGTCCACCGACGGGCTGGTGACGGGGACGAGCACGGGACTGCGCCGCGAGGACGCGGAACATCTCGCGGCCGTCTCGTCCGGTCTGCACAGCCTGGCCAAGGGCTCGGGACGCCACTTCGGCGCGGGCGGGGTGCGCCAGACGATGGTCGAGTTCGACGACGCGGTGCTGTTCGTCACGGCCGCGGGCGCGGGCAGTTGCCTGTGCGTCCTCAGCGGAGCGGAGGTTGACATAGGCCAGATCGCCTACGAGATGACCCTGCTCGTCAACCGGGTCGGCGAACACCTCGACGTGGACGCCCGCCGGCCTGAAGAGACGTCGTCGACAGACCTCTGACCTGCCCTTTCGTCACTCCCTCCAGAGTTGTCCACAGGGTCGGGCCGCCGATTCCCGCCACCGGCTACCTTTTTGGCAGGTGAGCGCGAACAGTGCGATCCCGACACTCCACGGGGGAGACGAGTATGTCCGGCAACACCGTCACACATGAGGTCACATCAACTTCCCGTACGGCCGCCACCACGGGCCCAGCGCCCTTCTCGCAGAGCCGGGCGGCCCGCGAACTGGGTCTCAAACGCAGCGAGTTCGATCTGGCTGTGCACCTCGGGCACATCCGCACCCGTCCCGCTGAGGCGGGAGGCGGACGGCAGGTCGACCGCGCCGAGGTCGAACGGCTGCGCGGTCAGGAGAGCTTTCCGGAGGCGCTGCGGCAGCGGGTGGCGACCGTGGGCACCAGGGAGGGCTCGGCGATCATGGAAGTGACCGCGGCCCGCTTCACCCGTCTGGCCAGACTGGGTCTCCTGGTTCCGGTCACCTTTCACCTCAACCGCTACAGGACCGTCGTCTGGCGCTACCTGGCCGACGAACTGGCGGAGTTCGCCGCCGACGCGAAGCACGCCCAGCTGCTCAACCGGCCCTTGCCGGAGACACTGCGAGGCCAACTGGACACCGGCCTGGACCTGCGCCCCCAGAACTGGCGCGGGCGGCACCTGGGCTTCCTGCTGCGTCAGGCCGGGGACCCGTGGGAGCGCGCGGGCGTCCTGGCCTCGTTGCTCGACCCGGTCCGGATCTCCGAGATCGTCACGGACCCCTACGAGCGCGCCCGCCTGCGCCGCTTCCGGCCGCCGCCCGCCCATGGCACCCCCGGCTCGCCGGCCGCCCATCTGACCGAGCGGATCACGACGGCGCAGGACCCCGACGAGATCGACCTGCTCCGCGCCGACCTGGCACGGGCGATGCGGGAGGCGCGAACCCACTGTCCCGCGCCTCGCCCGGCTTCGCGGCACGCGGACACCCGTCCGCACGCGGACACCCGTCCGCAGGCGGACTCACACCGGCACGCGGATGCACACCCACACCTGGCACGGCGCCGGCGCCCGCCCGCCCTCGGGCACTGCGAACGACTCCAGCCGTCCTCGACCTCCCGGCTGTCACGCGGCCTGCTGGGCAGGCTCTTCCGCAGAACCACCTGAGTCGCAACCGCGGTCCCGGACCGCTCGCGTGGACGGCCGTAGTGCCGTTGGCGGAGTCGCCTGGGGTGACCACCTTGAGGCGGCAGGGCGAAGAGGCGCTGCGCCGACTGCTCGCCGTACCGGGCGATGTGATTGTGGACGTGATCGTGGACGATCTGGTGGTTGTTTCCGACAGGTTGAACGGGAGCCGCTGGAGCGGCGAGATGGGGAGCCGCCCGGATGCGTCCGGCCGCGACGTGCCGCCTCTGGAGTAATGCGCTGGCTGGGCTGTCTGGCCGGGTCACCCTGTGGTCTTGTTTGATCACGGTCGTGTCAGGAGGCGGCCGAGGAGAACCGCTCGCGATCCAGACCTGCACCGACTCCCACCGGCTGAAGGTCACCGAGAGCGAGCACCAATCCAGCGGGCGATCGTGATGGCGGTGGGCGATGAAGGGGAAGGCGCGGAGCGGTCGCCCCGCCCTGACCTGCTGGCGCGTTGGGACGCCGAGCTGGGAAGGCCGAGGGGGAAGACTTCCCGATGACTGTGGCGAGCCGCGACGAGCTCCGGAGCGGTGGCAGGGCGGCCCTGCAGATCGGCGCCGTTGCCGTGCTGTACTGGGTCTCCGGCAAGCTGGGGCTTTTCCAACTGTTCATGGGCGGTCAGGTCACGCCGCTCTGGCCTCCGACCGGGATCGCCGTGGCGAGCCTGCTCCTGATGGGCCTGCGGGTCTGGCCCGGGATCGCGCTGGGCGCCCTCCTGATCGACATCCCACTCGGACCAACGACCACTGCCGCGCTCGTCATCACGGCAGGCAACACACTCGCCCCCCTCTGCGCCTACGCACTCCTTCGCCGCACCGGGTTCCGCACCCGGATGAACCGCTTCCAGGACGCGCTCGCGCTGGTCTTCCTCGGTGGGCTCACCGCCATGCTCATCAGCGCGACCGTGGGCAGCAGCACCCTGAGCCTCGCACACGCGCTGCCCGCCGGCGGATTCTGGCTCACATGGTGGGTCTGGTGGACCGGCGACGCCATGGGCGTCCTGCTGGTCACGCCGTTGCTGCTCGTCCTCCGCTCGGCGCACTGGCCCAAGGACACACCACGATCCGAGTGGGCGGAGGGATCACTGCTTGTCGCGGCCACCATTGGTGTCGGTCTCCTCGAAACCTCCCGCGCACCGCTGCTCTTCGTTGGCTTCCCGCTGCTGACCTGGGCAGCCTTCCGCTTCCAGCGCGCAGGAGCCACGCCCTGCGCGCTGGCCGTGTCCATCTTTGCCGTCCTCGCCGCCACCCACATGACAGGCCCGTTCGCCGGTCACACGCTGCTCACCGACATGATTGCACTGCAGGTGTTCAACGGCGCCGCCGCGCTGACCGCGCTGCTGCTGGCCGCGGCGGTCACGGAGCGAAACCAGACCCAGGCAAAGATCGAAGAGGCCTGCAGGCGACTCGCCGAGATGGTGGCGAGAACCGCGCCGGACACCGACAGCCTGCCAGCGCTTCCCGACGCCCAGGGCGACGGGGAGGAGAACGGCGGGCAGACCCGACCCTCGGGATGAATCAAGAAATGCGCAGCGGCGGCGGCAGCGCAGCTCGTTGTGCGTGCACCTGCGGGGCCGCGCGGGTGGGTGTAGTCAGGAGGTGTGAGCTGGCGGCAGCAGTATGCGCACTGGCATCCCCCACGGCAGGCTGGTGATGTCCTGCTGGCGCTTCCGCTCAGCCTGATCGCGGCCATCGTGCTGACCGATGTGCTGTCCCCGTCGAACCATTTGCCGACGGGCCCGTCACTGCTGATCGTGGCGCCTGCGCTCGCCGCGTCCTTCGCCTCAACCTTCGTCACCGGGGTGATCGCCGCTGTCGCGGTGGTGGGCATGCTGGTCATCGGGCTCGAAAATCACATGCTGGGCAAGATGGACTTTGAGTCGCAGATCATCGCCCTGGTGGTGGTTTCGGTGCTCGTGACGGTCTTCCGCTTTCTGCGGGAGCGGCATGCCCGTGAGCTGGCGGTGGTGCGAACGGTCTCGGAGGCCACGCAGCGAGTGGTGCTGCGGCCGCTGCCGCGGCGGTTCGGCCCGCTGCGCGTTGCGTCCATGTATCTGGCGGCGCAGGCACAGTCCCTGATCGGCGGCGACCTGTACGCGGCCATCCGCACCCCCACGGGCACCCGGCTGATCATCGGCGACGTGATGGGCAAGGGCCTGACCGCGATCAGCGACGCCGCCCTGCTGCTGGGCGCCTTCCGGGAGGCAGCACACCGCCAGGCGGGCCTGCCCGACCTCGCGGCCTACCTGGACCACAGTGTGTGCTGGCACCTGGCCGAACCCACCGAGGTCGAGACAGCCGGGGAGTGCTTCATCACCGCCGCCGTCTTCGACATCCCCGACGAGCACCCCATGGTGCAGATGGTCTCCTGCGGGCACCCGTCGCCCCTGCTGCTGCGCAACTGGCAGGCCACCACGCTGCGCGCTACCAACCCCGCGCCGCCGTTGGGCCTGGGCGAGCTGACCCGTCCCGACTACCACGTCGACACGTTCCCCCTGGAGCCCGGGGACGTGCTGCTGCTGCACACCGACGGCGTGATCGAGGCCCGCGATGGCCGGGGCGCCTTCTACCCACTGGCCGAGCGGGCCGCAGCCTGGGCGCACCACAGACCCTCGGCACTGGTCCGCCACCTGCGCGCCGACCTGCTCGCCCACGTCGGAGGACATCTGACCGACGACGCCGCCGTGGTCGCCGTCCAACGCAGCCTCCCGCCGGCACCCACCGCAGTGGCTCCCACCCACGACAGCACCGGGCGGCCCTCGCCGCGCCCTGCCTCCCCCGGCTGAACCCCGCACGGTGCGGCCTCATGGAGGGGCGGCGGTCACGTGAAGGCGCTGGTGGTCGGGCCGCAGCGGACACGAAGTCGCTCGTGGGCTCCGCCGGATCATCTTCCGCCGGTGGGGGAGGGCTGGGGCCATGGGTTTCCGCGTTTCCGGACGGGTATGTCCTCCCAGCCCGATGGCGGGATAGTGGAAAAAACAGCCGGCTCCCGGGCAGGACCACCGTCATGGACCATCCCGAAGCGTTCGATGCCGTGACTGCCACCGCTCCAGCAGGACCCGGTGACCTCTGGCGGGGCGAGCTGCCGGTGGCGGGAATGCGGCTGGACGCCTCCGGCCGCATCATCCAGTGGGAGACGGCGGCTGAAGCGCTGCTGGGATACCCGGCCTCGGAGGTACTGGGCAGCAAGGGCCGGCCGCTCGTCCCGGCGGAAAGCCGGCCCGCACTCCAGGCCCTGCTGGACCAGGCCATCGTCAGCGGCGCCGCAACGGGGCCCTGCACCGTGCGGCACAAGGACGGACACCTGGTGGAGCTCGCCGTGTGGGCCTGGCACATCCCCGAGCCGGGCGGCGCCCACGGCGACGTGCTGGTCTTCGTCGTGGACGTTTCCGTTGCGCTGGAGGCACGGGTGTCGCGCGCCGTCCTGGACGGCTTGTTCACCCATTCCCCGATCGGGCTGTCCGCCTTCGACAACGAGTTGCGCTACCTGCGGGTCAACACCGCTCTGGAGGCGATCGACGGCATACCCGAGGCCGATCACCTCGGCCGGCGACTGACCGAGATGCTGCCCGACGTGAACAGCGCCGAGGCCGAGGTGATCATGCAGCGGGTGCTGGACACCGGCGAGAGCACGGTGGATTTCCGCGCGACGGGCCGGACCCCGGCAACACCCGACGAGGACCACACGTGGTCCTGCTCCTACTTCCGACTGGAAGACACTCAAGGGCGTCCGTTCGGAGTCGGTGTCTCGGTCGTCGACATCACGGCACGGCATCGGGCCGAACAAGCGGCCGCGGAGAGCCGCCGCAGACTCGCCCTGCTCAACGAGGCCGGCATCCGCATTGGCACCACCCTGGACATGTGGCAGACCTCGCAGGAACTGGCCGAGGTCGCGACCGACGGGCTCGCGGACATCGTCACTGTGGACGTCATCGCGGCGATCGCCGACGACGCTGCCACCGACCCCGGCACGGACCTGAACGGCGGAATCACGGTGCGGCGGCTCGGCAAGGCTCCGACCCAGGACTCACCAGCGGCCGAAGTCCTCGCCCCGCTGGGCCAGACCTTGCATTACCCGGCGGCCACACCCAATGCGCAGGCCTTGGCCCTGCACAGCCCCTACATGCTCACCGACCTCAACGACCGCGCCGTAGCCGTCGCATCCCGCCACACCGCCGCCGCCCGGCAGCTGCGCGAACACGGGGTGCACACCGTCCTGATGATCCCGCTGCTCGCCCGCGGTACAGCGCTGGGAATGGCCACCTTCTACCGGGCGTTCCCCGCCCGGCCCTTCTCGCCCGCCGACGTGACGCTCGCCTGCGACATGGCCTCCCGCGCTGCGGTCTACCTCGACAACGCCCGCCTGTACACCCGCGAACACGACACCGCCCTCACTCTCCAGCGCAGCCTGCTGCCCCGCCGGCTGATGCCCCCGCCCGGAATCGAGGTCGCCCACTGCTACCGGCCCGCGAGCGACGTCAACGAGGTCGGCGGTGACCGGTACGACGTCGTCGCCATGCCCCAGGGCCGCGCCGCCCTGGTTGTCGGGGACGTCATGGGCCACGGCATCGCGGCCGCGGCCGTGATGGGTCAGCTACGCAGCAGCATGCGGTCGCTCGCCCGCCTGGAACTGCCCCCGGCCCGGCTTCTGCGGCACCTCGACGCCGAGTTGGCATACCTCGAGGACCCGCCACTGGCCACCTGCGCATACGTGGTCTGCGACCCCGGCGCCGGGCACTGCTCGATCACCCGGGCAGGCCACCCCCCACCGGCCCTCGTACACCCTGACGGCACCGCCGAACTGTTCGAACTGCCCACCGGGCCGCCGCTGGGCGTGGGCGGCCTCGACTTCACCCCGGTTGAGGTGCCGCTGGCCCCGGGCAGCATCCTCGCCCTCTACACCGACGGCCTCGTGGAGACCCGCTGCACCGACCTGGACCAACGCCTGGCCCAACTCCGCAGCGTGCTGACCACCAGCACCCCACGGCCGCTGGACGCCCTCTGCCGGACCGTGCTCGCCCGGATGGCCCCCGCAGGCAACGACGACGTCACACTTCTGCTCGCCCGGGTCGGCCACCCGCAGTCGTAGGGCTGCCACGTGGCAGGCCCCGTGCGTGACGGACGATGTACGACCCCATGCGGTCCGTCACGAAGGTCGCTTGACCACTTCGTCAGGAATCGTCCGGACCCGAGCCGGCTGCACCGGGGATGGTCTCGCCGATGACGCCGGCGAGGCGGTGCAACTGTGCGGCGAGTTCGTGCCGCTCTTGCGGCGCGAATTGCGACAGGGCGGCGTACTGGCGTGCGCGCAGCTCGGTCTGCATGGCGGCGAGACGTTGTGCGCCTTCCTCGGTGAGTTGGATGAGGACCTGGCGCTCGTCGTGCGGTGCACGGCGTCGGGTGACCACGTTCCTGCCCTCCAGCTGCTGCAGCATGCGGGTGGCGGTGGGGACGCTGACCTCGGCGTTGGCGGCCAGTCGGCTGACTGGCACGCCCTCGCCCTCGGTGTCCTCGGTCAGCGTGGTGAGCAGGGCCAGCTGTGACATGGATAGGCCGGCTTCGGATCGGCCGACCGTGGCGGACCGTGAGCGTCGCATGGCGTAGAAGAGCCGATCAGCAGCCTGGGCGAGGTGCTCGATACCGGGCTCCACGTGCGGGTCGGGGGTGCTGCGAGTCTCGGCATTGCCCGTCTCTCTCATAGCTGTTAGCTTACTAAATAGATTGCATTAGCAAGCTAAGTATTAGGAGGCGAAGTAACTATGGCCTTTCCCGCTCGCATCGACGTCCACCAACACATCGTTCCCCCGGTGTGGGCCCGGACCCTCGCCGCGCAGGGCCTCGACTCCGGCGGCTGGGCCATCCCCGACTGGAGCCCCAGGAGCGCCATCGCCATGATGGACCAGCAGGAGATCGCCACCGGCGTCCTGTCCGTCACCTCTCCCGGCGTTCACCTTGGCGACGACGCCCAGGCCCGGGCCCTCGCCCGCGCCGCGAACGAGTGCGGCGCCGAGGCCGTCAAGGATCACCCCGACCGCTTCGGCCACTTCGCCGGCATTCCGCTGCCCGATGTCGATGCCGCCATGACCGAGGCCGTGCACGCGCTGGACACCCTGCACGCCGATGGCGTCGTGCTGATGTCCAACGCCCATGGGCGCTACCTCGGTGACCCGGACTTCGAGCCGCTGTGGGCCGAACTCGACCGCCGCGCGGCGAACGTCTTCGTCCACCCCGCCCAGCCCCCGATGACCCTGCTGCCCGGCACCCCGGCCCCACTGGCCGACTACGTCTTCGACACCACCCGCAGCGCCCTCAACCTGGTGCTGAACGGCGTCATGAGCCGCTACACGAACGTGCGGGTGATCCTCTCGCACGGCGGCGGCTTCCTCCCCTACGCCGCCTACCGCTTCTCCGGACTGACCTCCACCGTCGTCGACCCCGACCGCAAGGCCGAGGACGTCCTGCGCGACCTGAAGCGCTTCCACTTCGACACCGCCCTGTCCGCCAGTCCCAGCGCCCTTCCTGCCCTGCTCGCTTTCGCCGAACCCGGCCATGTCCTCTACGGCAGCGACTGGCCCTTCGCCCCGCAGGAGGCCGGCACCTACTACAACCACTTCCTCGAGACGTACCCAGACTTCACGCCTGGCCAGGCGGAGGCCATCAACCGCAAGAACGCCGAGGTCCTCTTCCCTCGCCTCGCCCGCTGACCACGGGCGGAGCATGTCCGCGACCGCATCATGCGCTCTCCTCCGAAAGCCCTTGAGTGAACCTTGTGGTGAAGGGGTGCCGCGTGTCCCGGCCGCTTGCGACGGCGGGCTGGGCGGCCCGTCAGGACAGAGGGGTGCGGTGCAGGTTGACGAGCAGGCGCCAGACCTGCTGGGCGATCTCGGAAGGGGTGGCCTCGATGAGGCCGTGCAGCCAGTCGGCGAGGACCCCGGCGAAGGTCGCCGCCACGGCCGAGGCGATCAGGTCGGGCTCCGGTGCGCCGGCCAGGGCGCGTTCGGTGCGGCTGCGGGCGCGCAGATCCTCGTGCAGTACCCGGCCGAGAGGGCCGCTGCCACCCGGACGCAGCAACTCCCGGTAGAGGCCCGCATGCGGGGCGAGACCCTCGAAGAACGCAGGCAGGGCAGGTGGCGGGGTCGCCGGATCGGGTGAACCACGCCACGCGTGGAGGGCGTCCACGGCTTCGCGGACGATGTCCGCGCAGGCGTCGACGGCGAGCGCCTCCAGGTCCGCGTAGTGGAGGTAGAACGTCGCGCGGCCGACTCCCGCCCGGCGCACCAGCGCGGCGACACTGATCTCTCCCAGGGGGCGGAGGGCGCACTCTTCCAGCAGTGCCTGGCGCAGCTTGGCCCGGGTCCGTGCCGTACGGGGATCGGCCTGTACCTCGGTCACCGGGCGATCAGGACGGCGGCCAGCGCAAGGGCCCCAGGCAGGACCTGGGCGATGAAGATACGTCGATTGGCGGTGAATCCGCCGTACAGCCCGGCGATGAGTACGCAGGAGAGGAAGAACACCTGGGCCCGGAACCCGGTCGGATCCCCTGCGATCAGGCCCCAGACCAGTCCGGCGGCCAGGAACCCGTTGTAGAGGCCCTGGTTCGCGGCAAGCGGGGCGGTGGCGCGGGCCATGTCCGCATCGAAGCCGGAGAGACTGTGGCCCGGCTTCTTCTCCCACAGGAACATCTCGAGAACCAGGATGTACGCGTGCAGCGCGGCCACCAGCGCGACCAGCGCATTCGCGGTTGTTTCCATGGGCGTATTCCCTACTGTTCAAGCATTCCTGGACGGGTGTCCATAATACATGGACACCCGTCCAGGAAGCTTGGGGAGGCAGTGCGAGGGACCCGTCGCCGTGGGCCTGGTCGAGAGCTTTCTTTTACTCAACGCCGCCGACTTCGGCGTTCCGCAGAACCACGGCTTCACCGCCGTCGCCGCCCAACTCAAGGGCGCCATCGAGGGCCCGGTGCGGACCGCGAGCAGCACCCGGGCGCCCTCGCCCGGCCTGGCGTCGTCGTCGTCTCCCAGCGCGACCCAGTCGCGCGACGGCGGACAGCGATGCCCTGCACACACCCCACCTCACGGCTGCCGACCTCTGCCGTCGCCACCTCGCAGCTGCCTCTGAGCAGGAGTGACCCCCGCCAACCCGGTAAACCTTGCCCTCTTACAGAGTGATGACGTACGAGCGTGGTCCCGTGGCGCGGTGCCGGTGCGGACCTAGCGTGGTCCCATGCGCATACTGGTCACCGGCGGTGCCGGGTTCATCGGGTCCCATGTCGTCGCTGCGCTCCGGGAGCGCGGACACGAGCCGCTCGTGTTCGACGTACGGGAGGATCCCGGCGCCGACGTGCGGGACCCGGCAGCCGTCGCCGGCGCCCTGGCCGGTGTGGACGCCGTGTGCCACCAGGCCGCGATGGTCGGACTCGGCAACGGGGTCGCCGACGCGGCGGAGTACGTCTCGCGCAACGACCTGGGCACCGCCGTGCTGCTCACCGCCATGGCGGAGGCCGGCCTCGGGCGCCTCGTGCTGGCCGGGTCGATGGTGGTCTATGGGGAGGGGCGGTACGAGTGCCCGCGGCACGGGGTCGTACGGCCCGGGCCGCGTGCCGTCTCCGACCTCGACGCGGGCCGGTTCGAGCCCGTCTGCCCGGTGTGCGGGGAGGGTCTGTCCCCCGGCCTGGTGGGCGAGGACGCCCCGGCCGATCCCCGGAACGTGTACGCGGCGACCAAGCTCGCCCAGGAGCATCTGGCCGCCGCCTGGGCCCGTAGCACCGGCGGGTCGGCGGTGTCGCTGCGCTACCACAACGTGTACGGGCCGGGAATGCCCCGCGACACCCCGTACGCCGGCGTTGCCTCCTTCTTCCGCTCGGCCCTCGCCCGGGGCGAAGCACCGCGGGTGTTCGAGGACGGGCGGCAGCTGAGGGACTTCGTGCACGTCCGGGACGTGGCGACGGCCAACGCGATGGCGCTGGAGGCGGAGGCCGCCCGGGGCGCGCTCACGGCGTACAACACCGGCAGCGGCGAACCGCACACCGTCGGCGAGATGGCACGGGCGCTGGCCGCCGCGTACGGCGGCCCCGAGCCGGTCGTCACCGGCGAGTACCGGCTCGGGGACGTGCGGCACATCACCGCGGACTCGTCACGGCTGCGGGCCGGGCTGGGGTGGCGGCCGGGGGTCGGCTTCGAGGAAGGCATGACGGAGTTCGCGCGGGCCGGAATGCGGGGGGCTTAGGAGGGCTCAGGACCGTGGGGACGGGTGGTGCTGTCCGCGATCAGGAAGCGGCGGCGGGCAGCACCACCTCGAAGCGGCAGCCGCCGGGAATGTTGCGCACGGTGGCCCGGCCCTGGTGCGCCTCCACGATCCCCCGGACGATGGTGAGGCCCAGCCCCGCACCGGCCGGGGGCGTCCGTGCGTGCGTGCCGCGCCAGCCGGTGTCGAAGACGCGCGGCAGGTCCTCCTCGGGGATGCCGCCGCAGCCGTCCGTCACCGACAGCACCACGCCCTCGGGGGAGCGCTCCGCGGCGACCGCGACGGTGCCGTCGGGCGGCGTCCGGCGGATGGCGTTGACCAGCAGGTTGCCCAGCACCCGGCTCATCTCCTTGCCGTCCACCTCCACCGGCACCGGCTCGATGCGGTCGCCCACCAGCCGCACCCCGTGCTCCCGGGCGAGCGGGTCGGCGCCCGCCAGCGCGTCACCGACCAGGTCGTACAGGGAGATCCTGGTGGGAACCAGGGGCAGGGTGCCGGCGTGGATGCGGGAGAGCTGGAAGAGGTCGCCGACCATGTCGTTGAGGCGCTCGACCTCGGTGCGCATCTGCCTCAGATAGCGGTCGGGGTCGGCGGCGACGCCGTCCTCCAGAGCCTCCGCCATGGCACGCAGGCCGGCCAGCGGGGTGCGCAGGTCGTGCGAGATCCAGGCCACGAGTTCGCGCCGGGAGGTCTCCAACGCCCGTTCCCGCTCCCGGGATTCGGCGAGTCTGGCGCTGGTCGCCACCAGTTCGCGGCTCAGTTCGTCCAGTTCGGCGGTGGTCGGGCCGCGGGGCGCGGCGAAGTCACCTCCGTCGCCGAAGGAGCGTGCGGCCAGGGCGAGTTCGCGGCTTCGGGCGACCACCCAGCGGCCCAGCAGCAGCGCGGTGGCCAGGGAGACGACGGCCGCCATGGCGACGACGGTCGTGACGACGGTCAGGTCGTGCGGCGACAGGAACATCGCCCGGGCGACGGCGAGCGTGCCCGCGAGCATCGCGACCACCCCGACCGCCGCGACCACGGCGAGCGAGGCGGTCAGCGAGCGGCGCCGGATCAGGCGCAGCGCACCCGTACCGGCCAGGCCCGTGGCGGCGGCGCCGGCGAAGGCGTACAGGGCGATGAGGAGGGTGTCGCGCACGGTCAGTCCTCGTCGTCGGTGGGGCCGAAGCGATAACCCACGCCCCACACGGTCTGGATCAGGCGGGGCCGGGCCGGGTCGTCCTCCACTTTGCCGCGCAGGCGGCGGACGTGGACCGTGACAGTCGACAGGTCGCCGAAGTCCCAGCCCCACACCTCGCGCATCAGGTCCTCGCGGCCGTAGGCCCGCCCCGGATGCCGCAGGAAGAAGGAGAGCAGATCGAACTCCCGGAGGGTGAGCGCGAGTTCCATACCGTCCTTGGTGGCCCGGCGGGCCGCAGGGTCGACGGTCAGACCGGCCGCCCGCAGTCGGTGTCCCGTGGCAGCGGGCCTGCTGCGGCGCAGTACCGACTCCACGCGCAGCATCAGTTCGCGGGGGCTGAAGGGCTTGGTGACGTAGTCGTCGGCGCCGACTTCCAGACCCAGGATGCGGTCGTCCTCGTCACCGCGGGCGGTGAGCATGATGACCGGTACGGGGCCGTGACCGCGAATGCGCCGGCACACCTCCAGACCGTCCATGCCGGGCAGCATCAGGTCGAGCACGACCAGGTCCGGCCGGTGCGCGGTGGCACGGGTGAGGGCCGTCGGGCCGTCGTCGGCGCGGTCGACGACGTAACCGGCGCGGTCCAGATAACCGGCGACGATCTCGGCGACGGTCGGATCGTCGTCGACGACCAGGATTCGGGGGGACCCTTCGGCGGCGTGCGCCCCAAGGCGCTCGTACGGCTTCTGCTGCATGTCTCCAGCCTGGCACCACGCCGTCGCAGGGGCGCACCCGAACACCACCCCGGCCAGGGACGTCCGCGTTTCGTAAGGAGCAGAAGTCCGATATGTCCGATTCTCATTCGTAGGGTGAGACCGTGACGACGACTCCTTCGGACGTCGACGTGGTGCTGCCCTGCCTGAACGAGGTCGAGGCCCTTCCCTGGGTGCTCGAACGGATCCCGCCGGGCTGGCGCGCGCTCGTCGTCGACAATGGTTCCACCGACGGCTCGGCCGAGGTCGCCCGCGCGTGCGGCGCGACCGTCGTGCACGAACCGCGCCGGGGCTTCGGCGCAGCCTGCCATGCCGGGCTGATCGCCGCCACCGCCGACGTGGTGTGCTTCTGCGACGCCGACGCCTCCCTCGACCCGTCGCTCCTCGTCCCCTTCGTCCGTGAAGTCCGGGACGGCGACGCCGACCTGGTGCTCGGCCGACGGCGTCCGCGAGGCCGGGGCGCGTGGCCCGCGCATGCCCGCGTGGGCAATGTGGCGCTCGCGCGGATGCTGCGCCGCCGCACCGGGCTCCGCCTGCACGACCTCGGTCCCTTGCGCGCCGCCCGCCGCGAGCACCTGCTCGCCCTCGGCCTCACCGACCGGCGCAGCGGCTATCCGCTCCAGATGGTCGTCCGCGCGGCCGACGCCGGCTGGCGGATCGCCGAGCACGACGTTCCGTACCTGCCGCGCACCGGAGCCTCGAAGGTGACGGGCACCTGGCGCGGCACCTGGCAGGCCGTACGGGACATGAGTCGCGTGTTGAACGAACCACCCCCCGCACACGAAGGAGGAACCGTCCGTTGACCACGCTCCTAGTCATCGCCAAGGAGCCGCGGCCGGGCCGGGTCAAGACCCGGCTCACCCCGCCGTTCACGCCCCGTCAGGCGGCTCAGCTGGCCGAGGCGGCTCTCGCGGACACCCTGCACGCCGTGGCGGCCACGCCCGCCTCCCGGCGTGTCCTCGTCCTCGACGGCACCCCCGGCCCCTGGCTGCCCCCCGGCTTCGACGTCGTACCGCAGTGTGCGGGCGGGCTGGACGAGCGGCTGGCGGACGCCTTCGCGGGCTGCGACGGCCCGGCCCTGCTCATCGGCATGGACACCCCTCAGGTGACGCCGGAACTGCTCACCGTGGACTTCACCGACTGCGACGCCCACTTCGGCCCTGCCGAGGACGGCGGCTTCTGGGCCCTCGGCCTGGCGCGCCCCGATCCCGACCTACTGCGGGGCGTGCCCATGTCGACCCCGGTGACGGGAGCGGCCCTGCGGGACAGGCTCCTCACCACCGGCTTGCGGGTGCACGACCTGCCGCCCCTTCGTGACGTCGACACCGCCGCCGACGCCCACGCCGTCGCCGCCCTGGCCCCGCACGGCCGCTTCGCGGCACGGCTGGCCCGGTACACGGCGGTCGCAGGGCCGGATGCGCGGCCGGTCGTGGGGGTCGACTCGCCGCCGGCCACGGAGCCGGACTCCGGGCCGAACTCCCCACCCACCGACCGATCGGACTCCCCACCGGACCTCGGGCCCGGCGCGGAGCCGACTCCGCCCCTGGCCATACGCCGATGACCACCCCATCCACCACCGCCCCCGCCTGGGCGACCGCCGATCCGTACACCGCCGCCCTGCGTGCCGGCCGGGGCCCGCTGTTCCTGCGCCGCGCCGACGGGTGGCTGCTGCCGCTGGAGGTGGAACGCTGGTGCGCCCGGGCCGACGCGGCCGACCGGGAGGTACTGGACCGATGCGAGGGAACCGTGCTGGACGTGGGGTGCGGGCCCGGGCGACTGGTGGCGGAACTCGCCGCCCGGGGCCGGGCCGTCCTCGGCGTCGACGTCAGCGAGGCCGCGGTGGACCACACCGTGCGACTCGGGGGTCCGGCACTGCGGCGCTCGGTCTTCGAGCCGCTGCCCGGCGAGGGGCGCTGGGGCACCGTCCTGCTCATGGACGGCAACGTCGGCATCGGCGGTGACCCGCGTGCGCTCCTGGACCGGGTGGCCGGGCTCCTGCGCCCCGGTGGCCTGCTGATCGCCGAGACCGCCCCGGTGGATGTCGACGAACGCGCCCAGGTGCAGGTCGTCGACCTCACCGACGCCGGTGCGACCGACGCCCTCTTCCCCTGGGCGAGGCTCGGCACACGGGCGCTGCTCCGGTACGCACAGGGCTGGGAGCGGGCCGGTCAGTGGACGGCCGGCGGACGGTGCTTCGCCGTCCTGCGCAGCCGCAGCACCAACAGCAGCGCCGAGCCGCCGAAGAGGACGGCGGTGATCAGAAGCCAGCGGGCGAGGAACATATCCGCCGGCAGCCCGGTGGCGAGCCGGTAGCGCCGCTTCACCATGCCGCTGATCAGCGGGAACCACACGAGAAGGAGCAGCCCGGAGAGGGCCGCCGGTACGCGCACGTACGGCGCCCACTCCCGGCGCCGGACTGCGCCGAGTCCCCGTACGACCGCCCGGTCCGCGACCGCGTACAGCGGCAGCATCACGAGGTCGTGCAGGAGCGCCGCCCCCACGAACCACAGCGCCACGCCGAACCAGTCGTCCGCGAAGAGCCGCACGCCCGCATAGGCGGCGAGCGCGAACGAGCAGGCGAGCAGCAGGAGTTGCAGAGGGCCGCCGCCGAGCGGAATACGGGGAAGCGCGGTAAGCCGGGTAAGCCGGTGAAGCATCACAGGTCTCCGAACGTCATCCGGGCCACCCACTTGGTGTTGAGTACACCGGGCGCGGCGGGCACGATGATGCGCGCCGGGTGGCCGTGGTCGGGGGACAGCTCCTCGCCGTTGACGTACAGGGCGAGCAGGGAACGCGGGTCGGCCACCTGGTTGGCGCGCAGGGCGGCCTTCCGGAAGGCACCGCTCCGCTGGAGGGACTCGATGAACACGTCCGGCGGGTCGTCGTACCCGACGAGCGCCGCGAGGTCGCGCAGCCGCACCCCGCGCCACCACTGGTCCGACGTCGACCAGCCCTCCACGCAGGCTATGGGCAATGCCGCGCTGTACAGGGGGAGTCGGAGCAGCTCGTCCCGGCGGAGGCGGACGGTGCCCGTGCGTCCCGTGACGACGAGCCGCCACACGTCCTCGCCCGTCTCCGCCGCGTCGATCCCGGCGTGCGCGGCGGTCTTGTTGATCTGGAAGCCGTTCGGGCCACTGCCGGGATCGCCGCCGCCGTGCGGTGCGAGGAGGGCGGCGCGCCGCAGCGGACCGTCGAAGCTCCGTCCCACCGTGGTGGCGAACAGCAGCGTCGAGCCGCCCCCGACGAACCACAGGGCTCCCCTGCGGGAGACGGTCGGCTCGGTGGGGCGCGGGGACACCAGGTCGTTGCTCTCCTCCCGCAGGTGCCGCAGATTGCGCAGCGCCGTGGGCGTCTTCAGCAGCGCATGGGCGACGAACGCGGCGAAGAACACCCACGCCCCGTAGAAGTGCAGCCGGTAGAAGGAGCCGGGGAAGACGTAGTCGAGCTGGACGTTGAGCACGCCGGTCACGAACTCGAACAGGGCGCCGCCCACCAGGAGCAGCAGCGAGATCCGCTCCAGGGCGTGCGTGAGCGAGCGAGCCGGCGGCAGCGCGAAGAGCCTCGGCACCACGGACCACAGCTTGGCGAGCAGGACGGGTATCAGGGTGATGCCGAGGGTGACGTGGACGCCCTGGTTGAGCCGGTACAGCCAGTACGGGTTCGTCGGCCAGGCGAAGAGGTAGAAGCCGAGGATCCCCTTGTCCGGTGTCTTGTCGTTCACCGGCGACAGATCGGGGTTGTAAGCGGCGTACGAGAACAGGCCCGTCACGAACAGCACGGTGACGCCGACGAGCAGGACGAGGCCCAGCACCGAGGTGAACCAGGGGCCGCGCAGGGGGCTGCGCCAGAAACCGGGCGAGGAGGGAAGCCGTGGGGCGTCGAGGTCGCGCATGTCCCGACGGTAGGCCGGAACCACCCCGCGAAAGGCCGCGCAACCCATGACGAAACGCTGACATCGGCCGCGGGCAGCGGTCCATGACCGGCCGTGCGACCTAGCGTTCCGGTGTGATCCGCACCCTGCCCTCCACCGAGTCCGGCACCGCGCGCTCCGGCGCGCCCCGTGGCCGGAGCCGAGACATGTACGCAGCCGGGGCCGCCGTGCTGCTCGTGACGACCGCCGTGCTGGTCGGCCGTCATATCCAGGGGACCAGCCGTACGCTGTTCGTCCACTGGCCCCCACTGCTGGCGTCCTGGGAACCCCACCTCGGCCCCGGCACCCCGGTGGCCGTCCTGGTGGCGATCGCCACCGTGGCGTACGGCCCCACCCTTGCGGCCCGTCTCCCCTGGCGAACCCTGCTTCCTTCGGCGTGGGCCGCGGCCATGGCGTGGACCTACTCCCTCGCCCTGATCGACGGCTGGCAGCGGGGCATCGCCGCCCGGCTCACCACCCGCCACGAGTACCTCCAGGTCATCGGCCGCTTCCACGACATCCCGGCGGCGTTGCGGGGCTTCACCCAGCACATCCTGCTCGGCTCGCCCGAGAACTGGCCCGCCCACGTCGCAGGCCACCCGCCTGCGGCCACGCTCACCTTCGTCCTGCTCGACCGGGTCGGACTGCGGGGCGGCGGCTGGGCAGGGGTGTGGTGCATCACCGTCGGGGCGACGGCCTGCGTGGCCGTGCTGGTCACGGTCCGCGCCCTGGCCGACGAGAAGCTGGCACGAGGGGCGGCGCCCTTCCTCGTCCTGGCCCCGGCCGCCGTGTGGATGGGCACCTCGGCCGACGCGTACTTCGCGGCGGTGGCTGCGTGGGCGGTGGCGCTGCTGGCGATGGCGGTCACGGGACGGTCTCTGTGGTGGGCGGGGGCGTCCGGGCTGCTGTTCGGCCTGACCTGCTACCTGTCGTACGGCCTCATACTCGTCGCGCTGATCGCGACGGCGGTGCTGGTGCTCGGCCGGCACGGGATCCGGGGACGCCCCGCCCTGCTGGTGCCGCTGCTCGCCGGGGCGGCGGTGGTCCCGACGGCGTTCACGCTCGCCGGGTTCAACTGGTGGGAGGCGTACCACCTGCTGGTCACGCGCTACTACCAGGGCGCCGGCGGCATCCGCCCCTATGGCTACTGGGTGTGGGCCAACCTCGCCTGCACGGTTCTCATCACGGGCCTGGCGACGGCAGCGGGCCTGCGGCGGACCGGTGCGGTGCTCGTCCGGCGCCGCGGCGACGTCCCCAGCCAGGCGGCCGAGGCCCGCCTCGCACTCCTCGTGTCCGCCGCCCTCCTCGCCCTGTTGGTCGCCGACCTGTCCGGCATGAGCAAGGCGGAGACGGAACGCATCTGGCTGCCCTTCGCGCTGTGGCTGCTCCCGGCGTGCGCGTTCCTCACCCGCCCCCGAGCTCTCGGCTCCACTCGAACAGGCGGGATTTCCACCCGCGCCTGGCTCACCGCCCAGGCGCTGCTCGCCCTGCTCCTCAACCATCTGCTGTTCACCGGGTGGTGACCGCTCCCGAGGAGGCGGAAGCCTGAGGCCACGACGATCACCGTAACGGCCGGGGCGGCTTCGGAACCGGCGCCAAGGTCACCCTCACGGCGTGCTTCCTGAGCTCGGCTGCATCCTGCGGGTCGCCGCGCACACGATGCGGTCGCCGCCGTGGTCGGTGTCGGCTTCTCGCGATTCCTGTGCCTGATCGAGGACGCCTGCGACTGGGCCTGGCGCGGCCCGGACCAACGGCTCCCACTCTGCCCTCCGCACGGGCTCGTCGTTGTGACGACCGGCCCGCGCAGCGTCGCACGACGCGGCGCGGGCCGGTCGACGATCGGTGAAACCGCGGGTCAGCCCGCCTTGCGGAACAGCCCCTCCTGCACCACGGACACGATCAGTTGCCCCTCGGGGTTGTAGATGCGGCCCCGGGCAAGGCCCCGGCCGCCCACCGCGATCGGCGACTCCTGGTCGTACAGGAACCACTCGTCCGCTCGGAACGGCCGGTGGAACCACATGGCGTGATCCAGCGACGCCATGTCGAAGCCCCGCGGCCCCCACAGCGGTTCGATCGGGATGCGCACCGCGTCGAGCAAGGTCATGTCACTGGCGTAGGTCAGCGCGCAGGTGTGCACGAGCGGGTCGTCACCGAGCGGCCCCACCGCGCGCATCCACACGGCGCTGCGCGGTTCGGCTTCCTTGACGTCCTCGGTGCTCCAGCGCAACCGGTCCACATACCGGATGTCGAACGGCTGACGCCGTGCCATGCGCTCCAACTGCTCAGGCAGCGCGCCCAGATGCTCCCGGATCTCGTCCGCGACCGTCGGCAGGGACTCCGGATCCGGGATCTCGCGCGCCGGTGGCAACTGGTGCTCGAAGCTCCCTTGTTCAGGCTTGTGGAAGGAGGCGGTCAGATTGAAGATCGTCCGGCCCTGCTGCACCGCGGTGACCCGGCGGGTGGTGAAGGACCGCCCGTCCCTCACCCGCTCCACCTGGTACACGATCGGCACCCCCGGCCTGCCCGGGCGCAGGAAGTACGCGTGCAGCGAATGGACCGGACGCTCGCTGTCCGTGGTGCGTCCGGCGGCGACCAGTGCCTGGCCGGCCACCTGACCCCCGAAGACCCTCTGGAGGGACTCCTGCGGACTGCGGCCGCGGAAGATGTTGACTTCTATCTGCTCCAGGTCGAGCAGGTCGACGAGCCTTTCGGCCGGGTTCGTCATGGGTGGCAGGCTCCTGGGTTCAGAACGGGTCGGCGTTGGCTCACAGCTGACCGACGTCGGTCACGCGGACGACCGCGCGGCCCTCGGCGTCGGATGCGGTGAGATCGACTTCGGCGCTGATGCCCCAGTCGTGGTCGTCGGCGGGGTCGTCGAAGATCTGCCGCACACGCCACAGCCCGTTCTGCGGCTCCTCCTTGATCACGAGCAGCTTGGGTCCGCGGGCGTCGGGACCGGTACCGAGGTCGTCGTACTCGTCCCAGTACTTGTCCATCGCCTCGCCCCACGCCTCGGCGTCCCACCCGGCCTCGGCGTCCATCTCGCCCAGCTCCCCGACCTGGTCGAGGGCGGCGAGTTCGACGCGGCGGAACATGGCGTTGCGGACCAGGACGCGGAAGGCCCGCGCGTTGGCGGTGACCGGCTTGACCTGGTCGGCCTTCTCCTGGGCCTGCTCGGCGGTCATCTCCTCCGGGTTGGCCAGCTGCTCCCACTCGTCCAGCAGGCTGGAGTCGACCTGGCGCACCATCTCGCCGAGCCAGGCGATCAGGTCCTGAAGGTCCTCGGACTTCAGGTCGTCCGGGACGGTGTGCTCCAGGGCCTTGTACGCGCTGGCCAGGTAGCGCAGCACAATGCCCTCGGTGCGGGCCAGCTCGTAGAAGGACACCAACTCCGTGAAGGAAATGGCCCGTTCGTACATGTCGCGGATCACGGACTTCGGCGACAGCGGGTGGTCGCCCACCCAGGGGTGGCTCTTGCGATAGGTGTTGTACGCGTGGAAGAGCAGCTCTTCCAGCGGCTTGGGGTACGTGATCTCCTGGAGGCGCTCCATGCGCTCCTCGTACTCGACACCGTCCGCCTTCATCGCGGCCACGGCCTCGCCACGCGCCTTGTTCTGCTGGGCGGCGAGGATCTGCCGCGGGTCGTCCAGCGTGGACTCCACGACGGACACCATGTCCAGCGCGTAGGACGGCGACTCGGGGTCCAGCAGTTCGAACGCGGCCAACGCGAAGGTGGACAGCGGTTGGTTGAGCGCGAAGTCCTGCTGGAGATCGACCGTGAGGCGGACGATACGGCCCTCGGCGTCAGGCCGGTCGAGCTTCTCCACGATGCCGCCGTCCAGCAGCGAGCGGTAGATGGCGATCGCCCGCCGGATGTGCCTCAGCTGCTGCTTGCGCGGCTCGTGGTTGTCCTCCAGCAGGTGCCGCATCGCCTCGAAGGCGTTGCCGGGCCGTGCGATCACCGACAGCAGCATCGTGTGCGTCACGCGGAAGCGGGAGGTCAGCGGCTCCGGCTCGGAGGCGATGAGTTTGTCGAAGGTGCTGTCCGACCAGGCGACGAAGCCCTCCGGTGCCTTCTTGCGGACGACCTTGCGGCGCTTCTTCGGATCGTCGCCCGCCTTGGCGAGGGCCTTCTCGTTCTCGATGACGTGCTCGGGGGCCTGCGCGCAGACGAAGCCCTCCGTGTCGAAGCCCGCGCGGCCGGCCCGGCCGGCGATCTGGTGGAACTCACGGGCGCGCAGCGTGCGTACGCGGCTGCCGTCGTACTTGGTCAAGGCGGTGAACAACACCGTGCGGATCGGCACGTTGACGCCCACGCCGAGCGTGTCCGTTCCGCAGATCACCTTCAGCAGACCGGCCTGCGCCAGTTTCTCCACCAGGCGCCGGTACTTGGGCAGCATGCCGGCGTGGTGGACGCCGATACCGTGCCGGACGTAGCGGGAGAGGTTGCGGCCGAACCTGGTGGTGAAGCGGAAGTTGCCGATCAGCTCGGCGATCTGCTCCTTCTCCTCGCGCGAGCACATGTTGATGCTCATCAGCGCCTGCGCCCGCTCCACGGCCTGGGCCTGGGTGAAGTGGACGATGTACACCGGCGCCTGGCGCGTCTGGAGCAGGTCGGTGAGCGTCTCGGTGAGCGGTGTGCGCCGGTACTCGTAGGACAGGGGAACCGGTCGGGTCGCCGAACGGACCACCGCGGTGGGGCGCCCGGTGCGGCGGGCGAGATCCTTCTCGAAGAAGGAGACGTCGCCGAGCGTGGCCGACATCAGGACGAACTGCGCCTGCGGCAGTTCCAGCAACGGGATCTGCCAGGCCCAGCCTCGGTCGGGCTCCGCGTAGAAGTGGAACTCGTCCATGACGACCTGGCCGACGTCGGCGTCCTTGCCGTCGCGCAGCGCGATCGACGCGAGGACCTCCGCCGTGCAGCAGATGACGGGCGCGTCGGCGTTCACGGAGGCGTCACCGGTGAGCATGCCGACGTTCTCGGTGCCGAACAGCTTGCACAGCTCGAAGAACTTCTCCGACACCAGCGCTTTGATCGGTGCCGTGTAGAAGGTGACCTCGTCCCTGGCCAGCGCGGCGAAGTGAGCGCCGGCGGCGATCATGCTCTTGCCGGACCCGGTGGGCGTCGACACGATCACGTTGGCTCCGGAGACCGCCTCGATCAGCGCCTCCTCCTGGTGGGGGTAGAGCGTGAGACCGCGCCCCTGCGCCCAGGATTCGAAAGCCTCGTACAGGGCGTCGGGGTCGGCGGTCGGCGGGAGCTGATCGATGAGGGTCACGCCCCCATCTTGCCTGGCGCCGCGGCCGAGACGGGAATCGGATGCCGGACCGAAGATCAAGAACGCTACGCTGTGTCGCCGAGAGGGCATCGGCACACCGGGCCAACTGGACAGCGGCGCAAGAGGAATGGGGCGGGCAGCGGCCATGATGGGACCAGCACACTCACTGTCGGGGGCGGCGGCCTGGCTCGGCCTCGGAGGCGTGGTCGCCGCGGCCGGGCACCCGATGCCCTGGCCGGTCCTGCTGGTCGGTGCGCTGATCTGCGCCGGTGCCGCGCTCGCCCCGGACCTGGACCACAAGGCCGCCACGATCTCCAGGGCCTTCGGACCCGTCTCGCACGCGTTGTGCGAGATCGTCGACAAGCTGTCCTACACCGTCTACAAGGCGACGCGGAAGCAGGGCGACCCGCGCCGTTCCGGCGGGCACCGGACGCTGACGCACACCTGGCTGTGGGCGGTGCTGATCGGGGCGGGCACCTCCGTCCTGGCGATCACCGGGGGCCGCTGGGCAGTGCTGGCCATTCTGTTCGTGCACATGGTGCTGGCCATCGAGGGCCTGCTGTGGCGGGCGGCCCGCGGCTCCAGCAGCGCGGTCCTGGTCTGGCTGCTGGCCGCGACCAGCGCCTGGATCCTGGCGGACGTCCTCGACCAGCCCGGCCACGGATCGGACTGGCTGTTCACCGCTCCGGGCCTGGAGTACCTGTGGCTGGGCCTGCCGATCGTGCTGGGCGCGCTGATGCACGACATCGGCGACGCGCTGACCGTCTCCGGGTGCCCCATCCTGTGGCCGATACCGGTGGGCCGCAAGCGCTGGTACCCCATCGGGCCGCCGAAGGCGATGCGGTTCCGGGCGGGCGACTGGGTCGAGCTCAAGGTGCTGATGCCGGCGTTCATGGTGCTCGGCGGCCTGAGCTGCGTGGTCGCGTTGAGCTTCGACTGACGACCGAGCCCCGCAGCGCTCGCGGTCCACAGCGCCCGGCGTCCCGCCCGCTCTCAGGCCCCGCGCTCGCGCGGGCCCTGCCCGGCGCACGACCGGGCGGTCCGTCCCGCCGTTCTCGGCGGCCGGTCAGGCGGCCCCGTCTCCGCCGGGGCCCTGCCCACCGCCGTAACGCCGCTCGAACCGGGCGACACGGCCCTCCGAGTCCACCGTGCGGGCCTTGCCGGTGTAGAACGGGTGGCTCTCCGAGGAGATCTCCACGTCCACGACGGGGTAGGTCGCGCCGTCGTCCCACTCGATGGTCTGCTCACTGACCGCGGTGGACCGGGTGAGGAAGGCGTAGCCGGCGGCGCGGTCCCGGAAGACGACGGGGTGGTAGTCCGGGTGCTTGTCCTGCTGCATGGGTGCTCCTCGTGCGGCGGGGGAGTGGGAGAGGGCACGCGGGCGGCCGGGTCAGCCCTGCGGGCTTTCCTCGTCGACGACGTGCATCGCGGCCTCCTCGGCGGAGGCGGCCGCGCCGTCGATGCCCACGTCGGTGGCGACCAGGGCGCTCTCGTCGTCCTCGTGCGCTCCCTCGTCGGGGGCGACGAGACGGCCGGAGCGGGCGGCGCCGACCTCGTTGTCCAGGAGTTCCCCGTCGCTGTCCTCGCAGTCGCCCATGTCGTCGCCGTCCCAGGCGGGCGGCTCGGGCAGTTCCTCGGCGAGGCGCTGGTCCAGGGTCTCGCCCTGCCGGCGCTCCGCTGCGGTCACGCCGGTGTGCTCCACGGCCCACGGCCGCTCCGGGGGCGACCAGCCGCGGTCCAGGGGGTCGTCGACTCCGTCGTACACCAGGGTGTCCTCCGGATCGAGTACGCCCGTGTCCTCCCTGACCTCGGAGTCGTCGGGCTGGTAGACGTCGTCTCCCCATCCGTCGGCGCTGTCCACGGGTACCTCCAGGTGGTGGGGACGGGCCCGTTCTCTCCGCGGCCGGAGCGCGGCCGCCGATGCGCGGAGCACAGCCGACACCCGGAACGAACCGTACGGTTCCCGGGCGCTCCCCGAGCCCTTTCCGCCTTCCAGCCTTCCACCGCTGTTCGGCACCGCGCAACGGCACCGGCCGCGACGCCTGACGGATACCCCGTCCACCACCGGTCCCGGCCCGGTCCCGGCATCGCCTCCGCCGCCGCGACGAAGCCGGTCCCGCCGCCCCTGCCGGCCCCGGCGCCCCTCACCGCGCCCGCCACCGCGCCGCACACCGCACCCGTCACCGCGGACGACAGGTACCGCGGCCCGCAGGCTGTGCGGCGGGGCGGCTCGCGGTCCGCGGCAGGGGCGGGACACCATGCTCCGGGGTGGGGCGCGTTCGTGCGGTCACCCGTGCCAGGAACGCCACAGGGCAGCGTAGGCGCCGTTCGCCGCGACGAGGTCGTCGTGGCCGCCCAGCTCGCTGATGCGGCCGTTCTCGACCACGGCGATGATGTCCGCGTCGTGGGCCGTGTGCAGCCGGTGGGCGATGGCGACGACCGTGCGGCCGTCCAGGACACGCGCCAGGGACCGCTCCAGATTCCGGGCCGCACGCGGGTCGAGCAGCGACGTCGCCTCGTCCAGGACCAGCGTGTGCGGATCGGCCAGGACCAGCCGGGCCAGGGCGATCTGCTGGGCCTGGGCAGGGGTCAGGGCAAGACCGCCCGAGCCGACCTCGGTGTCCAGGCCGTCGTCGAGGGCACGCGCCCAGCCGTCCGCGTCGACCGCGCCCAGTGCCGCCCACAGCTCGGCGTCGACGGCGTCCGTGCGGGCGAGCAGCAGGTTGTCGCGAAGGGAGCCCACGAAGACGTGGTGCTCCTGATTCACGAGGGCGACATGGGAGCGGACGCGTTCGGCGGGCATCCGGGAGAGTTCGGCGCCGCCGAGCGCGATCCGGCCGTCCCGGGGGGCGTAGATCCCGGCGAGCAGCCGGCCCAGGGTGGACTTTCCGGCGCCGGACGGGCCGACCAGGGCCAGCCGTGTGCCGGGGGCGACCTTGAGGGAGACCTCGCGCAGCACGTCGACGCCCTCCCGGTAGCCGAAGTGCACCCGGTCCGCGTCCACGTCCCGGCCGACGGGGGCCAGCGAGTCGTCCCCGGCGTCCGGCTCGATGTCGCGCACCCCGACGAGCCGGGCCAGCGACACCTGCGCCACCTGCAACTCGTCGTACCAGCGGAGGATCAGCCCCACCGGGTCGACCAGCATCTGCGCGATCAGGGCGCCCGTCGTGAGCTGGCCGACCCCGATCCAGCCCCGCAGGACGAACACCCCGCCGACCATGAGCACCGAGGCGAGCACGGTGACGTGGGTGACGTTGATGACCGGGAAGAGCACCGACCGCAGCCAGAGCGTGTAGCGTTCCCACGCGGTCCATTGCGTGATCCGGCGTTCGGACAGGGCGACGCGGCGTTCGCTCAGGCGGTGTGCCTCGACGGTGCGCCCGGCGTCGACGGTCTCGGTGAGCGCGGCGGCCACGGCGGCGTAGCCCGCGGCCTCCGAGCGGTAGGCGGACGGCGCCCGCCGGAAGTACCAGCGGCAGCCGAGCACCAGCAGCGGCACGGCCAGCAGCACGGCCGCGGCGAGCGGCGGCGCGGTCAGGACCAGGCCGCCGAGCAGCAGCGCCACCCAGACGACCCCGATCGCCAGCTGCGGTACGGCCTCGCGCATCGCGTTGGCGAGCCGGTCGATGTCGGTGGTGATGCGGGAGAGCAGGTCGCCGGTGCCCGCGCGCTCCAGCACACCCGGCGGCAGGCCCACCGACCGGACGAGGAAGTCCTCGCGCAGGTCGGCCAGCATCCGCTCGCCGAGTATCGCCCCGCGCAGCCGCACCTCGCGTACGAACACTGCCTGGACGAGCAGGGCGAGGACGAACAGCCCGACGGTGAGGGGCAGATGCAGCTCCCGGGTGTCGTCCGACACCCGTTCGACCAGGCTGCCCAGCAGCCAGGGACCGGCCATGGAGGCCACCACCGCGACGGTGTTGACGGTGACGAGCAGAACGAAGGCACGTCGGTGCCGGTGCAGCAGCTCGGTCACGTAGGAACGCACGGTCGCGGCGGAGCCGACAGGCAGGGAGTCGGCCGTCGTCGGGGCCGCCGGGTCGTAGGCAGGGGGCGCCACGCCGATCATGCCGTCTCCTCCATCTCTTCCAGGTCTTCTTCCAGCTTCTTTTGCCGGTCCTCTTGCAGGTCTTCCTTGGTCTCCCGGCTCACCACCGCGCGGTACCGGGGTTCGGTGTGCACCAGGTCCCGGTGCGCACCGACTGCGGCGACCGCGCCCTCCTGGACCAGTACCACCTGGTCGGCGCGGTCCAGGAGCAGGGGCGAGGAGGTGAACACGACCGTGGTGCGTCCGGCCCGCAGGTCGCGCAGGCCTTGCGCGATCCGCGCCTCGGTGTGCGAGTCGACGGCGGAGGTCGGTTCGTCCAGCACGAGCACCTCCGGGTCGCTGATCAGCGACCGGGCCAGAGCCAGACGCTGGCGCTGGCCGCCGGAAAGGGACCGGCCGCGCTCGGTGATCCGGACGTCCATCGGGTCTGCGGCGGTGGGCGACGCCTGCGCGAGCGCGTCCAGGACGTCGTCGCACTGGGCGGCGGTGAGCGCCTCCCGCGCGGTGACCTTCCCCGAGGCGGGCACGTCGAGCAGTTCACGCAGCGACCCGGAGAGCAGTACCGGGTCCTTGTCCTGGACCAGGACGGCCGTGCGGGCGGAGTCGAGCGGCAACTCGTCCAGGGGTACGCCGCCGAGCAGCGCGGAGATGCCCGGCTCGGTGGGGTGGCCGCCGAGCCGCTCCGCCAGACGTCCCGCCGCGTCCGGGTCGCCGCAGACCACGGCGGTGAGTCGTCCGGCCGGCGCCCGCAGGCCGGTCGCCGGGTCGTGCAGATCACCTGACGGCACGACGGGTGCCCGTGTCCCGGTCCCGTCGGTGGCCCGCTCCAGGGACAGCACCCGGGCGGCCCGGGTGGCCGACGGGCGGGAGAAGGAGTACGCCATGGCGATCTCGACGAAGTGCCGCAGCGGATAGGTGAGGACCATGACGGAGCTGTAGACGGTGACGAGTTCGCCCACGCTGATCCGGCCCGCACGGGCCAGGTGCACGCCGTACCAGACGACCCCGATCAGCAGCAGGCCCGGCAGCAGGACCTGGATCGCGGCGATCAGGGACCACATGCGGGCACTGCGGACGGCCGCGTGCCGCACCTCCTGGGAGGCACGCCGGTAGCGGTCGAGGAACAGGTCCTCGCCGCCGATACCGCGCAGCACCCGCAAGCCCGCGACGGTGTCCGAGGCCAGTTCGGTGGCGCGGCCCGCCTTCTCGCGCTGGACGTCGGCGCGCCGGGTCGCGCGGGGCAGCAGTGGCAGCACCGCGAGAGCCAGCGCGGGCAGGCCCACGGCGACGACCGCGCCCAGCGCGGGCTGGTAGACGAGCAGGGCGGCACAGACCAGCACGATGGTGAGGGCCGCCGCGGTGAACCGGGACACGGCCTCCACGAACCAGCCGATCTTCTCGACGTCCGCCGTGGAGACGGCGACCACCTCGCCGGCGGCCACGCGCCGGGTCAGGGCCGAGCCCAGCCCGGCGGCCTTGCGGGCGAGCAGTTGCTGGACGCGGGCGGCGGCGGTGATCCAGTTGGTGACCGCGGCGCGGTGCAGATAGGTGTCGCCGAGCGCGTTGCCGGTACAAGCCACCGTCAGCAGCCCGCCGGCGAGGGCCAGCCGCGCACCCGAACGGTCGACGACCGCCTGGACGGCGAGGCCGACGCAGAACGGCAGGGAGGAGACGGAGGCGAAGTGCAGCAGTCCCCATGCCAGTGCCTGCATCTGGCCGCCCAGCTGGTTCCGCCCCAGCCACCACAGGAGTCGGGGACCCGAGCGTGCGTCAGGCACACCCGGATCGGGATACGGAAGGTCTTGAATCTGCATGACGTCCCAGTGGCTCGTGTCAGGGGCGGAAGGCTGCCGCCGGGGCGGCGGGCGAGCCGTGACAGCCTGGCGTTGCAAAGTGGTCGAAAGCAAACGGTTTTCCGTTGGGGGGAACGGGATTGGCCGCTTCCCTCCCGACCCGTCGGATGCCCGGGCCCGCCGCGTTCCCGCTCCCACGTCAGGGGTCTCTGACCAGGAGTCAACGAGCGAGATGCCCCAATCGGAAGGATGTAAGGCCGTTTGGGCCAATCTCGGGTGAATCATGTCGCGCCTCCTGGCCAAGATGAGGACATGCAGACTCGCGGTGCAGGACGTGCGACGGTCGCGGCGGCGACCTGTGGTTTCCTTCTCGTGGCGGTGGCCGCGTGCGGCGGAACACCCAACGAGGTCCACCACTACGGCGACATACCCAGACCGGGCGGGCCGACGGGGACCGCCCGGCCCGGCGCGCCCGAGGTGCGGTCCCGGGTTCCGGGGATCGGGGACCGGATGTGGGAGCGGATACCCGTCGGCACCCGGCAGATCGTGGCGGTCTTCGGTGAGTACGAGACCTCCCCCTACTCCACGCTCGTTCTCTACGAGAAGCGCGGCACCAGGTGGGAGCCGCAGAGGAGTTGGCCGGCGCACAACGGCAAGCGCGGCTGGGCGACCGACCACCAGGAGGGCGACGAGCGCACCCCGGTGGGAGTGTTCACGCTCTCCGACGCCGGTGGCGTCCTGGACGATCCGGGCGCCCTGCTCCCGTACACCCAGGACGAGGACGCCTTCATCTCCCCCCTGTCCTGGGACGAAGCGCACTGGCACGACTTCGACTACGTCATAGCCATCGACTACAACCGCCTGCCGGGTACCCGTCCGGACGAACCGACCCGTCCGCTGGGTCAGAGCAAGGGTGGCGGCATCTGGCTGCATCTGGACCACGGTGACGGCACGCTGGGCTGCGTGAGTGTTCCGGAGTCCGCGATGAAGTACCTGCTCCGCAGGCTCGACCCGAAGGACAGGCCCGTCATCGTCATGGGGGACAAGGCCAACCTGCGGCAGTAGCCTTCCCGCCGGCGGAACCGCTCAGCACTCTCCTCGCCCCTGGCGCCGACATGCCGTGTCCGGACCGGCGTTGACGTGCCGAAGGTGCGCTTCAGCGGCCGCGTCCCTGGATGGGCACCGCGCCCACCAGCGTGTCGAGCAGTCCGCCGAGCGTCTCGCGCTCCTCGCCCGTCAGGGGGGCCAGGATCTCCTCCGCGGCGGCGCGACGGGCGCGGCGCAGCTCACGCAGGGCCGTGCGGCCGTCGTCGGTGAGCTCGATGCGGATGACTCTGCGGTTGGCCGGATCGGGGGCCCGGCGCACCTTGCCGCTCGCCTCGAGGCCGTCCACGAGGGTGGTCACTGCGCGGGGTACGACCTCCAGGGACTCGGCGAGATCCGCCATGCGGGGCGGCTCGCCGAAGTGCGCCAGGGTGCGCAGCAGCCGCGACTGGGCGGGCGTGATGCCCAGGGCGTGCTGTTCGAGGTGCCGCTTCTGGATGCGGTGCACCCGGCGGGTGAGCCGCAGCAGTTGCTCGGCGAGAAGGCCGTCGGGGTCGGGGGAGGTCATGCGGGCACCATACCAGGACCTCGTTCATTGTGAGTATAGGTAACAGTGAGCTAGGATCGGGTGGTCATCGTCGACCGCACCTGCGATCCGACGCCCGTCCACCCCCGTAGGAGCCCATGCATCCCGACCGTCAACCCATCTGGACCCCACCCGCCGACGCCGGGGAACAGCCGCGGCAGGTCCGCCGGATCCTGCGGCTCTTCCGTCCCTACCGGGGCCGTCTCGCGATCGTCGGCCTGCTGGTGGGAGCGGCCTCGCTGGTCTCGGTCGCCACGCCCTTCCTGCTGAAGGAGATCCTCGACGTCGCGATCCCGCAGGGCCGCACCGGTCTGCTGAGCCTGCTCGCGCTCGGCATGATCCTCAGTGCCGTCCTCAACAGCGTCTTCGGCGTGCTGCAGACGCTGATCTCCACGACCGTCGGCCAGCGGGTCATGCACGACCTGCGCACCGCCGTCTACGGGCGGCTGCAGCGCATGTCCCTGGCCTTCTTCACCCGCACCCGCACCGGCGAGGTGCAGTCCCGCATCGCCAACGACATCGGCGGCATGCAGGCCACCGTCACCTCCACCGCCACCTCGCTGGTCTCCAATGTCACCAGCGTGGTCGCCACGGTCGTCGCGATGGTCGCCCTCGACTGGCGGCTCACCGTGGTCTCACTGCTGCTGCTCCCGGTGTTCGTCTGGATCAGCCGCCGGGTCGGCACCGAGCGCAAGAAGATCACCACCCAGCGGCAGAAGCAGATGGCCGCGATCGCCGCCACGGTCACCGAATCCCTCTCCGTCAGCGGCATCCTGCTCGGCCGCACGATGGGCCGCTCGGCCTCGCTGACCGAGTCCTTCGCCGCCGAGTCGGAAGGTCTGGTCGACCTCGAGGTGAGGTCGAACATGGCCGGGCGCTGGCGGATGGCCGTCATCACGATCGTCATGGCGGCCCTGCCCGCCGTCATCTACTGGACCGCGGGCATCGCCCTCCAGTTCGGCGGCCCTCAGGTCTCCGTCGGCACGATCGTCGCGTTCGTCTCGCTCCAGCAGGGCCTGTTCCGGCCGACCGTCAGCCTGCTGTCCACCGGTGTGCAGATCCAGACCTCGCTCGCGCTGTTCCAGCGCATCTTCGAGTACCTGGACCTGCCGATCGACATCACCGAGCGCGAGCGCCCGATCCACCTCGACCGGGTCAAGGGCGAGGTCCGCTTCGAGGACGTCGACTTCCGCTACGACGACAAGAGCGGCCCGATCCTCGAGGGCATCGACGTCACCGTGCCCGCGGGCAGCAGCCTCGCGATCGTCGGCCCGACCGGCGCCGGCAAGTCCACGCTCGGCTACCTGGTGCCCCGGCTGTACGACGTCACGGGCGGCCGCGTCACCATCGACGGGGTCGACGTGCGCGACCTCGACTTCGACACCCTCGCCCGCGCGGTCGGCGTCGTCTCCCAGGAGACGTACCTCTTCCACGCCTCGGTCGCCGAGAACCTCCGCTTCGCCAAGCCGGACGCCACCGACGAGGAGCTGCGCGCGGCGGCGAAGGCGGCGCAGATCGACGACCACATCGCGGCCCTGCCCGACGGATACGACACGGTCGTCGGTGAGCGCGGCCACCGCTTCTCCGGCGGTGAGAAGCAGCGCCTGGCCATCGCCCGGACCATCCTGCGCGACCCGCCGGTCCTCATCCTCGACGAGGCCACCAGCGCCTTGGACACCCGTACGGAGGCCGCCGTGCAGGAGGCCATCGACTCCCTGTCCGCCAACCGGACGACCCTGACCATCGCGCACCGCCTGTCCACCGTCCGCGGGGCCGACCAGATCGTGGTCCTCGACTCCGGGCGGCCGGCCGAACGCGGGACCCACGAGGAGTTGCTGGAACTCGACGGACGCTACGCGGCTCTGGTGCGCCGAGACGCGCAACTGGAGCCGACAAGATGACGATATGCCGGGTTTTCGGCCCTTTGGGGGTTACCGTGCCCGCATGCAGAGGAACACTCCGTCACGGAGAACGACCCGACTGACGCGCCGGGGCCGCGTGGCCCTGGTCCTGACCGGGGCCGTCCTGGCCGGCACCGCCGTGGCGGTGCCGCTGCTGACGACCCACTACGACGCCTCGGCCCGCCCCCGCACGCTGGTGATCCCCGAGGGCTGGCGGTCCGGCCAGATCTACGCCGCCATCGACAAGGCTCTCGCCCTGGCCCCCGGCAGCACACAGCAGTCGCTGGCCGAAGCCCATCTGGACCTGCCGGGCACCGCCGACGGCAACCCGGAGGGCTACCTCTTCCCGGCGACGTATCCCATCGACGAGAAGACCACCCCGCGGTCCCTGCTGTCCTACATGGTCGACACCGCGAACAAGAGGTTCAAGGCGGCCCCGGTCGCCGCCGGCCCGCAGCGCAACTCCATGAACCTGTACCAGGCGGTCACCATCGCGAGCATCGTCCAGGCCGAAGCCGCCTCGAAGGCCGACATGAGCAAGGTGGCTCGTGTCGTCTTCAACCGGCTGGAGCGCGGCATGCCGCTCCAGATGGACTCCACCCTCAACTACGCCCTCAACCGCAACACGATCCGCATGAGCATGGAGGACACCCGGCTGGACAGCCCCTACAACTCCTACCAGCGCATGGGCCTGCCGCCGACGCCCATCGACAGCCCGGGCGAGGAGGCCATGCGCGCCGTCGCCAACCCGGCGCAGGGCGACTGGCTGTACTTCGTCACCGTCAAGCCGGGCGACACGCGCTTCACCGCCGACTACTCCGAGCACCAGCGCAATGTGGAGGAGTTCAACGCCCTCCTGAGAGGCGAGACTCCAGAGCCCGCGAAGTGAGCCGTGCCCGGCCGCGGCAGCCACGCTGGTCGCGCCGCGGCTCACGTCGACGGTGGCCTGTGCCGACCACACCGCGGCGGCCGCACCGGTCGTGCCGCGGCGACTCGTGCCGACGGCGCCCCATGCCGTCACGCCGCGGCGGCCGGTTCCTTCTCCAACAGGCGCCTGATGTCGCGGACCGCCGCGCGGCCTGCTCGGTTGGCGCCGATCGTGCTGGCCGAAGGGCCGTAGCCGACCAGGTGGATCCGGGGGTCGGCGACCGCCCGGGTGCCGTCCACGCGGATGCCGCCACCCGGTTCGCGCAGCCCGAGCGGCGCCAGATGGCGCAGCGAGGGCCGGAACCCGGTCGCCCAGAGGATGGCGTCGGCCGCCACGTGCCGTCCGTCCGCCCACCGCACCCCGTCCGGGGTGATCCGGTCGAACATCGGCTGCCGGTCCAGGAACCCGTCCTTCAGCCCCTGTCGTACGGCGTCGTTCAGCGGCAGTCCCGTCACCGAGACGACACTCCTGGGCGGCAGCCCCTGCCGCACCCGCTCCTCGACCAGCGCGACCGCGGCGCGCCCCGCGCCCTCGTCGAACGGACCGTCGCGGAAGACCGGCGGCCGTCGCGTCACCCAGGTGGTGGCGGCCGCCCAGGGGGCGATCTCCAGCAGATGCTGGGTGCCGGAGGCGCCGCCGCCCACCACGATCACGCGCTGCCCGGCGAACTCCTCGGGCCCGGTGTACTGCGCGGTGTGCACCTGCCGACCGCGGAAGGTCTCCTGACCCGGGTATCGCGGCCAGAACGGCTGGTCCCAGGTGCCGGTCGCGTTGATCAGCGCCCGCGTCGACCAGGTGCCGTCGGAGGTCTCGACGAGCAGCCGCCCACCGGGGCCCTCCGTGACCGCGGTGACCTCCACCGGCCGCCGCACCCGCAGGTCGAAGGCGCGTTCGTAGTCGGCGAAGTACGCGGCGACGACCTCCGACGACGGCCGCGCGGGATCGGCGCCAGTCAGCTCCATGCCGGGCAGCGCGTGCATCCCGTGCACCTTTCCGTACGTCAGCGACGGCCACCGGAACTGCCAGGCGCCGCCCGGACCGGCGGGGCGGTCGAGCACGACGAAGTCGCGGTCCGGCGCGAACCCGGTGCGCCGCAGGTGATAGGCGCTGGACAGACCCGCCTGACCAGCGCCCACGACGACCACGTCGACCTCACGTATCGTGTTCACGCTTCTCCCCAACCGTGCCGCGGGCGCGGATCTTCCCCGGGGATCGAGGAGGATGGGAGGCATGTCACCTGCCTTCACCACCCGAGTGCTGAACGTGGCCTCCGGTTCCCGGGAGACGGTCGTCGACCTGACCCGTGACTGCGAGGCCTTCCTCCAGGAGACCGCGGCCGGCCGGGACGGTCTGCTGAACCTGTTCGTGCCGCACGCCACCGCCGGTGTCGCCATCATCGAGACCGGCTCCGGCAGCGACGAGGACCTCCTCGCCACCCTGCACACCCTGCTGCCCGCCGACGACCGCTGGCAGCACCGCCACGGCCCCCCCGGCCACGGCCGCGACCACGTCCTGCCCGCCATCGTGCCGCCGCACGCGACCATCCCGGTCATCGGCGGCCGGCTGGAACTGGGCACATGGCAGTCGGTGTGCCTGGTGGACACGAACAGGGACAATCCCAACCGCCAGGTGCGGCTGTCGTTCCTCGGGTAGGGCTCCGTCCGCCGTCACTGTAGGAGTGACTTCCGGCCGCACCAAATGAGACGCCGCCCGGCTCGGTGATGGCGCGTGAGGCGATGCCGACGAGCGTACGGGTGCCGAGGGGCAAGATCGAGCGAGTTGGAGTGCTGATCGAGGAGGCGGCAGGAGGTGCAACGCGATCAGGGGCAAACCAGACGCGGTCCGGTAGGGGTCCGTGATCCTCAGAACTACTCATTTCTGCGAAAGGAGTTCATCGGACAAACCGAGATGGCGGCGAAGTGCCTGTCGGCCGAGGGTCGTGACTGCGACGGCGCGCGTGGTACCGATAGAAGTGATCCAGCCTGTGTCGAACGCGTGACGGCACAGGGCGGCACCGACGGCGCCGGCCAGGTGGGGGCGGCGTTCGGTCCAGTCCAGGCATGACCGTACCGACGGTCGGCGCGTGCCGGTCGGGACGGTGATGCCGAGCTCTTCGAGCCAGGTCGCTCCGGCGCTGGTGAGCCCGAATCCGTGCTCCAGGTCCAGCAGCCTTCGCTCGAGCATCGCATCGGTGATGGCGACCCCGATGGTCCCGGCGAGGTGGTCGTAACAGGTGCGGGCGTGGGCGAGGGCCTGTCGGCGGCCAGTCGCCGACAGGGAACGGGGCGCCGGGGTGCGCTCTGGCGCCATCGCGGCAAGGCTCTCGATCAGCTCGGCGACGTGCGGGCCGGTCAGACGCACGTAGCGGTGGCGGCCCTGCCGTTCCTCGGCCAGCAGGCTTCCGTGGACGAGCGCGTGCAAGTGCTCAGTCGCGGTCGAGGGCGCCACCCCCGCATGACGTGCCAATTCTGTCGCTGTCCAAGCCCGGCCGTCGAGCAGGGCCAGACAGAAGCCTGCCCGCGTACCGTCCGCCAGGAGCTTCGCCACGGTAGCCAGGTCAGGACCGGCTACATGTGCGCGCTGCGTGTCCATGCGGTCCATTGTCCCCTGTGACACTTCGGTCCCGGCCGAAATAACCGGACCCTAGGCTGCTCGCCATGAACACGGCACCTTCCAGCGCCCTGCCCGCACAGACTGTCGCCACGCACCTGGAGATCGAGCCGAGCATCCTGTACTTCGGGACGCCAGTGGTGCTCCTGTCGACAGAGAATCAAGACGGCTCGTTCAACCTTGCCCCGATATCATCCGCATGGGCCCTCGGGCGGACAGTTGTGATCGGGCTGGGCCGTGAGGGGCAGACCGCGTACAACCTCGGCAGCCGCCCCGACCTGGTCGTCAGCCTGCCGGCCCCCGGCCAGTGGCCGGCTGTGGAGCGGCTGGCGCCGCTGACCGGCCGGAATCCAGTGCCCTCCAGCAAGCCCAAGGGTTGCCGCTTCGAGCCGGACAAGTTCGCCGCCGCAGGCATGACCAGCGAGCCCTCCCATCTGGTCCGGCCGCCTCGCGTGGCCGGATGCCCGATCCAATTGGAGGCCCGTGCCGAGCGGGTGCAGTCGGACGTCTCCGGGGGCTTCGTCATCGTCGAGGCCGTCGTGTGCAAGGTGCACGCCGATTCCCGGATCGTCGTTCCGGGCACCGACCACATCGACCCCGCCGCCTGGAGCCCCCTCATTTACAACTTCCGCCACTACTTCGGACTCGGCCCGGAACTCGGCCACTCCTACCGCTCCCAGACACCCCGCAACTTCGAGAGGCCTGCCGCAGAGCCTGCACTCGCCGACATAGCGCCCAACTGAGATCAGGCGGCCTCGCCGAAGCCGGCGGCAGCAGGGCCCTGGTCGCGCAGCGGGGTGAAGTCGACGTCCAGCTTCGGGTCGTACGGTCTGGGCTGGGCGCCGAGCTCGTGCGTGGAGTACTCGCCGAACCGGTTGATGTGCTCCGTCAGGTAAGGCGAGATGTGGACCAGTTTCTCCGGGGTGATCTCCCAGCCCTCTTCCAGCAGATGCCGGACGATCTCCGCGATGTCGAAGGTGTTGTGGAAGATCACCGCGTTCGTGAGCAGCGCGTTGAATTTCATCGCCTTCTCCTGCTCGACGGGTTCGTTGTCGGCGATGACGCCGCGGTTGCCGAAGCCGAGCCACTGGGAGAAGCCGTTGAACGCCTCGACCTTGTTCGCTGCCGCGGTCACCCTGCGCCGCAGCGGGGCGTCGGAGAGGTAGCGCAGCAGCTGCTCGGTGCGAATCACACGGCCGACCTCGCGGAACGCGGTGTAGCTAACGTTCTTCCGCGATCCCGAGCGCGGCCGCTTCAGCAGCGTCGACGAGGAGATCGCCCCTCCCTCACGGAGATGGCCACCCGCATCAGGTGCCGGAACTGGGACTCGATCAGGTCCCAGTCGATCGTGTTCTCGCCCGGCTCGCCGAACAGCGCTTCGATGTGCACGTACTCGGTCTGCTTCGACGGCCGGTAGAAGGTCAGGCCCTTCCGGTTCCTGATCCTGGGCATCGGGTCGAAGCTCAGCAGGTGGGCGAGTGCGAACACCGGCTGGGACTGGCCCTGCGTGTCCGCGTGCACGGTGGTCGGTTTCACCTCGGAGGTGTTCTTGAGCAGGCCCTCGATGATGTAGACGGCCTCCCACACGCCGCACGGGATGAAGTGCGTGAACAGCGCGATGTAGGTGTCGGAGAGGTGGTGGTAGGCGATGTCGCCCGGCTTGCCGTACCGCACGGACGTCTCGGCGAGCGCGTTGTCGAGGTAGGTGTCCATGTGCGTGCCGTCCGCGGCCACGGTGGTGCCGTCGCCCCACGCCTGCGAGATGTCCAGGCGGGCGTGCGCGTTGACCAGGTCGGCCATCGCCTCGTTCAGCAGCACGATCGAGAAGTGCCGGTTCGCCGTGTACGACAGCTCGTGCCCGCTCACCCCGGGGATGTGGCGGGCGGCCTCGTACGGGCCCATGTTGGTGCCCTTGACGAACGTGGTGACGACGTAGCGGCCGAACGGATCGTCCAGCTTCGGCTCGTTGCCGGAGGCCGGGCCGAAGCGGCGCCACCACTTCACAGCACCTCGGTAGGAGGAGCCCGCACGCTCCGCCGTTACACCCTGCGGCGCACCGCTGGTGCTCACGGTAGCCCGGAGCAGTACGAGACGGCCTGGTCCACCGGCCCCGTCAAAACGGCTCCCAAGGAAGCCAGGAAACCGCTCAGGAGCCCGGCCCGCTCTCGCGGATCAGGCCCCTGACCTGGTACTTCCCTGTCGGGGTGGCGGGATTTGAACTCACGACCTCTTCGTCCCGAAGCAACTCGGGCGGGCGCTCGACCTTGGGCCGCTGTGCCGCTCGCCTGCGCTGACGGTCCGCAGACGTCCGCGCTCATCCGCCGCTGTCCGTCGGCGTTGTCACGCAGTTGGACACTCAGTGAACAACCCAACTGTGGTGCGCCGACCTACTCGTACATGGTCGCCGCGTCCAGGGCTTGTGCGAAGAAGCTCCAGTCGCCGTTGGCGGGCAGCTCGCGGCCGTCGTTGCGGTAGCAGCCGCCTGCGTCGTCGATCCATGCAGCCAGGGCCTCCAGAAACCTGGAGAGGTCTGGGTTCTCCCACGCGTGGCCTTCATCGGCATAGCGGTGGTGCAAGGAACGGACGAAGGCCGCCAGGTCCTCTCTGCTGCTGATGTGATCGGGAGAAGTGGTCATGCGCGGCACCCTACTTGGCAGGCCAACAGCCGCGGCAGAACGCGCGTAGGCCTGAAGTGGTCCGCGACGGCCTCGTGCTGCCTCATGGGCGTTGTGCGTTTTGCAGCCGCTCGACCTGCCGGTTGACCAGATCGGCGGGGAAGGACGCGCTGCCGTCGACGTTCAGCTTGTCGAACGTCACGATCGTGTTCCCGGCCCGCACCACGGTGAACTGCTGGTTGCGCTCCCCGGGGGCCTCATGAGGCATGGGGCCGGTCTCCTGGAATCGCACGGCTTCGTCCCCGACGTCCGGGGCCTGTTCCATCGTCAGCGTGGACTTGAACTTCCCTACCCAGCCCGTGCCTTCATACGAGCGGCAGGAGCCGAGTGCCTGCTTGAGCTCTGCGAAGGCCTGCTGGGCCTTCCCGTCTTCGTAGGCGGCAAGCATCGAGCCGCCACCCCAGATGTCACCTTTCCAGTTGAAGACCTGCAAGACAACGGTGGACGCGCCCTCCCCGTCGCGGATGTCGCGCACGGTCTGGCAAGCGGGATCGGACACCGGCGGGAAGGAGCGCTGCTCCTCTTTCGACACAGGGTCCTGCACCGGATTCCCGACCTCGTCCGCCCCCGCAACCTCGCCCTCCTTGAAGGTGAGCGCCCGCAACTGTGCCCGCGTCAGAGGCGCTATGGCGGCCTTGGCCGATGCGGTCGCCCGCGGTCCCGCCGAGTCTGGCTCTGCGGAACATCCGGAGGCCATCAGGACCCCGGCAATCACAGTGCCGAGTGCTGGCATAGGCCGCAGCGCGCGGACGTACATGGATGTCCCCCCAAGGACTGTGAGAGTGAGGACGCTGACGGTAGCCGTGCTGCGTCGTCCACGACCAGGGACTTTCTTGAACTACGGGCGCGACAGTCGCTGAGGTTTGCTGGGCTGGCCAAGTGCTGTCCCGCAATGATCTCGGCGCCCGGACAGAACTGTCCGACGTGCAGAACAGGCTCAGCCGGTGGCTCGTGAAGTACCCAAAGACCGGGCGAAGTCGGCAAGGGTCCGGAAGTCGTCCTCGCGCAAGCCGATCCGCGGGTTGACGTGGTGCAGAAGTCCACGTGCGCTGTGGTGGGTGGTCACGTACGCCTGGTCTAGATCACTCTGTTCGTCGTCCACCCAGGCGAAGGAACGGCCGTTGGCGTAGTCCACCAGAGGAGGAGTCTTCCAGTGAACTCCGTCGGGGCGCTCTTGGAACAAGGCGTCGCCGAAGTCGACGAAGGGTAGTTCAGGAAGGCCGAGCACTGGGCCGATCCACCGGTTGGCATCCCCCATCCATGTGGTAGCCCAGCACAGCTCGAAGTCGAGCCGGAGCAGGGCTCGTCCGTGCTCCGGGTTGAGCCAGACCCGCAGGGGTCGCCGACGGAGCGAGAGTTCTCGATGGCCCTCTGGAGTCCCACTGTCTTGGGGCACTCTGAGTGTGGTGTAGCCGTCGGGACGCTTCTCCGGCTTGGCCGCATAAGGGTTGAGGGGCCCGTCCACGTCGAGGAACAGGAGTGGTCGGCTCACGATCCCCCTTGCCATGGTGATGTCTGCGCCGGTGGAAGCGTAGCGGCACCGATCGTCGCGGCGTCGGGCCAGGGCTGATGTGATGATCACGGCGTGGTGGGTGTATTCACGGCCTCAGACTTGTCCCGTAACTGATCTCGAGGTTGATGCGCGCGATCAGCGGCGATGAGGTCCTCCTCTCTATCCGGCGAGGGTGAGGTTGTGTAGACGGGCGATGCCGAGCATGGCGTGGTGTACTCCGTCACCCTTGAGGCGGCAGGCGCGGAGGATCTTCCAGGTCTTCATGCGGGCGAAGACATGCTCGACGCGGACCCGGACTTGCTTGTGTGAGCGGTTGTGTTCCTCTTTCCAAGCGGGGAGTTCCTTGCCTTTGCGTCGGCGGTGCGGCATCACCAGCCCGGTGCCGGGATAGCCGCCGTCGGCGATCGTGGTCGTCTGCCCGACGGCGGCCTTCGCGTCGGATTCCGCCCATGCCTTGCAGTCGTTGCGGTTGCCCGGCAGCGTCCGCCCGACCACCACAACCAGGAGGGTGTCGGCGTCGACGACGACCTTATGGTTGGTGGAGTACCGATAATTCTTGGACTGCTCGGCCACCGCGTGGTCGCGGGTGGGCACCAGAGTGCCGTCCACAATGAGCACAGTGTCCTTGCGGAACCGCTTGCGGGGCTCAAGCGCCAGCAGCGGACCGAGGTGGTCGACTATGCGGTCCGCGGCAGACTTTGAGATACCGAACAACGGGGCGAGCTGGCGCAATGTCAAGTTCGTACGCCAGTAGGCCGTGACCAGCAGGACGCGATCGTCCAGCGGGAGGCTCCACGGTCGGCCCGTGCGGCCCCCGTCGGCGCCCTCACGGCGTAGTGCGGCCACCAACTTGGCAAAGCAGCGCGGGCTCAGTCCGGTGAACGGGGAGATCCAGGACGGCTCCGACGCCGTGATCACAGCAGCCACACCTTGATAATCTCACCGCGCCTGCGCGCTCCATACGGAGCCTCAATAGCGGACCACGGTGGGAAGGGCAGCTTCGTGAAGGACCTGGCAGACCTGGAACTGACTCACCGCCTGGCCGACCAGGCGGATGCCATCTCCCGTAGCTACTTCTCGACCGCGACCATCGAATCCCGGACCAAGAGCGATGGGAGCCCAGTCACTGACGCCGACCGGGAGATCGAAATCCTCCTTCGCTCCATGATCCGCATGGAGTGTCCCGACGACGCGTTCATCGGTGAGGAGTTCGGCACCGATGGACGCGGCAGACGGCGCTGGATCATCGACGCCATCGACGGAACCGCGAGCTTCCTCGCCGGCGAACCTGAGTGGAGCACATTGATCGCTCTCGAAGAGGACGGCCGCATCACCCTGGGTATGGTCTCCGCCCCTGCCCTGGGCCGCCGGTGGTGGGCCAGGCCGGACTCGGGCTCCTGGGCCGGGCCAAGCTCCTCCAACTTAGACGCTACGACACACCGGTTGGCCCTCGCCGAAGGCGGAAGTGCTCAGAACGCAGCCGTCGGTATCTGGCCGCCTCCGCCCAGACTGAACCAGCAGGAACGTGCCGTGGCCGCGAGACTGGCCCGGTCCGTCAAGCAGGTCCGACCTCTGCTCGATTGGACTGCAACAGATCCCACCACGCCAGCGCCCCGCAAACCGTCCACCGGGTCCGGCACCTGCCACGGCGCCCTCCTGGTAGCGACCGGTCAGCTGGACGCCTTCCTCCTTCTGGGTGCTGGCCCCTGGGACATCGCCGCGCTGATCCCCATCGTCCAAGAAGCCGGCGGCACCTACAGCGACCTCACCGGCCAACTGCGGACCGACACCGGAGCTGCACTGTTCGCCCGCCCTGGACTCCACCAGCAGCTCCTGGATATCGCCATCGGCGCCCACTGAACAACCCTCGCCCTTGAATACGTAGCATCGACCTGAACAGCGGTTACGGGACAAGTCTTAGGGTGGAGATCATGCCAACCACAACGCCTGGACAACCGACATTAGTTGATCCTGCCGAGCTGATCGTCAACCCGTATGCCGTGTACGCGCGGCTCCGTGAAACCGGGCCTGTCCACCAGATCACGGGGACGGACGGGTTTCCGGCGTGGCTGGTCACCCGCTACGACGACGTACGCCAGGCCATCGCCGACCCTCGCCTCTCTCTCGACAAGCGCAACGCGAAGCCCGGCGGCTACCACGGGCTCGCGCTGCCGCCGGCGCTGGACGCCAACTTGTTGAACATGGACCCGCCGGACCACACCCGCATCCGGCGACTGGTATCCAAGGCGTTCACCCCGCGCCGTGTCGAGCTCCTGCGGAAACCCATCAGGAAGACCGCCGACGCACTGCTCGACGCCATTGCACCGCTCGGCCGCGCCGACCTCATCTCCTCGTACGCCGCGCCGCTGCCGATCACCGTGATCTGCGACCTGCTGGGCGTGGCCCCGGACGACCGCCAGGACTTCCGGTCCTGGACCGACGCCCTCGTGGCCCCAGACCCGGCCCGGCCCGAGAAGGCGAAGGAAGCCGTCCGGGCCATGCTCGGCTTCTTCACCGGGCTCCTCGCCGCCAAGCGAGCCGCCCCCGCCGACGACCTGCTCTCCGCCCTGATCGCCGTACGCGACGACGAGGACGAGCTGACCGAGGACGAACTCATGTCCCTGGCCTTCCTCATCCTTTTCGCCGGGTACGAGAACACCGTCCACCTCATTGGCAACGCCACCCTGGCCCTGCTCAACCATCCCGACCAGCTGGCCGTGCTTCGCGCCGACCCCGGCCGGCTCAGCCCCGCCGTCGAGGAGCTTGCCCGCTTTGACGGGCCCGTGCCCTTGGCCATCCGCCGATTCCCCACCGAGGACGTCACCATCGGTGGGGTCGGCATTCCCGCAGGCGAGACCATCCTGCTGTCCCTGGCAGCCGCCCACCACGACCCGCGCCGCTTCACCGACCCCGACCGGCTCGACATCGGCCGCGACGCCACCGCTCACCTCGCCCTCGGCCACGGCATCCATTACTGCCTCGGCGCACCCCTGGCCCGCATGGAGACCGAGATCGCTCTCGCCGCGCTCCTCGACCGCTTTCCCGGGCTCGCGCTCGACCTCCCGCCTGACGGACCGCGCTGGCGGCCGTCTATGCGTGCCCGCGGTCTGCTCAGTCTCCCAGTGCGTTACTGATCGCGTGGAGCCGCCGACAATCGGGCGCCCTCGGGGCGGCTCGCGGACCGCGCCGGAAATTCCGCGCGTTATCGGCGGAGCGGAATTTCCCGCAGCGCCGGTTCCTTGCCGGAAAGGCCGACGGGAACGTCGTGCGCCCAAGGTTCGGGAAGTTCAGGAGCCCTCACCGGGACCGGGCGGCGTCGGCCCGGCGCCCGGTGGTCGCGGCCAGCACGGACGCCAGCAGGAACGCCACCGCCGCGATGACCGCGGACGCGTGCAGCCCGCCGATCATGCCGCCCGTCGCGCCGAGGAGCGTACCGAAGAGGGCCACACCCATGGCGCTGCCCACCTGGCGGGACACGTTGAACACCGCTGATGCCACGCCGGCTTTGTCCGCGGGGCTCGCCTCCATGATCGCCACGGTGGCGGCCACGACGGTGACGGGCGTCGCCAGGCCTGTGGCCATGAGCGCGAAGAGCAGCACGGGGTAAGGGGTGTCGGGGTCGGCCGTCAGCCAGCCCAGGAAACCGGAGCTCCCGAGCAGCAGCGCGCCGGCCATGGGCAGGTACGGACCGCTGCGGGCGGTCAGGCGGCTCGACAGCGGCGCCGTGAGGAAGCCCATGCAGACCGACGGCAGCAGGGCGAACCCGGTGTTCAACGCGCTCAGTTGACGTTTCTGCTGGAAGTACAGCGCGGCGACGAAGAGCAGCCCGTAGTAGCCGAAGCTGAGCAGCAGGCCGATGAGGTTCGTCGCGGTGAGCCGGACCTCTCGGAAAAGCGACAGCGGCAGCAGCGGCCGCCTGCCCTCCGGCCGCATGAGCGGGCGGCTGGTCCCGCTCGCCCGAACGATTGGACTACGGACCGGGTTCGGGGCGACGGGCACAGGACCACCACGTCGTGCAGCACACCCGGGAGAACCCGCGAAGACACATGGAGTGTGAGAGGTTGTCTGGATCTGGGGGGCGATACCTTCAGGAGGACACAGACGTCGAGTATCTGAGTGAGTACCTGCTGACTGGGGATCCTCAAAAGACCGGGAGATTAGCACTCCCTGTCGCTGAGACACCGTGCTCCTCGACGACTTCCTTCCCGACGAGGGCGGCGGTTGCGTACGAGATCGCGCTAACCGACGCGTCGAGCACCGTCCACTGCGATGACCTGCAAGTCATCCGGGGAGACGGCGGCGGTGGAGTGAGCCGAGGCCGCCAACCCGCAAGAGGGTGACCGTGTCCCTGCAACTACGCTGAGGGTTGTCTTAACGGAGGTTGGTGGATACAAACAGGGATAATCCGAACCGGAAGATCCGCCTGTCGTTCCTGGGCTGAGGCGGCCCGATGCAGCGACTGTAGACCGGTTGTCCGGCCGCTCCAAGCGAGCCCGGGGGCAGCTCGGGAGGACCGCGCGCGGGGGCGGCCTGGTCTCGCTGCCCCTCGATCGCCCCGAGCAGGCGGTCTACGCCGAGCGCGGTGAGCCGGGCTACCTTGTCCGCGAGAACAATGACGCGGCCGACTACACACCAAGTGCGGCCAACGCTCTTGAAAGTTGCCAGGCCTGCTTTTCCCTCGCCAGTCGGTTGCCGTGGTCAACGCGATCGACGTCGGGGGCCAGGGCGACCTGAGCCTCGAAGTCGTAGCCGGGCGACCGGGTATGACGGCCCGTTCGCAGGCAGTTATCTGTCTTCCGTCGCAGACCCGCAGTCCCGCGAGAGCGGCGAGGCGGAGACGCAAGCTGGGCCGGTAGGTCGTGCGTCCTTCACCGCGGGCGGTGGTGTGTAACCGACGTGGGGCTTTGTCAGGGGGCGCTGGGGCCTGAGCCGAGGAGTGGCAGCCAGCGCTGCCGGCTGCGGATGTCAGGCGGGCTTCCAGACTCGGCTGCCGGCCGCTGGTCAGCCAACTGCTCGCCATCAACCGGCCCAAGGCCGCCTGGAGTTCGACGCCGTCTTTGTTGTGGGGCATGCCATCCCCCCAGCGATGGCGCACGACGGGCCGGACTGCGGAGTAGGGCCGCTCCGGCCAGTCCTGCCGTCGGGCCGCCAGCCGTAGACAGCGGGCCAGCGGCAGCAGGTCACGGTGCGGATCCGTCATCACCATGCGCAGCCGATGCCACACCCAGTCGGGGCGCTTCGGCGCGAGCGCCTCCAGAACGCCCAGGAACTTGTGGATCTCCGAGTTGTGCAAGGACAGCAACCAGGCCCACATGCATGGACCGGGATCACAACGCGTGCCCGGGCAAGCGCCTCTGCCCGAAGCGGAGGCCGGGCAGGTCCGGTCGAAGACCGAGATCACGCTCTCCGGCAGGATCTCCGCGAACCACTTCAGAGCGGTGAGCACCGGCTGTCTCAGCAGCAGGCTTCATCCTTGCCGATGAAGACGCATCGGCGGCCCACCTGCGTCCCTGTCTCCCGTAGGCGTGGTGTGCGCCTGTCCGCTGGGAGGCGTCGAGCTCTCCCGTCTCCGTTCGTATGGGCCGGCTTCCTCCATGGCGGCGGCCGGAGCGTCGTCGCGCCGAGGTCTGAGTGGGGCAGTGGCAGTCGCTCGTCGGCCCGTGGACCTGCCTCGTACAGCCATGCCGGAGCCCCCGTTGGCCTTCCAGTCGCACAGCACCTCGCCGGTGCAGCGATCGGTGCAGGAGGCGATCTCGGGAAGACAGTGCCCCGTACACCTGATGCAGGTCGAAAGCGCTAGCAGCACAAGAAAGTTGATCGTGAGAGGCAGGGGATCCTGCGATGCGGATGTGCCGCCGTCGGGCGTGCACGGGCCCGACCGTTGTCAGTGCCGAGGTCTAACGTGATCGGTAACTGCTCATGAGGTCCCCGTGCAACGGGTGACGGGGAGGAACAGCGCCATGCACCAGGAAATTGCCGACGAGGACCGGTTCGAGATGCCCGCCACCTGGCTGCGGGCCCTGCCCGTGCTCCGGGCCGCTGCGAAGCCGGCCGAGGACGCGGTGGAGAAGGCCGCTCGCCGCTACGCGCAGGAGGCGGCCTGGTTCGAGGAGATGTTCTCCTCCTCCGGCAGCGACCCGGAGCTGGTGAAGGAGGGCCGGGCCCACCGGGAGGGCAGTCCCTCTCCGCTCGGAGCCGCCGTGGAGATCGCCGTTGGCTGGCACTACACGATGGTGGACGTGCTCGTCGACGCCTGCGTGACCGAACACGGCCTGCCGTTCGCCGCTCGTGCCGTCGTGGAGCTGGGATGCGTCAACCCCCATTACATGCAGGCAGGTTCCCGACGGTACGACGCGGCGCTGCGGAGAGCGACCGGTTACCAGACCTACTACGTGTGGGAGACCGCCGCCCGTATCCGGGACCTGCTCGCGGTGGCCGACGAGGTGACTCGACGGCGGGCCGTCGAGGCCCTCGCCGGCCTCCGGGACAGCGCCGAGCGCCGCATCGTGGTCTCTTACCTGGTACCCGAGGAGCATGCCTGGGTCGACGAGTGCTGCGACGGCCCGATACCGAACGACTCCGTCCTGCGGCGCATGCTCCTTCTCTCCCTGTACCGGCCGGAGCAGATCGCCCGCATCGGCGAAGGAGCACAACTCGGCTGGAACGGTTGGAACCTCCAACTGCTCGCCACCCTCGCGAACCGGCTCGGTCCCGACGTCGGGTCCCTGCTGGAGGACGCGTTCGACGGAGCCTACGGATCCGACGGACACCGGGACGTCGCGGGCTGGGCCGCCGAACTGCCCACCGACGACGCCTTCCGCCTGCTGCTGAAGCAGGGCGGCGACCGCAATGTCCGCCCCGCCCTGCTCGACGCCATGAACCGCTACCCTCGGCGGGCCCTGCGGCTGCTCTCCGCCGCCGCGGCGGGCGACAGCGAACAGGCGTCCCTCTCCAGGATGCTGCTGCCCCTGCACGTGGTGACCCACCCGGAGCTCACGAAGGAGACGTTGCCCGCCCTGCCTGAGGCGTCCGCAGCCGTCGTCACCCCGCTGCTGAAGCGAGGCGAACGGGACGCAGAAGCGCCTGCGGAGGCGCTCCCCGCCCTGCTGGTCGCCCCGCCGTGGACCCGGAAGCGCACCAGCCGCAAGGCCCGCGTGGCCCGCGACGTCCCCGGGGCGCCGCAGGCCGAGATGGCCTGGAAGTCCGGGGAGCAGGAGGTCTGGGCGGCCACCGTCGTCGCCGAAACCCCCTGGTGGCGCGAGCACGACTGGTCCCGCGAGATCCAGCAGATGCAGCAGGGGACGTGGCGGGGCAACATCCACGCCGCCCGCCTCTTCGTCACCGGCCCCGAGGACGTCGTACGCCCACTGCTCGACGCCTTCGCCCCCGAGCACGTCTGGGACACCGAGAGCCACCTCAGGCCCGTCGCCGCCCGCCACGGCCTGCACGCCCTGCCGATGCTGAGCCGGCTCGCCGCCCGCTACCCGGCCACCGCCTGCGGCCTGCTGCTGCCCTACCGCAGCGTCGAGGTGGCCCGGCAGATGGCCGAGTGGCTGGTGCGCCGCCAGTCGCTGAGGCCCACGGTTCTCGCCTGGCTCCGCCGCCACGGCCGGGCCGCGGCCGCCCTTTTCGTTCCCGACGCCGTCGGCCCGGCGGGCATGCCCCGCACCCACGCCGAACACGCCCTGCGGCAACTCGCCGCAGAGGTGGGCGCCGCGGCCGTGCGGGAGATCGCCGCCGGCTGCGGCGCCGAGGCCGAGGAGATCGTCGCCGACCTCCTCGCCGGCGATCCGCTGGAGGCCGCCCTCCCGGCGAGGATGCCGTCCCCCTGCACCTGGGCCGACCCCGCCCTGTTCCCGCAGATCCGGCTCACCGGCGGCCGCGGCGCCCTGCCCGCCGACGCCGTCCGCCACGTGACGACCATGCTGCAGATCTCCAAGCCCGGTGACGTCTACCCCGGCCTCGCCACCGTCACCGAGCACTGCGACGCCGGCTCCCTTGCCGAGTTCGCCTGGGCCCTCTTCATGACGTGGCGGTTCCACGGCATGCCGGCCAAGGACAGCTGGGCCCTCCACGCCCTCGGCCTCCTCGGCGACGACGAGACCGTCCGCCGTCTCACCCCCCTCGTGCGTGTCTGGCCCGGTGAGAACGCCCACCACCGGGCCGTCGAGGGCCTCACCGTCCTCGCTGCGATCGGCACCGACACCGCCCTGCGCCATCTGCACGGCATCTCCCAGCGTGTGCCGTTCAAGGCCCTCAAGAAGCGAGCCCGGGAGAAGATCGACGAGGTCGCCGAAGGACTCGGCCTCACCACCGACCAGCTCGCCGACCGGCTGGTCCCCGACCTCGGCCTTGCCGACGACGGCAGCACCGTCATCGACTACGGCCCGCGCCGCTTCACCGTCACCTTCGACGAACAGCTCCGCCCCTGTGTCCGCGACGAGACCGGCAGGCTCCGCAAGGCCCTGCCGGCCCCGGGCGTCAAGGACGATCCGGAACTCGCCCCCGTTGAGCGCAAGCGGTTCGCCGCCCTTAAGAAGGAGGTCCGAACCATTGCCTCCGACCAGCTGCGCCGCTTGGAGGCCGCCATGGTCACCGGCCGCTCCTGGACCGCCGCCGAGTTCCGCGAACTGCTCGTCGAACACCCCCTTCTGCGCCACTTGGTGTGCCGCCTGGTCTGGCTCGGCGACGGCGACGGCATGGTGACCGCGTTCCGTGTCGCCGAGGACCTCACCCTCGCCGACGTCCACGACGACGCATGGACCTTCCCCGCCGACGCCACCGTGCGCCTCGCCCACCCCCTCCATCTGGGAGACGAACTCGAGGCCTGGGCCGACCTCTTCGCCGACTACGAGATCCTCCAGCCCTTCCCGCAGCTCGGGCGCCCCGTGCACGCCTTCACCGACGCGGAGGCCACCGGCCACCGGCTGACCCGCTTCGAGGGCGTCACCGTCCCCGTCGGCAAACTCCTCGGCCTCACCAAGCGCGGCTGGGAACGCGGCACGCCCGAGGACAACGGCGTGGAACGCTGGTTCTCCCGCCCGATCGCCCGCGACCGCCACCTCGTCATCGCCCTCGACGACGGCATCGCCGTCGGCATGGTCGACGCGTTTCCCGACCAGACCCTCGAGACCATATGGATCGACACCGCCCCCGGTGACTACTGGCGCAACCACACGTACCCGCACCGCCTCGGCGAGATCGACCCCGTCATCGCCTCCGAGATTCTCGCCGACCTGACCGACATCACCGCCAAGTGAGCCCCGCCATGACCACAGTGAGCGACCCGCACCCGCCCCGCCTGCAGCGCCCGCCCGCAGAAGTGCGCCACGCCGACGAACTCACCGAGCTGCGTGCTGGGGACACCGACCCGCGGCCGCCCGGCTGGCAGCTCAGCCTCCGTGCCGCCCTCCGCTTCGTGGTCGGAGACCCCGACGCCGGCATCAGCCGCAAGTTCGTCGGCAGCCCCTCGCTCGTCGAACGGGCCCTGGTGACCCTGGCCACCAACCGGGGTCTGATGCTCGTTGGCGAACCCGGCACTGCCAAGTCGCTGCTCTCCGAGCTCATCGCGGCAGCCGTCAGCGGCACCTCCACGCTCACTGTGCAGGGCGGCGCGGCCACCACCGAGGACCAGATCAAGTACTCCTGGAACTATGCCCTGCTGGTATCCGAAGGCCCCTCCCGCCGCTCCCTGGTGCCCGCCCCCATGCTCCGCGGCATGGCCGAGGGACGCATCGTCCGCTTCGAGGAGATCACCCGCTGCCCCCTCGAGGTCCAGGACTGCCTGCTCTCCCTGCTCTCCGAACGCGTCGTCGCCGTCCCCGAACTCGACGGCGACGACGGCATGGTCTTCGCCCGCCAGGGCTTCAACGTCATCGCCACCGCCAACACCCGCGACCGCGGCGTCAATGAGATGAGCGCCGCACTCAAACGCCGTTTCAACTTCGAGACGGTCTTCCCGATACCCGACCTCGACACCGAACTCGCCCTCGTTGAAGCCGAGTCCACCGCCCTGCTCCGCGAGTCCGGAGTCGAGCGGGCACCCGACCGGGACGTCCTCGAGGTACTGGTCGGTACCTTCCGCGAACTGCGCGGCGCACCCGGCCAGGGCGACCGGCCCTCCGCAGTGATGAGCACCGCCGAAGCCGTCTCCACGGCCCACGCCGTCGGCCTGCGCGGCTGGTTCCTGCGCGGCGAGGCCGGCAACGCCGCCGACATCGTCTCCTGTCTCGCCGGCACCGCCGCCAAGGACAGCCCCGAGGACCTCGCCCGCCTGCGCCGCTTCCTCGAACAGCAGGCCCGCCTGCGCCGAGGCCCCAAGTGGCAGGCCCTCCACGAAGCCCGGCACCTGCTGGACCAACGGTGAGCACCGCCCGCGTCACCTTCCTGGGGGTGCGCCACCACTCACCGGCCTGCGCCGGCCTTGTTCGCCGCATGATCCGCGAACTGCGCCCGGCATACGTCCTGGTCGAGGGCCCCGCCGACATGAACGACCGGATCGACGAACTGCTCCTCGGACACGAACTGCCCATCGCCGTCTTCAGCCACTACCGCGGCACCGAACGGGTCGCCACTTCCTGGGCCCCGCTGTGCGCGTACTCCCCGGAATGGGTGGCACTCACCGAGGGCCGTACCGCGGGCGCCGAGGTCCGGTTCATCGACCTGCCCGCCTGGCACCGCGCCTTCACCGACCGCCCCGACGGCGCAGCCAACCGCTACGCCGACGCCGAGGCCCGCTACAGCCGCGCCACCGAACGGCTCCGCGCCCGTTACCGGGTCGACACCGTGGACGCCCTGTGGGACCGCGTCTTCGAGATCGCCGATCCGGACGGCCTGCAGGACCGCCTGGACGCCTACTTCGCCCTGGTGCGCGGCGACACCGAGGCCGATGACGGGGACCGCGCCCGCGAGCAGTACATGGCCTCCTGGGTCCGTGCCGCCGTTGCACACGCCGGCAGCCGGCCGGTCCTGGTGGTGACCGGCGGCTTCCACCAGCCCGCCCTGCGCGCCCTCACCGCCGCCCCCGGCGCGTCTCCGGGCGCGGAACCCGCCGCATGGCCCCCGGTGCCCGTCCCGCCCGACGGGGCTGCGGGCGGCAGCTTCCTGGTGCCCTACTCCTTCCGCCAGATGGACGCCTTCGCCGGCTACCAGTCCGGCATGCCGTCCCCCGGCTACTACCAGCACCTGTGGGACGAAGGCCCCGACGCGGCCGCGAAAACCCTCCATCGCACCGTCGTGGAACGGCTCCGCGCCCGCCGCCTCCCCGCCTCCACCGCCGCCCTGATCTCCGCCCACACCCTCACCGAAGGCCTCGCCGCCCTCCGCGGACACCCCCGCCCCGCCCGCGTCGACGTCCTGGACGGCCTCGCCGCTGCACTGATCACTGACGACCTCGACCAGCCGCTCCCCTGGAACACCGACGGCCCCCTGAGGCCCGGCGCCCACCCCGCCGTCGTCGAAACGGTCGTCGCCTGCACCGGCGACCGCACCGGCCGCCTCCACCCCGACACCCCGCTGCCACCCCTGGTCCACCACGTGACGGCCGAGGAGATCCGCCTCGGCCTTGACGGCGACCGCACCCTCGACCTCGACCTCACCAACCCCCGAGGGCTCGAACGCAGCCGCTTCCTCCACCAGCTGCGCATCCTCGGCATCCCCGGTCACACCCGCCCCGACCACGGAGCCGACCTCCGCGACCACGAAACCTGGGAACCTTGCCCCCGCACCGGCCGCGACGCCGCACTGACCGAGGCCGGCGCCTACGGAGCCCGCCCCGACGAGGCCGCCACAGCCCTCCTCGCCCGCCGCCTCCGCGACACCGGTACAGCCGCCGACGCCGGGACCACAGCCGCCCTCCTTTTCGACGCCGTCCTCTGCGGAGCCGGAACCCTCTCCCGCGACCTCCTGGACGGCCTCGCCCACCGGATCCGTACCACCGCCGACCCCGGCCCCCTCGGGCGGGCCCTCGCCGTGGTCCTGGGCCTCTGGCGCCATGACCGTGTCTTCGGTACCGCCCGTGACCCGCTGCTCGGCGTCGTCCTCGACCACGCCGTCGACCGGCTCTTCCACCTAGTAGAGGGCCTCCACGGCGGCCCGCCCGGCGTCGACGTCCCCCGCCTGCGCGCCCTGACCGCCGCCCGCGACGCCCTCCTCCACGCCGCACCCGCCCTTGGTCTCACCCCGGAAACCGCCGCCGCAACCGCCGCCCGCATCGCCCGCGACCGGCACGCCCCCGCCGACCTGCGCGGCGCCGCCCTCGGCCTGCGCCGCGCCCTCGGAGCCCTGGCCGAACCCGCCGGCGAGGCCGAAGCGTTCGCCGTCGGGGCCGACCCCGCCGTCCTCGGCGACTGGCTGGCCGGCCTACTCGCCCTCGCCCGCGACGAGATCCTGCGGCCCGCCCCGAAGGGCGAACAGTCCCTACTCGACACCCTGGACGGCGTCGTCACCACCATGACCGACGACGTCTTCCTCCACGCCCTGCCCGCCCTGCGTCAGGCCTTCGCCTTCTTCCCGCCCCGTGAACGCGAACGCGTCGCACAACTCCTCCTCGACCGCCGGAACCTGCACGGCTCCGCCCGCACCCTGCTGCGCACCACCGCCGACCCGCTGCTCCTCGCCCGTGCCGCGGCCCTCGAGGAACACACCGACCTCCTGCTCGACCGGCACGCCCTCGGAGCACCCCGATGACCCCCGACGACCCCCGCGCAGGACTGGAACGCTGGCGGCTGATCCTCGGCGCCCCCGCCGAACGCCGCACCGGCGGCCTCGACGGCCCGGACGCCGCCCGCGACACCGCCCTCCAGTGGCTCTACGGCCGCGACGACGACCTCGCCCGCCGTGGTGAACGCCGCGGCACCGCCGACGACCGGGAAGGCGGCGACGGCCCCTCCACGCTCGCCGTCGTCGACTGGCTCGACGACATCCACCGTCTCTTCCCCCAGGAGACGGTCGAACGCCTCGAACGCGACGCCGTGGAGACCTACGGCATCGACGAGATCGTCACCGACCCCGACGTTCTTCTCCGCGTAGAACCCAGCACCAGCCTGCTGCGGGCCGTGCTGCGCACCAAACACCTGATGAACCCGCAGATTCTGGCCGCCGCCCGGCGCATCGTCGAAGCCGTCGTGCGCGACCTGACCGAGCGGCTGAGGCCGGAGATCCGGCGCGCCCTCACCGGAGCCCGCTCACGCCGCCCCAGCCGAACCCCCCGCGCCCGGAACTTCGACTTCAGGGCAACGATCCGCGCCAACCTCGCCCACTACCGGCCCGAGGACCGCCGCATCCTCATCGAGCAGCCGCACTTCCACTCCCGCACCCGCCGCCACATCGAGCAGTGGCAGCTGATCCTCCTCGTCGACCAGTCCGGCTCCATGGCCGGATCCGTGATCCACTCCGCCGTCACCGCTGCCTGCCTATGGGGCCTGCCCGGACTGCGCACCCACTTGGTTGCATTCGACACGCAGGTCGTCGACCTCACCTCCGACGTCACCGACCCCGTCGAACTCCTGATGAAGGTCCAGCTCGGCGGTGGCACTGACATCGCCCGCGCCGTCGACTACTCCGCCGGCCTCGTCGACAACCCGCGCCGCACGATCGTCGCCCTGATCACCGACTTCTACGAGGGCGGCGACGCCCACCGCCTGACCCGCACCGTCCGCGACCTGACCGGACAGGGCGTCACCGTCCTCGGCCTCGCCGCCCTCGGCGAGGAGGCCGCCCCCTCCTACGACCGCAACCTGGCCGGCCGCCTCGCCGAGGCCGGCGCACACATCGGCGCCATGACCCCCGGCCACCTAGCCGAATTCGTCGCCGAGAGAATGGCCCACGGAGGACGAACGGCATGACCCGCACCGACCTGCTCGCCCTCACCCCCGACACCCTCGCCGCCCTCGCCAACCGCGGCCTGGTCAAACGCGCCGCCAAGGACCTCGACGCCGGAGCAGGCCCCGACCTGGACGTCACCGGCGACCACACCGTGCACGGCTGCTTTCCTGACGGCACCGAGACCCGACTGCCGCCCGGCGCCACCCTGCAGGACGCCCGCTGCAGCTGCGAGGCTCACGGAGTCTGCCGCCACCGCATCGGCCTCGTCCTCGCCTACCAGCGCACCGCGACCGCATCGGACACTCCGCCGCCTTTCACCGACTGGTCCCCCGGAAGCATCGACGACACCGCCCTCGCCGAGGCCTTCGGCCGTCCCGCCCTCACCGCAGCCCGTCGCACCCGCGACCGCGGCTACCAGGCCGTCGTCCACCGCCCCACCCCCGCCGACCCCGTTCCCGCCGTCGAGCTCCCCGCCTGCACCGTCCGTTTCCCCGTGCCCCACCGCCCCGGCTTCGCCGTCACCGACGCGGCCGAGCCGCTGCGCGGCGCGACGGTCGTACTTGCCGTCTGGGCCTTCCGAGCCGCCTACACCGAGGGCAGCGACCGAGTCACCGTCGGAGGAAAGGAAACAACCCCGGACAACGGCGACAGCGCCCACCGCGCAGCCATGGACCTCGTCGACGAACTCCTCGTCGAAGGCGTCCCCCAGGCCGGCCCCGTCCTGGACGGAACCCTCCGCCGTGCCGGCGCCGCCCTCACGGCTGCCGGCCGCCACTGGCCCGCCGCGGCCCTCGAGGGGATACGCCATCAGCTCGCCGAGCACGCCGTCCGCGGCGCCCGCCACGACCGCGAGACCCACGCCCTGCTCCTCGCCGAACTCCACGCCCGCCACCGCGCCGCCCCCACCGACCCCGCAGCCGTCCTCGGCACTGCCGAGACGGCCCGCACAGCCTTGCGCCGAGTCCGCCTCGTCGCCCTCGGCTGCCACGTCGACGGCTCCGCCCGCGACCGCACCGCCGACGTCTTCTTCGCCCACCCCGATGCCGGTATCGTCCTCGTTCTGCACAAACGCTGGGAGCTTCCCGACGGTCAGGCGCCCACCAGCCACGACCTCGGCTCCCGCAGGATCCTCGGTACAAACCTGCGCACCCTTGCCGCCGCCAACGTGGTCAGCGAGGCCACCTCCCGCACAGCCAGCCGCGCCGTGGAGATCTCCCGCGGCCGGATCGCCACCACGTCCGTCACCCCCGTCGGCACCGCCTGGGACGACCTGCCGCCCGGGCTGCTGGTCACCGACCTCGCCGCACAGTTCCCCGCCCCCGGTACCCTCCCTCCCCGCCTCGTCCGCCCTCGAGTGGAGGCCGAGTCCATGCGCGTCCTCGCCGTCGCGGAGGCCGGACCCGTGCGGTACGACCCGGCCGCACAGCGCCTCGAAGCCGTCCTTCACGACCCGGCCGGCAACGAGGCCCTGCTGAGCACCGCGCACAACCCCCACTGCCCCGGCACCCTGGACGCCCTGGCCGACGCCCTCGCCTCCGGCACCGCCGACCGGATCAGCGGTTCCCTCCGCCATGACCGGGGCAGGGTCCTCCTCGCCCCTCTCGCCGTCCGCACCTCCCGCGGCGTCCTCGTCCCCGACCTCGTCCCCGGCGACGGCGACACCGCCCTCCCCGTCGCCCCGCGCCCCCCGGACGACCCCCTCACCACCGCCTTGGAACAGGCCCTCGCAGCCCTCGCCGAGGCCGCCCACCAGGGCCTGAAGAACCTGACTGCCACCGACCACGACATCCTCGAATCAGTAGCCGCCCTCCTGCACCGAACCGGCTTCCACACCACGGCGGACAAGGTCTCCGCTGTGACAACCACCCTCCGCACCCACGGCCCGGCCCCCGCCACTTCTCACTGGCACACCGCCGTCATCCGCCTCGCCACAACCCTGGAACTCCACCGGGCCGGCCCGTATACATTGCCGTGACCGGAAATGATGGTCCGGTGCGTTCACGTTGAGCCCCAGCATCTTGTGCACGTCATCCTCGATCAACTCTCGGTTCGGTGGGACAGGCCGGGTCCACGTGGGGCGGTCGCGGGGCGGGCGGCTGGTGGCGCCGACGCGGAGGCCGTCCTGGCCGGAGACGGAGCCGACGGCCGGGACCAAGAGGTCCTGACAAAGGGTGTGCGAGTGCTCAAGAGCGGCGGGCCCCGGGAGGACCAAGGATCGCGACCAGCCTCTCTTCAGGGAGGCCAGCTATCCTCGGGGTTGCCTTAACGGAGGTTGGTGGACATCAACAAGGACAATCCCAACCGCCAGGTGCGGCTCAGCTTTCTCGGCTGACGTCTGTGGTGGGACTGTAGCGTCGAATTCCGGCCGCGCCGAATGCCCCTTGGACCGTGATCAGTCGTCATGGGCCTGGGCGTGGTCGGGCGGCGGGATTTGAACCGACGACATCTTCGTCCCGAAGCAACTCGGGTCGGGGCTCTGCACTCGTTGCTCTACCTCTTACTGGCGCTGATGGTCCGCAGGCGTCAGCCCCTGCTCGACAGCCCGTACCTGGTCGAAGAATGGGGCCTGCCCACGGCAGTGGTGCTGGTCTCGGGTGACGGGCAGTGGATTGGGCTCGACTACAGGACCCGCGGCCGATACGGGGAACTGTCCGTTGCCTGGTTCGATGCGGAAACAACTCGGAACTGGCCCTCGCACCGGACGTCCACTCCTTCATCCGGGGACTCACCTTCGCCCGGGAGCTCGAGAGCGAGCGGAGCGAGGGCTCGCCCGACTGAGAGGCGCCCACCCAACCGGGGCATGCCACGAGCCCCGTTACCGGGGCAAACCATGCCTGATGCGGCACTAGAGTTCGCGATCATGGACTCAGTCGACCTCGACCACCGCCACCGCATCTACGACGGCTGGATACCACCCGCCGTCGCTGCGGCTCTTCACAAGCATGGCTATCACGGCACACTCCGCGAGGCCGCAGCTCGCGGTGACTGGTTCTGCGCCCACCGACTCGCCGAAGCCGCCGTGGCCGGCGGTGGATCCGATGGACAGGCCGAGGCGTTGACGCTCCTGGAGCCGTTCGCCTCCACCGGATGGTGGCCGGCTGTCCGCACCGTCGGCCGGCTGCTCGCCGACTGGGGGCGCTTCGACGAAGCCGTCGAACTGTTGGGTCTGCACGCCGACACCGGTCACCGAGAGGCCGCGTGCGAGTTTGCGCGCGTGCTGGCCCGGCAGGGTCACATCGACCAGGTCCTCGCACTGCTCGGTCCCCGGACCGCCGACAGTTTCCTTGCCGAGGTACTGGTGGAAGTCACCCTGGGCCATGGCCGTGATGACGAGATCGCCGCCCTGCTCCCACCCGTCGGCGTCGGTGCGACGGTCCCGTTCGAGCCGTGGGCGACGGATGCCTGGGACACCGTCCCCCTGCATGCCACGCTCCTGGAACGCCAGGGTCGCGTCGACGAGGCGGCGGTACTGCTCAGGAAATACGTCAGTGTCGACGGCATGGTGTTCGCCGGGCATGCCGAGCAACTCGCCGCTCTGCTGGCCCGGCACGGACGTGAGGCGGAGCTGCGTGCCTGTCTCACCGAGGACGGGGCCGAGTACGCCCGGACCGCGCTCGCCCGCCTCCTGGAGGAACGGGGCCGGATCGAGGAGGCGATTGCTCTGCTGAAGCAGTACAGCAGAGCAGGAGAACCTCATGCGGCATTCGAACTCGCTGAACTTCTCGCGCGCCATGGCCGCCACGACGAGGCGATCGAGATGCTGAGCCGGGCGGCCGAGATAGCCGGCGGGGACTCCGACTGGATCATCCATCTGCTCTGCCGCATCTTCGTCGAGGCCGACCGAGCAGACGAAGCTCTCGCGTACCTGGACGACCACTTCGCCCGGCACGGTGGTCACTCTGACGAGTATGCCTGCGCCCGCGCCCAGGTCATCAGGCTGTGCAGCCTTCCTGAGACAGCTGACGTCGAACCCTCCCCGCAGACCGTTCCCGCAAAAGACGGCAGTTCCTCCGGGACGCTGGGCGGTGTGGTCGCGGAGGCCGAACGCCTGGTGCATCAGGGTGAGCCGGAGAAGGCGATCGCTCACCTGCGAGAACGCCTGGACGGTATGAGGAGACTGCGCATCGAAGATCTCTGAACTGCTTCTCCGGACGCTCAGGCTGGTCACGGATCCCGATCGACAGCCTCGCCCGACATCCCGGAGAAGGGACCGGCGCCCGGCCCTCCGGTGGCAGTACGCGTCGTATGAGGACGCCGACCACCCGTGCCAGGCCGAGCGCCCCTTCCGCGTCGTCCGCCCTGCGGAGCACACGCCGAACGGGGGCGACCTGGTCGAGGACGATGCCCTCACGGGCCAGGAGATAGGTCAACGTCAGGAACGCACACCGTGCGTTGCCGTCCTCGAACGGGTGAAAAAAGCAGATGTCGCGGTAGGCGCGGGCCGCGCGGGCGTTGAGGGGGAGGGCACGGTCGGTGGCCTGGGCGAGGCAGGCGTTCTGCCGCATCCTGGCCCGCTGGTTCGCCGGGGCACCCGACGACGACGCCCGGCACCGGCTGTGGCGGGGCAGCGCTGGCAGGCTCCGTCCGGGTCGCCGGTCCGCAGGCGTGGCTGCGGCGCGCGTGTCCCACTTCTGGTCCACTGCCGCAGCTTGGTGGTGCGTTCGAACCAGTCCATGGCCGCTGATCGTAGTGACGTTCCGCGGCCCGCAGGCGTGCCCTCGAAATGTTATGCCTGGCAGGCGGGTCAGTTGGCGACCTGTCCTGTGCGGGCACTGTCGGCGTGACTCGCACGGGCCTCCCGTCCGCCACCTGCGGACACCAGCTTGTGGACGATGCTGGACAGCGTCAGTCACTGCCTGGCGTAGGGCGTGCCTGCTTGACGGTGCCAGTAGTTTCGCTTCGCCCCCCTTGGCCGGCGCCTGCTCAAGTTAGGGTTACGACAACAGTTGTAGGAGCATGATCAGTACCACGAGGGCTCCGAGAACCACTGTGGCGATCTGCCAGAGACGCCGGGGCGAGGGCAGGATGACCGCTCTGGGCGAACTGGCCGTAGGAATGACGTAGTAGACACGGTGCGGGTGCGGCGGTGCCACCGCGCGGGCCAGTTTTAGGTGTTTGAACGTGGCCTGCCGCGCGATCTCGGCACGCCTGCTTCGGGCTCCCTTACCGTGTCCTTCTTCGGAGTCCGGGAGATGGTGCCCTCGGTCCACGTCACGATCCGGCCCGCGCCTTTGCACTTATCGTGGTCTTGGGTTCCCGCGCGGTTGCAGTCTGGGCAGCTGCGCTGTCCTCTGCCGCCGCACTGGGAGCAGGGGACGCGGCGTCTGCCATGGCAGGTGGTACATGCGGCGTCCCGCTCCCCGCAGCGTCGGCACAGACCACGTTCGTCCACCGGGCCGCGGTCCTCGGGGATCTTCCGGTTCTTGGTTCCGGTGCCGTCGCAGCGCAGACAGGAGTCCACACCACGGCAGGCCGGACAGATCAACGACTCCGCGCAAGGCAGATCGCCCCGGCCGCTGCAGCGGGGGCAAGGCACCTTGCCGTTACTGCACGAACATGACTCGTCAGCCGCCGTTCCGCGTCGCACCAGCTTCAGCGTCAGTTTCTCCTCTGGGCTCTTCGGCGGCGCCACGTGGTAATTGCTCAGGACGTCGTACACCGGTCGGCTCGACAGGTCGATGGAGCCGTAGTGCTCCTGCTGGCCTTCTTTCCGGGTCTCGATGCATCGCACGGTCTCACCCTCCAGCGGGGAGAACCAGGTGAGCTCCACTGTGTCCGGCAGTCTCAGTTTGGAAGATCCCGCTTGCTCCTGGACACGCTGCCGTACAGCGTTCAGAACGTCGCTCTCGCTCAGCACACCGCACCCCCCTGCCGTCCGCCTGGGGCCTCCACAGTCCCTGTTGCGGATGGAACTCCAACTGGGACAGTAGCGAACGAGCCTCACGACCGTCGGGCGTTCCGCCATTGACCCAGCGCGGCCAGCCGTCGAAGTGCGCCACGACCGGCCGATGGGTCGCGTGCTCGCCTCGCGACGGACCGTTTCGATCGACGTCGGGTGGAGCGATCTCCCTGATGATGAAACGGGCTTGGCTGCAACCCCATGTGGAGAGGAGCGGTGGCACGCTGCGGGGGCCGCGGGACGTTGCGGCATTTCCGCGTAGCTACCATCGGGGTTGCCTTAACGGAGTCTGGTGGAGGCGAGGGTTAGCACCTTTGACAACCGTGGGGCACGCCTTCGAGGATCTCTGCTGGCCTCTTCGACGTGCACGTCGTTGTCAGAGCTGAAGAGGCTGGCGAAGGCGGATCCGGCGTTTGCTGGCTTGTCCTAGAGCGCATCGGGCTGCCCGCCGAGCGGTGGGTCTTCGCGGACGCACGCGGCGACTCTTTCGTCGGCGGGAGCGCCGGGGATCACCACCGTCCACTCAGCGGTCGAGGTCGTGAACGCTACTCGCTACCCGTCCTTACCACTCGTACCGGAACTGACGTGCTACGGATGGGACTTCGCTGAGCACCGCGATCCGGTCTCTCAGTGATCGCCGCGTTCTCCTCCGCTCGGGACTTCAGCCGCGGCGGCTGCGTCCTCCTGATCGTGCACACGCAGGGATTCCGCACCAAGCGCGGTGACGACTTCGGGGGCTAGGCGAACCAGCGCCGGCAGACAGATGCTCCAGTGGCCGGCGCAGAGGGCCTGTGCCACCAGTGCTGGCGCACGGTCGGAGTCGGAATCGATCGCGATCGCCGTCAGGGCCCTGGCACGCTCGGCAGAATCGGGAATGCCGACGGCAATCTCCGCAGCACGCGCGGTATCGTCGCTTCCCGCGTGACCGCGGGCGATCTCGCCGAGAGTGCGCGCTCGCTGGAGCGGCTCGGTGATCGACTGAGAGATGCGCCCCGCCTCGTCAAGGGCGCCGGATGCCACCGCAATCCGCGCGGCGTGCGCGGCCAGCGCATCGAACTTCTGACCACCGAACGCGGTGGTGTCCACCCAGGTGGTGATCTCCTCGTCGGGGAGTCCGATCTCGGCCATCGCGGCGGCCTCGGCGGGATCCGGCTGCTCCCACTCCCTCGCATCCCGGCTGCACACACCCGGCTACGGCAGCTTGCCGACCAGGCCGGGTCCGTGCGCCGGCTGCCGACCCGTACCTTCGTGATCGGATCATGCAGGTGATCAGTCGATGCCCCTCAGGGCGCGATGTGCACCACGCTTTAATTCGGGGGTGATCCACTCGGCGATGAGGCACACTCAGGCGGCCGATGAGTTCTGGTGTGCCCGCCGGTCTGTATCGGTGCGACTACCGACCATCCAGTCCGGCGACCCTCGGCTACGGGGCGACTGCGACCAGGAACCCCAGTGAGGTGCTGTCATGTCAGCTGCGATTCCGGAACGACCAACCGCTGCGGAGGCGGGCGGCGGCACACCTATTGTGGTGCGGCTGCTGGTGCTGGCCACGTTCGTGGTGATCCTCAACGAGACCATCATGATCAACGCGATCCCGCGGCTGATGGATTCATTGCACATCACCGAGCAGTCGGCGCAATGGTTGTCCACCGCGTTCATGCTCACCATGGCTGCGGTGATTCCGGTCACGGGATGGTTCTTGCAGCGGGTCACTACCCGGCGGGCGTACGCGCTTGCGATGGGCACCTTCCTCGTGGGTACCGTCGTGTCGGCCGTCGCCCCGGCCTTCGCGGTGCTACTGGCGGGCCGTGTCGTGCAGGCCGCAGGCACGGCCGTGATGATGCCGCTGTTGATGACCACGTTGATGACCGTGGTGCCTGCGCAGAACCGCGGCAAGGTGATGGGCAACGTCACCCTGGCGATGTCGGTGGCGCCCGCGCTCGGGCCCGCCGTGTCCGGGGTCATCCTGCAGGCCGGCTCCTGGCGGCTGCTGTTCGTGGTCGTGCTGCCGATCGCGGCCGGGGTGACCCTGTTCGGGCTGCGCAAGCTGGAGAACGTCGGTGAGCAGCAGGCGAGTTCCATCGACTGGTTCAGCGTCTGCGTCGCGGCGCTCGGTTTCGGCGGGCTGGTGTACGGCCTGAGCCTGGTCGGTGAGAGCGACCGCAGGACGCTCGGCATCGGCATCGCCGCCGCCGGTATCGCGGCCATCGCGGTTTTCGCGCTCCGCCAGTTCAGGCTGCAGCGCGACGGTACGCCGCTGATGGACCTGCGCACCCTCCGGTACGGCACCTTCACCCTGTCCCTGGCCCTGATGTCCATCGGCTTCCTGACGATGCTCGGCTCGATGATTCTGCTGCCGCTGTATCTGCAGAACGTGCGCGGCCTCAGCCCACTCGAAACCGGCCTGCTGGTCATGCCAGGTGGTCTGGCCATGGGCCTGCTGGGACCGACCGTCGGAAAGACGTTCGACCGGTTCGGCAGCCGGACGCTGGTGCTGCCCGGCTCGATCGGCATCGCGCTCGCCCTCGCCGGATACGCACAGATTGCGATGACGACGCCGTACTGGCAGATTCTGGGTCTGCACGTGCTGCTGATGGTTGGCCTGGCGGCGACGTTCACCCCGGTCTTCGCCCTCGGCATGGGCGCGCTGCCCTCGCACTTGTACTCCCATGGCAGCTCGATTCTGGGAACGCTGCAGCAGGTCGCCGCGGCGTTCGGCACCGCGCTGATGGTGACCGTGATGTCCTCGCGCACCACCAGCCAGATCGCCGATGGTGTCGCCGCCGTGCCCGCCCAGGTGAGCGGTATGAAACTGGGCTTCGGCGTCGCGGCAGCCCTCGCTGTGGTGACGATCGCGATCGCGGCGAAACTGCCGCAGCGGGTCGCGGGCACCGACACCCCCGCCGATGCCCTCGCCGATGCCGACGCGGGCCCGCCCGCGGACGGGAATCCCGACCTCGGTGAGCGGGGCACCGTCAAGGCGTAGAGGCCCTGACCCACCCCCTCCGACTGCGCACCGATCGCGCTGCCGCCCGGCGACAACGTCCGGGCGGGAGCGCGGTCGTATTCAGCGCCGACTCATGACCGCGAACCGGCCAGGACGTTCACGCAGCCAGGCAGCGATGCCCACCCGCCTGGGGCGAGCTGCTTGTTCTTCTCGACCTTGGGGATCGCGAGGGAGCTGCCGCCGTTCTCCGCGCTGTCGATGCCGCCCTTCTTCCACTGCGGCAGTGCGCGACGCACCGGTCGTCTGCGGCGGACTTGACGCCCGAGGTGCAGCTCGCGGGCATACAGGCGCCCATAGTGAGCGTGTCAATGCTGCCGGGATTGGGATGTGTCCAGCCCTTGATGGCGCTGACAACGAGGCCGCCCCACGAGGTCCTTGTTCGACCTTCATGGCTACGCCTCAGCGCAGCTCGCCAGGTATCGTGACGGTTGCCCTAACGGAGGTTGGTGGATACAAACAGGGATAATCCGAACCGGCAGGTGCGACTGAACTTCCTGGGCTGATGCGTGTGACGGAACAGTAGCGTCGAATCCCGGCCGCACCGAATGTCTGGCCCGTACCGGCCTCTCCTTGCTCAGGGCTACGCCTTCCGTCCCGGCGTAGGCGGACCAGTGAGGCTCATTCGAAGACGATGACCCGTCGTCCGACGACGTCGCCGCGGCCGAGGGCCTCCAGGTTCTCATTGATGTCTTCGAGCCTGACTTTGGTGACGTTGTGTTTGACGAGACCGGCTTCGGCGAGGGAGAGCACCTCGACGAGGTCCATGTGGTTGCCCCAGAAGGAACCGAGGTAGGACAGCTCCATCCCTACGAAAGGGAACTGATTGTGCTCGACGCGGTGGCCCATGAGGCCGACGGCCGCCAGTGCGCCCTCGGGGCCCAGAAGGTCGAACCCCATGGAGATGGATGCCTCGCTGCCGACGCAGTCCAGGATCGCGTCGATCGTCGTGCGACCGGTCAGCCCCTCCAACTCGTCCTGGATGGCCTCGGCGGACTTGTCCCTGACGTTGATCCCGTAGTCGGCGCCGTTCTCCCTCGCCACCTCCAGCTTGCTGTCCGTACGCGCGAGCGCCACCACCGTCGCGCCGCTTCCGAGCAGCTTCGCGTACTGGACCGCGTAGCTGCCCAGACCGCCGATACCCGTGACGGCGACGATGCGGCCCGGCCCGAGCTTGCCGGCGTCCCGGAGCTTCCTCATCCCGCGGTACGGAGTCATTCCCGCGTCGGTCATCGGGGCGAGGAGCTCAGGCGCCTTTGCCGCCTCCTCGGAGACCGGAATGGCGTGGCGGTACTCCACGGCCATGTACTCAGCGAAACCGCCCGGAGGGCCGAAGCCCACCCACCGGCCGTTGCCGCTGCACAGATGTTCGTTGCCTTCGCGGCACTGGCGGCATGTGCCGTCTCCCCAGCTGGGATTGACGACGACCATGTCGCCCTCCGAGTAGTCAATCGTTGCTGGTACAGCACTGCCCAGGCCAGCTACACGGCCCGTGACCTCGTGGCCCGGGATGTAAGGCAGGTCCACAGGAAACGGACCTTTGAAATAGCCGTCGACGAGCTGGTAGTCGCTTCGGCACATACCTGTCGCGGCGACCTTCAACAGAATCTCGTCGGGCGCGGGATCGGGCACGGGAACCTCTTCGATCCGAAGGGGCTTGTTGTATCCGCACAACTGAGCTGCTTGCATCTGCATAGGGGGTGCCTCGCTTTCGCCGGCAAGCAGCAGCACGAGCCGGTGCAGCATGGCGAGATCTGGGCGTCGTCACCTGTCCCTGCGGCCGCCACTCCGCTTCGGATACCACCGGGTTCCCGCGTCGGCCGTTACCACGCATCGGGAGATTCGAAGGGCGATAGGCACGGGGGGAGACCTCCGTGGGGTGGGCGGCCAGAGCAGAATCGATCATCTAGAGAACCTTGAGCAGGCGTTCCGCCAGGACGGATGCCGAGGCAGGGTTCTGTCCGGTGAACAGGTTGCGATCCACCACCGTGTAGGGCTTCCACATCTCGCCCTTGGTGAAGTCGACGCCCATTTCAACGAGCTCGTTCTCGACCGTCCACCTGGCCCTCTTGAGGAGTCCGACTGCTTCCTCTTCCTCATTCGTGAACGCGGTGACCTGGTAGCCGGTGAACGGTGACCTGCCGTGAATCCTGGTCGACAGCATCGCTGCCGGGGCGTGGCAGACGACGGCGAGCGGTTTGCCGGAAGCGAGAGCCGCCGTCAGCAGTCGGCCGGCGTCAGCGTCGACGCAGAGGTCCTCCATGGGCCCGTGGCCACCCGGAAAGTAGACGGCGTCGTAATCCTCCAGGCGGGCGTTAGCCAGTTGGATCGGCCGCCGCATCACCTCTGCGGAGCGGATGATCGCCTCCAGTTCGAGGGCGATCTGGGCACTGCCGGCCATCTCGGGGCGCAGGCTCATCATGTCCACCGTCGGCACGACTCCGCGGGGAGTGGCGACGACGATCTCGTGACTGGCCTCGGTGAGGGCCTTGTACGGGGCGGCGAACTCCTCGGCCCAGTAGCCCGTCGCGTGCCTGGTGCCGTCCTTGAGTGTCCAGTAGGCCGTCCCAGTCATCACGAAAAGTAGCTTTGCCATCCGACAATCGCCTTCCTGCCCGGATCCGACATGGTTAGCACGCATCTCATGCGAAAAGCATCATATGCACCTAGGTGATCCGCGAGGTGTGCGGTGCTGACGGATAGCCAGGCCGAGTTCCCTGAGTTGCCGGGAGCCGCATGCGGGCCCAGACTGGATGTCGGGTACGGCGTGGGGGCCATCGGGGCCCGGTCTGAAGATTCTGGTGGCGCTGCGTGTGGCAGGCGGCTCGAGGCTCGACCCCGGTCACTTCACCCAGCCTCACCGTTTGCTCCGAGCCGCCGAGAGGCGCCTGCCGTTGAGCGTTTCCTGCAGTGCCAGGTCCCTACAGCGCCGTGGAGTGACAGAGGATCTGAAAGGAACGACTCCACATGGCGAATGCAGCATTGAAGGAGCTGAAGAAGGTCCTCATTACGGGAGCAGGCACCGGCTTCGGGTTCGAGGCCGCAATGCGCCTCGCCGAGAAGGGCTTCGACGTGATCGCCGGGGTGGAGATCTACGCCCAGGTGCAGACGCTGAAATGGCAGGCGGCGGAGCGAGGAGTCACGCTTCAGGTCGTGAAGCTCGACGTCACGAACGACGGAGACCGTCGCAAGGCCCTCGACTGGGGTGTGGAGATCCTGGTGAACAACGCCGGTGTCGGTGAGGGCGGCTCCACGGTGGACATTCCCGAGGCGAACATCCGGCATCAGTTCGAGGTCAATGTCACGGGTCCGCTGGTACTCACCCAGGGAATCGTCAAGCAGATGGTCAAGCGCGGGGCCGGCCGCGTTGTCTGGGTGTCCTCGAGGGAGGGCCTGAACGTCAATCCCTTCACCGGCATCTACTCCGCCTCGAAGCACGCGATCGAGGCCATCGCCGAGACCATGGCCTACGAGTTGCAGGAGCACAACATCGAAGTCGCCACGGTCAACCCGGGGCCCTTCCTGACCGGCTTCAACGACCGCATGTTCCAGACCTGGGAAAGCTGGGAGGACGACGCCTCGCAGCGCCTCTTCGAATACTCCAAGCTCGCCTTCCCGCGCCCGCAGTTCGACCCCGAAGCGGTGTTCGCCACGTTGACGGCCGTTGCCGCTGGGGAGGTCGACAGCTTCCGCAACCTGGAGCCCAAATCGATGCTTGAGGAGACCAAGCAGCTCCAGGCGGTTCCATGGGAGCGCAAGGTCACGGACGGCCTCGGAACCCGGCATCCGGCAATCCAGCACTCCTACGAGATGAAGCCCGAGACCCCCGTGACCGCCTAGGGCCGGGGCCGCCACAGACGGTGCCGGCTCCGGGTTCACGAGCTCGGGAACAGGGGCCCGCCTGCCATGAGGCCGCCGTCGGCCAGGAGGATGTGCCCGGTGACGTAGCTCGCCTTGTCCGAGCCCAGGAACTGGACGGCTGCGGCGATCTCCTCCGGGGTGCCGGCCCGGTGCAGGGGCAGCACCGAGTCGACCGCGTCACGGGCTGTGTCGTCTCCGGTGAACCGGTCGTACATCGCGGTGCGGGTGTAGCCGGGCGCGACCGCGTTGACCCGGATACCGTGATCGGCGCCTTCGAGGGCGGCGGCCTTGGTGATGCCGACGACGGCGTGCTTGCTGCCGACGTACAAGGCCGCCCCGGGATAGCCCATCAGGCCGAAGGCGGAGCTGACGTTGACGATGCTGCCGCCGCCCTGTGCCCGCATGGCCCGGAACTCGTGCTTCAGGCAGAGCAGCGTTCCCTTGACGTTGGTGTCGAAGGTGGCTTGGTAGGCATCGTCGGTCACCTCGGTGACGGGGCCGGTTGTTCCCTCGATGCCGGCGTTGTTGAAGGCGACGTCGATCCGCCCGAACCGCGCGACCGCGCGGTCGACGAGGTCCTTCACCTCGGCGTCGAAGCGCACGTCGGCCCGGACGAACTCGGCCTGGGCGCCGAGGCCGGCCAACTCCCCGGCAAGCTGTTCACCCGCGTCCTGATGACGGCCGCAGACCACGAGGTTCGCGCCCTCACGGGCGTAGGCGAGGGCGGTGGCGCGGCCGATACCGGTGAGTGCGCCCGTGATGAGGACGACGGGGTCAGACACGTCAAGGTCCTTCCTGCGATCACACAGGTGAGCGACGGGCTGCGACGCGGAGCCCGCGGGCACCGGTTCCCTTCGGGCAGGGCGTATCCCGTGTGCTCCGGGAAGGAAGGTGTCCCGGCCGCGCCGGATCCAACCGCCGCATCCCCCGGACGGCAGCACGTGTTGCCCTGTACGGCGCACGGGCGGCGACCGGGACGGGCCGGACCCGCAGCGGTCACGCGGGCGTGAGGAGAACCGCGGGTTCGCTCGGGAGCCGCCATAGGGCCCCGATCGGTGAGCGGTCCCCGTCGGAGCGCCGGGCCCCGGCGGTGGAGTGCGGCAAGAGGGCAGGAGCAGGATGACAGCGGGGAACCGCGTCAGACCGTCCGATTCTCAAGCGGGCTTGCGCCATACGGAGATGTGCTGGGGGGAGTCCTCGGTGAACGGCGTCCCGTCCCAGTCCGCGACGCGCCGTTCCAGTGCGAGCCCCGCGATCCGCGCCATGAGGTCGAGTTCCGCCGGCCACGCGTACCGGTGCCGGGATTCGGCGCGCCGGTAGCGGCCGTCCTCACCGTCACGGCTGAGGTGGTGCGAGACGAGGACCTGCTCGACGAGGTCGAAGGTGTCGAAGCCGAGGTGCCGGTCGGACACGTCGAACGGCACCGCGAGCTGCCCGGGCGGCAGGAACCGCAGCGGCGGCACGCCCAGCTCGATGACGAACCGGCCACCGGGCGACAGATGGCGCGCGGCGTTGCGGAAGCACTCGACCTGCTCGTCCTGGGTGAGCAGGTTCGTGATCGTGTTGTAGACCAGGTAGACCAGGGTGAACTCGCCGGGGACGGTGGTCGTGGCCATGTCCCCGAGGACGACCGGGAGCCTGTCCTCGTCGATCTTGCGCCGCAGGACCGCCGCCATGTGCTCGGACAGTTCGACGCCCACCACGGGCACGCCCCGTTCCCGGAGCGGGACGCCCACGCGTCCGGTCCCGATGGCGAACTCCAACGCCCGGCCGTCACCGGCGAGTTCGGCGAGGAAGTCGAGAGTCGGGCCGAGGACGGCGGCCGATGACCGCTCGGTCTCCCCGGCGTCGTAGCGTTCGGCGGTTTCGTGGCTCCAGAGTTCGCTGCTCGTCACGGGCGGCCACTTTGCCGGGCGGGCGGGACGCTGTCCACGGGTTTTCCCGCCACCGGCCCCGTCGGCAGGTCAGCGGCCCGGCGGTTACTCCGTGTCCTGCTCGGCGCGTTCGGCGGCGCGCTGCTTCAGACGTGCCGTCTCCTTGCGCACCTCGGCCTGCGTGGCGCGCTCCTTCTCCAGCCACTCGGGCTGCTCCTGCTTCAGCGCCTCGATCTGCTCGGTGGTCAGGGCGTCGGTGACCCCGCCGCGCGCGAGACCGGAGATGGAGACACCCAGCTTGGCCGCGACCACCGGGCGGGGGTGGGGGCCGGTGCGCCGCAGCTCCCGCAGCCACTCGGGCGGATCGGCCTGGAGTTCGGTGAGCTCGGCACGCGAAACGACGCCCTCCTGGAACTCGGCGGGCGTGGCGGGGAGGTACACACCCAGCTTCTTCGCCGCGGTGGCGGGCTTCATCGTCTGGGTGGTCTGGTGCGACTTCATGGTGTCCAGACTATCGACCGTGGACGAGGGCGCCGACCACGCCGGGTAACCTTGCGGCGTGACCGGCTCGGATGCATCTTCCTCGTTCCGGCTCGCGTACGTCCCCGGGGCGACGCCCGCCAAGTGGGTGCGCATCTGGAACGAGCGCCTGCCCGACGTCCCCCTCGACCTCCTCCAGGTCCCGGCCGCCGAGGCGGCCGAGGTGCTGCGGGGCGGTGCGGCGGACGCGGGGCTCGTGCGCCTGCCGGTGGACCGTACGTACTTCAGCGCCATCCCCCTCTACACCGAGGCCACGGTGGTGATCGTCCCCAAGGACCACCTGGTGACGGCCGTGGACGAGGTGTCCCTGGCGGACCTCGCCGACGAGGTCGTCCTCCACCCGCTCGACGACGTCCTCGGCTGGGAGCGCCCGCCCGGCGAGGAGGCCTTCGAGCGGCCCGCCACCACGGCTGACGCCGTGGAGCTGGTCGCGGCCGGAGTGGGGCTGCTCGTCGTCCCCCAGTCGCTGGCCCGCCTCCACCACCGCAGGGACCTCACCTACCGGCCGGTCGTCGACGCCCCGCAGTCGAGCATCGCGCTGTGCTGGCCGGAGGAGGCGCACACCGACCTGGTGGAGCACTTCATCGGGATCGTCCGCGGCCGGACCGTCAACAGCACCCGGGGCCTCGCCCAGCCCCGGACCGAGGAGCAGTCCCAGCGCAAGGACCGGCGTGCCGAGGCGACGGAAACCCGCCGCAAGCCGGCGACCGGTGGAAAGACGACCGGTGGGAAGACGGCCGGAGGCAAGGCGGGCGGCGGTCGTACGGGCCAGGCGGCGGGCCGCTCCGGCAGGGCGACCGGCCGTGCGGGCGGGTCCGCGTCCCACAGCCGGCGCGGCGGCTCGGGTGGCTCCGGCGGCGGCAGGAGCGGCGGGCGGGGCAGGCCGGGCCGCGGGGCCTAGGGCCTCTCGTTAGTCGCCCGCGCGTCACTTCCGTGCGCTGCGGCCGATCGACTCCACCAGGGGCAGCAGCCGGTGCGGGACCCGCTCGCGCAACGCCACCTCGGTGCGGGTGCGCACCACGCCCGGCAGGCTGATGAGCTTCTGGATGACGTCCTCCAAATGTGCGTTGTCCCGAGCCACGACACGGGTGAGCAGGTCGCCTCCGCCGGTGATCGAGAACGCCTCGACGATCTCCGGTACGGCGGCCAGCGCGTCCCCGACGTCGTCCAGGTGCCCCTGGGTGACCTCGATGTGCACGAACGCCAGCACCGGGTGGCCGAGCGCGACGGGGGAGAGGGCGGGGCCCGTACCGGTGATCACGCCGTCCCGTTCGAGCCGGTCGAGGCGTGCCTGGAGGGTGCCCCGCGCGACACCGAGGACGCGGGCGCACTCGCGCACGCTGGTGCGCGACTGCTCCAGGAGCAGCCGCAGAATGCGGGTGTCGAGTTCGTCCACGGCCATGGCGGCGGGGGCCTCCTCCCGGGGCGTCCGGGTCATCCGGTTCGTCCGGGTCGATGATCGATGAATGGTGATCGCTGCTGACTGTACCAATGGCTCATCAGAACGCCACTGGGATGAGCCAGGGTCCTTGGTCCATTGGCTGTCTGCCAGCGCGTTGACCATGTGCCGGAATGTGCCAATGGCTCAGTGTTGCCGGGTTCGCTTGAGCCAGGGGTGCCGGTGATGCTCTCATGGACACGTCGATGGCGCTGCGGATCACCGCGGCGCCTTTCTCATGCCGGTGCGACGCCGGCGTTCCAGGTGTCTTCCATGGGGGCGGTAAGCAGTGCTGAAGAGGGTGTTCGTGGCTCCGGACCCGGGGCGGACGCGGCTGCGGTTCGCCGCGAGGGCCGTCCTTGGCATCGGCCTGGCGGTCGCCGTCTGCGGGCTGGCCGGACACTCCCTTCCGGGGGCCGTCACCGGCGGTCTCGCCGCCCTGCTCGCCCTGTTCACCGTCACCGACCCCACGGTGCGCGGCCAGTTCGTCACCACCGCGCTGCTGCCGGTCGCCGGACTGCCCGTGCTCGCCGTCGCGGCGGTGTTGCACGACCACCCCGCGGCACGCGGCCTCGCCTTCCTCGCCGTGGTCGGCGCGGGCGTGTACGCGCGCCGTTGGGGGCCGCGCGGCCACAGTCTCGGCGTGTTCGCGTTCATGACCTTCTTCGTGGCGCAGTTCCTGCACACCACGACCGGGCAGCTGCCCGAGGTGTCCGCCGCCGTCCTGCTGTCCGTGCTCACCGCGGCGGTGGTGCGCTTCGGCGTGTGGTGTTATGAACGCCGGCTGCCCGCCGCCGCGGCTCCCGCCGCGCTGGGCGGTGCGGGGCTGGACCGGGTGACCACCCGGCAGGCGGTGCAGGCGACCGCGGGCGCCGGCTTCGCCCTCGTCGTGGGCCAGCTGGTGTCCGGGGACCGCTGGTACTGGGCCGTCGGCGCCACCTGGTGGGTGTTCGTGAACACCGCCTCACGCGGCGAGACCCTGGTCCGCGGCTTCCGCCGGGTCCTCGGCACGGTGCTCGGCATCGGCCTGGCCGCCCTGGTCGTCGTCCCGCTGCACGGGGCCGCGCTCCCCACGACCGTCCTGGTCGCCGTCTGCGTCTTCGGCATCTTCTACACAGCGGCCGTGTCCTACACCTGGATGATGCTCTGGGTCACGCTGCTCGCCGCCGCGCTCTACGGCCTGCTCGGCGTCCTCGTCCCCGGGCTGCTCGCCCTGCGGCTCGGGGAGACCGCCGTCGGCGCGCTCGGCGCCTGGCTGGCCGTGCTGTTCGTGCTGCCCGTCACCACCCACGCCGTCACGGACGCCTGGATCCAGCGGGCGCTGCGCTGCGTCCACGTGTGCACGGCCGAGGCCGCGGCCCGGCTGGCCGGCACCGCCGGCGCCGACCCCGCGCCCCGCGTGGCCGAACTCGAGCAGTCGCTCGGCCGGGTACGGCTCTCCGTGGCGCCGCTCGTGCACCCGCTGAACCCGATGCGCGGCCGCAAGCGGCGCGCCCGCCAGGTGCTCGCCCTGCTCGACGACTGCGCCCGCGAGATCCGCGGCCTCGTCGCCGTCGCCGCCGACCCGGAGGCCTCCCACGACGAACGGCTGGCCGAGGCGTGCCTCCGCGTGGAGAGCGCGGTCGAAGCGCTCATCGACATCGCCGGCGTCGGCGACAACGGAGGCAGGGGCGACGCCGCCGCGAACACCGTCCTGTGGGTCGCCCCCGCCCACCTCCGGCCGACGGCCGAGGAAGCCGCCCTCACCCACGTCCACGCCCTGGAACAGGCCCTGGCGGAACTCGCCACGCCGCTGCGGGCGCCGTCGGGTTCGCGGCTGGTCGGAGCCTGACACCGACGGCACGTCACAGTCCACCTCCCGGCTTGGTCTAGACCGAAATTGATCTGCTGCTACCGTCGCTCGGACCGGACGACCGAGAGGGGACCAGTGGTGACACACGGCGGCAGGCGGCGGGCGTTCATCGGGTCGTTCACGGCGGCGGGGGGACCAGGGGTCGTCACCGCGGCCGTGTCCGAGGACGGCGGGGCGTTGACCGTGCTCAGCGGTGTCGACGGCGTCCTCGACCCCTCGTACCTGGCCCTGTCCCGAGACGGCGGCACGCTCTACGCGGTGAGCGAGACGACCGAGGGCGCCGTGGCGGCCTACCGGGTGAAGGGCGAGACGGTCGAGCTGACCGGCCCGCCGGTGAGCGTCGGCGGCAGCGGCCCCACCCACCTGAGCCTGTTCGACGGGCACGTCCTGACGGCCAACTACGGTTCCGGCAGCGTCAGCGCGGTTCCCGTCCGCGCCGACGGGCGCCTCGCCCCGGCCGCCTCGTTCGTGCTGCCGCACATCGGCTCGGGCCCGCACGAGCGCCGCCAGCGCGGTCCGCACGCCCACCAGGTGCAGCCGGACCCGAGCGGCCGCTGGGCCGTCAGCGTGGACCTGGGCACCGACTCGGTCCGGGTGTGCACGCTGACGGACGGGCGGCTCGCCGTGCACCGGGAGATCGCGCTGCGGCCCGGCTCCGGGCCCCGCCACCTGGCCTTTCACCCGGACGGCGCGTACGCCTACGTCGTCAACGAACTGACGCCCACCGTCACGGTCTGCCGCTGGGACGCCGCCGAGGGCTCGCTCCGACCGCTGACCGAGAACCCGGTCCTGCCCGACGCCCCGGCCGGCGACGCCTACCCCTCGGGGATCGCGGTAGCGCCGGACGGCCGGTTCCTGTGGACCGCGACGCGCGGCGAGGACGTCCTGTCCGTGTTCGCGGTCGAGGCGGACGGGGAGCGGCTGCGGCTGGTCGGACGCGTGCCGTGCGGCGGCCACTGGCCCCGGGCGCTGTCCCTGTCCGACGGTTTCCTGTACGTCGCCAACGAGCGCTCCGGGAACGTGACCTGGTTCGCCGTGGACGAGGAGACGGGGCTTCCCACGCGGGCCGGCGCGGTCGAGGTGGCGGCGGCGTCCTGCGTGGTCTTCGGCTGAACGCCCGCGCGGGCGCCGGACGGTCCGGACGGCCTGTCCCGACGACAAGGACGGTCCGGGCGGCCCATCCGCACGATAAGGAAGGACAGTCCGGGCGGCCCGTCCGCACGACAAGGACGACCCGGGCGCAAGAGGGGTCCTGGCGCTTAGGCCGGCGGCGCGGGCGGCATGGCGAGGGGCCCGCCCCTCGCCCGGCGAGGAGCGGGCCCCTGGTCGTACGGGGGCGCGGGCGTCAGTGGGCCGGCGCGCTCTGCGGCTGCTGCGGGGTGATGCCCAGGGCCGTCGCGTAACTGGCCAGGGCGAGCTTGCCGATCGCCGGGTAGGGGCCGAGTGCCTCGGCGGCGGCACAGCCCGCCTCCTCGGCGGCGGCCTCGAGCAGCTCCGCTTCGATCTCCGGGCCGATCAGGTAGGGCGCCAGGGCGAGCTGCTGGGAGCCGGCGGACCGCAGCTGCTCGGCGACGGAGGCGATCGAGCCCTCCTGGTCGAGAGCGGCCGCCATCACCGGCACGGCGAGGCGCGCGGCGAGCAGCATGCCGGTGATCCCGGCCGCCTGCACGGCCTCCTCGCCGCCCACCGAGGCCAGGATGATCCCGTCCGCCGCGGTCGCCACGGTGAACAGCCGCGCACGGTCGGCGCGGGCCAGGCCCGCCTCCGACAGTCGGACGTGCAATGCCTCGGCGAGCAGCGGGTGCGGGCCGAGCACGTCGGTCAGCTCGGCGGCGACCCCACTGTCCATGACGGCCTGACGGATCCGGCGCAGCAGCGCGCTGTCCGGGCCGGCCAGCAGCGGCACCACGACCGCGACCGGGCCGTCGGGCTCCTTGACGTCCGCGCCGGCGGCGACCGCCTGCTCGTAGCGGGCGGTCCGCTCCTCGGCCGCGCGGGCGAGCACGGACTGCACGGTCGGGTGGTCCGCGTCGTCCCCGTCGAGGTAGGCGATCCGGGCGTCGAGTCCGGGCAGCTCGGAGCGGGCGATGCTCACGACCTCCTCGGCGAGGCCCCGCGTGGCGTCGCCAGGGGTGCCCGGCACCGCGAGGACGAGAGCGGGCGCGCCCTCGGGCGCCGCCAGCGGTTCGGGGCGGCGGTGCCGTCCCGGCTGGCGGGGGCGCGGCATTCGTACTGGTAGGCCGGGCGCGGGCCCAGTGGGGGAGCTCATGGCGCCGCATGTTACTGGCTTCCGGGGCTGCCCTGTTCGGGGAGGGTGCGGGTGAGCGTCATCCGTCCGGTTTTGTCTGATGCGTTACGTACGGGTGCGAAGTGCCGGTGTGGCCCCGCCGGGCCGGATGCGGCAACTCGCTCGGCCCGTCAGATCATTTGTCCGGCAGATGCGGATGTAGGGGATCAATCCCCTTGTGGGGGTGGTACGTACAGCAGCTTTTCGTCACCCGGCAGGGCGAGGACGTCCCCGGCCAGATCGGCCGCGATGCGCACGCAGCCGTGCAGCGGATCGCCCTCGGCACGCACCCGCCGTGCGTGCGGCAGCCGTTCGGAGAGCTCCGTCTCCAGCGGTACGAGGAGCGGGTCGCCCATCTTGAACAGGCCGCCGGTGAGGGCGAGCAGCGGCTCTCCCGAGTGCGGGCAGACGGCCGCGGCGGACTCGGCCATGTGCCGGGCCGCCGCGCGCAGCACACCGGCCGCGACGGGGTCGTCGGCCGCGCACGCCGCCACCTCGGGCGCGAAGGAGGCCAGGACGGCGGCGCGGTCGGAACGCGGGTAGAGCCTGCCGGGCAGTTCCGCCATCGGCCCGAACGCCTTCTCGGCGCGGGCCAGCAGCCGCGCCGAACCGCCGTCCCGGCCGTCGTGGGCGCGCAGCGCGGCCTCCAGCCCCGCCCGTCCGATCCACGCTCCGCCGCCGCAGTCGCCGAGCAGATGCCCCCAGCCGTCGGCACGCCGCCAGCCCGTGAGGTCGGTGCCGATCGCGATCAGGCCGGTTCCGGCGGCGACGACCGCGCCGGGGCGGGGACCCAGGGCACCGGTGTAGGCGGTGACCGCGTCGGCGGCCAGCGCGACCCGCCGCACGCCGAGGTGCCGGGCCAGCGCGCCGGGAAGTTCGGCGCGCAGCGCGTCGCCCAGGGTGGCGAGCCCGGCCGCCCCCAGCACGGCCGTCTCCAGCCGCCCCACCCCGGCCTCGGCCGCCAACGCCCGAGCCATGGGCACCAGTTGCTCCATGAGATGTCCGGGGTCGATACCCCGTTCGCCGGTGCGCACCGGCTCACCGGACTCCCCTCGCGCCAGCGGTCCGCGCCCGGGCACACCGACGACGGCCCGCAGCCCGGAGCCGCCCGAGTCCACGGCGAGGAATCCGGCCGCACCGTCCGGCGCGTCCCCCGTCACGGCAGCACCCCGACCTCGGCGGGGTCCGCCGACGCGGGGGAGGGGGACGAGGGGGCGCGGCGCCCGCGGCCGAGTGGGGTGGTCACTGGACGCACGCCTTGCTCCCTCCCCCTCACGGCCGGCCGCGTGATCCGCCCAGCCGGCTCGATGGCCTTGGTGAGGAGGAAGACTAGCGCCCGCCGACCTTCCCCGGCAGAGGCCGGTCCGCCGGTCCGGGTTGTCGGTGCGGGCCGCTAGAGTGACGCGGCGTGGCACCACGACCGTTGCATGAACTAATAGAGGCCGGCTGGGCGAAGGCCCTGGAACCGGTGGCCGGGCGTATCGCGGGCATGGGCGACTTCCTGCGCGCGGAGGTCGCGGCCGGCCGGACGTATCTCCCGGCGGGAGCGAACGTCCTGCGGGCGTTCCAGCAACCCTTCGACGACGTAAGAGTCCTGATAGTAGGTCAGGATCCCTATCCGACGCCGGGGATGGCGATCGGCCTGAGCTTCGCGGTCTCGCCGGAGGTGCGGTCGCTGCCGGGCAGCCTGGAGAACATCTACCGCGAGCTGAACTCGGATCTGGGCCTGCCCAGGCCCTCCAACGGCGATCTGACCGCGTGGACCCGGCAGGGCGTTCTGCTGCTCAACAGGGCGCTCACCACGGCCCCGCGCAAGCCGGGCGCCCACCGGGGCAAGGGCTGGGAGGAGGTCACCGAGCAGGCCATCCGTGCCCTCGTCGCGCGGGAGCGGCCGCTGGTGTCGATCCTGTGGGGGCGGGACGCGCGCAACCTGCGCCCGCTGCTCGGCGAGTATCCGGCGATCGAGTCGGCGCACCCCTCGCCGATGTCCGCGGACCGTGGCTTCTTCGGTTCCCGCCCCTTCAGCAGGGCCAACGAACTCCTCCAGCGGCAGGGGGCCGAGCCGGTGGACTGGCAACTGCCCTGAGGCTGTCGGCCCAGCCGTCACCGCCTCGCCGCGGAAGCCCTGAGGACGTCACTCCTTGGCCGTCGCGACCGTCACCGCCCGGACCTTCAACGCCAAGTGTCCCGGCAGCGCGGTCGCGACGAGCGCGAGGAACCCGGCCCCGGCGACCACCGCGGTGTACAGCAGCGGGGCGACGGACGGCGCCGCCCGGCCCGTCATGCCGATGCTGAACGAGGTCAGGACGGCCATCGCGATGGTGCTGCCGAGGGCGGCGGCGAGGAGGAGCAGCGACAGCGCCTCGGTGCGCAGCATGCGCAGCACCTGGCCGCGGGTCGCTCCGGACAGGCGCAGCAGCGCGAATTCCCGGATGCGTGCCGAGACCGACACGGCGAGCGTGTTGACCACGGCGATGGCGGTGAAGGCCAGTACGAGCCCCATGGCGAGGAAGCCGACCTCGGCGTCGGCCCGCTGCCGCCGCGCCTGGAGCGAGTCGGCGGCGCCGGGGGAGAGCACGTCGAGCCCGGGAAGGCCGCGCAGTGTGTCCGCGAGCTGTTTCGGCGTCCGTTCCGTGGCGACGAGAAGCGAGGAGGCCAGCGGGTTGTCGACGTGGCGTGCGATGAGGTCGTGCGCGAAGGTGAGATCTCCGAACCCGAGGCCCCTGGAGTAGACGGCGGCGACCGTCAGGGTGGCGGGTGTGCCGTCGCCGAGCGTGAGCTCGAGAGTGCTTCCGGGTTTCAGGTGGAGCCGGTCCGCCGCCAGTCGGCTGATGGCCACGGTGTGTTCGGTGAGTCCGCCGAGGGAGCCGGCGACGACGCCGGGGTCCCAGGTGCGGGTGAGGCCGGCCGGGGTGACGCCCTGGGCGGTGTACTTGTCGAGGCCGACCCGGACGGTCGTACGGACCACTTCGGTCACGGTGTCGTGGTGGGTGCGCAGCCGTCGTGCCGCCTCGGCCGGGACACCTGGTCCCCGGGCGGTGACGATCCGGTCGGCGCGGATGCCTTCGCGGGCCTGGGCGCGGGCCGCGTCGCCGAGGGTGGGCTGGACGAAGAGCACCGTGCAGGTCATGCCGATGAGCAGGGTGAGGGGCGTGACGACGGAGGCCGAGCGGGCGGCGTGGCCGCGGAGGTTGGCGGTGGCGAGCCTGCCGCCGGGGCCGGTCAGGCGCAGCGGGCCGGCGAGGAGCCGTGCCGCCGTTCTGACCAGGAGCGGTCCGAGCAGGGCGACGGAGGCGGACAGCACCACGACGGCCAGATACGTCACCGGTGTCGCGGCGGGCTCGGTGTGGAGCCGGCCGAGGAGGGCGACGAGGGTCGCGCCACCGGCGAGCGACACCAGGCCGGCGAGGAGGCGCCCCAGCGCGGGCCGGGCCCGCTCGGTCCGGGCCTCGGCGAGCGCTTCGGCCGGGCGGATCCGGACGAACCGGCGGGAGGCGATCCGCGAGGCGGCCCAAGCGCCGGACAGGGTCGCGGCGACGGCGGCGAGCGGCGGGAGGACTCCGGTGGTGTGCTGGAGCGTCGAGGGCACGGCGCCCAGCGCGACGAACCTGCCGAGCAGCAGGCCGCCCAGGGGAAGCCCCAGCAGCGCACCGGCTGTGCCCGCGACCGCTCCGACGACCAGCGCCTCCCGCCCGAGCAGTCGGCGGATCTGTCCGGAGGTGGCGGCGACGGCGCGCAGCAGGGCGAGTTCACGGTGGCGTTGCTGAACGGAGAGCGTGAAGGTCCCGACGACCACGAGCACCGCCACGAGCAGCGACGTGCCGCCCATCGCCCCGCCCATGCTGACCAGTTTGGTGCGGGCCGCGGCGGCGTCCGGGAACTCCACCGGGCCCCGGTCGTCTCCCGAACTGACCTGGGCGCCCGTGCCGTGCAGCGCGGTGGACACGGCCTGCCGCAGCCGGCCCGGTTCGGTGCCAGGGGCGGGCAGGACGCCGAATGCGGTGACCTGCCCGGGGTGGGCGGCGAGACGGCGGGCCTCGGCGGCGGTGAAGAAGAGGGGCGTCTGGTGGCGGACCGCCGTGGTGGGGGCGGCGACACCGGAGACGCGGTAGGTGCGCGGAGCCCGCGTCGACTGGACGGTGAGGCGGTCACCGGGGCCGAGGTGGGCCCGCTCGGCCAGGTGGCGGTCGATGACGACGTCGGTGGCGGCCTGGGGGGCGGTGCCCGCGGTGAGCCGGTACGGCGTCAGCGCGGCGGATTCCCAGGAGTGTCCATAGGCGGGTCTGCCGCCGGTGCCTGCGGAAGTCAACGGCTCGGCGAGAAAGGTGAGTTCGGGGATGACCCGGGCGACCCCCGGGACGCCGGCCAGGGTGCGCTCCAGGTCGGCCGGCAGCCAGGCGCGCTCGGTGAGGGGTTTGGCCTTGTGCTTGACCTTGGTCTTGCCCTTCTTGTGCTCGACCGTGGTCCGGTGGACGTTCTGGTCGGCGGAGACCACGACCGGGGTCGCGGCGTAGCGCTCGGTGCCGATGGTGCCGCGCAGGCCCGTCTCCAGGAGCGTGCCGCACGCGGTGATCAGGGCGGCGGCGCAGGCCAGGGCCAGAAAGGCGCCGAGGAAGCCTGCCTTGCGCGCGCGGACGGATCTCAGGGCGTAGCGCAGCATCACGAGGGTCGACCTCATCTCAGTCGTGTGCGGGGTCATGTCCGCGCCAGGCCGGTGCCGTTGGGTGTCGGTGCGGGCCGGGTTTCTGCGGCGTGCGTCCACGGTCCTCCGTGCACCGGGCTCCGCGCACTGCGGCAGCCCGGCGTCCTGGGCGGGGGTTGTCCCCACCCCGGCTCAGCGCGAGACCGCCGTACAGGAGTGCCCGCGGCCGCCGGCCGGGTTGGCCGGGTCGGCTGACAACGATGGCCGTCGGCACGGGAGTTGATCATCGCGACGATCTCTGTGTGCGATGCTCTGCCCATGACTGATCGAAGCGACTGGGACAGCAGGCTGCAGACCGATCGACCCCACTCCGCGCGCGTGTGGAACTACCTGCTCGGCGGCAAGGACCACTACCCGGTGGACAGCGAGACCGGCGACGTGATCCTGCGGATGTTCCCCGAGATCGCGGCCATCGCACGTCAGCAACGGAGCTTCCTCGTACGGGCGGTGACGTTCCTGGCGGGCGAGGCGGGGATCCGCCAGTTCCTCGACGTCGGCACCGGGCTGCCCACCGCGAACAACACCCATGAGGTCGCCCAGGGCATCGCGCCCGACAGCAGGATCGTCTACGTGGACAACGACCCCGTCGTCCTCGCCCACGCCGACGCGTTGCTGCGCAGCACGCCCGAAGGGAAGTGCGCCTACCTCGACGCCGATGTGCGCGATCCGCGGAAGATCCTCGCCCAGGCGGCCCGGACGCTGGACTTCGACCAGCCCATCGGCCTGATCCTGCTCGGCATCATCGGGCAGCTCCCGGACGAGGAGGAGCCCGAGCGGATCGTGGCCGAGCTGATCGACGCCCTGCCTCCCGGCAGCTACGTGGCCTTCAGTGACGGCACGGACACCAGCGACAAGCTCACGTCGGCCATCACCGCCTACAACGCGCAGTCCGCCAATTCGTACCACCTGCGCCCGCCCGAGCAGATCGGCCGTTTCCTCCAGGGGCTGAGTCTGGTCGAGCCGGGTCTGGTCAGGTCCGCCGACTGGCGCCCGGACCCCGACACCGCGGACATCACGCGCGACCAGGGCCACGCCGTCGGCGCGGTGGGCCTGAAGGAGTAGACGCCCTCCTCAGCCGATGACCGCCGCCCGCACGCAGAGCACGTCGGGCAGGTGCGAGGCCAGTTGCCGCCAGCTGTCGCCGTCGTCCGCCGACGCGTACACCTCGCCGTTGCGATTGCCGAAGTAGACGCCGGCCGGGTCCGCGTCGTCGGTGCACAGTGCGTCGCGCAGCACCGTGCCGTAATGGTCCTCCTGCGGCAGCCCCGCCGCGAGCGGCTCCCAGCTCCGGCCCGCGTCCGCGGTGCGGAACACGCGGCAGCGGCGGCCGGCGGGCACCCGGTCCGCGTCCGCGGTGATGGGGAAGACGTACGCGGTGCCGCCGCGGTGCGGGTGGGCGGCCACGGCGAAGCCGAACGTCGACGGCAGGCCCTCGCCGATGTCCGTCCAGTGCGCGCCCCCGTCGTCGCTGCGGTACACGCCCCAGTGGTTCTGCAGATACAGCCGGTCGAGGTTCTCCGCGTCCTGCGCGACCTTGTGCACGCACTGGCCGAACTCCGGGTTCGGATCCGGCAGGAACACGGCGGACACTCCGGAGTTGGACGGTGCCCAGCTCACTCCGCCGTCGCCCGTGCGGAACACCCCGGCGGTGGACACGGCGACCGTGACCGCCCGTGGATCGCGCCGGTCCGTCACCACGGTGTGCAGGCCCTCACCGCCGCCGCCCGGCACCCACTTCGACCGCGTGGGGTGCTCCCACAGCGGGCGGACCAGGTCGAAGCTCTCGCCGCGGTCCTCGGAGCGGTACAGCGCGGCCGGCTCCGTGCCCGCGTAGACGATGTCGGGCTCGGCGGCGGCCGGGTGCAGCTGCCAGACCCGCTCCAGCGAGGCGCCGGTCTCCTTGGGGAACCTCACGGCGGGCCGGGCCGGTTCGGTCCAGGTGCGGCCCAGGTCGTCGGAGTGGAACACCGACGGGCCCCAGTGCGCGCTGTCCCCGCCGGCCAGGAGCCGTGGGACGGAGCCGCGGACGTCGATCGCGACCGAGTAGACGGCCTGCGCGTTGAAGTGGGGACGGTCGTCGAACTCCCAGTCGCCGCCGCGCCGCCGCCCGATGAACAGGCCCTTGCGTGTGCCCACGGCGAGCAGTACTTCGGTCATGCCGATCACCTCCGCGAGGTCTTCGTCCGGACCCTTTTGTCCCGGACACCGGCCAGTCTGCACCCCACCACTGACAGTCACTCCCGCATCGGCGTCGTCGCAGGTCACAGCGGCCTGGCTGGGACAGGGCACCGGTCGAGCCCACCGTGGGAGCCATGGGACGGCCGGACCGCGGCGGCCATGGGACGGCCGGGGCGCGGCACCCATGGGAGGGCCGTGGCCGGGAACCCGCCATGAGCGTCACAGTGCCCTTCGCCGTATGGGAGGGCGGTCCGGCAGGTTCGTGCGCGCACAGGGAGGATGCCGTCGATGGCGTTCCGTGGTCCGAAGGTGCGGCTGTGGCGGTGGCGCCGCAACTCGCTCAAACGCCGCTCCGACACGGTGGAGGGCTGGATCGTGCTCGGCACCTGGGCGCTCGGCGTTCTCGCCGGATGGACGGCGGCCCGGGGCGCGGAACACGCCGCGGCCCTGGAAACCCTCGCGCGGACGCCCACCGTCGCACAGGTGACCGAGCGGGCGCCCGGCTCGCCCGCCGGGTCCGGCGAGGACCCCGGCAGCACACTCCGGGTGTGGGGAAAGGTGCGCTGGACCGCCCCGGACGGCACCGCGCGCACCGACTGGGCCCGGGTACGGCCCGGCAGCGCCGTCGGCACCGAGGTCGCCGTGTGGACCGACTCCCACGGACGGCTCGTGACCGGACCGGCCACGCCCGCCCAGGCCCGTACGCGGGCCGTGATGGCCGGCGGCCTGGTGGGACTGAGCACCGCCGCCGTCCCCTTCGCCACCGGCCACTTCCTGTGCGCCCGCCTGGAACGCCGCCGTCTGGACCAGTGGGACGCCGAGTGGGCCCGCTTCGGCCCACTGTGGAGCCGCAAGACCTGGTGAACGACTCCGGCCCGGAGGTCGGCCCCTTCGGCCCGGAGGTCGGCGCCGCCGAGCGGGGACCTTGCCGTGCCGCGGGACACCGCCGGACGGGGCCCCGCCGCGCCGGAGCGTCGGCCCGGCCCCGGGCAGACCCCTAATCCGGAAGTGACCGTTCCAGGACGGCGTCGAGGTCCGCGCTGTTCGGCAGCGTGCCGAAGGAGTGGCCCCAGTCGCCGCCCAGCCGGGTCGCGCAGAAGGCGTCGGCGACGGCGGGCGGGGCGTGCCGGACGAGCAGGGAGGCCTGCAGGGCCAGGGCCATGAGCTCGACCAGGCGGCGGGCGCCGACCGGGGACGCCTCGCCCAGACCGGTCCTGAGCCGGGTCACGGCCGCGTCCAGGCGGGCGTCGGCGCCCCGGGCCAGGGCGAGTTCGGCGAACAGCGCGTCCGCCGCGCCGGGCTCCCGGCCGAGCGCCCGCAGCACGTCCAGGGCGTTGACGTTCCCCGAGCCCTCCCAGATCGACAGCAGCGGCGCCTCCCGGTAGTGCCGGGGCATCCCCGAGTCCTCGACGTAGCCGTTGCCGCCCAGGCACTCCAGGGCTTCCGCCGTGAAGGCGGGCCCCCGCTTGGTGACCCAGAACTTGCCGACCGCGGTCGCGATCCTGCGGAACGCCGCCTCGCCTTCCCCGCCGCCCGCGCGCACCGTCCGGTCGGCCGCACCGGCCAGCCGCAGCGCGAGCGTCGTCGCGGCCTCGGACTCCAGCGCCAGGTCGGCCAGTACGTTGCGCATGAGCGGCTGGTCGATGAGCAGCGCGCCGAAGGCCCCGCGGTGGCGCACGTGGTGGCCCGCCTCGACGAGCGTCTTGCGCATGAGCGCCGCCGACATCATCACGCAGTCCAGGCGCGTGCAGTTGACCATCTCGATGATGGTCTTGACGCCCCGACCCTCGGGCCCCACCAGCCAGGCCACCGTCCCGTCGAACTCCGGCTCGGAGGAGGCGTTGGACCGGTTGCCCAGCTTGTCCTTGAGCCGCTGGATGCGGAAGGTGTTGCGGCTGCCGTCGGGCAGGACGCGCGGCACCAGGAAGCACGACAGGCCGCCCGGAGCCTGGGCGAGCACCAGGAAGACGTCGCACATGGGCGCCGAGGTGAACCACTTGTGCCCGCGCAGGGTGTACACCCCGGGCTCCGCGGTCGGCGTGGCCGTCGTGGTGTTCGTCCGTACGTCCGAGCCGCCCTGCTTCTCGGTCATCCCCATGCCCGCCAGCAGGCCCTGCTTCTCGGCCGGCACCCGCAGCCCGGGCTCGTACACCCGGCTGGTCAGCAGCGGTTCGTACACGGCGGCCAGCTCCGGCTGGGCGCGCAGGGCGGGTACGGCGGCGTACGTCATCGACGTCGGACAGCCGTGTCCGGCGTCCGTGTGCCCCCACACCAGGCCACCGGCGGTGCGGGCCACGTGCGCGCCGGGCCGGTCGTCCGCCCAGGGCGCGCCGGCCAGGCCCTCGGTGACCGCCGTCCGCATCAGGTGGTGCCAGGCGGGGTGGAAGTCGACCTCGTCGATCCGGTTGCCGTAACGGTCGTGGGTGCGCAGTTCGGGCTCGTGCCGGTTGGACTGCTCGGCCCACTCCTGCGCCTCGACGCTCCCGGCCAGCGCTCCGAGCCGCCGCAGGTCCTGCTCGGCCCAGCCCGCGCCCTCCCGGCGCAGGCCCTCCAGCAGGGCCGCGTCGTCGGAGGCGTCGTAGGGCGCCAGGGGAGGGGCCTGGTTGGTGACGGCGTGCGTGGCGTCCTGCCCGTGCGATCGGGGCCGCGGTCCGGGCGGCGCCTCTCCTGCCCGCCCTGCCCGCTGCTCCTGCGGTGCCCGCCGTGCCTGTCGTTCCTGCTGTTCGTGCGCGAGTGTCGAGGCCATGCACCCATGTTGCACTCATGCTGCGGTCGCAGCAATAGTGCAACACGCTCGATGTCCGTACAGTACGTACGTGACCATGAACGCCTCCCAGGGGACCGCAGGGGCGGGGCTGCGCCCGCTGTCCGCACGGTCGGTCGTCCTGAGCCTGCTGCTGGGCACGCATCCGCCCGAACTGCCGGTGAAGGACCTCGTACGGGCGGTCGAACCCTTCGGGATCGGCGGATCCACCCTGCGGGCGGCCCTGAGCCGGATGGTGGCCGCCGGAGACCTGCGACGCTCCGACACCGTCCACGGCCTCAGCGACCGGTTGCTGGAGCGTCAGCGGCGCCAGGACGCGGCCGTGCACCCCGAGACGAGTCCCTGGGACGGGGAGTGGGAGATGGTCGTCGTGACGGCGACCGGGCGCGAGCCCGCCGAACGCGCCGAGCTGCGCGCCCGGTTGACGGCTCTCCGGCTCGCCGAACTCCGCGAGGGCGTCTGGCTGCGCCCCGCCAACCTGCGCCGCCCCCGGCCGGACGGGGCGTCCCCGGCGGTCCGGCGTTTCACCGCCCGGCCCGAGGAACCCGCCGCCGACCTGGCCGCGCGCCTGTGGCCGCTCGACGACTGGGCGGCGACCGCCCGGACACTGCTCGCCCTGGTCGCGCGCACGGAACGGCCGGCCGACCGCTTCACCGCCCTCGCGGCCGTCGTACGGCACCTGCTGGCCGACCCCGTGCTGCCCGCGCCCCTGCTGCCGGCGGACTGGCCGGGTCCGGCGCTGCGCGCCACGTACACCGCCCGCCGGCGGGAGTTGACCGAGGAGGTGCTCGGGCACGCGAGGCGGTGAGCGGACGGCGGCGGTCGCACGCGGCGCCCTCGGGCACGCCGCGCGCGACCGCGCTCACCGCGTCGGGAGGCCGAGCGCGGCCAGGCCCGTGGTCAGATCTTCCCGGTGCCCGCGCCCGCGGTCACCGAGGAGGCCACACCGGAGGCGGCCTCGGCCGTGTAGCTGTACGGCGGGCTGGTGAAGGTGCCGGTCTGCGACACCTCGGTCGCGGCCCCGCCGAGGTCGTTGCCCCGCAGGTTGGCGTAACCGTCCTGCTTGCTGTCCCGGTTGGTGGTGACGGCGACCGACGTGCTGCGGAAGACGTTGTTCTCCACCAGCATCTGGGCGCCCATGCGCGAGTGCACGGCGGTCTCGGCGCCCACGACGTAGTTGTCGTAGAAGTGCCCCGTGCCGAAACGCAGGCTCGGGATGCGGGAGTTGACGTTGTTGAACCAGTTGTGGTGGTACGTCACCCGCAGATGTCCGGTGTCCTCGCTCGCGTTGCTGTCGCTGTGGCCGACCAGCGAGCCCTTGTAGTGGTCCTTGAAGGTGTTCCAGGACACCGTGACGTAGTCGGAGGCGTGCGAGACGTCGAGCAGGCCGTCGTAGTAGTCCTTGCCGTGGTCGCGGTCGGAGGACAGGGAGTTGTGGTCGATCCAGACCTTGGTCGAGCCCTGGACGGTGATCGCGTCCGTCCCGACGGCCTTGCTGATCTGGAGATTGCGCACGACGACGTTGCTGACGTTCTTCAGCCGCAGCCCGCCGCCGGTGAACCCGGACGACGAACCGACGCCCAGCACCGTGGTGTTGGAGCCGACATCGATCTGACCGCTCAGCGAGATCAGGCCGTTCACCTTCACCACCTTGGCCGTGTTGCCGGTGACGGCCGACTTGAAGGCGCTGAGCGTCGACACGGTCACCGCCGAGGAGCTGCCGCCGCCGGTGGTGCCGGCGCCGAAACCGACCGGTGAGCTCTCGGCGGCCCCGGCCTGCTGCGGCAGGGCGAGCACCGCGAGGGCGGCGGCCGCGGCGACGGCCGCCGCCAGTGCCGGCCTGGGGGCGTGGGGGCGTGAGGAGCGAGGACGTGAAGAGCGAGTACGCATGCGGAAGTTGTCCCTTCGAAAGGACCGGTGGGGGCGTATACGAGATCGTGCGAGGCCGTACGAGGTCGTATACGTGAATGGCGCACATCATCTGGAACGACTCGCGGGGGCAGTGTGGCGGTATGGGCCTGGCGGAGCGCCCACCGGTCACACTGTTGAACGGACCGTAGGGTGCAAGCGCTTTCTAGTCAACGGCTCGCGCAGGTCACATCCGGCCACTGTCGGGTGGATGGTGGAAGGTGTCGGCGGCTAGCTGTGGGAGCGCTTCCATGACGGCCATGTCCATGCCACCATGCAGCAGCGGCGGCCCGCCGCGGGCAGTCCCGCGCGCCTCGGGCCGCCGCCCGCACCCCGTCCGATCGCAGCCCCCGCACATCCCACGGAGGACGCAAGTGACACCGCCCGGAAGAACCCGCCGCGCCAGAACCCGCCACGCCGATCTGATCAGCGTGTGCGTTCTGGTGCTGGCCCTAGTCGTCACCGTCTCGGCCGTCACCGCCCTGGTACGCCGGCCGGACCGTGTGACCGTCGGCGCCGCCGACCGGCCGCCGGCCGCGGCCCCGGCCGCACGGCACTGGGTGAACACCTGGACGGCGATGCCGCAGCTCACCGAACCCGACAACCTGCCGCCGGCCCCCTACACCGGTGACCACGCCGTCCTCGTCGACACCACCGTGCGGCAGACGCTGCGCGTCTCCACCGGCGGTGACCGCGTCCGGCTGCGCTTCTCCAACGCCTTCGGTGACACTCCGCTGCCCCTGACCGCCGTGACGGTGGCGCTGCCGCGCGGCGGCGCCGCCGGCGTCAGCGCCGTCGAGCCGCGTACGACCCGGGAGGTGACGTTCTCGGGGCGGGCGTCGACGACCGTGCCCGTCGGGGCCCAGGTCGTCTCCGACCCGCTGGACCTCGACCTGCGCGCCGCGTCCAACCTCACCGTGACGGCGTACCTGGCCAAGGGCCAGCCCTCCCTCGCCCTCACCTCGCACCCGGGCTCGCGCACGACGTCGTACTTCGTCCACGGCGACCACACCCGGGACGCGGACCTGTCCGGGGCGACCCCGGCCGACCACTGGTACCTGATCAGCGGTGTCGAGGTGGAGGCCAAGACCTCGACCGAGGCCGTCGCGATACTCGGGGACTCGCTCACCGACGGGCGCGGCTCCACCACCAACGCCAACGACCGCTGGCCCGACCAGCTCTACGACCGGCTCCGCTCCAGCCCCGCCACGGCGAACATCGCCGTTCTGAACCAGGCCGCCGGGGGCAACCGCGTCCTGAACGACGGCCTCGGCCCCAACGCCCTCGCCCGCCTCGACCGCGACGTCCTCGCGAGCAGCGGCGTCGCCTGGCTGATCGTCTTCGAAGGCGTCAACGACATCGGCACCGCCGACGCCACCCCGGCGGCCCAGCGCCAGGTCACCGAGGACCTGATCGCCGCCTACCGGCAGATCGTGGTGCGCGCCCACGCCCAGGGCATCCGCGTCTACGGCGCCACCCTGCTGCCGTTCGGCGGCAACGACCCCTACGACGACCCGGCGGGCCTGCGGGAGAAGTCCCGCCAGGCGGTCAACGCCTGGATCCGGGCGAGCGGGCACTTCGACGCGCTGATCGACTTCGACCGCGCGGTCCGCGACCCCGCGCAGCCGAGCCGGCTGCGGCCCGACCTCCACGCCGGTGACTGGCTGCACCTCAACCCGCAGGGCTACGGGATCCTCGCCGACACGGTGCCCGCGGGACTGTTCCGCCACTGACGGCGCGGCATCGGGTTGCGGGCGCCGGCCTTCGCAGCGGGCGCCCGTCGGCCGGCCGGGTGCTCGGTGCGACGGGTGCGCCGGTACGGGCGGACTCCGTGCCGGCGCCGTTTACGGCGGCACGTCCCACCACTGCTTCCGACGCGGTGGCGGGACATGCCGCCGTTGGCCTGTCGGCGTCGGCCTTTCGGGCGGGACGTCCGTGGGCCGTTCGGCTGGGTGTCCGGTGCGGCGGGTGCACCCCCGGCCGCAGGGGCGAGGTCGTCGTGCCGGTGCCGTCCGCCGGAGTGGTTCCGCCGGTTCCGGTACGGGGGCGAGCCGCCGGCGGCCGGGGGTGCACCCGCCGCACCGGTGCCGTGGGGTGGGCTGCCGGCCGGTGTTCCCGGCGCCGACGCGGCCCGTGGCGGACGGCGGAGCCCGGTGGCGCGGACGCGGGCGGTGGCGTTCTCTGAGAGAGCCGGGGTGACCAGGACGGTGGTGGGCACCCGTGGGCACGAGGAGTCGATCTCACCCCCAGGCGAGGAGAGTCATGGCTGAGCAGAAGTCGTCGTCCGCCCTTCCGGCACCGCTGCACGGTGCGGCCTCGGTGCTGCGGAGGGTGCCCGGCGCCGAGGCGGTGGGCCGGGCCGCGCAGGGGGCGCTCGACAAGGTCGGCGCCGTCTCGCCGCGCGGACGGCGGCTCGCGGTGTACACGGGAGCCGGAGTGCTCGGTGCCGCCGGGGTGGTGGAGTGGCCGGTGGCGCTCACCGGCGCGGCCGTGGCCTGGCTCACCCAGCCCCGCCCCGAACGGGCCGCCGGCGGCGAGGAGCGGGCGCGGACACCGCAACCGCCACCGTCCGCCGCGGCCCGCAAGCCCGCGAGGAAGCGCGACACGGCTGCCCGGGAGACCGCGCAGGACGCCGGCACCGGCCCCGAGGAGCAGGCGTCCGAGCCGGATGCGGACACCGGGCCCGACGGACCGGCGAAAACCAGGATGTCCGCGGCGGGCGGACCGGAGAAAACCAGGACGTCCGCGGCGAGCGGGCCGGAGAAAACCAGGACGTCCGCGGCGGGCGGACCTGAGAAGACCAGGACGTCCGCGGCCGGGCGGGGCAAGTCCTCGAAGGGGCAGTCGGCGGCCACCGGACTCCTCGGCCCGACGGCGCGACCCGACCGCACCTCCCTCTGAGGACGCGCCATGGAGCTCGGACTGCTGACTGCGCCGTCGGCCGCTGCCCGCCTGGTCACCCGGGCGGCCGCGCCGGCGGTCGGGGCCGCCGCGGGAGCGGTGGCCGGAACGGCACGGGCCAGCGTACGCGGTGCGGACGCCGCCGTGCGCGTCGCGCGTGTCGCCTGCAACGCCCTGCCCGGCACGGACCACCACTGGCGCTCCGGCACCCGGGTGCACCTGTCGCTGCGCTCCCTGGATCCGGAGAAGGTGCTCCGTGCGGGTGGGAAGAACCATCTGGCCCGGCGCATCGCCGCGAACCTGGCCGAGCGGCCCGACGTGCTCTTCGCGTGCTGGGACGAGGGCCTCGGGCGGCTGGTCGTCGCCGTGACGGAGGAGGAGGCCATCGACCAGGTCGCGGACCAGGCGGCGGGCCTCGCGGCCCGGCACGGGCTCGTCCTTGACGGTGACGACCCGGAGGAGATCACCCACCCGGGGGACCCGGCCGGGGTGCGCGCGGCCGCGGCCACGCTCGCCGCCGACGTGGTGGGCATCGGCGTCGCCCTGACCTCCTACGTGTTGCGCCTGCCGCCCTCGCCGCGCATGGTGACCGCCGCGGTGACGCTGCTGCGGGAGAACCCCAGCTTTCGCGCCGGACTGAGCGCCCGGCTGGGCAGGACCCGTATGGACCTCCTGCTCGCCTGCGCGAACGCGGCCGCCCACGGCACCGGCCAGACCCCCACCTCGCTGCTCCTGGACGGCGCGCTGCGCACCTGTCAACTGGCCGACACGGTGGCCCGCACGGCCGCCTTCGACGCGCTCCACGACCAGTTGTGCGCACCCGACCGCGTCAGCGTCGCCGCGGACGACACCCCGCGCCCGCCGCTGCGCGTCACACCGGCCCAGGAGTACGCCAACCACGCCTCCGCCGGCAGTGTGCTGGGCGCGGCGCTGACCACGCTGGTCAAACGCAATGGGGCCGAGGCCGCCGAGGCGGTGCTCGCCGGTTCGCCCAAGGCCGCGCGCTACGGACCCGCCGTCTTCCACGCCGTGCTCGGCACCCTGTTCGCCCGGAGCGGCGTGCTGGTCCGGGCCCCGGAGCGGCTGCGGCAACTGGAGATGGCCGGCACCGTGGTCCTGCACGCGAGCGCGCTGCGCACCGAGGAGGGGGAGGCGGACCCGTGGGCCGAACCGGTCCTGGACGCGGCCCGCCGGGCCGGACTGCGGGTGGTGCTGGTGGACGATCCCGCCCTGGAGGACCTCGTCGGCCTCGCCGACCAGGTCGTGGACGCCCGGCGGCCCCTGGACGACGTGGTGTACGGGCTGCGCGGCGAGGAGGGCGCGGTGCTCACCGTCGCCCGGATGAGCTCCGCCGACGACCACGACGTCCTGGCCGGGCTGCGCGGCAGCGACCTCGCCCTCGCCCTCGTGGACGGCGACGCCGCCGTCGTCTGGGGCGCGGACATCCTCGCCCTGCACGGACTGTCCGACGTGTGGCGGGTGCTGACGGCCGTCCCGGCCGCCCGGACGATCGGTCACCGGGCGCAGACCCTGGCCCGGTCCGGCGCCGCGCTGTCCGGGCTGCTCGTGGCCATCGGCGAGTCCAAGGGCGGCCGCGGCCGCCGTGCCCTCCTGCCCGGGCTGCGGCACGCGCCGGTCGACGCTGCCGCGGCCGCCGCCCTGCTGTCCGGGACGCGTGCCGCGCTCGCCGTGGCCGCGGCGCACGCCCCGCACCCGCGGCCGCGGGTGCACTGGCACGAACTCGACGCGAAGGAGGCCCAGGAGCGGCTCGACCACGAGGCGCCCCGCCGGCGCACTCCGTACGAGTGGGTCTCCGCCCAGGTCCGCAGGGCGGCCGTCGGGATCGCCCGGCACCCCGTCCTCGCCCCGGTCCGCTGGACGTACGAGCTGGGGCAGGCCGTGCGCGGCGAACTGCACGACCCCCTCACCCCGGTCCTGGCGGTCGGCTCGGCGGCCTCGGCGATCCTCGGCTCGGTGGTGGACGCCCTCCTCGTGGTCGGCGCCCTCGATCTGAACGCCCTGGTCGGCGGATTCCAGCGACTGCGCGCCGAGCGTGCCCTGTCCGGCCTGATCGCCGAGCAGAAGCGGAAGGCGCGCATCGCACCCCCGGACTCGCAGGCCCCGGCCGGCGCCACCGTCACGGTCGACGCCGGGAAGCTCAAACCGGGTGACGTGATCGAGCTCAAGGGCGACGAGGTGGTGCCCGCCGACGCCCGGCTGCTGTGGGAGGACGGTCTCGAGGTCGACGAGTCGGCGCTGACCGGCGAGTCGCTTCCGGTGGAGAAGCAGACCGACCCGACCCCGCACGCCGTGGTCGCGGACCGCAGCTGCATGGTCTTCGAGGGCACGACCGTGGTGGCCGGGCAGGCCCGTGCCGTCGTGGTCGACACCGGCGACCGGACCGAGGCCGCCCGCGCCGTGCACCTCGCCGCCCGCACGTCCCCGTCCGCGGGCGTACAGGCCAGGCTCCAGGAACTCACCCGCAAGGCACTGCCGCTGACGCTGGCGGGCGGCGCCGCGCTGACCGGTATCGCGCTGCTGCGCGGCACCTCCGTGCGCGAGGCGGTCAGCGGCGGCGTGGCCGTCGCCGTGGCCGCCGTCCCGGAGGGCCTGCCCCTGGTGGCCACCGTGGCGCAGCTGGCGGCGGCCCGGCGCCTGAGCCGCGACGGCGTCCTGGTCCGCACCCCGCGCACGCTGGAGGCGCTGGGCCGGATGGACACCCTCTGCTTCGACAAGACCGGCACCCTCACCGAGAACCGGCTGCGCGTGGTGCGGGCGTCCGACGCGGACGGCGAGGTCCACGTGGTGGGCGACGAGGCCTCCGCGCGGACCCTGCGGGCCGCGGCGCGGGCCTGTCCGCGTCCCAACGGCAGCTCGGACCGGCCCGTGCACGCCACCGACGAGGCCGTCCTCGACGCGGCCGGTCCCGACCCGGACTGGGTCGAGCTGGAGGACCTCGGCTTCGAGGCCGCCCGCGGATACGCGGCCGCCGTCGGCCGGGTCGCGGACGGACCGCGGATGCTCGTGGTCAAGGGCGCACCCGAGACGGTGCTGCCCGCCTGCTCCGGCCTCCCGGCCCACGCCATCGAGACCTCGCACGCCCTGGCCGGCGACGGACTGCGGGTGCTGGCGGTGGCGCGGCGGCGGCTCGACGAGCACGAGAGCGAGGAGGACGCACTCGACCGGATGCTTCACGGACTCGAGTTCATCGGGCTGCTGGCGCTGTCGGACGTGCCGCGCGATACGTCCTTGGCGCTCGTGAGCGGGCTGTACGAAGAGGGCGTACGGCCGGTCATGCTCACCGGCGACCACCCGCAGACCGCCCGGGCCATCGCCACCGAACTGGGCTGGCCCAAGGACACCACCGTGGTCACCGGGGACGAACTCGCCGCCGCGGACCGGTCGGCCCGCGCCCGGATGCTGCGCGACGCCGATGTCGTCGCCCGGGTCGCGCCCGAGCAGAAGCTCCAGGTCGTCGAGGCGCTGCGGGACGCCGGCCGGGTGGTCGGCATGGTCGGCGACGGTGCCAACGACGCCGCGGCGATCCGCGCCGCGGACATCGGCGTGGGCATCAATGCCCGTGGTTCCGCGGCGGCACGCAACGCCGCCGACATCGTCCTCACCGACGACGACCTGACGGTCCTGATCGACGCCATCGGCGAGGGCCGCGCCCTGTGGCACAGCGTCGCCGACGCCATCGCCATCCTGATCGGCGGCAACGCGGGCGAGATCGGCTTCGGCCTGTTCGGCACGCTGCTGTCGGGCACCGCGCCGCTGTCCACCCGGCAGATGCTCATGGTGAACCTGTTCACGGACCTGTTCCCGGCGATGGCCGTGGCGGTGACGCCGAAGGAGGACCCCGAACAGGCGCGGTCGGCGACGCCGGAGGACGCGGCGGGCTCCGTCCTGGGCGAGGGGCTGATCCGGCAGATCCGCCACCGTGCCCTGACCACCTGTCTGGGCGCGGTCACGGCCTGGATGGTCGGCCGCTGGACACCCGGCACCGCCCGCCGCTCCAGCACGATGGCCCTGTGCGGCGTCGTCGGCACCCAGCTCGCCCAGACCCTGCTCGACCGCCGCGACAGCACGCTGGTCCGGGTGACGTCCCTGGGCTCCGCCCTCACCCTCGCCGCCCTGATCCAGACCCCCGGCGTCAGCCGGATCCTGGGCTGCACCCCGCTCGGCCCGGTGGCCTGGGCCGGCGTCGCCGCGGCGATCACCCTGGCCCTGGCCGGTCAGCGGGTCCTGCCCCGCCTGGAGGAGACCGTCGTACGGCTGCTGCCGGAGAGCGGTCCCTGGGTCGTCCGAGAGCCGACGGCCGGGGGATGACGGCCGGCGCCCCGGTCCCGCCATGGTCTGGCGGGACCGGGGCTTGGGCCTGCTCACGGAGCCCTGCGGGCACGTATCGGGGGCAGGGGGACCTCGCCGCCTTCTCCGCCCGGAGGACAGGAGGCAGGCTTCCCGGGACCCCTAGGAGACCGCGGTGCCGGCCGCCGCTCGCAGGGAATCCCAGTCCGGCAGCTTGACCACGCCGCGTCCGAGGGAGGCGCCGAGTTCCGCCTCGGCCCGCTCGATGGCCTGCCAGCCCGCCCACCGCACGGGCTCGACCCCCTCGGCCCGCAGCACCGGGAGGCTGTCGTCCGGCACCCGCCTGCCCACGAGCCCGGGCGCGTCCTGGAGCAACGAGGACACCGTCTCCTTCGCGCACGGCCGGTTGGTGCCGATGACACCCGTGGGCCCGCGCTTGATCCAGCCGGCCACGTACTCGCCGGGCGCGACGGCACCCTCGCGCAGCACGCGCCCCTGCTGGTGCGGCACCGTGCCGGTGCCCGCGTCGAAGGGCAGCCCGTCCAGCGGCACTCCGCGGTAGCCCACCGACCGCAGCACCAGCTGGGCCGCGACGTCCTCGTACCGTCCCGTCCCGACGACACCGCCGTGCCCGTCCGGCGCCGTGCGCTCCAGCCGCACCGCGCCCACACGGCCGCTGTCGGCGATCAGTTCGACGGGGCGCAGGAAGAAGCGCAGCCGGATCCGGCGGGAGGCGCCCTTCGGAGGTGTGGCGGCCCAGCCGCGCAGCACCTCGACGTTGCGGCGCTGGGCGGCGGGCAGCGCCGAGGGGTCGGCGCAGTCGGGGTCCAGCGCCAGCTCCTTTGGGTCGACGACGACGTCGGTGTCCGGCAGGGCGCCCAGCTCGCGCAGCTCCTTGGTCGTGAAGCGGGCCTGCGACGGGCCGCGCCGGCCCACCATGTGGATCTCGGTCACCCGGCTCGCGGCGAGCGCGGTGAGTGCCTCCTCGGGCATGTCGGTGGGGCTCAGTTCGGACGTGCCGCGCGCCAGGATGCGGGTGACGTCCACGGCGACGTTGCCCACGCCGACGACGACCGCCGACCGTGCGCCCCGCACGAATCCGCTGTCCACGGAGTCGGGGTGGGCGCTGTACCAGGAGACGAACTCGGTCGCCGACCAGCTGCCCGGCAGGTCCTCGCCCGGGATGTGCAGACGGCGGTCGGTGGCGGCGCCCACGCAGTACACCACCGCGTGGTACAGCTCCCGCAGCCGCGCGGCGGGCAGTCCGCCGGGGCCGCCGACCTGGACACCGCCCAGGAACCGGACCCGCTCGTGCTCCAGGACCGTCCGCAGGTTGTTCTGCAAGGACTTGATCTTCTCGTGGTCCGGCGCCACGCCGTAACGCACGAGCCCGTACGGGCACGGCAGCCGGTCGAGGACGTCGACGTGTACCGAGGGGTCCTGCTGGACCAGGCCCTGAGCGGTGTAGCACCCGCTCGGCCCCGAGCCGACGACGGCGACACGCAGCACGGCGGAACCCCTTACCCCGATGGATCACTGGTGGATCGCAGGAGATCGCTGATGGCTCCAGCATGGCACCAAGCGGCCCGCCGGGGGAGGGAGGCGGCACGGGATGGCGCGCGTGTCGCGGTCGGGACCCGTACGACGGCCGCCGGACTACCGCTTTGGTGGGGGCGCCGGGCTCCGGTCGGTCGCGAAGAAGCGGGACAGGTCCGTGTCGCAGGACCCGCCGGGCGGCTGCGCCTCCGGCGGCGCTCCCATGTCCCAGTCGAGCCGGTAGCGCTCGAACAGCTCGGCCCGCAGCACCGGCACCGGCATCGGCGCCCCGGGCACCAGGGCGGCGTAGACGGCGCCCATCAGCAGGGCGCGCAGCATCGGGTAGTCGGCGTCGACGTCCTGTGAACCGCGCCGGGCCACCGTGTCCCGCAGCAGCTCGGAGAGGCGCTGCTGCTCCGGGCACTGCACGAAGCCCTCCTCGAGCAGGATCCCCGCCATGTGCTGGCGCATGAGCACCGGCCGGTCCCGGGCGAGCCCCAGGATCGCGTCGACGGCCCGCGCCAGCCGCTCCCGGCCGTCCTCGGTGTGCGGCTCGCGCTCCAGCGCCTCCTGGAGCGTGCGGTGCATCAGCCGGTGCACGGCGGACTGCACCAGCTGGCGCTTGCCGGGGAAGTAGTAGGAGACCAGGCCGCGCGCCGACCCCGCGCGGTCGGTGATGGCGCCGAGTGTCGTCGCGTCGTAGCCGTGCTCGCCGACGAGCTCGACCGCCGCCTGGAGGAGCCGTTCCCGGGAACGCCGCCGCAACTCTTCATTGACCGAGGCGCTGCGCGGGGACATGCGGTGACTCCTGCGTTGACTGGCTGCCAGCCAACTATACTCGGTACGAGCGGACCGGCCCCGGAAGGGGTCCGTCGTGCTGCCGTCCGTCTCGGGCGACGCGGGGGATCGTCCGAGGCGGGCGGAGTTTTCCGTGCCGGGCGCCGTCCAGGACCTCCCGCCGGGTGGCCGGGTGGCCCCGGCTCCCGTGCCAGTCGTAGGGGCCGCGCCCGCCCCGGTCACCCCGGTCCGCGGCGGCTCAGTCCGTCGGGCCGAGCAGGTCGAGGACGGGCAGCAGCGCGTCCGGCCGCTGGGTGACCGGCAGGGGGTCGACGAAGTGCACGCCGCAGCCCAGGGCGCTCGCGCCGCCGTCCGCGGGACGGCTGTCACCGACCATCAGCACGTCCTTCGGGTCGGCGTCGAGCGCCGCGCAGGCGAGAGCGAACAGGCGCGGGTCCGGCTTCTGGACGCCGTGCTCGTACGACAGGGCGTAGGTGTCCACGTACGCGTCGAGGCCGTGGGCGCGGAACACCGGGCGCAGGTCCCAGCCGATGTTGCTCACCACGCCCACCGCGACCCCGCGCTCGTGCAGTGTGCGCAGGACCTCGGGTGCGTCCGGGTAGGGGGCCCAGGCCGCCGGCGTCATGTGCCGGTCGTAGAGCGCGTCGTGCAACACCGGGTCGGGCAGAGGCACTTGGCGGGACAGGGCAGTGAAGGCGGCCCGGTGCAGCGCGGTGCTGAGGTCCCGGCCCTCCCACAGCCGGGCCGCCTCGTCGGACATGCGCACCGGCGGAGCCCCGCCGGGCAGCGCCCCGGCTTCCTCCAACGCGCGCGCCGTCCGAGCCAACTCCCGCTCGTCAAGGGAGAGTTCCGCTTCGTCGAGGACGGCTCTCAGCCAGGACTCGCACGATTCGATGCGGAAGAGGGTTCCGGAGAAGTCGAAGAGCACAGCAGCCATGAGCTGATGATGGCCCAGCCCCGGGCGCCGCGGCCAGCGGACCCGAACAGACCCTAGCTCAGGGCCCTCAGAGCAGGTGTCACCGTCACCAGGACCGGTAGGACCGGGACGAGGGAGGCGACCGCGGTCAGGCGCAGTCTGCGGGCGACCGGGAGGCGATTCGGGGGAGTGAGGAGGCGGTGCACGCGCTGCGGGACGTGTGCCTGCGCGGCGGGGCAGGGGCCGAACACGCCCCGGTGCTCGTTGAGTCCGACCAGCGCGAGGGCGGTCGTCAGGCGTCCGAAGCGACGTGAGGCCATGTCGTCGGCGGCGAGTTCGACCAGGCGGTGCATCTCGTCGCGGAACGCGGCGAACACCGGCACCTGCGGAAACCCGCCGGCGAGCGCGGCGGAGCAGTGCAGCAGCCAGTCGTGCCGGGCCCGCGCGTGACCCTGCTCGTGCGCGACGACGGCGTCCAGCTGCCGCCCCTTCAGGCGGCGCAACGCGGCCGTGGTGATGACCAGCCGGGGCGACGGGCCGGGCAGCCACCAGGCGTCCGGGCGGTCGCCCTCCAGCACCACGAGCCGGTCGGTGCCGGGCTCCTCACCGGGCAGCAGCGGCGCGCGGACGAGCAGTTCGGCGCGTCGCAGCCTGCGGCGCGCCCGGGCCCGTACCACCTCGCGGAGCAGCATGGCCGCGCTCCACGCACCGCCGCAGGCGAGCGCCACCGCGGTCGTCGGCGCCCAGTCGTCGGCCGTGCCGAGCGCGTAGGCCTCCACCACCGAACGCGGAGCCGGGGCGAACACATGGCCGCGCACCGCCTGCCAGGCGGCGGCCGCGCTGAGCGTCATCGACAGCGCGCAGCACAGCAGGACCGCGGCGACCACGCACTGCCACACCCACAGCGCGAGCACCGGTTCACGGTCCGGCCAGTCGGCCCGGGCGAGCAGCCGAGGGGCGGTGACGGCGGTCAGGGCACCGAGCAGCAGCAGGACCGCGGGGACCATCATGGGAGCCACTTTATGAGCGGCCGACAGCTCGGGGGCACGGCTCCGCGGCGAAGTGACGCAGACCACTGCGGCGTGGCGCAGGCCCTGCCGTCCCCGCGGGTCACAGCGCCGCTCTCGCCGTCCTGGCGGGTCACTGGGCCGGTTTCGCCGCCCCGGTTGATCACCGGCCCGATCGCGCCGTCCTGTCCGTCGCACGGTCACCGGTCACATGGTCAGCAGCATCGCCACCATCGCGATCCCCATCGACAGCCGGCACGCCCGCGCCAGTTCCGGTCGATCGCCCCACCTCGTGCCGCCGGGCGCGCCGACGGCGGCCACCGTCCCGGTGGGGACCAGCCGGACGCCGGACAGCAGGACGTAACCGGCGAAGTACAGCAGCAGCGCGCCGGTGAGCAGCGGCACTCCCGCCCCGCCGTGGTGGTGGGGTCCGGGTGAGACGGCCATCACCACGGACATGTAGACCATGGCCGTCTCGCCCACCAGGTGGTGCCGATGGTGTGGGCTCGTCCGCGCCGACCACAGCGAGTGCAGCGCGGTCGCGCCGAAGACGGCCGCATAGGCCGACCAGGCCCACGCGGGTGGTGTGAACACCGCCGCCGGGACGGCCATGGCGGCCATGCCGAAGCCCATGAGCGCCTCACCCCCCGCGGTACGGCGCTGCTCCTCGACCGCGCTGCGCATCCGCAGCAGGCAGTACGCCCCGGTCGCCGCGCACAGCGCGACGAGCAGCCAACCGAACGAAGCTGATCCGTGCACCCCCGACCTCCCCGCTCGACGGGTCGCGGCCGCCGCCGGGCGGCCGGTCGGTCAAGCGATGCCCAAGGCGCGCGGTGCGCACACGAGCGCAAGGAGGTATACGGGGCGCGTTCGGCGAAGCACGGCACGTCACGTGCGGGGGAGTGGCGAGTCTCCGGGATGCTTTACAAGTAAAACACCTGCTAAGGTTATGGGTATGAGCAGTGTGCCCCCCACCCCCCTGAGCCGGGTCGCCCGGCGTCTTCCGCTCACCGGCGTGCTGCGGCTCGGCCGCCCGTCCGACATCTGGTTCAAGCCCGCCCTGAGCGCCGTCGTCTCGGTCGCCCTGCCCAACTTCACCCTGCTCGTCCTCGGCCGGCTCGACCTCGCCATGTACACGATGGCGGGCTCGCTGTGCGCCCTGTACGCGCACAACCGCCCCTACGCCGCCCGGGCCCGCGCCCTGGCCTGGGTGGTCCTCGGCATGATCGGCGGCCTCGCCGTCGCCCTGGTCACCGCCTCGCTCACCACCGCCCCGGTCGTCCTGGTCACCGTGGGCGCCCTGATGGCCGCCGTGCAGAAGGCGCTGTGCGACGCCACCCGCATCGGACCGCCCGGCAACGTCGTCCTCACCTTCATCAGCTCCGCGTCCCTCTTCGCCCCGCAGACCCTCGGCCAGGTCCCGGCCCATCTGGCGCTGGCCCTCGCCGCGGCGGCCTGGGCCTGGCTGGTCGGCATGGCGCCCGGGCTGCTGCGCCCGCACGGCCCGGAGCGCCGCGCCACCGCGCAGGCGCTCAACGCGGCCGCCGCCCACGCCGCCACCGGAGGCACCGGCGACGGCCACGCCCGGACCCGCGCCGCCGCGGCCGCCGCCGTCCAGGCCGCCTGGCAGGCGCTGCTGTCCACCGGCGCCCGCACCGCGCCCCGGCGCGCCCTGGAGCGGCTCGTCGTACGCGCCGAGGTCGCGCTCGCCGCCCCGGCGGACGCGGACCCCGAACGGCTGCGCACGTGGGCCCGCGCACTGTGCGGGACCGGGCCGATTCCCGAGGCCGGCCAGACGGCGGCGGACGCCGACGAACTGCTCGGCGTGGACGCCGAGACCACCGCCCCGCACCGGCCCTGGTGGAGCCGGCTCGGCCCGCTCACCCCGATCGTGGTGCGCACCGCGCTGGGCTGCGCCCTCGCCGGCTACGCCTCCCTGGCGCTCGGTGTCGGCCGCCCCTACTGGGCCCTGGTCACCGCCGCCTCCCTGTACCAGGCCAACATGACCCTGACCTGGAAGCGGGGCATCCAGCGTGTGGTCGGCAACCTCGTCGGCGTCCTCGTCTTCGCCGCCGTCGCCCCGCTCGCGCACGCCAGTGGCCTGGCCCTCGTCCTGCTCTGCTTGGCCTTCAACTTCGGCGCCGAGGCGCTGATGGGCCGCAACTACTGGCTCGGCAGCATCTGCGTGACCCCGCTCGCGCTGCTCGTCATCGAGTTCGCCGGACACCACGAGGCGGGTGAGCTGATCACCGAGCGGGCTGTGGACACCGTCGTCGGCGCGCTGGTCGGCTTCGTGGCCGCCGTCGCCGTCACCAACCGCCGCGCGGGTGACCGCATCGAGCACGCCCTGGCCGCCGTCGACCGGGCCCGCGAAGGGGCCGCCCGCCTGCTCGCCGAGGACCGGCCCGCGCCCGCCGCCCTGGAGTCCGCCCGCCGGAGCCTGGCCGCCGCGCTGGTCGACCTGCGCGCCACCGCCGACGCCGCGTCCGGCGAGTGGTGGCAGCGCGCCCTGCCCCAGGAGCGGGTCGTGCTCACCGAGCAGTCCGCACACCGTACGCTCGCCGCGACGATACGACGCCAGGGCCTGCACGCCCCGGCGAGCACGGGCGAGACGACGGAGGACGTACGGCCATGACGGCGAGGAACGGACGGCCGGCCCACGGGGAGACGGCGACCGGGGACGAGGCGCACGAGCGGACCCGGCCCACGGGGACCGGGCCGGGCGACGACACCGTCGCCGGCGTGGTCCGCCAGTGGCGGGCCGTCCACCCCGACCTGGACACCGCGCCGATGGAGATCATCGGCCGGATCAACCGCTGCGCCGCCCTCCTCCAGCAGGCCGAGGACGCGCCCCTGCGCCGGGCGGGTCTCAGCAGGCCCGAGTTCGACCTGCTCGGGGCGCTGCGGCGGACCGGGGACGAGCTCACCCCGAGCGAACTGACCCGCGAGACGTTCTCCTCGGGGGCCGCCGTCACCAAACGTCTGAAGCAGCTGACCGAACGCGGTCTGGTGGAGCGCCGCGGCGACACCCGCGACCGCCGGGTCGCCCACGTCCGCCTCACAGACGCCGGACGCGACCTCGTCGACGGCATCCTGCCGGAACAGCTCGCCTACGAACGGGCCGTCCTGTCCGGTCTGGCCGGACAGGAGCGGGACGGCCTGGCCGCCCTCCTGGGCGAGCTGCTCGGCCGGCTGGAGGGGCGCCGGGGCGCCCTGCGCCTCTGATCCGAACGCTCCCGGGGACCGGAAACCGGAGGGGGGACCTCAGCTTTCCTGTACGGACCGGTAGAGGCCGAAGGCCGCGCCCTGGGGGTCCCGCAGGACCGCGATGCGGAGGCCGTCCGGGAGCGAGGTGGGCTCCAGCAGGGCCTTGGCGCCGGCCCGTACCGCGATGTCGGTGGTGGTGTCGACGTCCTCGGCCGCGAAGTAGGGCAGCCAGTGCGGCGGCACATCGGCCGGGAAGCGGTCGTGCATCGCCGTCACCCCGCCGAAGTCCTCGCCGTGCAGACCCCACTGCGTGTACCACTCCGAGGCGTTGACGCTCCAGCCGAACACGCTCGTGTAGAAGTCCCTGGCCCGCCGAGGATTGCGGGTGACGAGTTCCACCCAGCCGAGTGAGCCGGGGCGGTTGAACACCCCGGCACCGGAGAACTCGCGCGCCTGCCACATCTGGAAGGCGGCGCCCGACGGGTCCAGGGCGATGGTGAAGCGGCCCTCGTCGTAGATGTCCCGCGGGCCGTGGATCACCGTCCCGCCGGCCTCCACCACCCTGTTCGCCGCGGCGTCCGCGTCGGCGACGGCGAACGAGACGTTCCACGCGACCGGCTGCGACCTCTGGTACAGGGGCGTGATCGCGGCGACCGGCGCGTCCCCCAGGTGAGCGAGGGTGTAGCCACCCGAGACCAGCCGGGGGTCGCGGCGCATGCGCCAGCCGAAGACCTCCGTGTAGAACCGCGTGGACGCCTCCAGATCGCTGGTGCCCAGTTCCGCCCAGCAGGGTCCGCCGACCACCGGTTTGTCGAACTCCATGGCATCCTCCGGGAAGCTCGTTCCCACCCACCAGCACGCTAGCCCCGGCCGCCGAAGCGGGCCAGTGGGAACGTTCCCGGACCACCGGTGCCCGAGCCCGGCTCAGATCCCCGCCCGGTACCGCAGCGGATGGTCCGCCGGCACCTCGACGAGCACGATGGGCGTGCCGTCCGGATCGGCGATCCACATCTCGATCAGCCCCCACGGCTCGCGCACCGGCTCACGCGTGATCTCGACGCCCTTGGCCCGCAACTGCTCGCGGGCCGCCGCCACGTCCTCGACCTGGAGCCACAGCCGCAGGGAGGAGGACGGCGGGTCGGCCGAGCGTCCGGAGAGCTCCAGGAAACCGCCGCCGAGGAAGTAGACGGTGCCGCGCTCGGGCCCCGTGCCGAACTCGCGGTGGACGGCGAGGCCGAGTTGCTCGCCGTAGAAGACACGGGAGCGCTCGGGGTCCGTGGGCCGGACCAGTGTCCGGCTGCTGAGTACGTGCACCATGCACCCCGACCCTAGTGCCGCGACAGGCAACGTTTGCCCCGTCGTGACGCCCGGCACGCACTCTCGCCGCACCGGCCGAAAGCCCGAGTACATCCAGTACGAGGACTTCCGGCCGGCACTCCCCCAAGCTCTTCGAGCAGGGGGGACCCCCAGAGCACGCACCGGACGCCGCTCCTTGACGGGCAAACGTTGCCCGCCGCGGCACTAGTGCCGAGACAGGCAAACGCCCGCCGCGGCACTAGTGGCAGGATGTCGCTGGCCCCGTCCGACAGCGCCCGAACCGAAAGGCACGCCCGATGAAGACCGCCGCCAGCGGACTGACCTTCCGTGACGCCCTCGACGCCGATGTCGACACGCTGGTGCACCTGATCGAGTCGGCGTACCGCGGGGACTCCAGCCGGGCCGGCTGGACCACCGAGGCGGACATCCTCCAGGGGCAGCGCACCGACCCCGAGGGCGTGCTGGAGGTGATCGAGTCGACCGGCAGCCGACTGCTGACGGTCGAGCGGGACGGCAGCGTGGTCGCCTGCTGCCAGCTCGAGCACAAGGGGGACCACGCCTACTTCGGCATGTTCGCCGTGAGCCCCACGTTGCAGGGCGCCGGCCTGGGCAGGACGGTCATCGCCGAGGCCGAGCGCCGGGCCCGGGAGGAGTGGGGGGTCAAGGAGATGCACATGACCGTGATCTCCGTACGCGAGGACCTGATCGCCTGGTACGAGCGCCGCGGCTACCGCCGTACGGGAAGGACGACCCCCTTCCCGTACGGCGACGAGCGCTTCGGCATTCCGCAGCGCGACGACCTGGAGTTCGAGCTGCTGGTCAAGGAACTCGCCTAGGCGGAGCTCCGTGCAGGGGGTCAGGCGGTGAAGCGGCCCGTGAGCTTGATCTCCGGGTAGTCGGTGGTCGCGCCGTCCAGCTCCAGGGCGCGGACCAGGCGCAGATGGTCCAAAGTGTTGACGACCCAGCCGATGATCCTCAGGTCCGCCTTGCGTGCGTGCTCGACGATCTCGAGGGTGAGCCGGCGGATGTTGAGGCAGACGGTCCCGGCGCCCGCCGCGGTGGCGCGGGCGACGACCCCGGAGTCGTAGCGGCTGGCCACGAGCGCGGTGCGCACCCCCGGCACCAGCCGGGCGATCTCGGTGATCGCCTCGTCGTGGAACGAGGACACCTCCACGCGGGAGACCAGGTCCCGCTCGTGCAGGACCTCGGCCAGTGCGCGGGCCGCGGCCACGTCCTTGATCTCGGCCTGGAGCGGCGCCCGCACCGCGTCGAGGACCTCCTCGAAGACCGGGATCCGCTCACCGCGGCCGGCGTCCAGGGAACGCAGCTCGGCGAGTGTCTTGTCGGCGATCGCGCCGCTGCCGTCGGTGGTGCGGTCCACCTCGTCGTCGTGCATGACGACGAGCGCGCCGTCCTTGCTCAGGTGCAGATCGAGTTCGATGACATCCAGGCCGGCCTGCTGGGCGGCGACGAAGGAACGGAGGGTGTTCTCGGGCTCGACACCCATGACTCCGCGGTGACCGAGGGTAAGGAAGTTCAAAGTTCAACTCGCTTCCGTCGACGGCGGCTCGGCGCGGCGCGGAGCGGACGGACCTCGTCGTCCGCGCGGTAGTGACGCAGCCTAATGGCCCCCACGCGGGTTGAACCCCCGCGTACACGGTGCAGTGGGGTGACGGCCCGCGGGAACGGGGGCGCATCCGCCGCGGCTCTCACTCCGGCGTGGGCGTGTGGGCGACGTGGCGTCGATCACCCGAACGGCCGATCGGATCTGCCTCTGTCCGGGTGTACGGCAGGAAAATAGGCGGTGACCATGGCTACGCGCGGAATTTTTTCCCGAGGGCGCCCTTGCTGGGAGAAAGCCTGTATGTATACGGTCGTCCTACGCGAGGTTCTCCCGTGGAGGATGAGACATGACGGAAATTCTTGTGCAGCTGGGTGCGGAGGGAAAGGTTCCTTCGGTGGCCAGGGTGGTTGACCATCCGGCGTGGCCCGTGCTCAAGGATGCCGTGGAGCGAATCCGGCCCTGGCAGTCGAAGGACGGCTCGATCGACTTCGCGGCCGAGGGCGCCCCGGGCCGCGCCGACGCCGACGCCGCCGTGCGCGGCGTGATCGACGCCGTCGAGGAGCTCTCCCCGCTGCTGCCGCACGACGCCGCCTACCACGAGGCGCTCGTGGGGGACCTGCGCCGCTGGGCCGAGGGCGGTTTCGAGGTGCCGGACTTCCTGGACTCGCTGCTGGCCTTCCAGCCCGCCGCGCACCGCGTGGACGGCCTCCAGCACCTGGTCGTCTTCCCCATGTACACGCAGAACGGCAACCCGGACCGCAACCTGGAGGCGGTCGCGCTGCGCATGGTCTGGCCTCAGTGGCTGGCCGAACTGGAGCGCACCCGCTACGACAACCCGCTGTTCTGCGGCATCACCTTCGAGGACTTCACGGGCGGCTACGACACCAACTCCGCCGTGCTCTTCCCGGAGACGATCGCCGTGCGCGAGGCGCCGGAACGGTTCTCCTGGGGCGGAATCTTCTGCGACCGCGAGGCCGCCCGCTTCCGCCGCGTCACCGCCGCCTCCGTCGACCTCCTGGGCCTCGACCTGCCCGAGGACATCGCCGCCATGGTCCACGACCAGAAGCGCTGCGAGGAGGCCTTCGTGCTGTGGGACATGGTCCACGACCGCACCCACAGCCACGGCGACCTGCCGTTCGACCCATTCATGATCAAGCAGCGCCAGCCGTTCTGGATGTACGGCCTGGAGGAGCTGCGCTGCGACCTCACCGCCTTCAAGGAGGCCGTGAAGCTCCAGGCCGACGGCGTCGCGCAGGCCCGTGACGTGCAGTACGCGGTGCTGTTCGACCGCATGTTCCGCTTCCCGGTCACCGGCGAGCGCGTGCGCAACTACGACGGCCTCGGCGGTCAGCTGCTCTTCGCCTACCTGCACAAGCACGACGTGGTGCGCTGGACCGACAACAAGCTGACCATCGACTGGGAGCGCGCCCCGCAGGTCACCAACCAGCTCTGCGCCGAGATCGAGAAGCTGTACCGCGACGGCATCGACCGCCCCAAGCTGGTCCACTGGCTCGCCGGCTACGACCTGGTCTCCACCTACCTCGCTCCGCACCCGGGCTCCAAGTGGGCCAAGGGCCCCGACGCCCTGGATCTGACCCAGCCCCCGCGCAAACTCGTGGATGACGTGCTTCCGGACGAGTTTCCGCTCAGCATGTTCTACGAGGCCCTGTCCAAGAAGCTGAAGAACGTGATCGCCGGAACCAAGGGCATCACGGCGGACAGCGCCGAGCGGGTCGCCGCGTGAGCGGCCGCGTAACCGGGAACACTGCACAGGAGGCGAGGAACATGGTGGCGAACGGGGCTCTCAGCGGTGCGGTGATCGCGGTGGCCGGCGCGGGCGGCCCGGCCGGCCGGGCGGCGCTGCTCAGGCTCGCCGAGGCGGGAGCGACCGTCGTCGGCGCGGACAACGACCCGGAGCGGCTCTCGCAGGCCGTGGACGCCGCCCGGTACGCCTCCGGCGGCGCCAGCGTCACCGGGGACACGGTCGACCTGCTCGACCTCCAGTCCACCCGCGACTGGGCCGCCCACATCGAGAAGGACTTCGGCCGGATCGACGGCCTGGTCCACCTCGTGGGCGGCTGGCGTGGCAGCGAGACCTTCACCAAGACCAGCCTGGACGACTGGGACTTCCTGGAGCTGCTGCTCATCCGCACCGTGCAGCACACCTCGCTGGCCTTCCACGAGGCGCTGCAGCGCAGCGAGCGCGGCCGGTACGTCCTGATCAGCGCGGCCGGCGCCAGCAAGCCCACCGCGGGCAACGCGGCCTACTCCGCCGCCAAGGCCGCCGCCGAGGCGTGGACGCTGGCCATGGCCGACTACTTCCGCAAGGCAGGAAAGGCCGAGGGCGCCGAAGGGCCGACGTCCGCGGCTGGGATCCTGGTGGTGAAGGCGTTGGTGCACGACGCGATGCGCGCCGACCGCCCCAACGCGAAGTTCGCGGGCTTCACGGACGTCAAGGACCTGGCCGACGCCATCGTCGACGTGTGGAGCAAGCCCGCCGCGGAAGTGAACGGAAACCGTCTGTGGCTCACCGAGAAGCCGTGAACCCTCCCAGGACCGATGCGCGTCGTCACCACGACCCCGAGGTCCGCGGGTTCGCCAGCGACAACTACGCCGGAGTCCACCCGGAGGTGCTCGCCGCCCTGGCCCTGGCCAACGGCGGGCACCAGGTCGCGTACGGCGAGGACGACTACACCGGGAACCTCCAGCGGATCGTCCGCGGCCACTTCGGCGCCACCGCCGAGGCGTTCCCGGTGTTCAACGGAACCGGCGCGAACGTCGTGGCACTCCAGGCGGTCACCGACCGCTGGGGCGCGGTGATCTGCGCGGAGAGCGCGCACATCAACGTCGACGAGGGAGGCGCCCCCGAGCGCATGGGCGGCCTGAAGCTGCTCACCGTGCCCACGCCCGACGGCAAGCTCACCCCCGAGCTGATCGACCGTCAGGCGTACGGCTGGGAGGACGAGCACCGGGCGATGCCGCAGGTCGTCTCGATCACCCAGAGCACCGAACTCGGCACCCTCTACACGCCCGAGGAGATCCGCGCCATCTGCGAGCACGCGCACGCGCGGGGCATGAAGGTGCACCTGGACGGCTCCCGGATCGCCAACGCGGCCGCCTCCCTGAACGTGCCGATGCGGACGTTCACCAACGCGGTCGGCGTCGACATCCTCTCCCTGGGCGGGACGAAGAACGGCGCGATGTTCGGCGAGGCGGTCGTCGTCCTCAACCAGGACGCCGTCCGCCGGATGAAGCACATCCGCAAGATGAGCATGCAGCTCGCCTCCAAGATGCGTTTCGTGTCGGTGCAGTTGGAGGCGCTGCTCGCCAAGGACCTGTGGCTGCGCAACGCCCGGCACGCCAACGGGATGGCGCAGCGGCTCGCGGAGGGCGTGCGCGCCGTGCACGGCGTGGAGATCCTCTACCCGGTGCAGGCCAACGGCGTCTTCGCCAAGCTCCCGCACGAGGTGAGCGAGCGTCTCCAGAAGCGGTTCCGCTTCTACTTCTGGGACGAGGCGGAGGGCGTCGTGCGCTGGATGTGCGCCTTCGACACCACCGAGGACGACGTGGACGCGTTCGTGGCGGCCCTGAAGGAGGAGATGGCGCGCCAGGACTGATCACCCTCTGATCACCTCTGATCACCCCTGACCCCGTCGGGTCGTCCGCCCCCGGGTGGGCGCGGACCCGATCGGCGAGTTGGCGGTAAACGATCGTTGATAGCGGTGAGGGGCGTCGGTAAGGTGCCGTGCACGCACCGCTCTGATCAACTGCCCGCCCTCGGAGGACAGGAGGCCCCCTGGTGGAGCCCGTCCCCTTCTGGCAGCGGCAGTTGAGCGCCTCACCGCGCACCGCTCCAAGAGCGGGTGCGAGGTGGTGAACCGTCGGCGGGCACCGTCCCCGGCGTGGAACCCGACGGCGAAGAGCACCGATGAGTAGCGCGTCCAGGGCGATGCGAAGGCTCAGCGCTCAACTCGTCGGAAACCTTCGGCCACCGGCCGAGAACGAGGACGTCACCGTCGCCGTGGGCCAAGCCCTCGGCCAGGTGCGCGGCCGACCCGTCCGGCTGCACAAAGCGGTGTTCCCGCCGGCGACGGTCAGCGGGTTGTGGGTGGACCGCACCAGTCACGACCTGATCGTCTACGAGGAGAACACCGATCCCGAGCACCAGCTTGTGATCATCGGCCACGAGGCGTGGCACATGTTCCAGGGCCATGGCGGCAGCGGCACCGCCCACGGCACGGCCGCGCGCACGGGGGACACCGAGGCGGGCGCGCTCGCCGAACTCGCGGCCCGCGTCTTCGCGGCGGCCGACACCGAGCTGTCTCCCGGCGCACGCATGGACATCGCGCTCCACTTCGCCGCCCGCGCCGAGACCCGCCAGATCGACGAAGAGGTCGAAGCGGAACGCTTCGGCTTCCGGTTCGCCACGGACGTGCGGACCGCCCTGGCGGAGACCCGCGCTCCCGTCGATCCGCACGACCTCGCCGGGCGCATCCAGGCCTCCATGGCGCATCGCTTCCGCCGGAACTGATCCCGCCCGGCGAAGCCGCCTGTCACACCCACCACAGAGGAGCGAAGCAGCACGGTGACATCCGGCCCCAGCAACATCGGCTTCTACGTCTGCGGGCTCATCCTGCTGCTGGTCTGCGCCCTGAAGATCCCCGCTCTGCTCCGCAGGCGGCACGACACGCTGTTGCGTGCGGCCTGCCTGTTGCTCTTCGCCGGGGGCTGCCAGCTGATCCTCGCCGCCCCGGATTCCATCACCACGCTCAACCGGCTCACCGGGACACCCAACATCGCCGCTGCCGCCGTATACGCGGTGACGACCGCGTTCGCCGGGGCCAGTCTCCTGCTGATCATCAACTGGCGGCCTGCGCCCCCGGAGCGGACCCGGCGCTTCTCACGCCTGTGCGTGAGCGCCTACAGCCTGGTCGTCGTGGCCGTCATCGTCCTGTTCTGGGCCGGGGACGCTCCCGTCGAGCAGGTCACTCTCTTCGACGTCTACTACGCCGAAACCCCCTACATCCGCGAGTTGATCGTCACGTACCTGGTGGCCCAGGGCGTGGCCATGATGGCCGCCGGCATCCTGTGCTGGCGGTGGTCCAGGGAGGTCCGCGGGTCGCTCCGGGCAGGCCTGCGTATCCTTGCCCTCGCCTACCTGATCATCGTGTGCTACGACCTCATCAGGCTCGTGGCGGTGGCTGCCCGGTGGACGGGCCACCACCTCGACTTCCTCGTCGACGAGGTCTCGGTCCGGCTCGCCGCTCCCGTCGCCGTTCTCGGCGCCGTCGGGTTCGCCCTTCCGCTGGCCGGCCCCCGGGTGGCGGGGACCGCTCGAGCGGTGCGGCAGTTGCGGCAGCTCACACCGCTGTGGCGGGCCCTGCGGGACGTGCCCACCCCTGGCGCGATCCGCGCGTCGCTGCCCTGGTGGCGGACTCCGCCGGCCGTGCTGCTCACGGCTCGCAGGACCGCCCTGTACGACGCCCTCCTCACGCTGAGCCCGTACTGCGACCCCGCCGTTCGCGCGGCTGCCTACGAGGCGGCGCTTCGCCACGGCGACGACACGCCCCGCGCGGCGGTCACCGCCGACGCGGCCGTGATCCTGGTCGCGCGCGACCGGCAGCGCGCCAACCCCGAACCGCCGCAGGCCATGACGCGCACACCGGCAGGGCGCGCGCAGGACCTGGTTCCCCTGTCCCGTGCGCTCACCTCGCCCGTACTGCCCGACCTCCTGAATCACCTTCGTGCTCCGAGGAAAGCAGCCCGCCATGAGTGAAGCCCCGCGCCACCGTCCCGTCCGCGTAGTCGTCATCGGGGGCAGCATGGCCGGCATGCTCGCCGCGGCCGCCGTCAGGGACCACGTCGACGCCGTCGAGATCGTCGAGGCCCACGAACTGCCCGAAGGACCCGAGCCGCGCACCGGTGTTCCCCAGGCCGTGCACATCCACATGCTGCAGACCGGCGGCGCCGAGGCGATCGAGGATCTCCTGCCCGGCAGCATCGACCGTCTGCTGGCCGCGGGAGCCCACCGCATCCCCGTCACCTCGAACATGGTCATCTGCTCTCCCGAGGGCTGGTACCGCCGCTGGCAGCGCGCCACCCACTACCTGATCAGCGCGAGCCGGGACCTGCTCGACTTCGTCGTCCGCCAACAGGTCCTCGAAGGCCCCCGGGTCGGCGTGCGCACACGTACCAGGGCGGTCGGGCTGCTCGGCGACCGCCGCACCGTGACGGGCGTGCGGGTCCGCACCGCCGACGGGACGGAGGACGAACTCCGTGCCGACCTGGTCATCGACGCCTCGGGCCGGGCCACCCGCACGCCCCAGTGGCTCGCCGGGCTCGGCATCACCGGCCTCGCGCAGGACCACATCGACTCCGGTCTGGTCTACGCCAGCCGGATCTACCGTGCTCCCGTCCCCACCGACGACTGGCCCATGGTCGGTGTGCAGGCCGACCCGCGGCTGCCCCGGCCCGGCAAGGCGGGCGGCATGCTGCCGATCGAGGGCAACCGCTGGCACGTCAGCCTGATGGGTGCCCCCGGCGGGCATCCCACCCGTGACGCGGACGCCTTCGAACCCTTCGCCCGCACCCTGCGCCACCCCCTCCTGGCCGACCTCCTGGCCCACGCCGAACCGCTCACCGACGTCAGCGTCAGCCACAGCACCGCCAACCGGCGCTACCGCTACGAACGACTCGCCCGCCGGCCGGAGGGCCTGGTGGTACTGGGAGACTCGGCGGCGGTCTTCAACCCCGTGTACGCGCAGGGCATATCAGTGGCGGCGCAAGGCGCCCTCGCCCTGCGCGAGCTGCTCTCGGGCGGCCTCACCACGGGGCTCGCCCACCGCGCCCAGCGCGCCATCGCCCGCCCCATCGACCACGCGTGGGCTCTCGCCACCGGACAGGACATCCACTTCGCCACCACGAAGGGCAAGAGCCCGACCCTCGCCGACCGCCTCCTGCACCGTTACGTCAGCCGCCTGTCCCGCACCGCGACAGGTTCCTTCCACGCCGCGACGGCGCTGACCGACGTGCTCGCCCTGCAGGCCGCGCCCGCCTCACTCGTCAAACCCGGCGTGCTGCTGTCAGCCCTCCTCGGTCCCCTCCGCCCGCCACTCGACGGCCCCCAGCTCACCCCTGCCGAGCGTGACCTCCTGAACAGCCCGAACAAGCCGGCAAGAGATTCCGACTATGCATAGGTATGCAGTGCACGGAAAAGTCATTGACCGGTGAGTGGTCGCATTCCTATGCTCTGCGGGCATGGAGCTGATCCAGCACACCTCCGACCTCTCCGCCTATCTGGCCGCCGACGAGGCGATCGACCATCAGCACCCGGTGGTCCGCGAGACCGCTGCCCGCCTTGCGCAGGACGCGGCGGACTCGTATGACTATGCGCGTGTCGCGTACGAGTTCGTGCGTGACGCCATCCCGCACTCGCTGGACGCGGGCGACCCGCGCGTCACCTGGCGCGCCTCCGACGCCCTCCGCCTGCGCACCGGCATCTGCTACGCCAAGGCCCATGCCCTGGCGGCGCTGCTGCGGGCCGAGGACATCCCGACGGCGCTGTGCTACCAGCGACTGACGCGGGACGAGGGCGGTGGGCACGTGGTGCACGGAATGGTCGCGGTCCGGTTCAACGGAGCCTGGCACCGGCAGGACCCGCGCGGCAACAAGCCGGGTGTCGACGCCCGGTTCTCCCTGACCGGCGAGCGGCTGGCCTTCGTACCCGACCCGAAGTCCAACGAGCTGGACTACCCAGTGCTGTACGCTGAACCGCACCCGGCCGTGCTGGCCGCCCTCACGGCCGCTCCGGACCGGCCGCGGCTGTGGAAGACGCTCCCTGCCGCACTCTGACCGCGAGGCGGGAGAACATGGCACTGACGCTCACTGTGTCCGACGAGGTACGCGCACTCGCGCCCGGCTTCACGCACGTGGCCGTCGAGGCCCACGGGCTGGTGGGCGGACCGAGCACCGAGGCCTCCTCGGCGCTCCTCGACGACGCCGCACGCCGTCTGGCGGCACGCCTCGACGGACGCGCCCCGCACGAGGACCCGCACATGGCCGCCTGGCGTGAGACGTACACGGCGTTCGGCTCCAAGCCCTCCCGCACCCGCAACTCGGCCGAGGCGCTGGCCCGACGGGCGCTGACCGACGCCGGCCTGCCCCGCATCAACCTGCTCGTCGACCTCTACAACGCCATCAGCGTGGCCCACCTCGTCCCCGTCGGCGGCGAGGACCTCGACCGGATCCAGGGCGGCATGCGCCTGGTGCGCGCCGGCGGCGAGGAGGACTTCGTGACCGTCGCGGGCGGCGAGGAGACCGTCGAGCACCCGGACGCGGGCGAGGTGGTGTGGTGCGACGGGGCCGGCGTGACCTGCCGCCGCTGGAACTGGCGCCAAGGCCCGCGCACCCGCCTCACCGAGCAGACCACGTCGGGCATCTTCCTGCTGGAGAGCCTGCTCCCGATGCCGGTGGCCGAGGTGCAGGCAGCGGCGGCGGAACTCGCCGAACTGCTGGAGAAGTTCAGCCCGGGCGCCGAGGTCACCGTACGGCCGCCCGCGTCCTAGGCGCAGGCCTGTCCGTCATCTTCCCGGTCTGCTGTGCGACGCCGGTCAGTGCGCAAAGGCCCTATCAGTGCGCAACAGGCCCTGGGGGAAATCGGTCCGGGGTCAGTGCGCCCCGGCCGTGCGGAGCTGGTCCGGGGTCGGGGCCGTGCCGCCGAGGTGGGCGGGCATCCACCAGGTGTCGTCGGCGGACCGGGGGCGGACCGGGTAGGCGCGCTGGGCGGCCTCCAGGAGTTCCTGGACGCGCTCGCGCAGCTTGCGGGTGAGGGCGCCCGCGTACTGCTCGCGGGAGGCCTCCATGGCCTCGCCCACCCGGATCGTGATCGGGATGTGGCTGCGCCTGAAGTTGCGCGGGTGACCCTTGGTCCACAGCCGCTGCGTGCCCCAGACGGCCATCGGCACCAGGGGGACGCCCGCCTCCTGGGCCAGGCGGACCGCGCCCGACTTGAAGCCCTTCAGTGTGAACGACTGCGAGATCGTGGCCTCCGGGAACACCCCGACCACCTCGCCGGACTTCAGTGAGTCCAGCGCCCGCGCGTACGCCGCCTCGCCGTTGGCGCGGTCCACCGGGATGTGCTTCATGCCGCGCATCAGCGGCCCGGAGATCCGGTGCCGGAAGACCGACTCCTTCGCCATGAAACGCACCAGGCGCTTCTGCGGGAGCGCCGCGAGCCCGTTGAAGACGAAGTCCAGATAGCTGATGTGATTGCTCACCAGCACGGCGCCGCCCGTGCGCGGAATGTTCTCCGACCCCTGGCAGTCGATCTTGAGGTCCCACGCCTTGAACATCGTACGGGCGAGACCGATGACGGGGCGGTAGACGAGCTCTGCCATGAGCGGGACGGACCCTTCTGTCTGCCAGGGAAGGGGCTCCCGGCGGAAGTTACGCTGCCGTAGGTTTACGGCCTGTCGCAGATCGTGCCCCAAGAACGGCCCGGGAGCCAGCCCACGTGCCCGTCCACGGCGAGATCCTCGTCACGTCACCCCTGAGATTCCGCCCGACGGCCCAGCGGGGGTGTATGTGTCCAGGGGCGCCGGCCTTGGCGGCCGCCCGGGGGAGCGTCCCGGCTGCCGGGAATCTCCGCGCCCGCGCGGACGCTGACAGGGAAGGCGTGTTCGTGAAAGCGCGTCGGCGGAACAGCGAACCCGCGGAACAGCGGAACAGCGGAACAGCGAAACAGCGGAACAGCGGAACAGCGGGAAAGGGGAGAACGGGCGTGCGGGGATGTGGCGAGGGCAGGCGGCTCGGGGCGGCCGAACTCGGTGAGGGCCTCGGCGCGCGGGCCACACTGGTGCAGTTCTCCAGCGCCTTCTGCGCTCCCTGCCGGGCGACCCGGCGGATCCTCGACGAGGTGGCCGGCATGGTCCCCGGGGTGGCGCACGTCGAGGTCGACGCCGAGGCCCGGCTCGACCTGGTGCGCGAACTCGGGATCCTCAGGACGCCGACCGTGCTCGTCCTCGACGCGGACGGCCGGGTGGTGCGGCGGGCCGCCGGACAACCGCGCAAGGCGGACGTCATCGCGGCGCTGGGGGAGGCGGTGTGAGGCCCCTGTCCGTGACGGTGGGGCAGCTCCCGCATCCCGTGACGTACTTGACTGTGCACGCCAACTATCGTGAGCCTGACCGCATGCCCTCGGAACTCCTTCTTCTCGGGCGGCCCCGCGTCGACCCAGCCCGCCACACGAGCGTGCGCCGTCCGGACTGTTGAGCAGCCGCGGATCCCGCTCGTCCGACCAGCAGGAGGACGACTCCATGACGGCCACGTCCGGCCTGGGTGCCTTCGGCACGGTCCAGTCCGCCTCCCCCCAGCTGCTGCGCTCCGTCTTCCGGCGGCATGCGGCGGGCGTCGCGGTGATCACGGCTCGGGGCGAGACCGGTCCGGTCGGCTTCACCGCCACCTCCCTCGCCTCCGTCTCCGCCGAGCCCCCGCTGCTCTCCTTCGGTATCGGTACCGGCAGCTCCAGTTGGCCGGCCATCGCCGCGACCGACCACGTCGGCGTCCACATACTCGGTGAGCACCAGGAGGACCTGGCCGCCACCTTCGCGCGCAGCGGTGCCGACCGGTTCGGAGCGCCGACGGCGTGGCGCGAGGGCCCCGAGGGGGTGCCCGTCCTCGACGGGGTGCTCGCCTGGCTGGTGTGCCGGGTCGTCACTCGGGTGCCGGCCGGGGACCATCGCATCGTGCTGGCCGAGGTCGTCCTGGGCGACCCCGCGGGCGTCGGCCGCCCACTCCTCTACCACCAGGGCCGCTTCGGCGCGCTGCGTGATTGATCACCCCGCGGCTCTCCTGCGAAGTCGTTCGGTTCCGGTTACGCTGCGTTGCGAAGGTCACAGTTCAAAGCGCTTGCTCAGCGGGCATGAACTGGGTGTACTGACGAGTAATATTCCACTCGGAGCGCGCGGTCGCCCTGACCGGGATCGGCCGCTTCAGGCGCCTATGCTGCCTCCAGGAAGGCAGCCCAGAGAAGACGATGCAGTAGGAGAGCCGGCGTGAGCTTGAGGATCGTTGTCACTGTGAAGTACGTGCCCGACGCCACTGGCGACCGGCACTTCGCCGATGACCTGACCGTCGACCGGGACGACGTGGACGGTCTGCTCTCCGAGCTGGACGAGTACGCGGTCGAGCAGGCGCTGCGGATGTCGGAGGAGTACGACGGGGACGGCGACGCCGAGGTCACCGTTTTGACGGTGGGTCCGGAGGACGCCAAGGACGCGCTGCGCAAGGCGCTGTCCATGGGTGCCGACAAGGCGATCCACGTGGAGGACGAGGACCTGCACGGCACCGACGCGATCGGCACCTCGCTGGTGCTGGCCAAGGCGATCGAGAAGGCCGGCTACGACCTGGTGATCTCCGGTATGGCTTCCACCGACGGCTCCATGGGTGTGGTTCCGGCGCTGCTGGCCGAGCGCCTGGGTGTCCCTCAGGTGACGCTGCTGTCCGAGGTGTCGGTCGAGGACGGCACGGTGAAGGGTCGCCGGGACGGCGACGCGGCCTCCGAGCAGCTCGAGGCGTCCCTGCCCGCGGTCGTGTCGGTCACCGACCAGTCGGGCGAGGCCCGTTACCCGTCCTTCAAGGGCATCATGGCGGCCAAGAAGAAGCCGGTTCAGTCCTGGGACCTGTCCGACCTGGACATCGACGAGGACGAGGTCGGTCTGGAGAACGCCTGGACGGCCGTCGACTCCGCCGCGGAGCGTCCGGCCCGCACCGCGGGCACGATCGTCAAGGACGAGGGCGAGGGCGGCAAGCAGCTCGCCGAGTTCCTCGCGAGCCAGAAGTTCATCTGAGCCCGCAATCCGCCGACCGCCCCCCTTCGCAAGCAGGAGAGAAGAAGTCCCATGGCTGAAGTCCTCGTCTACGTCGACCACGCAGGCGGTGCCGTCCGCAAGCCGACCCTGGAACTGCTGACCCTGGCCCGCCGCATCGGCGAGCCGGTCGCCGTCGCCCTCGGCGCCGGTGCCGCGGACACCGCCGCGACGCTCGCCGAGCACGGCGCGGTGAAGGTCCTCACCCACGACGCGCCCGAGTACGCCGACTACCTGGTCGTGCCGAAGGTGGACGCCCTGCAGGCCGCGGTCGGGGCCGTCTCCCCGGCCGCGGTGCTGGTGCCGTCCTCCACCGAGGGCAAGGAGATCGCCGCCCGTCTGGCGCTGCGCATCGGTTCGGGCATCATCACCGACGCCGTCGACCTGGAGGCCGGCGACGAGGGTCCGGTGGCCACCCAGTCGGTGTTCGCCGCCTCGTACAGCACCAAGTCCCGTGTCTCCAAGGGCACTCCGGTCATCACGGTCAAGCCGAACTCGGCCGCCGTGGAGGCCGCCCCGGCCGCCGGTGCCATCGAGGCGCTGGACGTCACGTTCTCCGACCAGGCGACGGGCACGAAGATCACCGGCCGGACGCCGCGTGAGTCGACGGGTCGCCCGGAGCTGACCGAGGCCGCGATCGTGGTCTCCGGCGGCCGTGGCGTCAACGGCGCGGAGAACTTCGCGGTCATCGAGGCGCTCGCCGACTCCCTCGGCGCGGCCGTCGGCGCCTCCCGCGCCGCCGTCGACGCCGGCTGGTACCCGCACACCAGCCAGGTCGGCCAGACCGGCAAGTCCGTGTCCCCGCAGCTCTACATCGCCAACGGCATCTCCGGCGCGATCCAGCACCGGGCCGGCATGCAGACCTCGAAGACCATCGTCGCGGTCAACAAGGACCCCGAGGCTCCGATCTTCGACCTGGTCGACTACGGCGTGGTCGGCGACCTGTTCCAGGTCGTCCCGCAGCTCACCGAGGAGATCAAGGCCCGCAAGGGCTGATCCTCCGGCACCGACCGAGGCCCCCGTGCCCCGCCCTCTCCGGGTGGGACGCGGGGGCCTCGGCCCGTCCTGGCGGCCCACCCTCCCGAGCGCACCCTCCCGGGCTTCGGCAGGTGATCCCCGCCTCCCACGCGCCAGGATGAAGGCGTGGGCGGTCGCAGAAAGACGGTGTTGACCCACGGGAAGATCCACGGATAACTTCGTTCTGCGGATTATTGATTCCATGAAGCGGAAAGCAGGAGGGTGTGGAATGGGTCAGGGCCAGCAGGAGAACGTGGCGACGAGCCTCGCGGGCGCCGTCAGCGAGGAGATCAGCGCCTCCCTCGCGCCGGTCGACGCCGAACTGGAGCGCCGCTACCCGGGCGACCCCGGCACCCGCCAGCCCGTGCACACCGTCTATGTCCCGGGCGACGTCTTCGACGCCGGCACCGTCCGCTCCTGGGGCGACCAGGCGCTCGCCGCGCTCGACGAACACGCCCCGGACGCGGCCTCCTTCGCCGCCGTCCTCGGACTGAGCGACGACCTGGCCGCTCCCGTGTACGACCGCGTCCGCGCCAAGCTGGAGCGGGAGCCGATCGAGGACCTGCGGATCGACTTCGAGGACGGCTACGGCCCCCGCCCCGACGCGGAGGAGGACGAGGCGGCCGCCCGCGCGGCCGGACTGGTCGCCGAGGCGTACCGGAACGGGACGGCCGCACCGTACATGGGCATCCGTATGAAGTGTCTGGAGGCGGCGGTCCGCGACCGGGGCATCCGCACCCTCGACATCTTCCTCACCGGCCTGATGGAGGCGGGCGGCCTGCCCGAAGGGCTGGTCCTGACCCTGCCGAAGGTGACCTACCCCGAGCAGGTCACCGCCATGGCCCGGCTGCTCGAGGCCTTCGAGAAGGCCCATGGGCTGGCGCCGGGGCGGCTCGGCTTCGAGGTCCAGATCGAGACCAGTCAGTCCATCCTCGCCGCCGACGGCACCGCCGCCGTCGCCCGGATGATCCAGGCCGCCGAGGGCCGCGCCACCGGACTGCACTACGGCACCTTCGACTACAGCGCCTGCCTCGGTGTCTCCGCCGCCTACCAGGCCAGCGACCACCCGGCCGCCGACTACGCCAAGGCCGTGATGCAGGTCGCCGCGGCGGGCACGGGCGTACGCGTCTCGGACGGCTCCACCAACGTCCTGCCGGTCGGCCCGACGGAGAAGGTGCATGACGCCTGGCGGCTGCACTTCGGCCTCACCCGTCGTGCCCTGGCCCGCGCCTACTACCAGGGCTGGGACATGCACCCCGGCCACATCCCGACGCGGTACGCGGCGGTGTTCGCCTTCTACCGCGAGGGCTTCGAGCAGGCGGCCGCCCGGATGGCCCGCTACGTCAGCCGGGCCGGCGGCGACGTCATGGACGAGCCCGCCACCGCCAAGGCGCTCAGCGGCTACCTGCTGCGCGGCCTGGACTGCGGCGCCCTCGACTCCGCCGAGGTCACGCGGCTCAGCGGCCTGACCCGCGCCGACCTGGAGTCCTTCGCCGCCCCGCGCCGCGGCGACCTCACAGCGTCGGCGCAGTAGCCGCACGGCCCACCGTCAGGAGCGTGACCAGGGACCTCTGGCCCCGAGGTCATGCTCCTGCACGCTGCGGGTCACGTTCCCGCGCGTCCCTGCGGCCGGCGGTGGTTCAGCCCGACGGGGGCAGTTCGCCCGAGCCGCGGGTGATCAGCCGGGTCGGGATCTCGATGCGTTCCGGGGCGAGGAGGGTGCCGTCCAGCTGGCGGAAGAGGCGCTCCGCGGCCGTCCGGCCGAGGGCTGCCGCGTCCTGGGCGACGACGGTGACGCCCGGCTCGAGCAGATCGGCCAGTTCGATGTCGTCGAAGCCGACGAAGGCGACCCGGCGCGCGTGCCCGGCCAGCACGCGGATCACGGTGACGGTCACGCGGTTGTTGCCCGCGAAGACCGCGGTGACCGGGTCGGGCCCGGACAGCATCGTCTCGGTGGCCCGGCGCACCCGCTCCGGGTCGGTGACGCCCAGCGACATCCAGGAGTCCTCGACCGGTATGCCCGCGTTCTCCATCGCCGCCCGGTAGCCGCGCAGACGCTCGGCGGCCGTGTGGATGCGGGGCATGTCGCCGATGAACCCGATCCGGCGGTGGCCGTGGGCGATCAGGTGGGCGACGCCGTCGCGGGCGCCGCCGAAGTTGTCCGACAGCACGACGTCGGCCTCGATGTTCCCGGCCGGGCGGTCGACGAACACGGTCGCGACACCCGCCTTGATCTCCGGCTCCAGATACCGGTGGTCGTCACCGGCCGGGATCACGACCAGTCCGTCCACCCGCCGTGCGCACAGCGCCAGCGCCAGCTCCTGCTCGCGCTCCGGGTCCTCCGCGCTGGAGCCGTTGATCAGCAGGGCCCCGTGCGCGCGGGCGACCTCCTCCACCGCACGGCTGAGCGGCCCGTAGAACGGGTCGGCGAGGTCTTCCAGGACCAGCCCGACACTCGCCGTACGGCCCTTGCGCAGCACCCGCGCGCTGTCGTTGCGGCGGAAGCCCAGGGCCGCGATGGCGTCCTGGACGCGCCGCTCCGTGTCGGGGGTGACCCCGGGCTCGCCGTTGACCACGCGGGAGACGGTCTTCAAGCCGACGCCCGCGCGGGCCGCCACGTCCTTCATGGTCGGACGGCTGCCGTAGCGGTTCCCCAGGGCGCGGTGGGGACGGTCTGCGGGGCGGTCTGCTCGACGGGCGGTCTCGGGCACGGTGCGGCGTCCTGTCCTGTCGTCCACGGAGAAGTGACGCGTCCACGGGGATCGCGGGTCCATGGGTTCGTATGAGGATGTGGCGTCGAGCATAGAACCTGGACAACGTTGTCATACGCACGAGAGACTGTCCATCGAACACTCCGGGCCGCGCCCCTTACGGTAGGACCGGAACTGCGCCCACCTCTTGGTTTTCTCATGGTTGACGGGGAGATCTGACTCTGATGCACACCGACCTCGTGGCCGCGCTGGACATCGGCGGCACCAAGATCGCCGGAGCGCTGGTGGACGGCCGCGGCGGCATCCTGGTACGCGCGCAGCGCCCGACGCCCGCGCAGGAGGACGGGGACACCGTGATGCGGGCCGTCGGGGAGGTGCTCGGCGAGCTGGGCGCGTCGCCGCTGTGGTCGCGTGCCACGGTCCTGGGCATCGGCAGCGCGGGCCCGGTGGACGCCTCCGCGGGCACGGTCAGCCCCGTCAACGTGCCCGGCTGGCGCGGCTATCCGTTGGTCGAGCGGGCCAGTGCCGCGGCCGGCGGCCTGCCTGTGGAGCTGATCGGCGACGGCGTGGCCATCACGGCGGCCGAGCACTGGCAGGGCGCCGCCCGGGGGCACGACAACGCGCTGTGCATGGTCGTCTCCACCGGTGTCGGCGGCGGCCTGGTCCTCGACGGGCGGCTGCGTCCCGGCCCGACCGGCAACTCCGGTCACATCGGCCACATCAGCGTCGACCTGGACGGCGACCCGTGCCCGTGCGGCTCGCGCGGCTGCGTGGAGCGCATCGCGAGCGGTCCGAACATCGCCCGCCGGGCCCTGGACCAGGGGTGGCGCCCGGGCCCGGACGGCGACACCTCGGCCGCCGCGGTGGCCGCCGCCGCCCGCGCCGGGGACCCGGTCGCCGTGGCCTCCTTCGCCCGCGCCGCCCGCGCCCTGGCCGCGGGCATCGCCGCCACCGCGACCCTGGTCGAGGTCGACATCGCGGTGATCGGCGGCGGAGTGGCCAAGGCGGGGGACGTGCTCCTCGCCCCGCTCCGCCGTGCCCTGGCCGACTACGCCACCCTCTCCTTCGTACGGCGTCTGACGGTCGCCCCGGCCCAGATGGGCACCGACGCCGGCCTGGTCGGAGCGGCGGCCGCAGCGCTCGCGGCCCGAACGGACGTGACGGCGGCTGGGGTCTGACACGGCGGCCGCGGTCCAGGGCACGGGCCGTGCCGGCCGGACGCGGCGGCGTTCCCCGGCGCGGGCTCGGCCGGGGAACGCCTCCTCAGCCGGCTCAGCACATCAGGCGGGCGTCCGCCCAGTCCGCGTGGTCGGAGTCGATGCCGTCGCCGCCGTCCGTGACGACGAGGCGGACCACCTGCGCTCCGGTCACGTCGGCCGACAGCGGCTGCGCGCCCGACGCGTTGGTGAGGACCCCGGTGGCGGCGACCTTCCTGCCGTCGGCCCAGACCTCGAACGCGACCGTGCCCTTGCCGTCCTTCTCGTCGTCGACACCGACGTCCGCGGTGACCGCCCGGCAGGCGCCGCCGGTGTAGAACTCGACGGCGCTCTCCGCGTGGACGCCGAGCCCCTTGGCGTACACCACCCCGCCGAGGGTGATCGGATGACCGTCACCGGCGGCGCTCTCGCCGTTGCTGGTGTCGCGCTCCACCGGGCCGTAGCCGTTGGCGGCCGACATCCAGGGAAGGTCGCTGAGGTACGACGTCCCGGCGGGCGGCCGCACCACCACACCGGCGGCGACGGTCAGGTCGCTGTCGGCGCGGGTGCCGCCGGGGGAGCGGTAGCCCGCCTCGAGTGTCAGGTCGTACGGTCCCGTCGGTGTTCCGGCCGGTGCGATGACCGTCCAGCGGGTGCGCAGCGCCTTGCCCGTCGGTACGGACGGGGCCCGGGACGCGGACTCGGGCCGTACCGTCCAGCCCTTGGGGCCGGTCAGGGACACGGACACCTGCGTGGCCGGCGTACGGCCCAGGTCGGTGACGGTCGTGGTCAGCGTCACCGGCTTGCCCGCCTCCAGCAACGGGACCCCGTCCAGGCCGAGTTCGACGGCGGGCGGGTTCGCGGCCCAGTGGCGGTCGGCGAAGACGCGGACCAGGACGGTGCCGTGGGCCGGAACGGTCGCCGAGATCGCGCCCGCGGTGTTGTAGGACCGGTGCCGCCACAGGTCGCGCAGCGTGTAGGCGGCGGCGTCGGGCAGGCCCACGGCCCGCGCGGTGGTGGCGATGCGCTGCGGGCTGCCGGTCTCGTTGAACAGCGCGACGGCGCGGCTGCCGTCCGCCATCTCCTTGGCCACGACCCAGCGTCCGCCCTCGGAGGAGACGACGGCGCCCTGCCTGCCCAGCGGGTCCTGGTCGACGGCGACGACCTCCTTGTTGCCCAGGATGTCGAGGGTCGCCTCGGAGGCCTCGCGCAGGTCCGAGCCGATGAGGAGCGGCGCGGCCATCACGGACCACATCGAGAAGTGGGTGCGGTACTCGGTGTCCGTCATGCCGCCGTTGCCGACCTCCAGCATGTCGGGGTCGTTCCAGTGGCCCGGACCGGCGTACGGGGCGAGCGGCAGGTTCTGCTTCAGGATCGACAGCATCGAGCCCCAGTTGTCGCTGATGTCGTCGGTGGTGCGCCACAGGTGCCCGATGTCGGAGGCCCATTCCCAGGGTTTGTTCTGGCCCCATTCGCAGATGCTGTAGACGATGGGCCGGCCGGTCGCCTTCAGCGCGTCCCGCATGGTGGTGTACCGGATCCTGGCGTCCACGCCCTGGTTGTTGCAGTTGTCGTACTTGAGGTAGTCCACGCCCCAGTCGGCGAACTGCTGGGCGTCGCTGTACTCGTGGCCGAGCGCGCCGGGGAATCCGGCGCTGTTGCAGGTCTTGGTGCCGGCGCTGGTGTAGATGCCCAGCTTGAGCCCCTTGGAGTGCACGTAGTCCGCGACGGCCGCGATGCCGTTCGGGAACCGGGCCGGGTCGGGTACGAGCTTGCCGTTTGCGTCGCGGGCGGGCAGGGCCCAGCAGTCGTCGAGGTTGACGTACTGGTATCCGGCGTCCTTCAGGCCCTCGGCGACGAAGAGGTCTGCGATGCCCTTGACCATGGCCTCGTCGAACTCGGTTCGGCAGTTCGTGGAGTTCCAGTTGTTGAAGCCCATCGGAGGGGTGAGGGCGAGCCCGTCGGCCCGGGTGGGCGTGACGGAGTCCGGTGTGGGAGCCGCGGCGACGGGCGCGGCGGCGACGGGCGCGGCGGGGACGGCGACGGCAGGGACGGCAGGCGCGGCGGGCGCGGCGACGGCGGGGACGGCGAGTCCCGCGGTGCACAGCAGTCCTGCGACCAGAGTCCCGACCACGGTGCGACGGGCGGTGCGCGTGTACGGGTGACGCATAGGAACGCTCCTCCGAACTCGCGAAAGATGGGATGACCTCATGTCCGCGTCATCGGTGCGCGGTTATGGTAGGACGTGTCCAACTCTGTTGGAAGAGAAGTGGTAACGGTTGTTCGATATCCCGTCAGATCCCTTGACTGCTCCCCGAGTTGGCGATGAGATCCCCTTCTCGCGTTCGGTTGTGTTGAGTCGCACCCCGAGGAGGGGACATGGCGCAGTCATCGTTCAACCGGCTCGTCCCGCCGACCGGTGCGGCAGGACATCCGGTCTCCCGGCGCAATGTCCTGCGCGGCGCGGCCGTCGGAGCGGGCGCGGTCACCCTTCCCGCCCTGCTGTCCGCCTGCGGCTCAGGACCCGGCGGAGGCAAGGATGAGGTCACCGTCGGGTCGAACGCCTCGGACGCGGTGCCGAAGAAGGCGTTCGCGGCGGCCTTCGACGCCTACCGGAAACAGTCCGGCAAGAAGGTCAAGGTCAACACCAAGGACCACAACGACTTCCAGGAGAACATCAACCGCTATCTCCAGGGTCGGCCCGACGACGTCTTCATGTGGTTCGCGGGGTACCGGATGCAGTACTTCGCGGAGAAGGGGCTGCTGACCGACATCAGCGACGTGTGGTCGTCCTACTCCGGGTTCTCCGACGCCCTGAAGGCGCAGTCGACGCACAACGGCAAGCAGTTCTTCGTGCCGTACTACTACTACCCGTGGGCGGTCTTCCACCGTAAGAGCCTGTTCCAGCAGAAGGGCTACCAACAGCCCAGGACCTGGGACGAGTTCATCGCGCTGGCCAAGCAGATGTCCAAGGACGGCACCCCGGTCGCCTTCAGCGACAAGGACGGCTGGCCCGCCATGGGCACCTTCGACTACATCAACCTGCGCCTGAACGGATACGACTTCCACAAGTCCCTGATGGCGGGCGAGCAGGCGTGGACCGACAACCGGGTGAAGAAGGTCTTCGACACCTGGCGCGAACTGATGCCGTACTACCAGAAGGGCGCCCTCGGCCGGACCTGGGAGGAGGCCGGGCAGAGCCTTCAGCAGCGCAAGACGGGCATGGCCGTCTTCGGCATGCCGCACCCCGGCAGCCAGTTCCCGGAGAACGAGCGCGACGACATCGACTTCTTCGCGTTCCCCGAGATCGACCCGCAGTACGGCCAGGACGCCGTGGAGGCGCCCATCGACGGCTTCCTCGTCGCGAAGAAGTCCAAGAACGTCGCCGCCGCCAAGGACCTGCTCAAGTGGCTCGGCACAGCGAAGGCCGAGGACGTCTACCTGCGGTACGACCCGAACAACGTGGCCGTCAACTCCGGTGCCGACACCTCCGCTTACAGCGCCCTGCAGAAGAAGTCCGCCGAACTCGTCTCCGGCGCGAAGCAGATCTCGCAGTTCCTGGACCGCGACACCCGCCCCGACTTCGCCTCCACCGTGATGATCCAGGCGATCCAGGACTTCATCGGCAATCCGAAGGACGTCGACGGGCTGTGCAACAGCATCGAACGGCAGAAGAAGACCATTTTCTCGCAGCCCGTCGGCTGATCACTGGGGGACCTCTTCCGTGGCGCTCACCTCCCCGCGGCGCGCCGGACGGCCACGGCTGCGCCGGTTCACCCGCCGTGACCTCGCCGTCCTCGGCGTGCTGCTCGGCATACCGGTGCTGCTCGACGTCGCCATCGTCTGGGGGCCGACGCTGGCCTCCGTCGGACTGTCCTTCACCTCCTGGGACGGCATCGGGGACATCCACTGGGCCGGCGGCGAGAACTACCGGAACCTCGCGGAGAACTACCCGCCGTTCTGGCCCGCGGTCCGCCACAACATCCTGTGGCTGCTCTTCCTTGGACTGATCGCGACACCGTTCGGGCTGTTCCTGGCCGTCCTCATCGACCGGGGGGTCCGCTTCAGCCGCTTCTACCAGTCCGTGCTCTACCTGCCGGTGGTGCTCTCGCTGGCCATCGTCGGCTTCATGGCCCAACTGCTGCTGGGCACCGACCAGGGCGCGATCAACACCCTCCTCGGCAACCGCACCGACCCCATCGACTGGCTCGGCGACTCCCACCTCAACATCTGGATGATGATGATCGCGGCGAGCTGGCGGCACGTCGGCTACGTCATGATCCTCTACCTGGCCGGCCTGAAGTCCGTCGACCTGGCGCTGAAGGAGGCGGCGGCGATCGACGGGGCGAACGAACGCCAGACGTTCTTCCGCGTGGTCCTGCCGACCCTGCGCCCGGTGAACGTCGTCGTCGGCGTCATCACCGTCATCGAGGCGCTGCGCGCCTTCGACATCGTCTACGCGGTCAACAAGGGCCGCAACGGCCTGGAACTGCTGTCGGTGCTGATCACCGACAACATCATCGGCGAGGCGAGCCGCATCGGCTTCGGCTCCGCCATCGCCGTGGTCCTGCTCACCGTGTCCCTGGGGTGCATCGTGACGTTCCTGGTCCAAGAGCTGCGAGGTGCGCGCGACCGATGACGGCAGACATCCGCGGCACCGTGCCCGCACACCGCGCGGCGCCGGCACCCGCACCGCCCGCGGCACCCCGGCGGCGGGGCCGCTGGGGCGTGCAGATCTTCCTGTCGGCGGTGTCGCTGGTGTTCGTCGCGCCGCTGCTGCTCGCCGTCTACGCCTCACTGCGCCCCTATCAGGACACGGCGCAGCACGGCTACTTCTCCTGGCCCAGGCATCTGTCCTTCGGGTACTACCGCCAGGCCTACACCGAGTCCGGCATGGGCAGGTACTTCGCCAACACGCTGATCATCGCGGTGCCCGCGGTGATCGTCACGCTGTTCCTGGCGGCGTTCGTGGCGTTCGCGGTCTCGCGCCTGAAACTGCGCGGCGGCCTCGTCCTGCTGGTCTTCTTCACGGCGGGCAACCTGCTCCCGCAGCAGGTGATCGTCACACCGCTCTACGTCCTGTTCAACAGGATCCCGTTGCCGTGGTGGATGTCCGACTCGCTGACCATGTACGACTCCTACTGGGCCGTCATCATCGTCAACATCGGCTTCCAGCTGGGCTTCTGCGTCTTCGTCCTGGCCAACTTCATGCGCACGCTGCCCCAGGAGATCCTGGAGGCGGCGATCGTCGACGGCGCGGGCGTGTGGACGCAGTTCTGGCGCATCACCCTGCCGCTGTGCCGCCCGGCCCTCGCCGCCCTGGCGACCCTCGAGTTCACCTGGGTCTACAACGACTTCCTGTGGGCCCTGATCTTCATCTCCGACCCCGACAAGCTCCCGATCACCTCCTCCCTGAACAACCTCCGCGGGCAGTTTTTTACCGACTACAACCTGCTGGCGGCCGGATCGGTCCTGGTGGCCCTTCCGACGATCCTGGTCTTCCTGCTCCTGCAACGCCACTTCATCGCGGGGCTGACGCTGGGTTCGACGAAGGGGTGAGCCCTCCCCCCGGGTGCACGAGCGTGACCTCGGAGCGGTCGGCGCAGTTGAACCGAGCATGAAGAAGCGCAGCATGCTCGCCCTCGCCTCCCTGGCCACCGGATTCGTCGTCGCCGCCGTCAGCCCGTCGCACGCCGTCGACCACGACGGGCTCGGCGATCGGAACGTGAAGGACATCGTGGGCACCGTCGACCAGGTCGTCGGTCAGGAAGGCCACGCCGCGGACGACGACACGTCCGGGCACCACCACGGCTGACCCCCACCGGCCGAGAACGGCGCCGGCGCCGTCCTGTGACGTACTGGTACTGACAGGCCCACAAGCGAACGCCCCCGACTGGGAGTCATGGTCGGGGGCGATGGACGTTCGGCGGGTTGGTGCTCTCGTCGTGGTTCGTTGTTACTGCCCTTCGTCGGGCGGTTTGGCTCGGTCGTCGATGACTACGCGGACGGGTTCGGCCTCGATCGTCTGATCCGGATTGCGGGTGATCTCCTCCACGGTTTCAGTGAGGCGCTTGTGGAGGTGTCCGGCGACGAGGAACGCCCACGTGTCACGGTGGGCCCGGAGGTTGGCGTAGGAGATGCCCGCGGCTGCGCGGAGCGTGACGAGGTTTGGGGGCTCTTCGATTGCCACGGCCGGCTGGCGTGCTTCGGGTTGAGGGTGTTCGGTCGCTGATGGTTCGACTGGTGACAGCGGGCGGTCAGGCGTCAGGGTTGACTTCGGAGTGCGTGAACCGCACGGGCTTGCCCAGCGACCGGGCGTAGGCGATTTCCGCTCGGGTGCTGTCTCCGATGTAGTCGCCGACTACGAGCACCTCATCAGCGAGCCGGATCTTCGCCCGGTGCAGATCGTCGAGTCGAACCTTCAGCGCCTCGGCCTCGACAGGATCGGACCAAAGTTCGTGCGGCGACTTCATGTCACAGCCCGGTTTGACGACAATCTTTCCGGCTTTGGTCTCCCGCAGATCGGCCTCGTTCATCTCGGTCATGAAGCGGGCGGGGCCGCAGATCGCGACGATACACGGGAGGCTCAACAGCTTCTTCGCGTCGGCGAGCTTCTCCTCGGGGGTGAGCAGTTGCGGGTATGACACTGGTGCCTCCTGGTGGTGTGGTCCAAAGGGTGCCTGCGGAGACGAGAACGAGGGTGTCCAAGATCGTTTTGTGACGAACGACGTGGACACCCTCGCGACAGCACTCTATGCGACGACCGACGACATCATGGCTCCGTCATGCCCGTGCCCACCTGCGCCACCTCTTCCCCTACCTGTCCCAGCAGCCCAGCTACAAGTAGCGGCTGCGCAAGGCCGCCGGTCTGATGCGAAGCGTCCACCGGATCCTGGCCACCACCACCTCGGTGTGGAGCGACGACGCATGGGTGGTGGACTCCACCCCATCTGGTGACTGCGGATTGATGAGGGTCGCCGCCCTCAGACGTGGAGGTCGGGAGGGAAGCCGGTCCAGCGAAGGTTGGCGGGCAGGTGACCCGTGTCGTTGAAGACAAGCACGGATGGAGGTCGGCCGGGCGCATAGCGGATGACGGTCAGCGCGGCATTGGCGTGGTTGATGCCCATCCAGCGCCACTCCGGGGCGTCGAGGGCGGCGCGGACGAGCCAACCGATGAGGAAGTTGTGCGTGACGACGAGTTCGTGGCGCGGCTCGTCACCGACGACAGGTCCGGTGAACTGCGCGAGAGCCGCCCGGGCCAGTTCTGGCCCTTGTTCGCGCTCCTCGGCTGGGAACTGGGCCAGGTGACCGAGCATGGCATCGGCCGATTCCGACGGCAGCTCCTCGCGCTGCGGCATATAGGGGATGTAGTCGCCAGCCAGTTCGGACGGCCGCACGGGAACGCCGTCGAGCTGCTCGCAGACCAGCTGCGCCGTCTGCTCCGCGCGCGCGAGCGGGCCGTGGTGGATTGCCGTGAGAGGTGCCTCACGAAGCCGCTCCCCGAGCAGGACGGCTTGGCGGCGGCCGGTGTCCGCCAACTTGCTCTCGTCCTCGGACGCCTCACCGTGCCGGGTGAGGTAAAGGTAGCGGGCAGCTGTTGCCGTCATGGGCGAGTCCTTTGTACAGGTCTGCGTGGTGACTGATGGGCCGGCCGCCCTTGTGGCCCTTCTTCTTCCGGTTGGCAGAAGGAGAATCCGCAGATTGATCACGCCTTGGTACATGCCCCGGCTCGGGCCTATAGCCAGCGGTTGTACCAGGCGCGGATTCGCCGAAGGGCGTCGAGTTGGTGGGCGCGCTCGGCGAGCCCGTGGCCCTCGCGAGGATAGACGACGAACTCGTGCTCGACCCCGAAGTGGCGCAGGGCACGATGGAAGTGGATCGCCTGGCCGAGCGGAACATTGGTGTCCTCTTCGCCGTGCAGGATCAGCACCGGGGTGCGGATCCTGGAGGCGTAGGAGATTGGACTGTGCCGGTCGTGAACGTGTGGTCCCGGGTGCTCCCATCCGGTGCTGCCGCCGAGCGCCGCGTCGAGGATCCCCCAGTCGCCAGTCCCGGCCTGCATGCCCCAGTCGCTGATGCCCGCACCCATCATGGCGGCCTTGAACCTGTCCGTACGGCCTATCGCCCAGGCCGCGATAAAGCCCCCGTGGCTCCATCCGGAGATTCCCAGACGCTCGGGGTCGGCGACTCCCTGTGCCACCAGCAGGTCGATTCCGCTGAGAATGTCGGTCCACTCATCGCCGCCGACCGCGCCCGCGACCATGGCGGCAAACTCGTGGCCGTGCCCCGAGCCGCCTCGGGGGTTGGGCAAGAAGACCGCGTACCCGGCGGTCGCCAGCCACTGGCCGCAATCGACCGCGTTGAGGGCGAATTCGTCGGCGTAGCGGGAGTAAGGGCCACCATGGACCATGGTGACGAGCGGAAACGGACCGTTGTCCCGAGTCCGGCCGGCCGGCAGGATCAGTAGGCCGTCCAACTGGACTCCGTCGGAGGCCTGGTAGCTGAGGCGCTCCTGGACCCCCCAGCGGATCCTGCGCAGTTCTGGCCTGGTGTCGCTGAGCCGGACCAGTGGCCCGCCCGTGGGTCCCGCATGGACGTTCTTGGGCTCGTACGCCGTGCTCGCCAGCAGGGCGACGGTTTCCCCGGAGCGACTCGCGGTGAGCCCGGCGAGCATGCCGGGGGCGGAGGACAACTGGTGGAACCGCAGGGACTCCGGGTGGAGCTGGTACAGCGCGGTATCCAGCCCGTCGGCGAACAGCGCGAGTGGGGGCCCGTCCGCGACCTGCACCAGCTCGGCCGGGCTGACGGACATGCCGACGGTGAGGTTGCGCTGTTCGACGGCCGGGCCGTTCGCCGGAGGGACGGTGTCGATCACGGCGAGCCCGCCGACCAGGTGCGCAGGGGTCACTGCCAGGTGGGCCAGATGCCACACGCCGTTGTCGTTCCACCAGGCCGGGGACTGAGCCTCGATCCCGACCGGACCCAGGTCGTGGACGCCGGCCGAGCCCGGGTCGACCAAATGCAGTTCCGCCGTCACGACGCCGGGGTCGAGCTCAGGGGTGGACCAGCTCAGCACGGCCAGCGGGCCGCCGTCCGGACGCTGGGCCAGCTCGACCACATGCCGGTCACCGAGGCCGTCCACGGTGCGGAGCACGCCGGTCTCCAGGTCGAGCAGGCGTAGCCGGGTGGCGGGAAGGTGCCGGCCCCAGACCTTGGCGTCGTCGCGCTCGGCTTCCCGGCGTTCGTCCTCGGCGGCGGGTTCGTCCTCGGCGAGCAGAGCGACAGTGCGGCCGTCGAAGAGCGGGCAGTAGTCGGAGATGCCGCCGCGCCAACTGGTCAAGGCCTCGGCCTTGGCGATGTCCTCGCTGCCCTCCAGGCGGATCCACTGGAGTTGGGCGGTGCCCTGCTCCTCGCGGTCGGAGGTGAAGAAGAGAGAGGCCGAGTCCGGCGCCCACTTCGGGGCGAGGTCGCGGGCCGTGCCGTTGGTCAGCCTGCGCGGGGCTGTGCTGCCGTCGGCTGCGGTGACCCAGATGGACCCGTGCGGACGCCCGCCCCTTCCGCCGTTCGCGACCACTCCGTGGGCGACCAGGCGGCCGTCCGGCGAGATGGCCGGTGCCACGGCGGCGGCAACGTCCACCACCAGTTCGGCGGTGAGCGGGTCGGTCGGTTCGGGAGTCGGCTGCGGTGCGGGGTGCGGCATGCAGACTGCCTTTCGCTCGTCAGTACGGCAAGCGGACATCCTGTCGCACTATCGGGGCGGTGTCAGTCCTCAACTCGGCGGGGTGGAGGGCGTCTGCCGCGAGGTGACGGTCTCGATGGAGGAGCGGAACGTGGAGTATCTGCGGGGCGTCCGGGAGAAGGAAGTAGAGGGGGCGGGCCTCTGGGTGGCGTCATTTCCCATGCCTCTCCCAGATGATCTACTGTCCGACGCTCCGCCGCTGTTCAGCGGCCTACCCGTCCTGGAGTATCAATGATCGTCTGGATCAACGGCGCTTTCGGTGCGGGGAAGACGACCACCGCGCGGGAACTGATCGAGCTGATCCCGAACAGTACGCTCTTCGACCCCGAGGTCATCGGCGGTGCGCTGACGTATCTGCTGCCGCCCAAACACCTTGCCGAGGTCGGCGACCACCAGGATCTGCCGATCTGGCGGCGGATGGTGATCGACACGGCGGCCGCGATGCTCGCCGAGTTGGGCGGAACCCTCGTGGTGCCCATGACCCTGCTGCGCCAGGAGTACCGCGACGAGATCTTCGGCGGGCTCGCCGCCCGCCGCATCCCCGTGCGGCACGTCCTCCTGGCCCCGGCCGAAACGATCCTGCGGGAGCGGATAGCCCGTCGGGAGGTCCCGCCCGACCTGCCCGACGGCGAGATACGCGTCCGCCAGTGGTCCTACGACCACATCGAGCCCTACCGGACCGCCCTGGCCTCCTGGCTCACCGCCGACGCGTACCCGGTCGACACCAGCGCCCTCACCCCGCGCGAGACGGCCGTCCGCATCGTCGAGGCCGTCGGCAGCGGCGCCGTGCCCGTCTGCGACATCGTGCAGACCCCGGAGCCCACGGCCGAGACCGTCGCCTCCGGAGTGCTCCTGTTCGACGAACGGGACCGCGTGCTGCTCGTCGACCCCACCTACAAGCCCGGCTGGGAGTTCCCCGGCGGCGTCGTCGAACCCGGTGAGGCCCCGGCTCGCGCGGGTATCCGCGAGGTCGCCGAGGAGACGGGGGTACGGCTGGACGAGGTGCCCCGGCTGCTGGTCGTCGACTGGGAGCCGCCGGCGCCGCCCGCGTTCGGCGGTCTGCGCTTCCTCTTCGACGGCGGCCGGCTCGACTCCGCGGCGGCCCGGCGCCTGCTGCTGCCCGGCCCGGAGCTGCGCGACTGCCGCTTCGTCACCGAGCAGGAGGCCGCCGACCTGCTCCCACCCGTCCGCTACGCCCGCCTGTGCTGGGCGCTACGGGCCCGCGAGCGCGGCGCGGCGGTGTACCTGGAGGCGGGCGTACCGGTCGGCTGACGCCCGGCAGGCCCCGCGGGCCTTCCCGACGCATGACTGCCGTCCGGTGGCCCGCCGCTACGCGCGGAGCGTGGAGCTGCTGTAGGCCCCTTCCAGCATGTCGTGCGGGTACGGGGTCAGGCGGCTCTCCGTGCGCAGGCGGTCGTGGAAGTCGTTCAGCCGTACGGCGAGCGGGGCGTGACGGACCAGCAGCGCGGCCGCCGCCGGCGGGATGCCGTCGGGTCGATCGCCTTCGGCGCAGGCCCGGACGAAGGCACGGCGCTCCTCGAGTTCGTACCCGTACAGCATGACCACCAGCCAGTTCACCAGGTGGGTGACGGTGTAGGCGCGGTCGTAGCCGCGGTGCCGGGCGAGGAACGCGCGCTCCTGCGACGTGAGCCGGAACCGGTGGCTCAGGGAGAGACCGAAGTCCGTCAGGTACACCTGTGTGCCGTCGGTGAGGATGTTCCCGAAATGCAGGTCCAGGTGCAGCATGCGCTGCTCGTGGAGGAAGCCGGTGACGGTCTCCAGGGCGCGTACGACGAAGTCGCACGCGCGGTCCACCTCGTCGGTGGCCAGCCGGGCGCGGAACCAGTCGTCGAGGGTGCAGGGCACGTACTCCAGGAACAGGGTCAGGCTCGCGGTGGCCGTGCGCAGGGCCTCCAGGCGGTCCCGCACCTGCGATATGCCGCCCCAGTAGGCGACGCTCCCCTCCACGTCCGCCAGTTCGTCCGGCAGCGGCCCGGGCGCATCGGGCAGCACCCGCCAGTGGTGGAGCAGCGGAAAGCCCGGGAAGCGGCCGGACAGCACCCAGTTCGTCGTCATCCGGTGCACGGCGAGCTCCCGCCAGGCCCCGAGCCCCGGGGTGCCGATACCGTAGTGGAAGTACGGCGGCAGCTCGAACAGGTTCGCGGTGGATTGCCGGTGATCGGGGTGCAGTTCGAGGTCGGTCAGGCGTACGTGCTTGACGAAGACCGGCCGGCCGTCCACCTCGACGAGCGTGGACCGGCCGCCGATCCCGGTGCCGAACGGCTTGCCCTCGGCGACGAGCCGAGCCAGTTCCCGGTCGCTGAGCATCGAGAGCGAGGTGGCGATGTCGGTATGGGCGGGGATGCGCTCCGAGAGGATCATGCCCCCATCTTCCGGCGGACGCCCGGTGTTCATCCGCCGAATCACGAAGCCCAGCGCCCCCAGTGTGTCCGTCACAGGGCCAGGGGAGGGCCCCGCCGTGAAGCGAGGGCCCTCCGCCGCGGGCAGGGCGGGTCGCTCAGCCCGCCGCGTAGTTGCGCAGGAACAGGGCCTCCGTGACCGACAGACGCTCCAGTTCCTCGGGGGAGACGCTCTCGTTCAGGGCGTGGATCTGCGCCTCCGGCTCGCTCAGGCCGATCAGCAGGATCTCGGCCTGCGGGTAGAGCGCGGCGAGGGTGTTGCACAGCGGGATGGAGCCGCCCTGACCGGCGTACTGCATGTCCTCGCCGGGGTAGGCGACCGCCATCGCGTCGGCCATCGCCCGGTAGGCCGGGCTGGTGGTGTCGGCGCGGAAGGCCTGGCCCTGGCCGATCTGCTCGGTGCGCACCCGGGCGCCCCACGGCGTACGGGCCTCCAGGTGGGCCTGGAGCAGCTTGGTCGCCTCGCCCGCGTCGACGCCCGGCGGCACCCGCAGGCTGACCAGGGCGCGGGCGCCGGCCTGCACGGACGGGGTGGCGCCGACGACCGGCGGGCAGTCGATGCCGAGCACGGTGACGGCCGGACGGGCCCAGATGCGGTCGGCCACCGTGCCGGAGCCGATCAGCTCCACGCCGTCCAGCACCTTGGCGTCCGTGCGGAACTGCTCCTCCTCGTAGGCCAGGCCGTCCCAGACGGATTCGTTGGCCAGTCCGTCGACGGTCGTCGAGCCGTCCTCGGCGCGCAGCGAGTCCAGCACACGGATGAGCGCGGCCAGCGCGTCCGGGGCGGCACCGCCGAACTGGCCGGAGTGCAGGTTGCCTTCGAGCGTGTCGACCTGGATCCGGATCAGGGTCATGCCGCGCAGGGTGCTGGTGACGGTCGGCAGCCCGACCCGGAAGTTGCCGGTGTCACCGATCACGATGGTGTCGGCCGTCAGCAGTTCGGGGTGCTCCTCGGCGTAGCGCTCCAGGCCGCCGGTGCCCTGCTCCTCGGAGCCCTCGACGATCACCTTGACGTTGACCGGGACGCCGCCGGCGGCCTTCAGGGCGCGCAGGGCGAGCAGGTGCATGATGACGCCGCCCTTGCAGTCGGCGGCACCGCGCCCGTACCAGCGGCCGTCACGCTCGGTCAGCTCGAAGGGCGGGCTGGTCCAGCCGGCCTCGTCCAGCGGCGGCTGCACGTCGTAGTGGGCGTAGAGCAGGACCGTCTTCGCGCCCTGCGGTCCGGGCAGGTAGCCGTACACCGACTGGGTGCCGTCCGGGGTGTCGAGCAGCGCCACGTCCGTGAAGCCCTCGGCGCGCAGCGCGTCGGCGATCCAGTTCGCGGCGCCCTCGCTCTCGCTCTTCGGGAACTGGTCGAAGTCCGCCACCGACTGGAAGGCCACCAGCTCCGCGAGTTCCGCGCGCGCCCCGGGCATGAGGGAGGCGACGGTCGCGGCGACCGGATTCGACGACATGGGCACGCTCCTTGTAGGTGCGACGGCGCACTCGTGGGTACCTGGGGGATACTTCCGAGCGCTTCTGTATTCCGGATGATCGTGTCAGCGTAGACGCGACCCTGTGCACGGGGCACGTACGCTGCTGATCCTCCCACAGCGGCCCACTGCCGAGGCGGCCGTAGGATGCGGGAGACAGCAGCGGCAGGCGGCTTGATCGGGAGCGGTAGACCATCGTGAGCAGCGAGAACTCTTCGGCGGACGACGTGCGGCGGGTGTGGGACGTCGTCGTGGTGGGCGCGGGACCCGCGGGGGCCTCGGCCGCCTACGCGGCGGCGGTCGCGGGGCGGCGCGTGCTGTTGCTGGAGAAGGCGGAGCTGCCCCGCTACAAGACGTGCGGCGGCGGGATCATCGGCCCCTCGCGCGACTCGCTGCCGCCCGGCTTCGAGCTCCCGCTGAAGGACCGTGTGCACGCGGTGACCTTCTCGCACAACGGCCGCTTCACCCGCACCCGCCGCTCCAAGCAGACGCTGTTCGGGCTGATCAACCGGCCCGAGTTCGACCAGCAGTTGGTCGAGCACGCGCAGAAGGCGGGCGCCGAGCTGCGGACCGGCGCCGCGGTCTCGCGGGTCGAGCAGCACGGTTCGGCGGTCCCGGACCGGCGTACGGTCGCCGTGGTGCTCCAGGGCGGTGAGACGGTGCTCGCCCGCGCGGTGGTCGGCGCCGACGGCAGCGCCAGCCGCATAGGAGCCCATGTCGGGGTGAAGATGGACCAGGTGGACCTCGGCCTGGAGGCGGAGATCCCGGTGCCCGAGACCGTCGCCGAGGACTGGCGCGGGCGGGTGCTCATCGACTGGGGACCGATGCCCGGCAGTTACGGCTGGGTCTTCCCCAAGGCGGACACGCTGACCGTCGGGGTGATCTCGGCGCGCGGCGAAGGCGCCGCCACCAAGCGGTACTTGGAGGACTTCATCGCCCGGCTGGGCCTGGCCGGCTTCGAACCGAGCATCTCCTCCGGCCATCTGACGCGCTGTCGCGCGGAGGACTCGCCGCTCTCGCGCGGACGGGTGCTGGTGTGCGGGGACGCGGCCGGACTCCTGGAGCCGTGGACGCGTGAGGGCATCTCCTTCGCGCTCAGGTCCGGGCGGCTCGCGGGGGAGTGGGCGGTGCGCGTCGCCGAGGCGCACGACGCGGTGGACGCCCGGCGCCAGGCCCTGAACTACGCCTTCGCGATCAAGGCGGGACTGGGCGTGGAGATGGGCGTCGGCAAGCGGATGCTCTCGGTGTTCGCGCGTCGGCCGGGGGTCTTCCACGCCGTCCTGACCGGCTTCCGGCCCGCCTGGAAGGCGTTCAAGGACATCACCCGGGGCGCGACCTCGCTCGGTGAGCTCGTCCGCACCCACCCCATGGCCCACCGCGCCCTGACCGCGCTGGACCGGCGGCCGACCCCGCCCGCCGCCGAGGACGCCGAGGACACGGTCAGTTCGTGACCGTGATGCGGAAGACCGGGTGGTCGGGGGCGATGCGGCGCAGCTCGGCATCGGAGGAGCCGGGGCCGACGCCGTTGAAGAAGACCCCGACCTCGGCCTTCCACCGCTTGAGGTAGGCGCGCAGGAGCGGCGCCTTGTCGTCGTCGGAGACCTCGGTGGCCGTGAAGGTGTCCACCCGCCGGCCCAGGTGGAGTTCGCCGCCGCCCGCCGCCCGCATGTTGTGCGTCCACTGGACATGCCCGCGCGGGGCGACCAGGTACTGCTGTCCGTCGACGGTCAGCAGGTTCACGGGGGTGGTGCGCCACTCGCCGCTCTTACGGCCGCGGACCGCCAGGACGCGGGAGCCCCAGACGCTGATGCCGCGGCGGGTCACCCAGGCCACGGCGCGGTTGAAGACGTTGACGGTGAACCAGCCGGGCTTCTGCACGTGTGCGGACATGACTTCCTCCGGGACCTGCTCTGGAAGCGGAAAGTGTGAGCAGTGCTCTCGCTCGACACCAGTGTGGGGCAGATCGGTGATCCAGGGCAAGAGCAGTGCTCTCTTTTGTGTTCACTGCTCCGGAAAAGTGGAAGACTCGTTCTCATGAGCACCGCACAGGGAGCCCGTGCCCGGGCCAGGACGGAGATCACCGCGGCGATCAAGGACGAGGCCCGCAGGCAGCTCGCGGCCGAGGGTGCCGCGAGACTCTCGCTGCGGGCCGTGGCCCGCGCACTCGGCATGGTCTCCTCCGCCCTGTACCGGTACTTCCCGAGCCGTGACGACCTGCTGACCGCCCTCATCATCGACGCCTACGACTCCGTGGGCGAGGCCGCGGAGGCCGCGAACGCGGACGCGTCCGGCGCCGAGCCCCTGGCGCGCTGGACCGCCGTGTGCGAGGCGGTGCGCGCCTGGGCGCTCGCCCACCCGCACGAGTACGCCCTCATCTACGGCTCCCCCGTGCCCGGCTACACCGCCCCGATGACGACCGTCCCGGCCGCGGCCCGTGTCGGTCTGGTCCTCATCGGCATCGTGCGCGACGCCCACGAGCGGTACGGGCTGACCGTGCCGCCGCTTGCCGCCGAGGTGCGCGGCGAGGCCGAGCGGATCACCGCGGACCTGGCGCCCGGACTGCCGCCCGAGGCGGGGGCCGCTCTCGTCGCCGCGTGGGCGCAGCTCTTCGGGCTGGTCGGATTCGAGCTGTTCGGGCAGTTCAACCGGCTGGTGGAGGACCGCGAGCCGTTCTTCAGGCACACGGTGGTCCAGCTCGCGCACGGGATCGGCCTGCGGGCCTGACCGCCGCCGTGACCGGCCGCGCACCCGCGTACTCGCGCACCCGCGTACTCCCCGGGGAGTACGCGTGATCACCTCGCCCGGCTGACGCCCCCCGCGGCGACGGGCGTCTAGCGTGGCGGTCATGACGGAGCAGCGCGTACGCCGGGGCGGCCCGCCGCAGTGGTGGCGGCACGGCCCTGCGTGGTGGCACCGCGCCGACGAGGAGGAGGCGCGCGGCCGCCACTGGCCCTGGCTCTCCACCGCGCTGTTCACCGCCTTCGTGCTCATCGGCACGCACTTCTCGGCCCGCAACCAGCACGGCCACCGGGAGCCCCTGGACGCCTTCGGGTTCGCGCTGCTGCTCGTGACCCTGGGACTGCTGCTGTGGCGCAAGCGGTATCCGGCGTTCGTGGCGTTCGGCACGGCGGCGACCACCCTCGCCTACTACGCCGCCGGGTACCCGTACGGACCCGTCTTCCTGGCCGTCGCCGTCAGCTGCTTCAGCGCCGTCGTCGCCGGGCACCGCAGGGCCGCGTGGGCGTCGGTGGGCATGCTGTGGGCCGGGCACGTGCTGATCGCGCTCTGGCTGTACCGCTGGCTGCCGCCCCCCGGGAACACCGCTGCCTCCTGGGGGCAGGAACTGGCCATCGCCACCTGGGTGGTGGCCTTCGTCGCGGTCTCGGAGCTGGCCCGCGTCCGCCGCGAGCAGTGGGCCAAGGAACGTGCCGAGCGCGCCCAGGCGGCCCGGCGCCGGGCCGACGAGGAACGGCTGCGGATCGCCCGGGAACTGCACGACGTGCTCGCCCACAGCATCTCCGTCATCAACGTCCAGGCGGGCGTCGGCCTCGCCCTGCTGGACGCCGACCCGGAGCAGGCGCGCACCGCGCTGACCACCATCAAGGCCGCCAGCAAGGAGGCGCTGGGGGAGGTGCGCCAGGTGCTCGACACCCTGCGCACCCCGGGCGACGCCCCGCGCGCCCCCGCGCCCGGCCTCGGCCGGCTGCCCGAGCTGGTGGACCAGGCGGCGACGGCCGGCCTCACCGTCGAGGTGCAGGGGGCACCGCCCCGCCTTCCGCCCGGCACGGACCTCGCCGCCTTCCGCATCGTCCAGGAGGCGCTCACCAACGTCGTACGCCACTCGGGCTCACGGCACGCGCGTGTCCGCCTCGACCACGACCGCCGCGCGCTGCGGCTGCGCGTCGACGACGACGGGCCCGCGACCGGGGCGGACGCCGGCGGCAGCGGCAACGGCCTCGCCGGGATGCGGGAGCGCGCCGCCGCGCTCGGTGGCACCATCGACGCGGGCGCGCGCCCCGACGGCGGCTGGCGGGTGCTCGCCGTGCTGCCCCTGACGACGGAGGAGGAGAACCGGTGATCCGGGTACTGCTGGCCGACGACCAGTCGCTGGTACGGGCCGGCTTCAAGGCGCTGCTCGACGCCCAGCCGGACATCGAGGTCGCCGGGGAGGCCGCGGACGGGGAGGAGGCCCTGCGCAAGGTGCGCGACCTGAGCCCCGACGTGGTGCTCATGGACATCCGCATGCCGTTGCTCGACGGACTGGCCGCGACCCGCCGCATCACCCGCGAGCCGCGTCTCGAGGACGTCAAGGTGGTCATGCTCACCACCTTCGAACTCGACGAGTACGTCTTCGAGGCGATCCGCTCGGGCGCCTCCGGCTTCCTGGTCAAGGACACCGAGCCCGACGAGCTCCTGCGTGCGGTACGGGCGGTGGTCGTCGGCGACGCCCTGCTGTCCCCCGGCGTGACGCGCCGCCTGATCGCCGAGTTCGCCGCCCGTTCCAAGGAGCCGGCGGCCGCCGACGCCCTCGCGCAGCTCACCGAACGCGAACGCGAGGTGATGGCCCTGGTCGGGATCGGCCTGTCCAACGAGGAGATCGCCCGCCGCCTGGTCGTCAGCCCCCTCACCGCCAAGACCCACGTCAGCCGCACCATGGTGAAACTCGGCGCCCGCGACCGCGCCCAACTGGTCGTCCTGGCCTACGAATCGGGCCTGGTACGCCCGGGCTGGCTGGGCTGAGCACCCGGGCGGGGCAGCCGCGGGAGCGGGCGTGGAAGCCGCGCGGCGGCGCGTCGCCGCCGTCCACGGAGCGGGCCGTGCAGACCACGTCCGCAGTGCCGCCGAGCGCGGCCTCGGCGTCGTGGCGGTGGACCGGCGGTGGACCGCCCTCTCACCCCGCCGTCGGGCGGGGATTCTGCCGGGCGCGGCACGGCCCGGGGAGGGCCGTCGTCGCCGCCCTCGGCACCGGACCGGCGTAGGCCGCGTTGCGCTACTCCATTCGGCGGGTTGGGCTGGAAGGTGACTCATTGCCCACGTTCCGGACGGCGATCATGACGATGTCCCCCTTCGGCGCCTCCTTCGGCGGCCCGGACCCGTTCTCCGAGATCCTCAACCGCTTCTTCGGCATGACGCCGGGCGCGGCGCCCCCGCAGGTGCAGCGGGTACCGATCGGACGGTTGCTGACCGACTCCGCACGGGAGCTGATCAACCAGGCCACCGCTCGGGCTGCCGAGGACGGCAGCTCCGACCTGGACACCGAGCACCTGCTCTGGGCGTGCACCCAGGTGGAGCCGGCCCGCGGCCTGCTCGTCCAGGCCGGAGCCGACCCGGACCGCCTCGGCGCGGCTCTCGCCGAGGCGCTGCCCGGCGAGAGCGGCACCCCCTCCGCGCAGCCCGGCCTGACCCCGGCCGCCAAGCGCGTGCTGCTGCGCGCCTACGAGCACTCCCGGGCGGCCGGAGTGTCGTACATCGGCCCCGAGCACATCCTCGGTGCGCTGCTCGACACCCCGGGCGCCGCCGCGGCGCGCGTCCTGAGCGCCCACGGCATCGAGGCGGACCAGCTGCGTCGCAGCGCCGACACGGCCTCCCGCCCCGACACCGCGCCCGGCGGGGCCGAGCCCCCGAGCGACACCCCGACCCTGGACCAGTACGGGCGCGACCTGACCGCGGAGGCCCGTGCCGCGAAGCTGGACCCGGTGGTGGGGCGGGCCACCGAGATCGAGCAGACCGTCGAGGTCCTCTCCCGCCGCACGAAGAACAACCCCGTCCTGATCGGCGAGCCGGGCGTCGGCAAGACCGCGATCGTCGAGGGCCTGGCCCAGCGGATCGTCAACGGGGACGTGCCGAAGACCCTGGAGAACAAGCGGGTGATCGCCCTGGACCTCACCGGACTGGTGGCGGGCGCCCAGTACCGGGGCCAGTTCGAGGAGCGGCTGAAGAACGTCATCGACGAGGTCAAGGCGGCCTCCGAGTCGACGATCCTGTTCCTGGACGAACTGCACACCGTCGTCGGCGCGGGCGCCACCGGCGAGGGCTCCATGGACGCGGGCAACATCCTCAAACCGGCCCTCGCCCGCGGGGAGCTGCACGTCGTCGGAGCCACCACCCTCGACGAGTACCGGCGGTACGTGGAGAAGGACGCCGCCCTGGAGCGCCGCTTCCAGCCGGTCATGGTGCCGGAGCCGAGCGTCGAGGAGACGGTGCAGATCCTGGAGGGGCTGCGCGACTCCTACGAGGCCCACCACCAGGTCCGCTACAGCGACGACGCCCTCGCCGCCGCGGCGGAGCTGTCGGACCGCTACGTCACCGACCGGTTCCTGCCCGACAAGGCCATCGACCTGCTCGACCAGGCCGGGGCCCGGGTGCGCCTGCGGTCCCTGGGCCGGTCCACCGAGGTCGTCGAGCGTGAGGACCGGCTGGCCAAGCTGCGCCGCGAGAAGGACCAGGCCGTCGCCGCCGAGGACTTCGAACGGGCCTCCGAGATCAAGGACCGGATCGCCGAGGTGGAGACGGAACTGGAGGGGCTCGCCGAACGCCGCGAGGGCGTGCTCGAGGTGACCGTCGACGACATCGCCGACGTGCTGTCCCGGCGCACCGGCATCCCGGTGTCCCAGCTGACCGAGACCGAGAAGGCGCGGCTGCTGAAGCTGGAGGAGGCGCTGCACTCCCGGGTCGTCGGCCAGGACGAGGCGGTCACCGCGATCGCGCAGGCGGTGCGCCGCAGCCGCGCCGGCATGGGCGACCCCAACCGGCCCGTGGGCTCCTTCCTGTTCCTCGGCCCCACCGGGGTCGGCAAGACCGAACTGGCCAAGGCGCTGGCCGAGCTGCTGTTCGGGGACGAGAACCGGATGGTCCGGTTCGACATGAGCGAGTTCCAGGAGAAGCACACCGTCTCCCGGCTCGTCGGGGCGCCGCCCGGGTACGTCGGCCACGAGGAGGCCGGCCAGCTCACCGAGAAGGTGCGCCGCCAGCCCTACAGCGTGCTGCTCTTCGACGAGGTGGAGAAGGCCCACCCGGACGTCTTCAACACCCTGCTCCAGGTGCTCGACGACGGCCGGCTCACCGACGCCCAGGGCCGTACCGTCGACTTCCGCAACACCGTGGTCATCATGACCTCCAACATCGGCGCCCAGCGGATCCTCGCCCACCACGGGAACGTCGCCGCCATCAAGGACCAGCTGATGCAGGACCTGCGCGGAAGGTTCCTGCCCGAGTTCCTCAACCGCATCGACGACATCATCATCTTCCACGGCCTGAGCGAGGAGGACCTCAGCCGGATCCTGGACCTGCTGCTCGACCACAGCCGCCGTCGGGTGCGCGCCCAGGGCCTGGAGCTGGAGGTCACCGACGCCGCGAAGAGGCTGCTGGTCGCCCACGGTCACCAGCCCGAGTTCGGGGCCCGCCCGTTGCGCCGCACCATCCAGGCCGAACTCGACAACCGCATCGCCTCCCTGCTGCTGAGCGACTCGGCCGACCCGGGTGACACGATCGTGGCGGACGTCGAGAAGGACGCCCTGGTCTGCCGGGTCGAACACCCGGAGGTCCCCGGCCGGATGACCTGACGAAGCAGAGCGGCCCGGCCGCGCCGGCACGCGCCCGGCCGTCGGCGTCCGTCAGGCGAGGGTCACCTCCACCGGCAGCCTCTTGATGCCGTTGACGAAGTTGGAGCGGACCCGGGGCACGTCCCCGGTCAGGCGGATGCCGGCCAGGCGCGGGATCAGCTCCTCGAACATGATCCGGATCTCGGTGCGGGCCAGGAGGTTGCCCAGGCACAGGTGCGGGCTGCCCTTGCCGAAGGTGACGTGGTCGTTGTCCTGCCGGGTGACGTCGAAGTCGTACGGGTTGCCGAAGACCTCCTCGTCGCGGTTGCCGGAGGCGAACCACATGACCACCTTGTCGCCCTCCTTGATCCGCTTGCCGCCGAGTTCGGTGTCGCGGGTGGCGGTGCGGCGGAAGTGGTACACGGGGGAGGCCCAGCGCAGGAACTCCTCGACCGCGGCGGGGATCAGGGAGGGGTCCTCCTGGAGGCGGGCCAGCTGCTCGGGGTGCTGGAGCAGGGCCAGCATGGTGTGGCTGATGGTGTGGCGGGTCGTCTCGTTGCCCGCCACCACCAGGAGCAGGAAGTAGTTGTCGAAGTCCTGCGCCGAGAGCGGGACGCCGTCCCGCGGGGTGCCGTTGACCAGCTGGGAGACGAGGTCGGTGCCGTCGCCGCCGCGCCGCTGCCGCGCCAGCTCCCGGCCGTAGGCGAAGACCTCCAGGGAGGCGGGGGAGCGGAAGGGCAGGTCACGGTACTTCTCGCTCTCCTCGCTGTGCAGGAGCACGTCGGCGTAGTCCGGGTCGGTGTTGCCGATGATGCGGTTGCCCCAGTCGATGAGCTGCTGGTTGTCCTCCGGGGGCACGTCGAGCAGCCGGGCCAGCACGTTGATGGGGAAGTCGGCGGAGACCTCCTTGACGAAGTCGAAGGTGCCCTTGGCCAGGGCCGCGTCCAGGGTGGTCGCGGTCAGACCGCGCAGGAAGTCGCCGTAGCTGTTGATCACGTTCGCGCCGAACTGGCGCTGGATCAGGCTGCGCAGCGCGCGGTGGCGGACCCCGTCGAGTTCGAGGATGGAGGCGCGCTTCTTGATCTGGTCGTCGTCGACCTCCTCGAGGTTGACGAACCGGGTGGAGGTGAAGGTCTCGGCGTCGCGGTCGACGCGGGCGATGTCCGCGTGCCGGGTCACGCTCCAGAAGCCGGAGTTGGGTGCCTCCTCGGGCTGCCAGTGCACCGGGTCCTCGTGCCGCAGGGTGTGGAACATGCGCCAGGGGGTGACGCCGTCGCTGAAGTTGTCCAGGTCGGCGAGGTTCACGTCGCCCAGCGGCAGCGGCTCGCGGACGGCGTCGGACAGGATCGGGATGGTCATGGGTGGTGTCTCCTCGGCGTCACGGGGCTCGGTGCCGGCGGGCGCGGTGTCGAAGGGCGGCGGCCGGTGCCCTGGGCGGGGCGGGCCCGGTCGGAGGTCGTGGGCGGGCGCGTTCAGACGCAGTCAGGCGCGCTCAGGCGCGGTCAGAGGTGGTAGGCGTACTCGGTGAACTCCCAGTCGGTGACGTGCCGCCCGAAGCGTTCGACCTCGTCGCGCTTGTAGGTGAGGTAGGAGGCGGTGAAGTCCTTGCCGAGGACGTCGGCCAGCGCGGTGTCCGCCTCCAGGGCGTCCAGCGCGGCGGACAGGGTGCCCGGGAGCATGGCGGACCGCTCGGTGTCGTAGCCGTATCCGTCCAGCGGGGCGGGCGGTTCCTCGCCGGCCAGGACGCCGAGCAGGGCGGCGGCCACGGTCCCGGCGATGAGCAGGTAGGGGTTGGCGCCGGCGTCGCCCAGCCGCAGTTCGAGGCGGGAGCCGGCGCCCCGCTCGGGCGGGATGCGGACCATGGCGCTGCGGTTGTCCAGGCCCCAGTCGATCAGCCAGGGGGCGAGGGTGTCCGGGCCGAAGCGCTTGTAGGAGTTGACCGTCGGATTGGCCAGCGCGGCGAGCGCGGGCGCGTGGGCGAGGACGCCGGCGACGGCGTGGCGGGCGGTCGCGGACAGGCCGTACGGCGCCGCCGGGTCGTCGAAGGCGTTGCCGCCGTCGTCGTCCTCGCAGGACAGGTGCAGGTGGAAGCCGGAGCCTCCCGCGTCGTTGAACGGCTTGGCCATGAAGGTGGCCAGGCGTCCCTCCTTGCGGGCGAGCTCCTTGACCGCCGACTTGAAGCGGAAGGCCCGGTCGGCGGCCGACAGCGCCTCCGAGTGGACCAGGTTGATCTCGAACTGGCCCCCGTCGAACTCGTGGTTCCCGCTGCTCACACCGAGGTCGGCGGCGCGCAGCAGGCGCAGGGTGCGCAGCAGGTGGTTGTCGTCGTCGGCGCGCAGGCCCGCGGTGTAGACGACGCCCCGGGCGTCGCTGTAGCGGCGCCAGCCGCGCGGGGAGCCGGGCGCGGGCTCGCACAGGAAGTACTCCAGCTCGGGGCCGATCACCGGGTGCAGTCCGTGCTCGCGGCACCGGTCGAGTACGGCGCGGAGCAGGTCGCGGGGCGACTCGGGGGCGGGCAGCCCGGTGGCCGGGTCGGTGACGTCGCCCAGACAGCTCGCCACACCCGGTTCCCAGGGCAGGGACACGAGGGTGTCGAGATCCGGTGTCACGCAGATGTCGGGCAGTCCCGCGTCCAGGCCGCCGGCGACCGGGACGACATCGCCCTGCGGGCTGGTGTGGTAGACGGCGCGGCAGAAGGCCAGGCCGTGGTCGCAGGCCGAGGGCAGGTGCTCCAGCAGGATGTCCCGGGCGCGGTCGGTGCCGATGAGGTCGGGGTAGGTCACCCGGACCACGTCGACGCCCTCGGCGGCGAGCCGGTCCTGGTGCCGGCGGACGGATGGGGAGTCGGTTGCGCTCACCGGTGTCTCCTCTGGGGAATGTGGGGCGCTTCCCAGGCCGGAGCGGGCGCTGGGAGAAGGACGGGAGAAGGAAGGAAGAGGGCGGCGCCGCACTGCGGGTAGGAGCAGGGGCCGCTCAATGTTTGAGGCCAAACGGTATGGATCCCGTCACCTCGCCGCAAGAGGTTGGTCGCAAAAATTTATCCATCCGGATAGCTCTTGACCAGGGCCCGTCCGGTTCCTATGTTGTTTGATGCCAAACGAGTCCGGGGTGCGGTGTCACCCACCCCGTTGGCCGGGGCCCGGCCGCATCCGGTCCGGGCCCCTTTTCCTTCCAGCCCCGCGCCCCAGCCCCGCGCCCGACGCCCTCAGCACCAGGAGGACCGGCCATGAAGGTCGTCGTCGACATGAACAAGTGCCAGGACCACGGTCAGTGTGTCTTCGCCGCCCCTGACGTCTTCAGCTTCGACGACGCCGGACGTCTGGCCTACGTCAGCGACCCCGACGACGCGCTGCGCGAGGAGGTCGAGGAGGCCGCCGACGTCTGCCCGCTCCAGGCCATCCGGATCGAGGACTGAGCCGTGAGCGCACCCGTCGTCGTGGCCGGCGCCTCCATGGCCGGCCTGCGCGCCGCCGAGCAGCTCCGGGCCGCCGGATACCTCGGCCCGATCACCCTGGTCGGCGAGGAACCGCACATGCCCTACAACCGGCCGCCGCTGTCCAAGGAGGTCCTGGCCGGCAAGGCGGCCTTCGAGACGCTGGCCTTCAGGCCCCGTGCCGCGGTCGCCGACGCCGCATGGCGCCTGGGCAGCAGGGTCGTCGCCGCCGACCTCGACCGGCGCCTGGTCGAACTCGACGACGGCGAGCGGCTGTCCTACGCCGGACTCGTCGTCGCCACCGGGATGCGGCCCCGCCGGCTGCGCTGCCCCGGACCCCTCCGCGGACGGCACACCGTCCGTACCGTCACCGACGCCCGCGGGCTGCGCGAGGCCCTGACCCGCCCGGACGCCCGGGTGGTCGTGGTGGGCGCGGGCTTCATCGGCTGCGAGGTCGCCGCCACGGCCGTCGCCCTCGGCGCCGCCGAGGTGACCGTCGTGGACCCGCTGCCCCTGCCCATGGCCGGACCGCTCGGCGAACTGCTCGCCGGGGCCCTGCTGAAACGGCACCAGGAACGCGGAGTGCGCTTCGCGCTCGGCACCGGCGTGGCCGGCTTCGAGGGCACGGACCGAGTCACCGGCGTGGAACTCGGCGACGGGACCGTGCTCCCCGCGGACGTCGTGGTGGAGTCGGTCGGATCCGTCGCCAACACCGAGTGGCTCGACGGCAACGGCCTCGACCTCACCGACGGCGTGCTCACCGACGAGCACCTGCGCGTCGGCTCACGGCCCGAGGTGGTGGCGGTCGGCGACGTCGCCCGCTTCCCCAACGCCCGCTACGACGGCGTACCCCGCCGCGTCGAGCACTGGTCGATCCCCACCGACACCGCCAAGCACGCCGCCCGCGTGCTCGCCGCCCACCTCGGCGGCACCGACGCCGGCCTCGACCCGTTCGCGCCGCTGCCCACCTTCTGGAGCGACCAGCACGACTTCCGCCTGCAGTCCTTCGGGGCGCCCGGGCTCGGCCTCGGCGACGTACGGATCCTCGACGGCGACCCGGAGGGGGACGTGCTCGTCGGCTACCACACCGGCGGCCGCCTGGTCGGCGTCGTCGCCCTCGGCGGCCAGGCCGCGGCGGCCGCCGCCGCCCGCCGCCGCGCGGAACTCCTCAGCCTGCCCGCCCTCACCGCCTAAGGAACGCCTGCCATGACCACCGTCCGCGGATTCTTCCCCCCCAAGACGGCGACGGGCGCCTCGTCGCTGATCCCCTCACCGCCGTGGCACTACTCCGGCGACCTGCTCACCGTCGAGTACCGCACCGACCCGGCACGCGTGCGCGAACTGCTGCCCGAGCCGCTGGAACTCGCCGACGAGGACCCCGGCGCCGTGGCGCTGATCTGGGCCGACTGGCAGTCCTGCGCCGCCGCGGGAGAGGAACTGCTGGACCCGGTGCGCGCCCAGTACAAGGAGGCCTTCGCCGTCGTCCGCTGCACCTACAAGGGGCAGACGTACACGCGCTGCGTCCACATCTGGGTCGACAAGGACTTCGCCATCGCCCGCGGCCTGCACCAGGGCTATCCGAAGAAGTTCGGCTCCATCCACCAGACCCGCCCGCACCCCTACGGTCCGGCCCCGCGGATCGAGGCGGGCGCCCGCTTCGGCGCCACGCTCGCCGCCGCCGACCGCCGTATCGCCCAGGCCGTGGTCACCCTGCGCGAGCCGTCCGAGACCAACGGCTTCGTCAACGGCCACCCCATGGCCCACCACCGCTGGCTGCCGTCCATCGAGAAGGGCAAGGGCCTCGCCCTGGACGAGCTGATCGAGTCCGGCGCCGCCTCCTTCGAGGGCGGGCAACCGTGGGTCGGCGACGCCGATCTGGAGCTCTTCGAGTCGCCCACCGAGGAACTGGCCCGGCTGGAGGTCCGCGAGCCCATCGCCGCGTACTACCGCCAGGTCGGCGTGGTGTGGGACGGCGGCCGCCTGCTCGAGTCCGGCACGTCCGGCGCCGAGTGACGCACCCGCAGACGAAACACTCTGGAGACCGGACATGACCGACACCCACACCACCACCGTCGCCTCGGTCGCCGTCGACACCCGGCACTGGATCGGCGGCGAACGCGTCGCCTCCGCCGAGACCTTCACCGACGTCTCGCCCATCGACGGCCTCGCCCTCGGCGAGATCTCCCGCGGTACGGCGACGGAGGCCGCCGCCGCCGCGGCCGCCGCCAAGGCCGCCTTCCCCGGCTGGGCCGCCACACCGCGCGCCGAACGCGCCCGCATCCTGCACGCCGTCGCCGACGGTGTGGAGAAGCGGCTCGAAGACCTCGCGATCGTCGAGACCACCGACAACGGCGCCCTGCTGCGCTCCCACCGCCGCGGCGTCATGCCCCGCGTCGCGCACAACTTCCGCTTCTTCGCCGACTGGCTGCTGAAGCTGGACCACGCCGACTTCGACACCCGCGGCCACACCAACCACGTCAGCTGGGACCCGGCCGGCCCCTGCGTGCTGATCACCCCGTGGAACGCGCCGCTGATGCTGGCGACCTGGAAGGTCGCCCCGGCCCTCGCCGCCGGCAACACGGTGATCCTGAAGCCCGCCGAGTGGTCCCCGCTGACTGCCTCGCTGCTCGCCGACATCGCCGCCGAGGCGGGGCTCCCGGCCGGTGTCCTCAACGTCGTCCAGGGCCTCGGCTCGGAGATCGGCGACGCGCTCACCTCGCACCCGGACGTGCGCCGGATCAGCTTCACGGGTTCCGTCCCGACGGCCCAGCGGATCTCCGCGTCGGCCGCCGCGAACCTCACCCCGCTCAGCCTCGAACTCGGCGGCAAGTCCCCGCTGCTGGTGTTCGCCGACGCCGACCTCGACCTGGCCGTCGACCTCGCGGTCGAGCAGTACGACAACGCCGGCCAGGTCTGCCTCGCGGGCACCCGGCTGCTGGTGGAGGAGCCGGTCGCCGAGGAGTTCACACGGCGCTTCGTCGAGAAGGCCTCCCGGCTGGTGCAGGGCGACCCGCGCGACGAGGCCACCGACATCGGCCCCACCATCCACCCCCGCCAGCTGGAGAAGATCGACGGCTTCGTGCAGCGGGCGCTGGCGGCCGGAGCCCGGGCCGTCATCGGCGGCCATCGCGGGGACGGCCAGTTCTACGCGCCGACGCTGCTGACCGACGTCGCCCAGGACTCGGAGATCGTGCAGGAGGAGGTCTTCGGGCCCGTCCTGACCCTCCAGACCTTCCGCACCGAGGAAGAGGCCGTCCACCTCGCCAACGACACCCGCTTCGGCCTGGCCGCCACCGTCGCCACGGGCGACCACGAGCGCGCCGAACGAGTCACCGCACAGCTCGTCGCCGGCACCGTCTGGGTCAACTGCTTCTTCGTCCGCGACCTCCAGGCACCCTTCGGCGGCTCCCGCCACTCCGGCGTCGGCCGGGAGGGCGGCGACTGGAGCTTCGACTTCTACTGCGACCTGAAGAACACCGTCACCGCCCCGAAGGGATGGAAGGACCATGGGTGAGATCGTCGGGGCGGGGCTGCTCGCCCACGTCCCCACCGTCGTGCTGCCGAAGGCGACCCGGCTGGAGCTGAACGAGGGCAAGGAGATCACCCTCGTCACCGGCCTGAAGCAGCTGCGCGAGGATGTTTTCGCACGCGACGGCGCCGACGCGTACGACACGGTGGTGGTCCTGGACTCCCACTGGGCGACCACCGTCGAGTTCGTCGTCACCGCCCAGCACCGGCGCGCGGGCCTGTTCACCTCCGAGGAGCTGCCGCGCGGCATGTGCCGGATGCCCTTCGACTTCCCCGGCGACCCCGAACTCGCGCACAACATCGCCTCGTTCGCCGACAAGCACGGCACCTGGATCACGGCGATCGACGACGAGTACCTGCCGATCTACTACGCCACCATCAATCTGTGGAAGTACCTCGGCGAGGGACTGCCCGACAAGCGGTGGGTGACCATCGGCGTCTGCCAGACCGGCGACATGGAGGACCATCTGCGCCTCGGCCGTGCCCTCGCCGACGGTATCGCCGCCACCCCCGGCCGCCGGGTCCTGCTCATCGCCTCCGGAGCCCTGTCGCACACCTTCTGGCCGCTGCGCGAGCTGCGCGACCACGAGGCCAGCGACCCGGCCCACATCTTCACGCCCGAGGCCCGCGAGGCCGATCACGAGCGCATCGCCTGGTTCAAGGAGGGCCGCCACGACAGGGTCCTCGACACCATGGACGAGTTCTGGAAGTACAAGCCCGAGGCGAGGTTCTTCCACTACCTGATGATGGCCGGCGCACTCGGCGAGCGGGCCTGCGTCGCGAAGGCCCGCCAGTACGGCGAGTACGAGAACTCCATCGGCACCGGCCAGGTCCACCTGTGGTTCGACCGCCCGGCCGAGGGCTGGACCGGCAGCGGTCTGCCCACGTCCACCGCCCCGCACACGACCGCCTAGAAAGGCCCCCCATGCCCGAGTACCGCCGCATCCTGCTCGACGGCGCAGCCGTCCAGGTCACCGTCGACGGGGACGAGCTGGTCGCCGGGGACGGCCGCCGCGTCAAGATCGACGACGCTCGGCACCTGCCCCCGGTGGTCCCCTCCAAGGTGATCGCCGTCCACCTCAACCACCGCAGCCGGGTGGACGAGTTCCGGATCGGCCTGCCCGACACCCCGACGTACTTCCACAAGCCGACCTCCGCGCTCAACTCCCACCGGGGCGCGATCGTGCGCCCCGAGGGCTGCAAGTGGCTCAACTACGAGGGCGAGGTCGCCATCGTCATCGGCAGGACGGCGCGCAACATCTCGCCGGCCGAGGCGGGGGAGTACATCGCCGGGTACACCGTCGCCAACGACTACGGCCTGCACGACTTCCGCGACACCGACGCCGGCTCCATGCTGCGCGTCAAGGGCTCCGACACCCTCTGCCCGCTCGGTCCCGGCCTGGTCACCGACTGGGACTTCCACGGCAAGCGGCTGCGGACCTACGTCAACGGCGAGGTCGTCCAGGACGGTTCGACCGACGAGATGACCTGGGACATGCACTACCTCGTCGCCGACATCGCCCGCACGATCACCCTTTACCCCGGTGACGTGCTGCTCTCCGGCACCCCCGCCAACTCGCGGCCCGTGGAGCCGGGTGACGTCGTCGAGGTCGAGGTCGAGGGTCTCGGCCGCCTCACCAACCACGTCGTCACCGGTCCGACCCCGATCCGGAACGACGTCGGGGCCCAGCCCACCGAGTCCGAGGAGGTGCTGTCCACCGCGCTCGGCGGCGACTGGGAGTTCCGCGGCATCCGCCCGCCGCGCCGCTGACCGGCCCGCGGTCGATAGGGTCGGTGCCATGACCGAGCCCGGACACCCCGTGAATCCCACGGAGCCCGGGGATCCTGGGGAGCCTGCGCCGAGCACGGAGCCCAAGGCTCCCAGCGGCCCCACCGCGCCCGCAGGGGCCGGCCCCGGGCGGCCGCCGCGCAAGCGGGTGCGGAACTACGGGGCCGGGCGGGACGCGTTGCTCGACGCCGCCGTGCGCGTGGTGGCCCGCGGTGGGCTGCGCAAGCTCACCTACCGGGCCGTGGCGCAGGAGGCCGGGGTCACCCACGGGCTCGTCGTGCACCACTTCGGTTCGCGCGACGCCCTGATCGAGGAGGCGCTCGCCCACGCCGTACGGTCCTCCCTGAACAGCAGCGCGCTCGAGCCCGGCACGGGCAGGGTCGCGGACTTCTCCGCCGGGCTGTCGGACATGGTGGAGGCCGACCCGGACCTCCAGGCCTTCCAGTACGAGTTGCTGCTGGAGGCGCGCCGTCGGCCCGAGCTCATGCCGCACCTGCGCGCCCTGTACGAGGAGTATTTCGGCGCGACCCGGCGGGAGCTCTCCCAGATGCTGGACCGGCCGGTCGACCGGGGCCTGTACCGGCTGGTCTTCGCGGCCCTGGAGGGCCTCGTGCTGCACCAGCTCGTGTTCGGCGAGCGCGAGGTCACCGAGGAGGCCCTCGCCCACCTGCGCGAGCTTCTCCAGCGGCTCGCCACCGACCCGGACGAGGCCTGAACCGTACGCCCGACCGGCGTGGTCACGGCCGTAGATCACGGTGGTGTAAGGATCGGCGATCAGCGCGGATTCACCGCCCTCGCCCCCTTGTCAAACGGATAGTTCCCCCCTCACGATGGGGCAACTCGTTTGGCCTGAAACGACCCTCTTTCTCTGGCAGGTGATCCGAGTGGACAGTCAGACGGCCTCCGCGCAGCGGACCGTACGGGACACATCCACCGCAGCCACACTCAAGCCCAATGCGTTGGGTGTTGTGGGCATCCTCTTCTTCGTCCTGTCCGCGCAGGCTCCCTTGACCGGGATCGCCGGGGCGGCCCCGATCTCCGTCGCCATCGGCAACGGGGCCGGCACCCCTGCGGCCTATGTGCTCGCGGGCGCCATGATCCTGCTGTTCTCGGTCGGCTTCGTCGCCATGGGGCGGCACGTCGTCGACGCCGGCGCCTTCTACACGTACATCGGCACCGGGCTCGGCCGCACCGCCGGAGCCGGCAGCGCGGGCCTCGCCCTGTTCTCGTACTGCGTCATCCAGGCGGCCATGTACGGGCTGTACGGCTCCATCGTCAGCGGACTGGTCGACCACCACACCGGCCTGGACCTGCCGTGGTGGGTCTGGGCCCTGGCCACCATGGCCGTGGTGAAGGTGCTCGGGGCCGCCGGCATCGAGATGGGCGCCCGCCTGCTGGCCGTCTTCGTCACCGCCGAGTTCAGCATCCTGCTGGTGTTCGGACTGGTCATGCTGTTCAAGGGCGGCGGGCCGACCGGACTCAACATGTCCGACAGCTTCTCCCCGTCCGCGGCGCTCCAGGGCGCACCCGGGGTCGCCGTGATGTTCGCCGTCGCCTCCATGTTCGGTTTCGAGGCCACCGCGATCTACGGCGAGGAGGCGCGCGATCCCCGCAGGACCGTCCCGCGGGCCACCTACCTGTCCGTGGTCGTGGTCACCGGCTTCTTCGCGCTGACCTCCTGGATGCTGATCTCCTCCTACGGCGCCTCGAACGCGTCGGCCGCCGCGGGCAAGGCACTGGAGAACGGGGACTCCACGGACTTCGTCTTCGCGCCGATCGCCGCGGAGTTCGGCGGCTGGGTCAACCAGGTGCTGCCGATCCTGCTGGCCACCTCCCTGTTCGCGGGCATCCTCACCTTCCACAACTCCGCCAACCGCTACCTGTTCTCGCTCGGCCGGGACGGGCTGCTGCCGGCGGGTCTGTGCCGGCTCAACGCCCGCCACGCCCCCGCGGCCGCCGGCTGGGTGCAGACCGTGATCGCCCTGGCCCTGGTCGTCCCCTTCGCACTGACCGGCAAGGACCCGGTGCTGACCCTCTTCTCCTGGTTCAGCGGGGTGGCCGTCCTGGCGATGATGCTGCTGTACCTGCTGACCTCGGTGTCGGTGATCGCCTTCTTCCACCGCGAGCGCCTGGACCGCCGGGTGTGGAACACCCTCCTCGCCCCGGCACTCGGCGTGTTCGGTCTGGCGGGCGCCATCTGGCTGATCCTGGCCAACTTCACCACCCTCATCGACGGTTCGACCGGCACGGCCGTGAGCCTCATCCTCCTGGTGCCCCTGGTTCTGGCGCTCGGCGCGGTCAACGAACGGGTCAGGCGGCGCGCGACGAGGCCGTAACCCCCTCAGCCGCTCCGAAGCGACGAACGATCAACGTGGTCTGGAGGACCGCATGTCCGCTGTCACCCACGACGCATGGCTCCACCGGGCCAAGGAGTTCCAGCCGCCTCGCGCGCACCATGTCGACGGTGTCGAGGAGCCCGGCGGCGGCGCCGCCTTCCGGGTCGTCTCGCCCCGGGACGGCCGGGTGCTGACCGAGGTCGCCGACGCCGGCCCCGCCGAGGTCGACGCCGCCGTGGCCGCCGCTCGCCGTGCCTTCGACAGCGGACCGTGGCCGCGGTGGGCGCCCGCCGACCGCGGCCGGGTCCTCCTGCGCATCGCCGATCTCCTCCAGGAGCGCCGCGCGGAACTCGCCCTCGCGGTGAGCCTGGAGATGGGCAAGCCGATCAGCGACGCCCACGACATCGAACTGCGCGCCGTGATCAACACCTTCCGCTGGTACGGGCAGCTCGCCGACAAGCTCACGGACGAGTCCCCGCACACCGCCGCGGACGCGCTCGCCCTGGTCACCCGCGAGCCGGCCGGTGTCGTCGGCGCGGTGGTGCCCTGGAACTTCCCGCTGACGCTCGCCGGCTGGAAGGTCGCCCCCGCGCTGGCGGCCGGCTGCACCCTCGTCCTGAAACCCTCGGAGAACTCGCCGCTGTCCGCGCTGCTGCTGGCCCGGATCGCGACCGAGGCAGGGCTGCCGCCCGGGGTGCTCAACGTGGTGAACGGCGAGGGTCCTGTGGCCGGGCGGGCCCTCGGCCTCCATCCGGACGTCGACGTGCTGGCGTTCACCGGCTCCACGGCCGTCGGCCGCCACTTCCTGCGCTACTCCGCCGACTCCAACCTCAAGCGGGTCTGGCTGGAACTCGGCGGCAAGTCGCCGAACATCGTCCTGCCCGACGCGCCCGACCTGGCGAAGGCCGCCGCCACCGCCGCCTGGGGCATCTTCTTCAACCAGGGCGAGATGTGCACCGCGCCCTCCCGGCTGCTGGTGCACTCCTCGATCGCCGAGGAGGTCACCGAGGCGGTCGTGGCACGCGCACGGGAGCTGCGGGTGGGCGACCCCCTGGACCCCGCCACCGAGATGGGCGCCCTGGTCGGCAAGGCCCACCTGGGTCGCGTGCTGGACCACGTCCGGCAGGGCGCCGACGACGGGGCCCGTCTGCGCACCGGCGGCCGGCGCGTGCTGGCGGAGACCGGCGGCGTCTACGCCGAGCCCACCGTCTTCGACCGCGTCGAGGCGCGCAGCCGGCTCGCCCGCGAGGAGATCTTCGGCCCGGTCCTGTCCGTCCTGACCTTCGACGGGATCGACGAGGCGGTCGCGCTCGCCAACGCCACCGAGTACGGCCTCGCCGCCGGCCTGTGGACCTCCGACCTGTCCACCGCACACCGCGTCTCCCGGGCCCTGCGGGCCGGCACCGTCTGGGTCAACTGCTACGAGGAGGGCGACCTCACCGTCCCCTTCGGCGGGATGAAGCAGTCGGGCAACGGCCGGGACAAGTCCGTCCACGCCCTGGAGAAGTACACCGAACTGAAGACCACCTGGATCCAGCTGTGAGCCGAACCCCCGTGCGTCCCCTGATCGCGGTCCCCGCCCGCTTCTCCGCCACCACCTCCGCCCTGCGCTTCGCCGCCGAGGTCAACGCCCGTGCCCTGATCGAGGCGGTGTGGCGGGCCGGCGGCGAACCGGCGAACATCCACCCGGCGGATCCCGCCGAGCACGACGTCGCGGCGCGGCTCGCCCGCTTCGACGGCGTCCTGCTGCCCGGCGGCGGCGACCTCGCGCCGCACCGGTACCGCGCCGCCGACACCCACGACAGCGTCTACGACGTCGACGACCTCCAGGACGCCTTCGACCTGGAGGTGGCCCGCCGGGCCCTGGAGTCAGGGCTGCCGCTGCTGGCGATCTGCCGAGGGCTTCAGGTGGTCAACACCGTGCTGGGCGGCACGCTGCACCAGGACATGGGCGGGCCCGGACAGGACCACCGGCACGTCCGGCACCCCGTCTCCCTGGCCCCCGATTCGGCCCTGGCCCGGATCATCGGCGCCGACAAGGCCGAGGCCTCCTGCTACCACCACCAGCACATCGACCGGCTCGGCGACGGCCTGACGGTCACCGCCCGCGCCGCCGACGGCACCGTGGAGGGTGTGGAGCGCGCGGGCGGGCCGGGCTGGTTCGCGGCCGTGCAGTGGCACCCCGAGGACACCGCACACGAGGATCCGGCGCAGCAGCGCCTGTTCGACGCGCTGGTGGGCGCCGCCCGTGCCTGAGTTCCCCGGTCCGCGTGGGGCGGCGCGGTCCGCGCCGGGTCAGCCCTTGGCGCGGCGCCCGCTGCGGCGCGGCGCCGGGGCCGCGCCGTCCAGCAGCGACCGGCGGCGTTCCTCGCCGTGCTCCTCGACCTGGAGGACCACACGCCGCAGCATCTCCGCCAGCCCCCGGCACTCCTCGCTGCTGAGCTGCGAGGTGACGAAGGCCTCTTCCTCGTTGAACTCCGGAAAGACCAGGCTCATGAACTCCTCGCCCGGGGCGGTGAGCGAGAGCAGGACGAGCCGGCCGTCGGTGGGGTGCCCGGTGCGGCGCAGCAGCCCGCGCGACTCCAGGGTGCGGGAGACGCCCGTCAGGGTGCCCTTGGAGATGCCGGCCTCCTCGGCCACGTGCCGGGTCTCCGACTCGCCCCACACCCAGACCACCCACAGCACGACGAACGCGGTCCAGGTCAGGTCCGAGCCGCGCAGCACCGAGTTCTCCAGGTGCTGGCGGACCGCGGAGGCGGCCCGGTAGATGTTGGCGACCGCCGCCATCTGCTCCCGGCGTACGCGGATGCCGCCGAGCTTCGCCTGCGCGAGCTTCTCCGCCTCGGTGATGGAACGGTGGCCGGGCACGGGCACTCCCTCGCTCTGATCGCCGGGACCGGGCGGGCCGGTGCCGCCCGCCGTCATTCGGGCTCAAAGTGTACGGCGATCAGTCCCCGGGGCGACCCGCCCCTTCCCCCGCCCTCGACTTCCCCCGTCCTCGGTCCGCCCTCAGCCGGTCTTCCATCCCCAGGGCGTGTCCGCGCGCGCCCACTCCTCGTCCCACCGGGCGAAGCGCCGGCGGTCGAGCCGGGCCCGGGCCAGCTTGGCACCGCCGATGACGACGCCCACGGTGGTCGTTCCCGCCCAGAGGCCGCCGAGGGCCGTCTGGAAGGCGATGTCGGCCGATGAGGCGGGCGGCGGGATCAGCACGCCCCGTCCGTTCGTCCACACCGTGACGTGGGCGCCGGGTGTCGCGGAGACCGGGACCCTGGTCCGGCCGGTGCGCGCCGAGCCGTCCGCGTCCGTCCAGCGGACCGTGCCCCAACCCAGGGCGCCTCCCGCGGGCCGGACCGACCCGTGGGCCGCATCCTGCGTCACCACGGCGGACACCGGCCGGCTCTCGGCCCGTACCCGGTCCGCCGCCCGCTGCAGCGCGCCCGCCGTCACCACGCCCGCGAGGACACCGCCGACCACGGCGAGGACCCAGGCGACGAGCAGGATCCACGCCTCCACCAGGTCGCTGGTCCGCCTGAGCGGATTGCGCCGCCATCGCCACAGCCACAGTCCCGCACGACGTGTCACCTTCGACACCCCCTCGTGAGCATCGACGGCCCCTTCTGCCAGTGTGCCTCCAGGGACGGCCCAAGGCTTCCGGAGCCCGGAAAAGGGGGGCGGGGGCCGTCGGCGGGGGCGCCCCCGAGCCGGGCCGCCGGCCCGCGCCGGGGCCTTTGACACGGATTGGTTAAGGGTTCCCCTCGTGGCCGTTGCCGCACGGTGAGCGCGCCATGATGGCACCATGACGCTCGCCGCGCGCGCTCTCGCCCAACTGGTCACCTGGCCCGATCTCAAGGAGGCGGTGCCGAGCTGCGGCAGCGGGCAGGCGCTCAGCTCGGCGGGCGGGGAGATCGCCCACTTCCACTCCGGCCGTGACGTCGACCTCCGTCTGACCGTCCGGGCGATCCGCCGCCTGGGGAGCGACCTGCGGCGCTTCGCCGCGATCCGGGTCGTGCCGGGCTCCTCGTGGGTGACGGTCCGCCTCGACGCCTCGGCCGACGTCGATCTGCTGCTGAGCCTGATGAGCGTGGCGCTCAAGGCCCAGCAGGCGCCGCCGGACGACGGCCGTGCCACCCCCTGCGGCTGCAACGACGGCCGCGGCGTGGGCTTCCTGCGGTTGTGACGCGAAGTGGGCCGGCGCCGTCAGACGGCCAGCACCCGCAGGCCCGCCTCCTCGAACCCGCGCACCGTCTCCGGTGCCGCCGCCGCGTCCGTGACCAGGGTGTCCACCGACTCGGCCGAGCAGATGCGGGCGAAGGCCCGCCGGCCCAGCTTGCTGGAGTCGGCGGCCACGACGACGCGCTCGGCGCGCTCGCACAGCAGCCGGTTGACGGCGGCCTCGGCCTCGTCGTGCGCCGCCGCGCCGTGCGCGACGTCGAAGCCCACCACCCCGAGCACCGCCACGTCCAGCGTGATCTGGCTCAGCACTCCGTCCGCCAGCGGCCCGATGAGCTCGTAGGACTGCGGTCGCGCCACCCCTCCGGTCAGCACGATCTTGAACTGGGGCCTGACGGCGAGCTCGTTGGCGATGTTGAGGGCGTTGGTCACCACGGTCAGCGCGGGGGAGCCGGAGGCGAGGTCGGCGCGCACCGCCAGGGCGCGGGCCACCTCGGTGGTCGTGGTGCCGCCCGTCAGGCCGACCGCCTCGCCGGGTGCCACGAGATCCGCGACCGCCTTGGCGATCCGCTGCTTCTGAGAGGCGTGGCGGGCGGTCTTGTAGCGCAGTGGCAGCTCGTAGGAGACGCCGTGCACCACCGCGCCGCCCCGGGTCCGTACCAGCATCTGCTGCTCGGCGAGCTGGTCGAAGTCCCGCCGGATCGTCGCGGCCGACACCCCCAGTCCGGTCGCCGCCTCCTCGACGTCCAGCCGGCCGCGCTCCACGAGCAGTTCCAGCAGCGCCTTCCAGCGGGCGTCGCGCGACATCCGCCTCCTCCGTTCCCTCGGTCCTCCGTGACCCTAGCGCACTCGACACTTCCTCAAGTTGCTTGATTGTGCTCGAAAGTCGGCGCTATCTTGCAGGAACACGCATTCCATGGGAGCAGGAGGAGGGGCCATGAGCCATGTCGAGGACGAGCTGACCAGTCAGCCCGAGTGCTGGGCCCGGGTCGCGGCCGACGTCGCCGTCCACGGCCGGGCGCTGCCGGCCCAGGGGGAGCGGGTCGCGATCGTCGGCTGCGGTACCTCGTACTTCATGGCCCAGGCCGCCGCCGCGCTGCGTGAGGGCTCGGGACAGGGCGAGACCGACGCCTTCGCCGCCTCGGAGTTCCCCTACGAGCGCTCCTACGACCGCGTGCTCGCCCTCACCCGGTCCGGCACCACCACCGAAGTGCTCGACGTGCTGCGGGAGCTGAAGGGGCGCACCCGCACCACGGCGGTCACCGCGGACCCCGCGACCCCCGTGATGGACGCCGCCGACGAGGCCGTGGTCCTCGACTTCGCGGACGAACGCTCCGTGGTGCAGACCCGGTTCGCCACCACCGCCCTCACCCTGGTGCGCGCCCACCTCGGACTGCACACCGACGAGGTCGTCGTGGACGCCCGGGCCGCCCTGTCCGCCGCGCTGCCCGAACCGCTCCTGGCCTGCACGCAGTTCACCTTCCTCGGCCGGGGCTGGACCGTCGGACTGGCCAACGAGGCCGGTCTGAAGATGCGGGAGGCCTCGCTGTCCTGGACCGAGGCCTACCCGGCGATGGAGTACCGGCACGGCCCCATCAGCGTCTCCACCGACGGCACGGCGACCTGGATGTTCGGCCGGGCACCCGAAGGGCTCGCCGAACAGGTCCGCGCCACGGGCGCGTTGTGGATCGAGGGCGAACTCGACCCGCTGGCCGAACTGATCCGCGCCCAGCGGCTCGCGGTCGCCGTCGCCGCGGCCCGCGGCCTGGACCCGGACCGGCCCCGCCACCTCACCCGCTCGGTCATCCTCGCCCCCTGACGCCCCCTGACGCCCCGTCACCCCGTTCGGCACCGGAAAGGACAGACCGTGCCGCTTGCAGCCACCGGCGAGCTGGTCGCCGGCGCCGCCGCCGCGCGCTCCGCCGTCGTCGCCTTCAACATCATCACGCTGGAACACGTCGAGGCCGTCGTCGCCGGGGCCGAGGCGGTCGGCGCGCCCGTCGTCCTCCAGGTCAGCGAGAACGCCGTCATGTTCCGCTACGGGCGGCTGCTGCCGCTCGCCCGCGCCGCCGTCGCCGCGGCCGAACGCGCCACCGTGCCCGTCGCGTTGCACCTCGACCATGTGCAGAGCGACGACCTGCTGCGCCAGGCGGCCGACGCCGGCTTCAGCTCCGTGATGTACGACGCCTCCCGGCTGCCGTACGCGCACAACCTCGCCGCGACCAGTGCGGCCGCGGCCTGGGCACACGCCCAAGGACTGTGGATCGAGGCCGAGTTGGGCGAGGTCGGCGGCAAGAACGGCGCGCCGCCGCTGGACGCCCACGCCCCCGGCGCGCGCACCGACCCCGCCGAGGCGCACGCGTTCGTCACCGGCTCCGGGGTGGACGCCCTGGCCGTGGCGGTCGGCAACACCCACGCCATGACCGAGCGCACCGCGGCCCTCGACCACGACCTCATCAAGCGACTCGCCGGAGCACTGGACGTGCCGCTCGTCCTGCACGGCTCCTCCGGCGTCCCGGACGGCGAACTGGCCGCCGCCGTCGCCGGGGGCATCGCCAAGGTCAACGTCGGCACCGCCCTCAACATCGCGATGACCGGCGCGATCCGCGACTTCCTCGCCGCGCACCCGGAGGCGGTCGACTCCCGCAAGTACCTCAGTGTGGGCCGCGAGGCGATGGTGGGAGAGGTGGAGCGGCTCATCGGCGTGATCGGCTCACGCGGTACGGCGCCTACCTCTTGACGGCCCGCAGCACCACGAACTTCGGGTCGCTCGCGACCAGCCGGCTGTTGCCGAACAGCCGGCGCAGCTTGACGTGGTAGCCGAGGTGGCGGTTGCCGATCACCCACAGCTCGCCGCCGGGGCGCAGCGCGCGCCGCGCCCCGGTGAACATCCGCCAGGCCGCCTCGTCCGTGGTCGCCTGGTGCGAGTGGAAGGGCGGATTGTTCAGCACCAGGTCCACGCTGCCGGCCGGCACCCCGGCCAGCGCGTCGCCGACCCGGAACTCGGCCCGCCCCGGCCCGCCGTTCGCTTTGTACGTCTCCTCCGCCGAGGCCACGGCCTGGAACGACTCGTCGGTGAACAGCACCTCGGCGCCGGGGTCGGCCAGCGCCAGCGCCGTACCGACGACACCGTTGCCGCACCCCAGGTCCACCACCCGGCGGGCGCCGCCGCCCGCCGGCAGGTGCCGCAGGAAGAACCGGGTGCCGATGTCGAGCCGGTCGGCGCAGAAGACCCCCGCGTGGTTGACGACGGTCCGCCCGGAGGCGGCGCCGATGCCGTCGGGCAGCGTGTAGGTGTGCGGCCACGGGTTCGCGGGCCGCTCCAGGGAGGGGTCCGGCGTGCAGAGGATCAGGCGGGCCTTGCGCCGCGCGAGCGAGGTCCGGGTGGGGCCGAGGATCCGCTCGAACAGCGTCAGCGTGGAGGTGTGGATCTCCTTCACCATCCCGGTGCCGACGACGACCGTGCCCTCGTGCACCGCGGGCGCCAGGCGCAGCAGCTGGTCCTCCAGCAGTGCCAGGCTCTTGGGCACCCGCACCAGCAGCACGTCGATCCGGCCGGGCGGGGGGTCCTGGGTGGTCAGCAGGCGTACCGCGCCGGGCTCCGCGCCGCTTTGGGCGAGGTTCGCACGGGTCGCCTCCTGCGTGAGGAAGGAGTCCGTGATCTGCGTCGGCCGGTGCGCGGCCAGCGCCGTGACCAGGGCACCCCAGCGGTCGCCGACGACCACGACGGTCCCGGACAGGTCGGTCCCCCGCTCGTCGAGGTGCCCCAGCAGGTACTCGTCGGAGGCGTCCCAGGCCCGCAGCCGGTCACGCGGGTCCTGCGGGAACCGGGCGAGCTCCAGCTCGCCCCAGGGAGTCGTCATACGGTCGTTCATCGCCGTCAAGGCTAGCGGAGCCGCAGCTCACGCCGTGTCCGGCAGGATGGGAGACATGGACGCCGAGCTGTTTCCGCGCGGCCGCACGCAGATCGCGCCAGGCGCCGTGCACGTACCGGACTGGCTGGATCCGGCCCGGCAGCGCGCGCTGCTCGCCGCCTGCCGGGAGTGGGCCCGCCCGCCGGCCGGCCTGCGCACGGTGCGCACACCCGGCGGCGGCACGATGACCGCCCGGCAGGTCTGCCTGGGCCGGCACTGGTACCCGTACGGCTACGCCCGCACCGCCGTCGACGGCGACGGCGCCCCGGTGAAGCCGTTCCCCGCGTGGCTGGACGACCTGGCCCGCGACGCGGTGACCGACGCCCTGGGCCCCGGCGCGGCCGGCCAGGCCCGGTACGACATCGCCCTGATCAACTTCTACGACGCCGAGGCGCACATGGGCCTGCACCGCGACAGCGACGAGAAGTCCGGCGCGCCGGTGGTGTCGCTGAGCCTCGGCGACCGTTGCGTGTTCCGCTTCGGCAACACCGAGACCCGTACCCGGCCCTGGACCGACGTCGAACTGCGCAGCGGAGACCTGTTCGTGTTCGGCGGACCGTCCCGCCTCGCGTACCACGGGGTGCCGCGCGTTCAGCCGGGCACGGCACCAGCCGAGTTGGGGCTGACGGGACGGCTGAACATCACCCTCAGGGTGAGCGGCCTCTGACCCGGCCCGCTGAACGAGTCGCCGCTCACCCGATGTGCGGATCATGGGAGACTCGCCCCCATGAACGGCAAGGCGGACCCCCGGACGCCGGGGGAAGGGAGCACCTCCAGGACACGGCTGGACCGGGGGCGCGGCGCGCTCGGGCCCGCGTTGGAACTCGTGCACACCGGGCGCGCCCCGACCCGTGCGGTCCTCACCGCCGAGCTGGGGGTGACCCGGGCGACGGCCGGTGCGGTGGCCGCCGAACTGGAGGCGCTGGGCCTGATCAGGGTGGACGCCCGGCCCGGCGCGGCGGCCGGGTCCCAGGGGCGCCCCTCGCACCGTCTGGCGGTCGCCGAGGACGGTCCCGTCGCCCTCGCCGCGCAGGTGCACGCCGACGGGTTCCGCGCCGCCCTGGTCGGCCTCGGCGGCCGGATCGTGGCGACCGCGCCCGGCTGCGGGGCCGTCGACGCCGACCCGGCCGAAGTGCTCGGCTCCGTCGTCGAGGCCGGTGCCGAGCTGCTGCGCGCGACCGGCCGGCGCTGCGTCGGCGCCGGACTCGCCGTGCCGTCCGCGGTCACCGAACCGGAGGGCCTCGCCCTCAACCCGCTCCATCTGGACTGGCCCGCCGGGGCGCCGGTCCGCCGCGTCTTCGCGCAGTGCGTGCGCGCGGCCGGGATCACCGCACCGGTCTTCGCCGCCAACGACGTCAACCTCGCCGCGCTCGCCGAGCACCGGCACGGCGCCGGGCGCGGCGCGCGCGACCTGCTGTGCGTGGCGACCGGGCACCGGGGCGTGGGCGGCGCGCTGGTCCTCGACGGGCGACTGCACACGGGAAGTTCGGGACTGGCGCTGGAGGTCGGCCACCTCACCGTCAACCCCGAGGGCCGCCCCTGCCACTGCGGCAGCCGCGGCTGCCTGGACGTCGAGACGGACCCGCTGGCCTTCCTCACCGCCGCGGGCCGCGAACCGGGCCCCGAGATGTCCCTGCTGCGGCAGGCCGAGGACCTGATCCGCCACCACTACGACGATCCGGCCGTCCGCGGGGCCGTCGAAACCCTCGTCGACCGCCTGGGGCAGGGTCTGGCCGGCCTGGTGAACATCCTCAACCCGGACCGGATCATCCTCGGCGGACTGCACCGCACCCTGCTCGACGCCGCCCCCGACCGCCTGCGCGCCGTCGTCGCCGAGCGCAGCCTGTGGGGCCGAAGCGGCGTCGTCCCGATCCTCTCCTGCACCCTCGACCACAACAGCCTGGTCGGTGCGGCCGAACTGGCCTGGCAGCCGGTCCTGGACGACCCGCTGGCGGCCCTGACCTGACCCGGTCCCGGCACCCCCGGTACGTCCCACGAGGTAGGCCGCATCCGCCCGCCCGACCTGCGGAGCGCGGCCCCGCCGGATTTGCCCCGCAGGCCGGGGCGAGCCGCGCGGAGCAGCCGCGGCACGCCCCCGTACTCCCCGGGAGGTAGCCGCACTGCCGCTGGCCGTACGACGCCCCGGAGCCCCTTCCCGAGCCACTGTCGACGCAGCAGCGGAGAACTCTCCGCAGCCCTTCGGCAGACCCCTCGAGGGAGATGAACCAAGATGCAGACCCTGGCGAACTGGGACGGCGGCCCCGGGCCGTGGATTCTCTTCGTCCCGCTGTTCTGGGCGGCCGCCGTCGTCGGCGCCGTCACCCTCCTGCGCCGTGCCGCCCGGCGCGGCCGCGGCCCGTCCTGGCGCGGCAGGGACACCGGGCCCTGGCGCGGCCCGGACGGGCGCCCCGCCGCCGACTCGCCGCTCGCCGTCCTCGGCCGCCGCTTCGCCTCCGGCGAGATCGACGAGGACGAGTACTGGCGCCGGCTGTCCGTCCTGGAGGAGCAGTTCGGCCGCACCGGCGGTGCCCGGTGACCACCACGCCCGACTCCACCGCCTCTTCCACCACCGCCACCGCCACCGCCTCGGCCGGCACAGCGGCCACCATTACGGCCGCGCGGGTCGTCGACGCCGTGAAGGTCCACGGCGCCGGCGACACCGCCGTAACCGCCCTGGACGGCGTGAGCGTGGGCTTCCCGGCCGGGCGCTTCACCGCGATCATGGGCCCCTCGGGCTCCGGCAAGTCCACCCTGATGCACTGCGCGGCCGGGCTCGACACGCTCACCTCCGGCAGCGCGTACATCGGCGACACCGAACTGGGCGGCCTCGACGACCGCCGGCTGACCCTGCTGCGCCGCGACCGCGTCGGCTTCGTCTTCCAGGCCTTCAACCTGGTGCCGACCCTCACCGTCGCCGAGAACATCACGCTGCCCCTCGACCTGGCGGGCCGACGGGGCGACCCCGAGTGGATCGACGCGCTCGTCGAGGTCGTCGGCCTGCGCGACCGCCTGCACCACCGGCCCGCCGAACTCTCCGGCGGACAGCAGCAACGCGTCGCGGTGGCCCGCGCGTTCGCCGGCCGCCCGGACGTCGTCTTCGCCGACGAGCCCACCGGCAACCTCGACTCCCGCTCCGGCCAGGAGGTGCTCGGCCTGCTCGGCCGCGCGGTGCGGGAGACGGGCCGCACGGTCGTCATGGTCACCCACGACCCGGTCGCCGCCGCCCACGCCGACGAGGTGCTCTTCCTCGCCGACGGGCGCCTGGTCGACCGTATGGAGTCCCCGACCGCCGACCGGGTCCTGGACCGCATGAAGGCCTTCGAGGTGAGGACGTGAACGCCTCCCTCCGCCTGAGCCTGTCCTCCCTGCGCGCCCACGGACGGCGCTTCGCCGGCACCTTCCTCGCCGTGTTCCTCGGCGTCGCCTTCCTGGCCGGGACCCTGGTCATGGGCGACACCCTGCGGGCCAGTTTCGACTCCATGTTCGGCCGGGCGACCGACGGCACGGACGCCGTCGTCCGCAGCGCCTCCGTCATCACCGCGCCCGGCGAGGGCCAGGGCGTACGCAGGCCGGTGGACACCGCGCTGGTGAGCACCATCGAGCGGCTCCCCGGGGTCGCGGCCGCCGCCCCGGACATCCAGGGCGCGGGCCAGCTCCTCGGCCGCGACGGCAAGCCCATCGGCGGCCAGGGTCCACCCACCCTCGCCGGCAACTGGATCAGCGACCCCCGGCTCAACCCGTACCGGCTCGCCGAGGGGCGCGCCCCCGCGAAGCCGGGCGAGGCCGTCGTCAACCGCGGCGCCGCGAAGAAGGGCGGCCTGCGGATCGGCGACACCACGACGCTGCGCACCCCCGACCCCGTCGAGGTGACGATCGTGGGCCTCGCGACCTTCGGCGGCGAGGACGGCATGGCGCAGGTGACCTTCACCGGACTGACCCGGGCCGACGCCGAGAAGTACCTGACCGCCCGGCCGGGGGAGGCGGCGAGCATCCAGGTGCGGGCCGGACCCGGGGTGAGCCAGGCCGAGTTGGTGCGGCGGCTGACGCCCGCGCTGCCCCAGGGCGTCGAGGCGCTCACCGGCCAGGAGGCCGCTCGGGAGAACACCGACATGGTCTCCAGCCAGTTCCTGACCGTCTTCACCACGTTCCTGCTGGTGTTCTCGGGTGTCGCGCTGCTGGTGGCCACTTTCTCCATCCACAACACGTTCGCGATCGTCGTCGCCCAGCGCACCCGCGAGAACGCCCTGCTGCGCGCGCTGGGCGCCTCCCGCCGCCAGGTCACCGCCGCCACCCTCGTGGAGGCGAGCGCCGTCGCGCTGACCGCGTCCGCCGCCGGACTGGCGGGCGGCATCGGGATCGCCGCCGGGCTCCAGGCGCTGTTCCCGGCGATCGGATTCCCCTTCCCCGACGGCGGTCTGGTCGTCCAGCCGCTGTCCATGGCACTGCCGCCGGCGGTCGGCGTCGTGGTCTGCCTCGGCTCCGCGCTGACACCCGCCGTACGGGCCGGCCGCACCGCTCCCATGGCCGCGCTGCGCGAGACGGCCGTCGACACCTCCGGCGCCTCCCGCCCGCGCGCCGTGACGGGAGCGGTCCTCGCCGCGACGGCCGTGGCCGTGACCCTCACCGGTGTCCTGGTGTCACCGTCCGTATGGGCGGCCGGAGTCGGCGCCGTCCTCGCCCTGGCCGCTTTCGTGGTGCTCGGCCCGGTCGCCTCCGCCACCGCCGTGCGTCTGCTCGGCAGCCCCCTCGGCCGGCTGCGCGGCGTCACCGGTGCGCTGGCCCGGCGCAACGCGCTGCGCAACCCGAAGCGCACCGCGGCCACCGCGAGCGCGTTGATGATCGGGGTCGCCGTGGTGTCGCTGTTCACGGTCTTCGGCGCCTCGCTCAAGGCCACCATGGACCAGACCGTCTCGCAGTCCTTCGCGGGCGACCTCGCCGTGAGCACCCCCTCCTTCGGGGCCGGCGGCAGCGGCCTGAGCCCCCGGCTGGCCGGGGCGATCCAGCGGCTGCCCGAGGTGGACACGGCCGTCGGACTCGGCCGGGGCGTCGCCGAAGTCGACGGCGAGGGGCGGGCCCTGACGGTCACTGATCCGGCCGCGCTCGCCCGCACCTTCGACCTCGGAACCGTGCGCGGCTCCCTGAACGGCCTGGGCACCGACGGCATCGCCGTCACCCGCGACGAGGCCGACCGGCGGGGCCTGACGGCGGGGGACCGGACACGGCTCACCTTCACCGACGGCACCACGAGCACCTTCACCGTCCGCGCGGTCTACGGCCGGTCGGAACTCGCCGGCGACTACGTCGTCAGCCGCTCCGCCTGGGCCCCGCACCGCACACAGGACTCCGACCGGCTCGTCGCCGTGTCCCTCCGGCCCGGCGTGAGCGCCGAGGCGGGCAAGGCAGCCGTCGAACGGGTCGCCGCCCGGTACGGCGACCCGCAGGTGCAGACCCGCGACGAGTACGCGCAGTCCTCCGCGGGCGCGATCGACATGATGCTGACGCTCGTCTACGCGCTGCTCGCCCTCGCGGTGCTCATCGCGCTCCTCGGCATCGCCAACACCCTCACCCTGGCGATCCACGAGCGGACCCGCGAACTGGGTCTGCTCAGGGCCGTCGGCCAGACCCGGTCCCAACTGCGGGCCATGGTCCGCTGGGAATCGGTCCTGGTCGCCGCGTTCGGCACGGCGGGCGGGCTCGCCCTGGGCGCCTTCCTCGGCTGGGTGCTGGTGAAGGCCTCCGACGGCGAGAGCGGCACCGCGTTCGCCTTCGCGCTGCCACCGGCGCCCCTGCTCGTGGTGGCCCTGGTGGGGATCGCCGCGGGAGCACTCGCGGGACTGCGCCCGGCTCGACGCGCGGCCCGACTGGACGTCCTGCACGCCATCGCCACCGAGTGAACCGACTCCCGCAGGCCACCGGGGGCGGTGGCCGGGTCGCCCCCCGGTCACCGCCCGCTGCCCGCCACGCCCCGGCCGCCGCCAGGTCGGCTGGGGCGTGGCGGACGTCCGCTCGGCCGAGCGCGGCAGACGAGGCCGACGCCGTCAGCCGACGACGGCGGACCCGGCCGGAGCGTGAACGGGCCGGATGCCCTCGAGCGCGGAGGCGGCCTCGGCCAGGCGGCGCGCGGCCTGGTCCGCGGTCACGAGCGCCGGCACCCGGGCAGGCACCGCTATCGAGGGGGCGGCGGTCGGCAGGGTGAACCAGACGACCTTGCCCTGCTCACCGTCCGGCCGCGCGCCCCAGCTCTCGCTCATCGCGGCCACCATCGCCAGCCCCCGGCCCTCGGTGGCCAGCGGCGCGATGGCACCCATGTCCTCCATCACCGGAAGGCGCGGGTCGTGGTCGCGCACGGAGACCGTGAGCCGCTCGAGCAGCAGTTCGAGCTCCACGGTGCACAGCTTGTCGGGCCGGGCGTGCTGGTGGACGTTGGTCAACAGCTCCGTCACACCGAGCGCGGCCCGGTCTATCAAAGGGTCCAGATGCCAGTAGCGCAGGTGCGCCGATACGATTCTGCGGACCTGGCCGATCCGCGACGGCAGGGCTTGGAGCTCCACCGTGCAGTGCCTGCTTGGGTGACTGATCACGGCTGCGACTCCCCGACGTTGAGGTCCGGAAGAACACGAGGTTTCGGATGCAGCAGGACGCCTGCGTGACATTGCCGCCTGCTGTCTGGCCGGCGGGCTGGTTCGCAGCGTTATCGCCGGTAAACCCTGAGTGACGTGAGACCAGCGTGACCCACGGGGTGGGGTCACGCAACTCGCCTCGCTCAGCCGCCGCGCCGGGCCGCCCGGCGGACGGCCTCGACGAACCGGCGGGCCGCGGGCGGCCCCGTCTCGCCCGGTGCGGGGTCGTGGTCGCCCAGGGTCAGCAGGTACCGGTTGCCGCCCAGGTCGGCCAGTGCCCGGTCGTCCGGGGCGTACCAGGGCTGGGACGCGCGCACCGACCGCACCGGCGCGCTGTCGATCTCACTGCCGTAGCTGGTCAGCAGCTCCAGTCTGCCGTCGCGGATCCGGACCAGTCCGGCCCGGGTGAGTGAGCGCAGGCGCTTGTCGATCCGTACGCCCGTGGCCGTGAACTCCGGTTCGGCCATCTCCCCGCCCCTTCGTGCGTGTCGCCGGCTCCCGCTCCGCCCGGTCCGTCCCCGAGCCGGCCCGGCTCGTTCGAGATCGCTGGGGGTCCCTTCGAGGTTCCTTCGAGATCTCACGGGCCCCGTCGGGTACTTCGTCCCGCCGTGGTGCAGTCTGCACGCCATCGGCACGGAGCACCAGTGCGTGGGGAGCAGTCGCGGGCGGCACCCGGCGCACTCGCGCGAACGCGCCCCCGACCCGTACGCCCCCGCGCTGCGGCCCGCTTCGGCGTGGTGCGTTCCCAAGCCTCTCCTTGAGCCGCTCAAAGATGCGTTTATGCAGGTGAGAAGCGTGTTGAAGGTGTCTATCATCGAGGGCGTCCGGCCGCGCGGGACGCCGCCGGCGCAACAGCGTAAGGAGCCCGCCGTGAGCACCACCGAGCAGCGCCGGACCGGCGACACCCTCGACGTCGACCGCAGCGACAGCGGATACCGGGACTGGCTGAAAGAAGCCGTCCGCAAGGTGCAGGCGGACGCCAACCGCTCGGCCGACACCCACCTGCTGCGCTTCCCGCTGCCCGAGGAGTGGGGCGTCGACCTGTACCTGAAGGACGAGTCGACGCATCCGACCGGCAGCCTCAAGCACCGGCTGGCGCGGTCGCTGTTCCTGTACGGCCTGTGCAATGGCTGGATCCGCCCGGACCGCCCGGTCATCGAGGCCTCCAGCGGCTCGACGGCCGTCTCGGAGGCGTACTTCGCGAAGCTGATCGGCGTGCCCTTCATCGCGGTCATGCCGCGCACGACCAGCGCCGAGAAGTGCCGCCTGATCGAGTTCCACGGCGGGCGGTGCCACTTCGTGGACGACCCGCGCACGATGTACGAGGCCTCCGCCGCCCTCGCGGCCGAGACCGGAGGCCACTACATGGACCAGTTCACCTACGCCGAGCGGGCCACGGACTGGCGCGGGAACAACAACATCGCCGAATCGATCTTCCGGCAGTTGGAGTTGGAGCGCTTTCCGGAGCCGGCGTGGATCGTCGCCACCGCGGGCACCGGCGGCACCTCCGCGACCATCGCGCGCTACGTCCACTACATGCAGTACGACACCCGTGTCTGCGTCGCCGACCCGGACAACTCCTGCTTCTTCGAGGGCTGGACCACCGGCGATCCCGACGTCACCTGCGACAGCGGCTCGCGCATCGAGGGCATCGGGCGGCCGCGCATGGAACCGAGCTTCGTGCCCGGGGTCGTCGACCGCATGATGAAGGTGCCGGACGCCGCCGCCGTGGCCGCCGTACGGACCCTGGAGCGGGCCATCGGCCGCAAGGCGGGCGGCTCCACCGGGACGGGCCTGTGGAGCGCTCTGAAGATCGTCGCGGAGATGCTTCGGGAGGGCCGCCGGGGCAGCGTCGTGACCCTCCTGTGCGACCCGGGTGACCGCTACCTCGACAAGTACTACTCCGACGCCTGGCTGGCCGAACAGGGCCTCGACAGCACCCCGTACACGCGGACGCTGGAGTCGTTCCTGACGACCGGGGCGTGGCCGGCCTGAGAGGGTACGGACGGCCGGACGGTCCGGGGCGGCCGGGCACGCCGGGTTCCCGCCGACGGCTCCCTCAGCCGTCCGCCTCGTCCCCGGGCTCGCCCGCCACCACCAGCCGCAGGTGCTCCGAGACCTCTGCGCGGGCCTCCGCGGGCAGCCCCGCGTCCGTCACCAGTGTGTCGACCCGGTCCAGCGCGGCGAACGAACTCAGGCCCACCACACCCCACTTGGTGTGGTCGGCGACCACCACCACCCGGCGCGCCGACTGCACGAGGCGCCGGTTGGTCTCGGCCTCCGCCAGGTTCGGCGTGGACAGGCCCGCCTCGGCCGATATCCCGTGCACACCCAGGAACAGCACGTCGAAGTGGAGCGCCGCGATCGCCTGGTCGGCCACCGGACCCACCAGTGAGTCGGACGGGGTGCGGACCCCGCCGGTCAGCACGACCGTCGCCGCGCCCTGCCGCTGACCGGAGGTGCGCTGCGCCGAGTGGAAGACGTCGGCGACCCGGACCGAGTTGGTGACCACCGTCAGATCGGGCACGTCGAGCAGGTGCTGGGCCAGCGCGTACGTCGTCGTACCGCCCGAGAGGGCGATCGCCGTGCCCGGCACGACCAGACGTGCCGCCGCCCGCGCGATGTCCTCCTTGGCGGTCGGTTCCAGACCCGACTTGGCCTCGAAGCCCGGCTCGTGCGTACTGGCCTCCACCACCGGAACCGCGCCGCCGTGCACCTTCTCCAGCACGCCCTGCCGGGCCAGCGCGTCCAGATCGCGGCGCACCGTCATGTCCGACACGCCGAGCTTCCGGGTCAGCTCGTTCACCCGGACACCGCCGCGGCGCCGGACCTCGTCCAGGATCAGGGCCCGCCGCTGCTCCGCGAGGAGGTTCTGATTCTCACTCACGTGTGCTCCGGTTCCTTTCGCCTCAAGCCGTCCGACCCGCCCCGCGCACCCGCCGACGACGGGAAGGTCCGCCCTGCCCCGGTACGCGGACGTCCCATCCTTTCACGGGGCGGTCCCCGCCGCGCCGGCACCCGACCGACGCGAACATGCCACCTTTGTCCTCCCTGTGCGCGGCTCCGGTCACCCGGATCGGGGAGATTCGGTGACGAGGGATGTGCCGCGTGCCACGGGAGGCGATCCTGGTGTCCGCACGCACACAGACCGACATGGACACAGACCGACGGACGCGGTACGGGGGAAGTGCGAACAGTGGAACGTGCGCAGCGGCATCCGCGGACCGCCGGGGCGGACGGCCCCGCCGCACCCGACGAGCCGGCCGAGTGCGCCCTCGAACTCCTGGTCCACGGCGTCGGCGGCACCACGCCCGAGAAGATGCTCGACGCCGCGCGCACGGTGCGGATCACCGGCGACGACACCGCGGCCGTCTTCCGGCGCGCCGAGGACGTCGACGCCGAGGACCGGCCGGAGGAGCAGCGCGGCACGCCGGTGCCCGAGGCGTACGTCTGGTGCAACCTCACCTCGGGCAACGGAGCCCGCGCCCTGTGGCTGTTGCTGCTGCCGTTCATGGTCGTCAACCTCGCCCACTGGATGCGCCCCGGCGCCCCGGGCCGCCCGCGCGCCGTGAGCCTGTACGGACTGCTCGTGCGGCTGGCCGGCCTGACCCTGACGGTGCTGCTCGTCGCCGCGGCCTGCGAGGTCGCCCTCGACCTCACAGCCTGGCAGTGCGCGGGCACGCACGCGTGTGCCGCACGGCACTCCTGGCTGGGCTTCCTGTCGCCCGCGGCCGGCGGCTGGTGGAGCGCCCCCGGCCGCCGCCTCGCCCTGGCCGCCGTGGTACCCGCCGCGCTCACCGGGCTGCTGTGGTACCTGGCGCACCGCACCTGGAGCGCCTACGAGTCCACACAGCCGATCTCCCGCGACCCGGAGCCGAAGGACGACACCGGCAGCGGATCCCTGAGCCGTCCCGGCTTCTGGTACGGGCGCCGCCTGGTCGCCCGGCTGCGCGCCGCGCACACCGCCGCGGGCCTGCTGACGGTCACCGCCACGATCGCCGTGCCCACGGCGGCCCTCGACCGCGGCCCCGGCGGTTCCCCGGCCCTCGACACGGCGGGCCGACTCCTGCTCACCGCGCTGCTCGCCGGTTCCGCCGCCGTCGTCTGGGTCGTCTGCCGCCGCGGCCGCACCGAGCACCTGCTCGACCGGCAGCTGGACCGCCATCTCGTGCGGCGGCTGCCGCTCGGCGCCCTCCTGCTGCTCCTGCTCACCGCCGTGTACGCCGGATGGTCGCGCCCTGGCTGGGAGTCGACCGGCCGGCTGGCGGGCGACACCGCCTTCGGCGGCATCATGCTGGGCCAGGGCCTCCTGGTCGTCGCCCTCGCCGCCGTCGCCCACGAGCTGTACCGCACCCGCCCCGACCCCCGGGCCGCGCTGCGGGGCCTGGGCGGACCCGCGGTCGCGATGCTGGCCTGTGCGCTCGCCGGCGTGATGTCCGGCGGGGTCTGCCAGCGCGTGGCCGACTGGCTGGACGGCACCGGCACGTCGATCCCGGGCCCACCGGTCCTGCTCACCTGGCAGGCGTCCGTCATCCCGCCGCTGCTCGTCGTGCTGCTGTTGCTCTGCGGCCGACTGGCCCGGCGCGCCCGACGGCTGGCCCGCGCCCAGCGTCCCGCGGTGGAACGCGACCATCCCGGCGAGCCGTCCGACCCGGAGCGCACCCGCCGGATCGCCCGCACCCGGGCGATGGCCACGCTCACCGACGACGGGCCCCTCCTGGTCGGCGCGACCTCGGCCGTCACCCTCCTCCTGGGCGCCGGCGCGCTCGTCGGCGCCCTCGGCACCGACCGGACACCGGCCGGGGCCGCGGCGGGAACCCACCCCGTCCTGCACGGCGCGGCCCAGATCGCGCAGGCGCTGGGCTCCTGGCTCATCGGACTGGGCTTCATACTCTTCGTCACCTGGGGCCGGCGCGCCTACAAGGACGCCTCCGCCCGGCGCACCATCGGCATCCTGTGGGACGTCGGCACCTTCTGGCCGCGCGCCGCGCACCCCTTCGCCCCGCCCTGCTACGCCGAACGTGCCGTGCCCGACCTCACCTGGCGGATGGCGACCTGGACCCGGGCCACCGGCGGACGGCTTGTGCTGTCGGGGCACTCCCAGGGCAGTGTGCTGGCCGCCGCCGCGGCCTGGCAGCTCACCCCGTCGGTCCGCAAGCGGGTCGCCCTGCTGACCTACGGATCCCCGCTGGAACGGCTCTACGGGCGCTGGTTCCCGGCCCACTTCGGCCCGGCCGCGCTCGGTGCCCTGCACCGGGACGTGGACTGCTGGCGCAACCTGTACCGGCTCACCGACCCCATCGGCGGCCCGGTCCGGCTGCCCGGCGACTGCGGCCCCGAGGTGGACCGCGCCCTGCTCAAGGACCCGCTCGCCTACGGCCGCACCGCGCGCCATCCGCTGCCCGCCCCGATCCTGGGCCACTCCGACTACCAGGCGGACCCGGCCTTCGACGAGGAACGACGGTGGCTGCTGGCCCGGTTGCGCCCGGACCTGCCGGCGCCCCGCCACGGCCGGCCCGGCGTCCCGGCCGGTGAACCGCACACCGGTCCGGAGGCGCCGGGCGGACCCGGTGCTCAGGGCAGCGCGGGCAGGTCCTCGGCGTAGAGCAGCGTCAGATCGTCCGTGCTCGGTTCGGCGAGCTGGGCGACCCGGCCGGCGTGCCGCTCCACCATGGCCTCGAAGGTCTGCCGCGCCGTGCGTCCGTTGCCGAACGCGGGGCCCTTGGGGATCGCGGTGAAGTAGGCCACCAGGGCCTCGGCCGTGTCCGGAGCGAGCCGGTACTCGTTCTCCTCCGCCTGCTGCTCCACGATCCGCAGCAGTTCGTCGGGCCCGTAGTCGCTGAAGGTGATGGTGCGGGAGAAACGGGAGGCCACACCCGGGTTGACGGACAGGAAGCGCTCCATCTCCGCCGTGTAGCCGGCGACGATCACCACCACCGCGTCCCGCTGGTCCTCCATCAGCTTCACCAGCGTGTCGATGGCCTCCTTGCCGAAGTCGCGCCCGGCGTCCTCCGGGGAGAGCGCGTACGCCTCGTCGATGAACAGCACGCCGCCGCGGGCCCGTCCGAACGCCTCCTGGGTGCGGATCGCGGTGGATCCGATGTGCTCGCCGACCAGGTCGACGCGGGACACCTCGACGAGATGACCCTTCTCCAGGACACCGAGGGAGGCCAGGATCTCGCCGTACAGACGGGCGACCGTGGTCTTGCCGGTACCGGGGGAGCCGGTGAACACCAGATGCCGCTTGACCGAGGCGGCCTTCAGCCCGGCCTGCCGGCGGCGCCGGCCCACCTCGATCATGTCCGTCAGCGCGCGCACCTCCCGCTTGACGCTGTCCAGGCCGACCAGCGTGTCGAGTTCGCCGAGGACGTCCTTGGCGGACCGCGCGGGCGCCTCCGGCTCAGCGGTCACCAGCGGCTCCTGCTCGGTGGTGCGCTGCCCGGGGATCGCGCCCAGCAGCCCCGAGGCCGGGGGCGCGGTCTGCACGGCCGTCTCCCGGGCCACGAGCGGACGCACACCGCCGCTCTCGTCGCTGGTGCAGTCCTCGACCACGGGGCCCGACCCGGTCCCGGCGTCCGGCCCGCCGTCCGCGAACTCGTAACCCCCGCGGGCGCACCGCTCCGTACGGCACTTCTTCAGCGTCGTACGGCAGCCGTCGATCACATGGAAGCCGTAGCCTCCGCTGCCCGTCACCCGGCAGTCCAGGAAGCTGCCGCGACCCCCGGCGGAGACGTAGAAACCGGCCTCGGCGGGGGAGGCGACCGTGCACCGCTCGATGGTGGGGTCGGCGCCCTTGGTGACGATCACTCCCGTCTGGATGTCGTCCACGGTGCAGTTGTTGAGGGTGCCGCCGCTGCCGTGGTCGCGGAACCAGGCACCCGTGGCCGCGTCCTTGATCCGGCAGTCGTCGAGCTGCGCGGTGGCGCCGTCGCTCACCGACACCGCCGTGTTGCGCACCTGGGACAGGTCGCTGTCCACGACGTCCGCACGGGACCCGCGGTCCAGCACGAACAGCGCGTCGGGCACGTCGTGCACCCGGCAGGAGTCGAGCACCGCGGTGGCGCCGTCGCTGACCCACACCGCGGGGTAGTCGCCGGTGCTGTCGAAGATCTCGCACTGGTTGGCGTCCACGCGCGTGCCCGGATCCCACACCGACAGGCCGTTGCGCCCGAACTGACGCACCGTCGTCCGCGTCAGCGTCAGCACGGACCGGGAACGCAGGTCCACCGCGTTCTCCGGGATGTCGTGGATACGGCAGTCGGCCAGCGTCAGCACGGCGTCGGTCTCGAGCGTGACCCCGTCCGAGGCGGTGCGGTGCACATCGCAGTCGGTGAGGTGCCCGGTGGCCCGGCCGCTGATCTGGACGCCGCTGCCCCGGACCTCGTAGACCTCGCAACCCACCGCTTCCAGGGCGGAGTTGTCGCCGGTCGCCGTCAGACCCACGCCGGAGGTGTGGTGGATGCGGCAGTTCTCAAGCCGGGGGTGGGCACCACCGCGGACCGCCACGCCCGACTGCCCGGCCGCGACGACCTCGCACTCCTCGAACACCCCACCGCCGCCGTCGAGCACGGCGATGCCGATGCCCGCCGGGTTGTCGATCGTGCAGCGCCGCACGGTGGGCCGGGCGCCGCCGCGCACCTCGATGCCGGCCGCGGACCGGGTCACGATCCGCACGTCCCTGAGCTCCGGCGCGCCCTCCTCCACCAACAGGGCGGGCGCGGTGGCGTCCTGGCCCTCGACGTGCAGGTCCTGGACGACCGCGGAGGCGCGCACGGTCAGGGGCACGCCCTCCGTGGGGGCGATGCGCACCGAACCGGGGGCGCCCTCGGGTCCGCGCAGGGTCACCGCCCGCTGTACGACGAGGTTCTCCCGGTAGGTGCCCGGGGCGACGGTGAGCACGTCACCGTCGGCCGCGGCCTCCAGGGCGGCGGCGAGCGATGTGTACTCACCCGTGCGGCGCCGCCACCGCGATGTGCCGGTGTGCGTCACCTGGACCGTGCCCTGTGCCATGGCGCTGCTGTGCCCCCACCTCGTCGTACGCGGGTTGGTTGATGCCGAGTGCGTCGGCCGGTCCACCGTAGCGTGCGCGCGGACGCTCGGTTGACCGGATCCCTTGAGCGCAAGCCCCGTCCTTCAGGACGGGGTCAGCTCATCCTTGGCGCGGAGCCGCGCAGCGGCGGAGTTCTCTGCCGCTGTCGGTGGCGTGCTCTATGTTGATCGCACCAGTCGAAGGGGGTGTTCTCATGCTGTCCGGTCGCCGCTACCTGCTCGATCTCTCGCCCGAACAAGAAGAGATGTGCGAGGAGTTCGGCGGCATCTGCCGGTCGGTGTGGAACACAGCTTTGGAGCAGCGTCGGGAATATCGGCGGCGCGGGGCGTGGATGAACTACGTGCCGCAGTGTGCCGAGTTGGCCGACGCCAAGTGTGAGCATCCGTGGTTGAAGGCGGCGCCGTCGCACGCGTTGCAGCAGACGCTCAAGGATCTGGACCGGGCCTGCCGGGATCACGGCACGTTCAGGGTGCGGTGGCGGTCGAAGGCACGTTGGTCGCCGTCGTTCCGGTTCCCCGACGCCCGGCAGATCAGCGTGGAGCGGCTGGGGCGCAAGTGGGGCCGGGTCAAGCTGCCGAAGCTGGGCCGGGTCCGCTTCCGCTGGTCCCGCCCCCTGGGTGGTGAGATCCGTTCCGCGACCGTGTCCCGCAAGGGCGGCCGGTGGTTTGTGTCGTTCCTCGTGGACGACCGCGCGGCCACTTGCGAGCGGCACGCCATGCCCGGTACCGCCGTGGGCATCGACCGGGGGGTCAAGACCGCCGTGGTCACCTCGGACGGCGACTTTTACGGCCGGCCGTTCATCACGGCCGGCGAGATCGTCCGGTACCGGCGTCTGCAACAGCGCCTCACCCGGTCCAAGCGCGGCAGCGCGAACCGGCACAAGACGATCAGGGCCATGGGCCGCATCATGTCCCGGGTGTCGGACCGGCGTGGGGACTTCTGCGCGCAGACCGCGGCCCGGATCGTCGCGAAGAACGCCCTGGTGGTCCTCGAAGACCTGCGGATCAAGAACATGTCCGCCGGCGCGTTTGGCACCGTGGCCGAGCCCGGCCATAACGTCCGCCAGAAGGCCGGGCTCAACCGGGCCATCCTGGACAAGGGGTGGCACCGCCTCGAACTCGCCCTTGCCGACGCCGCCCGGTACACGGGCACGCGCGTGGTGAAAGTCAACCCCGCGTACACGTCGCAGCGGTGCTCCGTCTGCGGCTTCGTCACGGAAGGAAACCGTGAGAGCCAAGCGGTCTTCCGGTGCAAAGCCGCAGGCTGCGGATACCGCGACCATGCCGACGTGAACGCCGCGAAGAACATCAAGGCCGCAGGACATGCGGTCTCAGCCTGTGGAGACCTTGGCACCAGCCGGTCCGTGAAGCAGGAACCCGTAAGCCGGGCGACCGGCCGAACCCCCTCATAGGGGAATCCCCGAGCTTCAGCCCGGGGAGGAAGTCAACAGAGCCCAAAGGCCGTCAGCTGCCGGTGCCGGTACGGCCCCAGTCCGGACCCGCGCGGTCCCAGGCCTGGTCCCAGCGCGCGTACCTGCGGCGGACCAAGCGCCAGACGATCAGCCGGCGTATCCCCTCCACCAGGCCCGCGGCCAGCGCGGCCGCGCCGCATCCGGCCAGCACGGCGTGGGTCGTGGCCGTCGCGGAGTCCAGGGGGCGGGTCACCGCGTCGCCGTGCGCGTCCGTCCACAGCGTGAAGTGGTCGCCGGGGTGGGGGGAGCCCAGGCCCGTCGTGACGGGGCCGTGCCGCCGGGTGCCGTCGGGGGCAGTCCACTGGGCGAGGACACGGCTGCGCAGGTCCCGTGCCGGGGATATCTCCGGGTCGGGATCCAGCCGGCTGAGTCCGCGCACCACCGTGGCCGTCACCGGGTGCCGGGCATGGAGCTGTTCGCGCACGGACCGCTGAAGGGCGTCCTGCGCCACGGAACCGACGAGGCAGCCGATCACGGGTGCGCCGACCAGGACGAGCAGCAGCGCCACCAGGGCCACCCAGGCCTCGACGAGGTCGGTCCCGCGACGCAGCGGGTTGTGCCGCCAGCGCCAGAGTCCGCTGATCGCTCGCACCGTCTGCCACACCCCCCTTCCCCTCCGTGATAACCCCGCCCCGGACCGATTCGCCCTCTTGTCGGCCGAAGAGAGAGGGAAATCACCTCGGGCCGTGAAGTCTCACGAACTCCTCACGGTGGTCCAACGACCGTTTCCCGTACCGGGGTTCCCACCGGTGGCCGGGGGTCGGCGGAGGTCATTCGAGGATGGTGACCGGGTCGCCGAGCCGGATGGCGCCGGTGGACTCGGGCACCAGGTTCTGACCGAAGATCAGTTCGCCGCCGAAGCGGCGGTGGCGGCCGAGGGTGCGCAGCGGCTCCTTGCCGTGGGCGCCGGTGGCCTGGTCGGTGGTGGTCACCACGCACCGTCCGCACATCTTGACCACCCGGAAGGAGACGTCCCCGATCGCGATGCGCGTCCAGTCGTCCTCGGCCCAGGCGGGGGTGCCCGCCACCACCACGTTGGGCCGGAAGCGGTTCATGGGCAGCGGGCCCTCGTCCGCGTGATCCCCCTCGGCGATCAGGGAGTTGAGGGAGGCGAGGGAGGAGAGCGTGGTGAGCAGCAGCGGGAAGCCGTCGGCGAAGCTCACCGTCTCGCCCGGCAGGGCGTAGTCCGGGTCGACGGGCCGCCGTGTGGCGGGGTCGTCGAGGTGGACCAGGCGGACGTCCTCCCCGGCGAGGCCGCTGCACCAGGCGTGGGCCGCCTCGTCCGCCGGGACGGCCTCCACCTTCTCGCCGAAGATGTCCACGGTCACCGTGTCGCCCGGCGGGGGGACGGGCACCACGACCGGGGTGCGCCCGGGCGCGGAAAGGCGGAGGCCGTCGCCGGGCCCGGGCTCGGCGACGGCCAACGCGAGGTGTGGCTGCTGGCGTTGGGTGACGACCTTTCCCCCGTCGTCGATCAGCGCCCAGCGCCGGTCCCCGGCCAGCCCCCAGGGCTGGACGACGGCTTCCACGAGCGTGACGGCTCGCAGCGCCTTGACCGGGTGGATGTGTATCGCGTGCAGTTCCGCGTTCCCCATGACCTCATCCTGCCAGTCGGCACGGACGGCCGGGGAGCGGATCAGTAACCGCGGTACTGCTGGTTCCCGTACGGGTCCGGGTAGGGCCCGGGCGCCGGGGCCGGAGCCGGGCGCGGGGTGGCGGGACGCATGGCCTCGTAGCCGGTGCCGGGCGCCATCGGGCGCGGTGGCTGCGGCTGCTGCTGGCCGGGGTACCCGCGCGGCGCGGAGGCCTGCTGCGGGATGTAGGCCGTGGGCGCCGGCTGCGGCGGGACCGGCTGCGGCGCCTGCGGATAGCCGTAGGAGTGCTGGGACGGGGCCGCCGGCAGTGCTGGGAGCGCGGAGGGCAGCGCGGGCAGATGGCTGCCGGTGCTCATGGGGCTGCTCGTGGGCAGGTGGCTGCCCGCGTCGTAGGGCCCTGGAACACGGATGGGGGCGATCTGCGGGGTTCCTCGCTCGGCCACGAGCGAGTCGTAGATCGGGGTGTCCGGGAAGGAGGCGGAGTAGTAGCCGCCGCCATAACTGGAGCGGGGGGAGGTCATGGCCATAAGTAAAGCCCACGATGTGCTGGTTGGGGAGACCGATAAGAAGGTTGTTTTCCGTGTCGGCGGTGACGTGAGGTCCTCAATATGAGCGAACTTGGCCAAAAAGGGGCAGCAGGCGAGGTTTGGATGATGTATAAGCCGACCTCCGGGCCGGGGTTACCGGTGGTCGGCCAGGGTGTTCCGGTGCTTCGCATGGGAGTTCCGCGTCACCGGGCTTAGGTTGGTCGGGTAGTGAGCCGACGGGGACCGCCGGGGCACGGCCGGTCCGACACGTGATGGGGGCGAAGATGTCGATGTCCATGCCGAAGGGGTCGAACACGCCGGTGCCCGCCGGCGCCCTGCGCGTCGAGGTGGGCTGGCGCGGCGGGCCGGGCGTCCCCGACGCCGACGTCTCGGCGCTGCTGCTGGTGGGCGGAAAGGTCCGTTCCGACGCGGACTTCGTCTTCTACAACCAGCCGGCCCATCCCTCCGGCGCGGTCCGGCACGAGGGCAAGAACACCCTCGGCGGCCAGGTGACCGACACCCTGCTCGTCGACCTCGGGCGGGTGGAGCCCACGGTCGAGAAGGTGGTGCTGGCCGCCTCCGCGGACGGCGGCACCTTCGCCCAGGTGCCCGGCCTCTACATCGAGGTCCGGGACACCGCTCGGGGCACGGTGGCCGCGCGGTTCGACAGCACCGGGGCGAGCGTCGAGACGGCGTTCGTCCTCGGCGAGTTCTACCGCCGCCAGGGCGCCTGGAAGTTCCGGGCCGTGGGCCAGGGCTACGGCAGCGGACTCGCGGGCCTGGCCACGGACTTCGGTATCACCGTGGACGAGCCGCAGCACACGCCGCCGCCCCCGGCACCGGCCCCGCCGCCACCCGGCACGCGGGCACCCGGGATGGCGCCACCACCCGCGCCGGCCCCCTACCCGGCCGCGCCCCCGCCGCCGGTCGGACCGCCCGTTCCCCTGCCGCCGCCGGTCGCACCCCCCGTCACCCCGCAGCGGCCCGGCACACCCGCCTCCCCGTCCGGCGCACCCGCGCCCACCGTGCCCGCGTTCGCCACACCCGCGTCCGCCGCGGCCCCGGTCCGCCTGAGCAAGGTGACGCTCACCAAGGCGGCCCCCTCGGTGTCGCTGACCAAGCAGGGCGGAACCGGGGGCGCCATGCGGGTGAACCTCAACTGGCAGACGCGCAAACAGTTCTCCGGCTGGGGCGGCAAGCGCGGCCGGGCGGTGGCCACCCACAGCGACATCGACCTCGACCTGTGCGCCCTCTACGAGCTGTCGGACGGCCGCAAGGGCGTCGTCCAGGCCCTCGGCAACGCCTTCGGATCGCTGCACCGGCCGCCGTACATCCACCTCGACGGCGACGACCGCACCGGCGCCGTCACCGACGGCGAGAACCTCACCATCAACCTCGACCACCGCGGCGACTTCCGCCGCATCCTCGTCTTCGTGACCATCTACGAAGGCGCCCGCTCCTTCGCCGACCTGCACGCCACGGTCACCCTCCAGCCGCAGCACGGCGCCCCCGTCGACTTCTCCCTCGACGAGTGCACGGTGCCCTCGACGGTGTGCGCACTCGCCCTGATCAGCAACATCGGCGGCGATCTCGTGGTCCAGCGGGAGGCCCGCTACCTGGTGCCCGAACGCGGAGTGAGCCCGCAGCGCACCATCGACCGCGCCTACGGCTGGGGCATGAACTGGACCCCGGGCCGCAAGTGAGCCGTCCCTGCTCACCCCTCGTCGGGCAGGGCGTCCGGACGCGCGTACGTGCGGCCCTTCCAGGCCGCACCGCGGCCCCGGTAGTGCTGCACCGCCGAGTCGACCGTCATCAGCAGATAGAGGAACGCGGTGAACGGCAGCAGGGGAGCGAGCCACAGGGGCTGCCGGTAGTAACGCAGCATCGGCACGTACGTCGCCGTCATCACCAGCCAGGCCGCACCGCCGGCGAGCGCCGCCACCGCGTCGCCCACCGTCAGGCCGGCGGCAAGCGCCACCGGCGGCACCAGGTACACCAGCGCCAGCCCGGCGACCGTGCCGAGCAGCAGCAACGGGTTGTGGCGCAGCTGCGCGTAGGCGCTGCGCGAGACCATCCGCCACAGGTCGCGCAGCCGCGGATAGGGGCGCACGCTGTCCACCCGCTCCGCGAGCCCCAGCCAGACGCGGCCGCCGCCGGCCTTGACGGCCCGGGCGAGCGCCACGTCGTCGATCACCGCCTGCCGGATCGCGTCCGGGATCCGCACCCGTTCGGCGGCCTCGGCGCGCAGCAGCACGCAGCCGCCCGCGGCCGCCGCCGTCCGCGACCCCGGGCGGCCGATCCGGCGGAAGGGGTACAGCTGCGCGAAGAAGTAGACGAAGGCCGGCACGACGAGCCGCTCCCACAGGCTCCGCACGCGCAGCCGCGCCATCTGCGAGACGACGTCGAAGCCCCCGGTGCGCGCCGCCGCCACCAGCAGGCGCAGGCTGTCCGGGGCATGGGCGATGTCGGCGTCCGTCAGCAGCAGGTAGGCGGGGCCACGCGCGCGTGCCAGGCCGATGCCGTGCCGCACGGCCCACAGCTTGCCTGTCCAGCCGGCGGGCGGGTCACCCGGTGAGGCCACGGTCAGCGGCAGTCCGCCGTGCCGCCGCGCCAGTTCGCGGGCCAGCTCCCCGGTGCCGTCGCGGCTGCCGTCGTCGATCAGGAAGACCTCCGCCCGTCCCGGATAGTCCTGGGCGAGCAGCGAGGGAAGGCTCTCCGGCAGGACGGCTGCCTCGTCCCGCGCGGGAACGACGACGCACACGGACGGCCAGTCGTCCGGGGCCGGATCCGCGGAGGGTGGAAGTCTGACGTCCGTACGCCAGAAGAAGCCCTGGCCGAGCAGCAGCCAGAGCCAGGCGGCGAGTGATCCGACGGCACTCCACTCGATCACGCTCACCCGCGCAGTCTGCCCCACCCGGGCGGCCGGTACGAGGGGATCGACTATCGTGGCCGGGTGAAGATCGCGCTCATGGACTCCGGAATCGGGCTGCTGGCGGCCGCGGCCGCGGTACGGCGGCTGCGTCCCGACGCGGAACTCGTGCTCTCCCTGGACCCCGCGGGCATGCCGTGGGGCGCGCGCACGCCGGAGAACCTGACCGAGCGCGCCCTGGCCGTCGCCGAGGCCGCTGCCGCGCACCGCCCGGACGCCCTGATCGTCGGCTGCAACACCGCGACCGTGCACGCGCTCACCGCCCTGCGCGCCGCCCTGGAACCGGATCTGCCGGTCATCGGCACGGTGCCGGCGATCAAACCGGCCGCGGCCGGCGGTGGGCCCGTCGCCATCTGGGCGACGCCCGCCACCACCGGCAGCCTCTACCAGCGGAACCTCATCCGCGACTTCGCCGACGGCGTGCCCGTCACCGAGGTGCCTTGCTGGGGCCTCGCCGAGGCCGTGGAGCACGCGGACGAGTCGGCGATCGACGAGGCCGTCGCCGCGGCCGCCGCGCTCACCCCCGCGGAGGTGACGACCGTCGTCCTGGGCTGCACCCACTACGAACTGGTCGCCGACCGCATCCGGGCCGCGGTCCGGCGACCGGACGGCCCGCCGCCGGCCCTGCACGGCTCGGCGGGCGCCGTCGTCGCCCAGGCGCTGCGCCGGATCGGCGCCCGGCCCGAGCCGGAGGCCGCGGCCGAGGGCAGCGTGACCGTGCTGCTGAACGGCCGGGAGGGCGACCTGCCCCTGCCGGCCCTGACCTACGCGGAGGGCCGTCTCCTCCAGCAGATCGCGCCGGCCCGCTGAGGTCGGGCCGACCGCCGGACGAGTCCCGTCCGGGTGTGGCCGCCCGGTCCCGTCACCCTGTGCGACGCAACGCTACCCGCGCGGCGAAACCTGAGTAACCTCGTGGGTATGAGGGACCACCCCCACCCCGAGAACACTCCCCATCCCGAGGTGTGGACCGGACGGGCCACCAACCGGATGCAATGGGTGCTGGCGCTCGTCGGCGCCGCCTGCTTGGCGCTGGGCGTCGAGCTGGCCGTCGACTCCGCCTGGACCTCCGGCGTCGCCCCGCTGGTGATGTCGGTCGTCGGGTGCATCGCGGCCGGGCTGTTGGTTCTCTTCGGCACCCTCGCCTTCGTGCACGTCGCCGTGCGGGTCGACCACGAGTGTCTGGAGGTGCGCTGCGGGCACATCGGCCTGCCGCGCCGCCGTATCCCGCTCGCCCATGTCGCGGGCGCCGAGTTCGTCCCCCACGTCACCCCGCGTCACTGGGGCGGCTGGGGCTACCGGTGGCGGCCCGAGAAGGGCACTGCGGTCGTCGTCCGGCGGGGCGAGGGCCTGGTGCTGCGCCTGTGGGACGGTCATACGTTCACGATCACCATCGACAACGCCGAGACGGCGGTGCACGTGATCAGGGCCCGCCTTCACCCGTCGGCCCCTCGGTCATGACTGGCCTGACCTGCCGTGGAGGACGACCGGCCTGATCGGTCCGGCGCGGATGACCGGCCGTAGACTCCCGGAATGACCGTCACCGCAACTTCCGTCGACGAGTCGGACCGGCTCGACCCGCGGGCCGCCCCCGCGCCCTGGAGGGCGAGGCTCCTCCGGCTCCTGCCCGCCGCCGCGGCGGCCCTGTCGGGCTTCCTTCTCTACCTCAGCTTCCCCCCGCGCCCCCTGTGGTGGCTGGCCCTGCCCGCCTTCGCGGTCTTCGGCGGGGTGCTGCGCGGCCGCACCTGGAAGGCAGGCCTCGGCCTCGGCTACCTCTTCGGCCTCGGCTTCCTGCTGCCGCTGCTGGTGTGGACGGGAGTCGAGGTCGGCCCTGGTCCGTGGCTGGCGCTCGTCGCCGTGGAGGCGGTCTTCGTCGCACTGGTGGGCGCGGGTGTCGCGGCGGTGTCCCGACTGCCCGTCTGGCCGCTGTGGGCGGCGGCCGTGTGGATCGCCGGCGAAGCGGTACGCGCACGCGTGCCGTTCCACGGCTTCCCCTGGGGCAAGATCGCCTTCGGGCAGGCCGACGGGGTGTTCCTGCCGCTGGCCGCGGTGGGCGGCACCCCGGTGCTGGGCTTCGCGGTCGTCCTGTGCGGCTTCGGCCTGTGCGAGGCCGTCCGCCTGGCGGTGCGGGGGCGGCGCCGGGGAGCGGTACGGCGTCCGGCCGCGGCCGCGGCCCTGCTGAGCGTTGCCGTACCGGTGGTGGGCGCGGTGGCCGCGCGGCCCCTGGTCAGCGACAAGGCCGAGGACGGCACCGCGACCGTCGCCCTCGTCCAGGGCAACGTGCCCCGGGCGGGCCTGGAGTTCAACGCCCAGCGGCGTGCGGTCCTCGACTACCACGCGCGCGAGACGGAGCGGCTGGCCCAGGCGGTGAAGGCGGGCAAGGCCGCCAAGCCGGACTTCGTGCTCTGGCCGGAGAACTCCTCCGACATCGACCCCTTCGTCAACCCCGACGCGCGGGCCGTGATCGGCATGGCCGTCAGGGCGGTCGGGGTGCCGGTGTCCGTCGGCGGCGTCGTGGAGCGGCACGGCGCACTGTTCAACGAGCAGATCCTGTGGGACCCGGTCCAGGGGCCCACCCAGACGTACGACAAACGGCAGATCCAGCCGTTCGGCGAGTACCTTCCGCTGCGCTCGCTGCTCGGAACGGTCAACAAGGACTGGACGTCGATGGTCCGGCAGGACTTCAGCCGCGGCGACAAGCCGGGCGTGTTCACCATCGACGGCACGAAGGTGGGCCTGGCCACCTGCTACGAGGCGGCCTTCGACTGGGCCGTGCGCGACACGGTCACCGCCGGCGCGCAGATGATCTCCGTACCGAGCAACAACGCGACCTTCGACCGCAGCGAGATGACCTACCAGCAGCTTGCCATGTCCCGGATCCGCGCCGTCGAGCACAGCCGTACCGTCACCGTCCCGGTGACCAGCGGCGTCAGCGCGATCATCATGCCCGACGGGCGGATCACGCAGAAGACCGGCATGTTCGTGCCCGGCTACCTGGTCCAGAAGGTGCCGCTGCGCTCCTCCGAGACGCCCGCCACCCGGCTGGGCACCCTGCCGGAGGCCGCCCTGGTACTGGTCGCCGCCGGCGGCCTGGGCTGGGCCGTCGGCGCCGGACTGCGCGGGCGGCGCGCCCGGGGCGTGTGACCGTACGCCGGACGTGCGCCCCGCGGGCGCCTCGCGGGATGCCGTGGTCCCGGGTGCCCGCCCGCTAGGGTCGGCTCCATGGCCACTCCCGACTTCATCCATACGATCAGGGCCTCGGCCGGCACCCAGCTGCTGTGGCTGCCCGGAGTCACCGCCATCGTCTTCGACGACGACGGCAGAGTGCTGCTGGGGCGCCGCTCCGACACCGGCAGGTGGTCGGTGATCGGCGGGATCCCGGACCCGGGCGAGCAGCCGGCCGCCTGCGCCGTACGGGAGGTCCACGAGGAGACCGCGGTGCACTGCGTCCCCGAGCGGGTGGTCCTCGTCCAGGCGCTGAAACCGGTCACCTACGGCAACGGCGACATCTGCCAGTACATGGACATCACCTTCCGCTGCCGTGCGGTGGGCGGCGAGGCGCGGGTCAACGACGACGAGTCGCTGGAGGTGGGCTGGTTCGCGGTGGACGCGCTGCCCGGACTGGACGAGTTCGGCCTGTTCCGGATCAAGCAAGCCATGTCCGACGCACCCACGTGGTTCAACCCCACGGAATGGAACTGAAGTATGGGCCGTGCCCATATGTGGCGCGGCGGGCGGCCTGCCTAGGGTCACCCCATGACCTCGCCGCTTCCCGCTCCGCACACTCCCTCGCTCGACCTCGGCGGCCGCATCGCGCTCGTCACCGGCGCCGCCGGCGGCATCGGCCGCGCCTGCGCGCTGCGGCTGGCCGCCGCCGGAGCGAGGGTCAGAGCCGTCGACCGGGACGCGTCGGGACTGGACGCGCTCGCCGAACGGGCGGGCGCGCTGGCCGACTCCCTCGAACTCCTGGCGCTCGACCTCACCGACCTCGACGCCGCCGAGCGGGCGGCCGCCGGCACCGACGTGCTCGTCAACAACGCCGGGCTGCAACTGGTGCGCCCCATCGAGGAGTTCCCGCCCGAGGTCTTCCACACCGTGCTCACCGTGATGCTGGAGGCGCCCTTCCGGCTCGTCCGCGGCGCCCTGCCGCACATGTACGGGCAGCGCTGGGGCCGGATCGTCAACATCTCCTCGGTGCACGGGCTGCGCGCCTCCGCCTACAAGTCGGCCTACGTGGCCGCCAAGCACGGCCTGGAGGGACTGTCCAAGACCACCGCCCTCGAAGGCGCCCCGCACGGCGTCACCTCCAACTGCGTCAACCCCGGCTACGTGCGCACGCCCCTGGTCGAGACGCAGCTCACCGACCAGGCGCGGGCCCACGGCATCTCCGAGGAGCGCGTGCTGTCCGAGGTGCTGCTCAAGGACAGCGCGGTCAAACGGCTGCTCGAACCGGAGGAGGTCGCCGAGGCCGTGGCCTACCTGTGCGGCCCGCAGGCCTCCTTCGTCACCGGCACCTCGCTGGTCCTGGACGGCGGCTGGACCGCGCACTGACCGACCGCCCCGGTCCCCCTCCGCATCCGGGTTTTCCACAGGCTCCACGAGAGGACCGGCCGATGGGCGATCCTGTGGGCATGTCCAGCGATCACGTGCAGTCCACCCGGCGCCCCGCCGCCAGGACTCCAGCCGGCAGCGCCGAGACCCCCTTCCTCGAACTGCTGGCCCGGGGCGCGCCCACCGCCGCCTACGAACAGCCGGTGCTGCTCGCCCGCGCCGAGGGCCGGCCGGCCGAGTCGATCGACGCGCTCGAACAAGCCAGACTGCTCGCCCTGCGCGTCCGCGCGGAACTGGAGGGCCGGCGGCGCCGCGAGGCGGAGCTGTCGGCGCTGTTCGAGACCGCCCACGACCTGGCCGGCCTGCGCGACGTGGACGCGGTGCTCCAGGCCATCGTGCAGCGCGCCCGCTCGCTGCTCGGCACGGACGTGGCCTACCTCACCCTCAACGACCCCGCCCACGGCGACACCTACATGCGCGTCACTGCCGGCTCGGTGGCCGCCCGCTTCCAGCAACTGCGCCTGGGCATGGGGGAGGGGCTGGGCGGCCTCGTCGCGCAGACGGCCCGCCCCTACGTCACCGACGACTACTTCAAGGACGCCCGCTTCCAGCACACCGGAACCATCGACGGGGGCGTGCAGGACGAGGGCCTGGTCGCGATCCTCGGTGTGCCGCTTATGCTCGGAGCGCAGGTGATCGGCGTCCTGTTCGCGGCCGACCGGCGGGCCCGCGTCTTCGAACGGGAGCAGATCGCCCTCCTCGGCTCCTTCGCCGCCCTCGCCGCGGCGGCCATCGACAGCGCCAACCTGCTCACCGAGACCCGCTCGGCACTTGCCGGCCTGGAGCGGGCCAACGAGATCATCCGCGACCGCAGCGGTGTCATCGAGCGCGCCTCCGACGTCCATGACCGGCTCGCCGAACTCGTCCTGCGCGGCGGCCAAGTGCACGACGTGGCCGCCGCTGTCTCCCAGGTGCTCGACGGCACCGTCGAGTTCACCGAGGCCACCGCCGTAACCGCCGACGCCCTGGAGGCCTCCCGGGCCGAGGGACACGCGGTGCCGCACGGCCCGGACTGGATCGCCGCCGTCGCCGCGGGCGGTGAACTGCTCGGCGCGCTCGTGCTGCGCGGCCACCCCGGCCTCGACCCCGTCGACCAGCGCACGCTGGAGCGGGCCGCGATGGTCACCTCGCTGCTCCTGCTCGCCAGACGGTCCGCCGCCGAGGCCGAACAGCGCGTCCGCGGCGAACTGCTCGACGACCTCCTGGACGCCCGCGACCGCGACCCCCGCCTGCTGCGCGAGCGCGCCGTCAGACTGCACGCGGACCTCGACGCCACGCACGTCGTGCTCGCCGCCCGCCTCGACACCCCGTCCGCCGACGCCGAGCAGGAGGCCGCCGCCCGCCGCCGCCTGTGGTCCGCGGCCTTCCACCTGGCCGCCACCCGGCACGGCCTGGCCGCCGCCCGCGACGGCGGCACGGTCCTGCTGCTGCCGCTGCGCCGCGGGGACAGCGCGACCCAACTGGCCCGCCGCACCGCCCGTCACCTCGGCACCGCGGTGCGCGAGGCGGTCACCGTGGGTGCCTCCGCCCCCGTCGAGAACCTGGCCGCCCACCCCGAAACCGTCGCCGCCGCCTACGAGGAGGCGCGGCGCTGCCTCGACGCCCTGCGGCTCCTGGGCCGCACGGGCGACGGCGCCGCCGGCCAGGACTTCGGCTTCCTCGGCCTGCTCCTTGCCGGTGACCGGGACATCGCCGGCTTCGTCGACCGCACCGTCGGCCCGGTCGTGGCCTACGACGAGCGGCGCGGCACGGAGTTGATACGCACCCTGGAGGCGTACTTCGCCTGCGGCGCGAGCCCGGCCCGCACCAAGGACGCACTGCACGTCCATGTGAACACCGTCGCCCAGCGCCTGGAGCGCGTGGGCCGGCTGCTCGGGCAGGACTGGCAGACCCCGGCCCGCGCCCTGGAGATCCAACTGGCCCTGCGCCTGCACCGCTTGTCGGCACCGGCGCAGAGCTGACCCCCGTACGCGAGCGGACGCACGGGGGCCGGCCGGACCAGGGGGAGCGGGCGGGGGCAGAGCGCGGGCTGGGGTCAGACGGTGCGCGCGCCGGCGGCGCGGGCGGACGTGGTGCCGGCGTCCGCGGAGGCGTCGACGTCGGCGAGGTCGCGGTGCCGGGTCTCCTTGGCCACTCCCACGGCGATCAGCGTCAGCACGGCCGCCGCGATCACGTACAGGGCGATCGGGGTGGAGCTGCCGTAGTCGGCCAGCAGCGCGGTCGCGATCAGCGGGGCGGGCGCGCCGGCGGCGACGGAGGCGAACTGGGCGCCGATGGAGGCGCCGGAGTAGCGCATCCGGGTCGCGAACATCTCGGCGAAGAAGGCCGCCTGCGGGGCGTACATGGCCCCATGCAGCACCAGGCCTACGGTCACCGCGAGGACGAGCGGGCCGAAGCCGCCGGTGTCGATGAGCCAGAAGAACGGGAACATCCACAGGCCGACCCCGGCGGCGCCCAGCAGGTACACCGGGCGGCGCCCGACCCGGTCCGACAGGGCACCCCAGGCCGGGATCACCGCGAAGTGCACCGCGGACGCGATCAGCACGGCGTTCAGCGCGGTCTGCTTGGAGACGCCGGCGGAGGTGGTGGCGTAGACGAGGATGAACGCGGTGATCACGTAGTAGCTGATGTTCTCCGCCATCCGCGCCCCCATCGCCACCAGCACATCACGCCAGTGATGCCGCAGCACGGACACCAGCGGCGCCTTCTCGGTCCGGTCCTCGGCCGCCTGCGCCGCCCTGCGGGTCTCGGCCTGCGCCAACGCCTGCTGGAACACGGGCGATTCATCGACGGAGAGCCGAATCCACAGACCGACGACGACGAGTACACCGGAGAGCAGGAACGGAATGCGCCATCCCCAGGTCCCGAAGGCGCTGTCGGAGAGCACCGCGGTCAGCAGCGACAGCACACCGGTGGCGAGCAACTGCCCCGCGGGCGCGCCGGTCTGCGGCCAGGAGGCCCAGAACCCGCGCCGCCGGGCGTCCCCGTGCTCGGACACCAGCAGCACGGCCCCGCCCCACTCACCGCCCAGCGCGAACCCCTGGACCAGACGCAGCACGGTGAGCAGCACCGGTGCCGCCGAGCCCACCGTCGCGTGGGTGGGCAGCAACCCGATCGCGAAGGTGGCCCCGCCCATCATGAGCAGGCTCAGCACGAGCAGCTTCTTGCGTCCCAGCCGGTCACCGTAGTGCCCGAACACCAGCGCGCCCAGCGGTCGCGCCGCGAACCCGACCGCATAGGTCAGGAACGACAGCAGCGTCCCCACCAGCGGATCCGAGTCCGGGAAGAACAGCTTGTTGAACACGAGCGCGGCGGCCGAGCCGTACAGGAAGAAGTCGTACCACTCGATGGTGGTGCCGATGAGGCTCGCGGCGACGATGCGGGGGAGGTTGGCCGGCTGCGTCGGGGGAGCGGGCGGTGGGGAGGCCATGGGTGCCACTTCCTCGTATGCGGTGGGGACGGGTAGGTGTCGGCACACGGTAGGAAGGGGCACGTCAGGCGCACATGTGGCGAGCCAACATAGTCTGGCGGCTGGCTATGCGTGCGGCCACCATGCCCGTCCGCGGAGCGGCGGTCAGGGGCTCGAGGAGGGCCGGATCGAGGGACGTCCGCGTTCTGCGATGCGGCCGTTGAAGAAGGTTTCTTCGGCATCGAGTTCATCGATCAGCTTCAGTAACGACGCGACGCGTTGGGCATACGGGCCGGCCAGTGCGGTCCGCTCCATCGGGGCTCGGCCGTCGATGCCGAACAGGCCGGAAGCCGGGGTCAGTATGCTGGCCTTGGCCAGCACGGCGCGCACCTGGGCCTTCAGACCGGACCGCAGTGCGACGAGCTTGGCCCGGTAGCGCACCAGCTCCCGCAGCTCGCGTACCTGGGGGGCGATCCAGGCTTCCGGCAGCCGCCCCATGCGCAGCAAGTCCGCCAGGTCCGCGGCGTCGCGGATGTCGTTCTTCACCCGCCGGTAGGCGAACCCTTTCACGCCCAGCGGGTGTGCCAGGTGCACGCGTGCCCCGGCAGCCTGCAGGACATCGGCCGCCCAGTACCAGCCGGAAGTGGCCTCCAAGACCACGTCCGGATCGTGTCCGGCCTGTTCGATCTGCAGACCGAGCCCACCGGATCGTTGAGGATGCGCACCGCACTCAGTTGCACGCCGTCCTCGGTCTGACGCACGATCACGGACCTCCTGCGGTGCAGGTCGACACCGACGTACTGATGTCCGTTGTACTCGCTCACCTGAGGGCCTCCTTCGCCGTCACGCAGTAGGTAACCGGGACCTACCCAGGCACCCGCGGCGGGCGGGGACTTCGCCCCTTCATCGCATCAAGGCAGGCTCATCCGGGCCGTGTTACGGATCTGTTGGTGCGTCCCCGGTCGGCGAGGATCTCGAGGGCGGCGGCGTTGGCCGCTTCGGCCGTCTTGAGTTGGAGCCAGTCGGATGACTCGAGCAAGGTGTCCGGACGCCACGGCTGCCCCAGGGTGACGGTTCGGAAGAGGCACCATTCGCGCAGGCGCCGGGTCAGGAAGGGATAGCGCGTCGTGGCCTGGGTCATCTTCTCGGCCCAGGGTTCGTAGGCGGAGCTGGAGTGGAGGTCGGTAGCCCGGCGGTCCAGGTGCCTTAGGACGGCGGACTGGGCCATCGTCTGGTCCGGATCTGTGAGAACCTCGCTGACTAGTGCCGCGGCGGGCAACGTTTGCCCGTCAAGGAGCGGCGTCCGGTGCGTGCTCTCGGTGTGCCGGCCGGAAGTCCTCGTACTGGATGTACTCGGGCTTTCGGCCGGTGCGGCGAGAGGGCGTGCCGGGCGTCGCGACGGGGCAAACGTTGCCTGTCGCGGCACTAGGTCGACCTCGTCGGCCTCCGTTACCTGCTCCAGCTTGCTCAGGTAGGCCCAGAAGCGGAGGTGCTCGGCCGGCTCCTCCTCCTGCGGGGCGTCATGGTGATGCATGCGGCCTCCTCCTGTCCGCTCGGGCCGGACCAGCCCGCTGGCGGCCGCGGCGACGGCGGCGGGTGGCCTTCTCCGCGTCGATGAACGCGTAGCGCACGGCCACTTCGTCGACTCCCTCGCGAAGAAGGCTGCGGCCTTTTTCGCGAGGGAGTCGATCGTCTGCTGCTGCTCTCGGTTCTCCCGCCGCAGACGGCGCAGTTCTTCCTTCTCTTCGCTGGTCAGAGCACTCGCGGCCCCCTGGCCCCGATCCGCCCTGTCCTGGTTCACCCAGTTCCGCAGGCCCTCCGGGCTCACCCCGATCTCCCGGGCGACCTCGGTGACCGTCTTCCCCGACGAATGGACCAGCGCGACCGCGTCCCGCTTGAACTCGGCCGTGTACCGCTTGCTCGTGTTGCTCACTACCTGGAACTGCTTCCTGCGGGACCGACCGTCCCAGTATCAGGCTGTCCAGCCCCACGGGGGAACTTCAATGGACGGAGCTGTAGCTGGCTGGCGGGAGAAAAAGCAGCGACGGCAGGCGGGGGCATAGGCTTCAAGGAGGAGCGTACGTGCAGGAAGAGGCGTGCGTGGAGGCGTAGTGGGGGCCCCAGAACTCCGGTGACCGATTGTGCGCCCTCAACACGCCCGCAGGAGGTACGCCATGGATCATGAACCCTTGCCCTCCCCAGACCATGCTGAGGTCCGCATCATCGCAGCAACGCCAGAGGTCGCCCGTCGCGTCGCACACGTACTGCGCTGGTGCTTCTCCTCGACCGAACAACGCAGCTACCCAGCCGGCCGCGGAGGAGCGACCCGCCTCCACCTCACCATTGACACCGCTCATACCGCGCAGCCCGCACGCTCCTGGCTGGCCTCGAGCACATCATCCTTCGCGGAACGCGATCCCAGCGACGAGGTGTGACCGGACGGTGAGAACGCGAAGCCGCCACCGCATCATCGCCTGCACCGTCGGCCACAAGCCCTGGAGCGACAGTCATGACGACACTCCGTGAACGCAAGGCCTACCGCAAAGCGGTTCTCCGATCTCTGTACGGGGCCGTCGAATGCAATCGCACCGAGGTCAGTGGAGCGACACTCCGCGACGAGCTCCACGTGCCCGACGAAGATCTCACCGCGGCCTGCGCCTTCCTTGTCGGCGAAGGACTGCTCACCGTCGAATGGACATCGCACAACACCCCCGCCACCGTCTCGCTGACGCACGACGGCATCCGCATCATGGAGGAGGAAGAAGAGTCAGAATCGACTACTCAGGGTGACCGGTAAAGGGATCGTCCTCGAATGTTTGGCTGCCGCTGGCCATCCGCCCTCGTCCAGATCAGGCTTCGCCAGACGGGCGAGGGAGCGCAGGCGGCAAACGGCCGCCCCGGATCCCACGGCGTCGGTGTCCGCCCACTCAGCGGAGTCTCCGTCCCGGGGCGGTCTACTCGCTTGCATCGCCGGACGTTGAGGATGAGCGAGCAGCTTTACAGCGGGATCCGCAAGGCCCGGCAGGCCCTGTGTCGATCACGTGGGACCTGATGCGGCAGGGTGAGGTGCTGCGGTAGGTGGTGCTGCGTCTCTGACCGCCCCGTTCCTCCTGTTTCTGGCAACGATTGACAATCGCTTCCATGTCGGAACGGTATAACCCAGGCAAACGGATCGCCTTCGATTCGATGGCGGAAGAGAGTCGGCGACGGAAACGTTCGGGACCGCCCGGAGAACCCCCGGTGATGATCTCCGCACCTGCCCTGAAATGGCCGGTTAGTGGTCAGGGTGCGCGGCGCCCGAGTCGACCTCACACGTCTCGTGAGTAGCGTGATCGTGCGTATTGACATGCCCCGTTCCACATGTGAGCGTTCTGCGACTGTCCCGATCCATCTGGACAGATAACGTCGATCCCAGGGGGGGGACGCCATGAACTGGTATGTCGAGGTCCTCAAGAAGTACGCGGTGTTCAACGGGCGGGCGCGCCGCCAGGAGTACTGGATGTTCACGCTGTTCACCGTGATCATCTCCATCGTGCTCGCCATTGTGGACGCCGTCATCGGAACCCAGGCACTGGACTGGATCTACACCGTCGCGGTCCTGCTGCCGACTCTCGCTGTGACGGTTCGCCGCCTGCACGACACCGACCGCTCCGGCTGGTGGGTCCTCATTGGGCTCATCCCTCTCGTCGGCTTCATCGTGATGCTGGTGTTCCTGGCCACCGAGGGCACTCCGAGGGAGAACAAGTACGGCGCGAACCCGAAGGAGCCCTTGGCGCACATCTGATGTCAGTCGCGCTGGAACAGGTCAGCGGAACCGGCGCGCACAGCAGAGCCCCGGCCTCGGCCGGGGCTCTTTCGCGGTTGCTGCCGGCCCCGCAGACGGCCCGGAGCACAGGCAGCCCACTTCCAGCAGGCTCCGTTCACCTACTGTGACCCGCGCCTTCTCAAGAGCCGAGCGCTGTCGGGGGACGTCTGGAGGAATCAGCCTCTGCTCCACGCACAGACGCGCGAAAGGCCCGCCGGAGCAGGTTCGGCAGGCCTTCGCCGACGCTGTAGTTCAGCCAGCGTCCCGCTCACGTGATCGGCGCCGCTTCGGTCGAGGGCGGATGTGGTCGAGGACCGCGCCTGCAGTCGTCACCACGACAATCACCAACATGAGGGTGGAACCGATCCTTAGCAGCCCCTCGCCATATAGGGCCTGGTAGCCGAACCAAGCCATGGCGAGGCAGGTCATCAGGCCGTTGCCAAGTCTCCTAAGGCGCGGGTCCATGCGCACTCCCGAGTCAGGTACGCCCGCGAACCGGGGCTCCTGAGTGTGGCATGGACCTTCCCCCTGGCTTTGACTAGCTCAGATGCCGTGCACTTCCGTCGTTGTCGGTCGGCGTTGGTCATTAATGGCCACCTCGGGACGGCCCACAGACGGCCCCGTCCCAACAGCCGAGGGCCTCGCCCCTGGACGAGGCGCCTCAAGCCGGCAGGACCGAGTCGGTGGATTTACAGTGCTCTCAAGATGAGCGAGCTGCACACCCGCTGACCTGGACAAACTCAAGGACTCGCGCCCAGACGCCTACGTGCCGTCCACACGTCGTCCGTAGCCCCAACGGCCCGCACCTGCGCCTCGAACATGGCGGGTGAGCTCCCTACCTGCTCCAAGCCTCTAGCGTGCCCGACGGGTCGGCCCAGTCCCTGCGACTCTCCCGGCTACGCTGGCGCGGGAGCGCCCCGCAGCGCGTGGCTGCGGGGCGCCTTGTGGGGTTCAGTCGATGAGATACCGCCCGTTGTACGTACCGCCCTTGCAGGTGAAGTTGTTAAGGTCGAGCGTTCCGCCGCCCTCCCTGCACTGAGTACCGCTGACGGGGTTTGGACCCTGTGCGGTGGCGGTGGCGGCGCCTGTGAGGCTGAGTCCGGCGAGGGCTGCCGTAGCGATGACGGCGGCGAGGATTCGTCGACTGCGCATTTGGTTCCCCTTTCACGGATTGCCTCGGCTGGGCCACTAGCCAGCTTGATCTCCACCCATGTGGGTGGCACGTCATGTTGCGCCATTCGGGTGACAGTGCTGGCGGGTGCGGGGCCGGTGACGCGACCCGTCGGACAGGCCCTAGAACGAAGAGACCACCCCGGCCGGATGGGTGGTCTAAGCCAGACGACAAGCGACGCGACAAGCCACTAGCGGCTCAGGGCGCCAATCCCGTGACCTCGCTGCGGAACTCGTGCCACTCGGCCGGCTTGTCGCGGAGGAAGAGGCGTAGGTCGGGAACGACCTCACGCGATCGAGGACGGCCCAGCGCAGACCAGTAGCCGAGCGGTCGTTGTTGGTCGTCCTTGGTCGCTGTGGGCCGCCCTTCGACGGCCCACAGACGGCCCCGCAGGGCGACCCGTCAGATTTACAGGGGGCTCCCCTCAACCTCTCTCACCTGCGGCTTCTCCATCACTGGAGGTCGCTGGGGCACACCTGGGGGCAGAGACCCCGAGAACACCGCTTTAGGAGAGTGCGGCTGCCGATCCTGGCCGAGCTGGTAGAACGCTGACCTGCCCTTCCTCGCGCCCTCGACCGTGGCTCCCCGTGGTTGCCCGAGTCTTCCCGTCCGATCTGGCACGGCTGTGGCACGCAAGACGATGTTCGGCTCTGCCGGGCACAGCTCATGTCGAGCGGGGAACTCAAAAGACCCAGGGTCATGCGCCGTCCCGTACGCCCGCTAACCTCTCGGCGTGACGAGAGAGCAAGGCCCCGAGACTGTCCCGATTGGCCGTCGAGCGTGGGTTGTGGTCGTCTCCGTCGCATTGCGTGCTCTGCTCGGCCTTGCTGTCTGGGGAGTCGTGACTCTGGCGCTTTGGCACTTCGAAGACGGGGTCGATAGAACGCTCGCCTTCGCGGTCCAGGTGTTCGCCGCTGCCCCGATGCTCGGGCTCTACATTGCCGAGCCACCGCGCCGGCGTGTTGGATGTGCCGTCGCTCTGGTGGCCGTGCTCGTGATGGCAGTGCTCGGCTTTGCAGTGCAGGCGTGGCTCTCCCCCACGCTCCATGTGGGGTTCCAGGTAGGCGAGATTGTCGGGGTACCCGTTGGTGCAGCCCTGTTCGCCTTGCTCGTCAGCCGGGCTAAGGCTGCCTGATCGCCCACCTGGGCTGCCGACCGCCCGGTACCCCGCTCTAGTCACCTCGGTTACGGCGGGTCTACCGGTCGGACTTCGATCCAGGCTCTGCGCGGCCTGCTGTTCCCCGGCGGCTGGATAGGCGCTCAAGCTCTGCAACTCGGTCCCGCAAGTCCCCGAGTTCCTGATCGAGGCGCGGCGAGACGAAACGGCCGAATCTCGAGATCTTGGGGTCTCCGGGGCGACGCTCCCCACCTGGCGCATAGGTGAGACCGAGTGCCGTGGTGAGCCGTCTCCACATGGAAGGCTTCGATGCAGTCACGGGCAACAACTTAGCGGGAAGACATCAGGTTGGCGTAGCTAGTTTGGAAGACCGCGTACGCGGATGGTCGCTGGCCTGGCAAGTTGCTGACCTGCCCGTTCGAGCGCAGATCGCCGTGAGACATCTGGCCGTGAATTCGGCCGGAACCATACAGTTTGCTGGTTGATGGTGGGGGCGGACGATGAAGTTCTGGAGCAGCAAGAAGAAGCTGCCGACACCGACCGAGGATGCTGCCACGGCGGCTCGACTCGTTGAGCGCTGGTTTCGCAGCATGGATCCTGTCGGCGACGGCTGAATGTGGGTTCTGGATCACTTTTGGTGCCAGAGCCACGGAGGGTCACCAACTCCGCGATCATGAACGGTCGTGACCGACGACCTCCTCCAGGACCTTTGGCTCCACCAGACCACCGACGTCGAAGTCAGCGACGTCACCATCAGCGCCAACCGCGTCACCGTCCACGCCGCCACGACCAGGTTCATGCCGCGTGGAGGACGCGTTTGCGGAGCAGGTCGAAGTTGGCGCGGCCGAACATCTGACGCTTGATCATTTTGATCTTGTTGTTGTGGCGCTCGACCGCGCCGGAGCTGTAGCGCAGAGTCAGCCCGGCGACGAACGCGTCGAGGTCCTGCAGGAGGCCGGTGGCGAAGGTCTGCAAGGCGGGGACTTCGTCCTGTTGGACGCGGGTGATTCAGTCTTTGAGTTGGTGGCCGCGGCGGTTGTTCATGAGCTCGGCGAATGCTCTGACGTGCTCGGCGGTGCGGGCGAGCGCCGGGACGCGCGCGAGGATCTCCTTGAGCTGCTGGGCGTCGTCGGCGGCCAGCCGGTCGGGGTGGCGGGTGATCCACCTGGTCACGTCCCGAACGGAGGGTTTGCGGCGGGGCGGGTCCTGGTGCGGGAACGCATCCCGCAGCCGCCGCACGTAGACGCGGACGATCTGCTCCTGGCCTGGGTAGCCGCGCTGCCGGATCTCCTCGAACAGGCGGCGGGCGACGGTGCAGCCCTCGGCATACCGCTGGTTGAGGTGGGGCTTGTAGGGGTCGAGGATGCTGGTGCGCCCGGTCCAGCGGCCGACCAACAGTTCGTCCGGGTCCGAGGCGTGGGCCAGGCGGCGGACGGTGCCGCGGGCCAGTCCCAGTCGCCGGCCGATGGCGCGCAGGCTGACGCCCTCACGGATCAGGGTGTGGACGCCCGCGTGCTGTTCGCGGACGCGGTCCGACAGGCGTCCGGTCCGGCGGGGCTCAGCAGTGGCGGACGGCAGGGACACGTGCTGGGTGGGACCTGCCGGTGGTGGAGGTTCGGGAAGCAGAGTGCGGTTCTGGAGCACGGTCTTCTCGACGGCGTCGGCGAGGTTCTGCCAGAGGTGGGAAGCGGTCGGCGACGTGGATGGCGTCCGGAGCGCCCAGCCGTGCGGCCTCGGCGTAGGAGGCGGAGCGGTCGCGGCAGATCACCTGCACTCCGGGGTGGGCGGCCAGCCAGGAGCGGACTGTCTCGACGGTGCGGTCTGGCAGCAGGTCAACGGGACGACGGGTCTCGATGTCGACCAGGATGGTCGCGTAGACGTGGCCCTTGCGCAGGGCGAACTCGTCCATCCCCAGCACTCGCGGCGCCGGCGGCGCAGGCTCGGGGAGGGCACGTATCAGCCTGAGCAGGGTGGAGCGGCTGACCGGGACGGCGAAGGCCTCGGCCAGGCGGGAGCCGGCCCGGCCGGCGAGCATGAGCCCGAGCCGTTGCAGCGCAGCCTGGAGCTGTTGGCTTCGTCGTCCGTACCGGAAGCTGACGCCCTCGACCTGCTCGACGAAAGTCTCCTGCTTGCAGGCTTGTTGGCGGCAGCGAAACCGGCGGACCCGTAACTCGATCACGACGCGACGCTGGGCCGTCGCGCTGTCGTCGAGCCGGCGCACGTAGCTGCTGTGAACGCGGCTCGAGGGCGTCCCGCACGACGGACACTCCGCACCCGCTCTGGTCGTGGCGGCGTGGACGGTGACGCGGTTGGCGCTGATGGTGACGTCGCTGACTTCGACGTCGGTGGTCTGGTGGAGCCAAAGGTCCTGGAGGAGGTCGTCGGTCACGACCGTTCATGATCGCGGAGTTGGTGACCCTCCGTGGCTCTGGCACCAAAAGTGATCCAGAACCAGCGTTCGGCCGTCGTCGAGACCAAGCCCCCTCCAACCGGGTGTGGGGCGACGGCGGACGCGGAGCGCAGCCGGCTTGATGAAGTACGCAGCCTCGCCCGCCACCTCTAAATTCGATTGCCGCCTGCCCACGGTCTGCGCTGATACTTCGACATGAGCAGAATCGCACAGGTCATCGTGTTGGCGCCTAACGCGGACGAGGTGATGGAACCGTTGACCCGGCCGGATGACTCGCGCAGTTGGAAGGGCCACTTCGAGCCGCTCGAGCTGTTCATTGGTGGATGGGTGATCGAGTTCAACCGGGTACGTCCGCGGTCGGGGCTGCTCCGACATCTGGAGTCCCTTGCGTGGCCGGACCCGGCGAGCGTGCAGGTGCTGATCCATGACGAGGAAGACGACTGCTTCGGGCTGTGGATGATGCGGGACGGCGTGCTGGCCGAGGTGCCGATCCCCGGCCATAGACGCCTGCACCCTCCAGCGCCGATGACCCATGAGTTCCCGCCCGACCCGGGCCTGCTGTGGCGGACAGAGACGGCCGTGCCAACCGGTTTCTCGACAGAGCGCCAGGACCAGCGTCCCGCCTGGTAGGGCCACTCAGCTACTGAAGATTGAGTGATGTCTGGGTCTGGCCGACCCCGGAGAGTAGGCCGACATCACGAGTTCAAGTTCAGTAGCCCACTTCCAGCGGGCTCCGTATGTCTGCTGCGGTCTGCGGGTTTCCTTCGCCCTGGCGCTACGGGGGGACACATGGGGGAGACTCGCTGTGGCGCCTCGCAGAGGGTCTGTCGCCCACGGGGGATTTACAGACCGCGCGGCCCCTCGCGCTGTGCTGGTCGTTCCCGCCCCACAGGTGCCCCACGATGCGCCTGGAAGCGTCGCAAGATGACCGGAGGAACGGTCCCCCTCCACGGCGGAACGGAGAGTGCTCCGCGGATGGGACCGAAGACGACTCGCGGCCGGTGAGTACGCCCCCGGTGGCAAGCTCCCGGACGATGCTCAGAACTTGCTCAAGAACCGTGCTGATCTGCGGGTTCAGTGGAATCGTGATCGCTCCAACCAGCGGCATGGTTGATCGTTCTACGAGAGGTGGGGGCCATGTTCATCGGGAAACACAAGCGAGCATTACATGTCCTTGCGGGGCTGGCCCTGGCCGGGGTGCTTACTGGTTGCAGCTCGACGACGGACGGCAGTTCCTCAACGTCGCAAGGGGTCTCCGTGACCGTGATCAACGACGGGCACGAAGACATACAGCTCTTCGGCTGCCTGCTCTGCACGGACAAGGGTGTCCGCCTCGTCGGCGACCCGGACGCGGTGTCAGCACGCCGCGGCGCCGGCAGCTACTTCGGTTGGACGGAGACGCGTCACTGGCCGGTGAAATACACCGTGTCGCTGCACGGCGTCACCTCTATCTGTCCCGCCACGACCAACCCGATACCCAACGTCTCCCGCAACTTCTCCGTCACCTACAACGTGACGGACGCCGGGCAATGTCTGCTCCTCACCAGGGGCGTCGACGGCTGAACATTGGACAGGGTGTGGAGAGGTTTTACAGACCGCCCAGTCCGATGCGCTGACCTGCACAGATGTAAGAGCTTGCAGACCTTGCCCCACGGACACCCCACACAAGCGTTTCCTTGGGCAGCTAGTGGGTCGGAGATCCAAGGAGCCAGGAGGTGAGGGCGCGCGCCGCGCCGGCACACATCCCACCCACCGCAGCGCGCAGCAAGGTGCCCTACTGGAGCTGGGCCAGAAACTCCTGCGCCGTGATGCAGGGGCCGTCAATGGTCTTCACCACGGGGATCACCTCGTCGTCGTGCCAGACGACCGGTGTGCCCACCACACCGAAGGACTCGAATGTCCCGATTGATTCACCGGCCCAGGTCATGTACCTGTTGTCGGTGACCTTTTGGTCGAAGTCCGCGGATCTCAGTTGGTCCACCTCGCCGGCCAGGGACAGCAGCACCGATGCGTCGGAGAAGCGGTCATCGGTGACAGGCGGTTGGGAGGCGAACAGCGTGCCCAGGTACTCGATGAACTGCTTCTGCCCGACGTCACTCGCAGCGGCGAGCGCGCTCAGGGCACGCTGAGAACCGTTACCGCCTGCGGCGTCGTCGATCGTCGCCGCGAAGTGGAACTTCACGACGAACTTGCCCTGGTCTGCGGCCTGGCGGATCGTCCCGAGGAGATTGTCCGCCATGCGGTGGCTAGCCCGGTCGCGCAGCTCGATGAAGACCTGGAGCACGTGGGGTGAGTCCGGATCTCCGTAGTAGAGCGTGCCGCCACCGGTGCCGGTCGTGTTGGCTGGCTCCATAACACGAGCCTGGCACGGATGGTACGAACGAGCGCGGCCGCTGAGCCGCACGTATGAACCTCGCGCTCTCGGGGCGCCAAGGGGGAAGCCGCTTCCGCCCGGCGGATGACGCGCCGCGGGCCTGCGCGTCATCGACTGGGGCCGCACCAGAACGGCCCGCTACATCGAAATGACCCGCCCCCCGGCTCCGCCGCCCCCGCACGAGCAGCCGCCGGTGTTCTGACCTGCGGCACCACGACCGCCCGGACAAGCAAGAGGAGCACGCCTGCGCAGGCGTGCTCCTCTTGCTTGTCCGGCGGCGGCGCCGCCCTGCGATGGTCGCGCGGCGAAGCGGCTCCTTCTTCACGCTCTTAGCCGGAGAGCTCCGGCACTGGGCAGATCTCCAATGGCTCGTCCGGCCGCCCGGCCACGGTGCGCCGGTGGATCCACCGCTACCACGCCGACGGCGTCCCGGGCCTGGCCGGCGGGCCGAGACTGGATAAGCGCATCCGCCGCCTGCTGACCCCCGGGCCATGGACCGTCCGCCGGATCCACCACCGCCTGGGCAGGCCGGGGAACGCATGAACGGAGGCGATCATCACCGGTCGGCCTTCCCGATACGCGACAAAATCGTGCGGGACCTGTCCACCGCATGCAATCTGGAGATGGGAGGGGTGCCACCCAACCGCAAGCGGCTGGGTAGACGGGGACACGGCCGGTGGAGAACGGCCCGCCACAGACGCGGCTCGTTGGGCGACACGACCGGGCGAAAGGCGTGAAACTCGATGGACGAATACCCGCTGATTTCGGACCACGGGCTCATTGGTGATCTGCAGACGGCCGCACTGGTCTCCACCGAGGGAACGATCGACTGGTTCTGCAGTCCGCGATACGATTCGCCCAGTATCTTCGGAGCGCTGCTCGATCGCGAGAATGGTGGCCACTGCAAGATCAGTCCTCGTGTACAGACGTACGCGAAGTGGCAGCACTATTTTCCGGACACCTGCGTGTTGGTCACCAGATTCCTCACCGAGCAAGGCGTGGGTGTGGTAATCGATTTCATGCCCGCGTTGACGGGCAAGCCGACGAAGAACCACCAGTTGGTACGTTTAGTGCGGTGCGCGCGCGGCGACATGACGTTCGACATCGAGATCGCGCCCCGGTTCGACTACGCACGGCAACCGCATGAGATCACCGCGACCGCAGAGGGGTGGGAATTCGCCAACGGGGATGAGCGTCTAGCCGTACATTCGCTCGGCGACAAGTGTGTAGGCGAAGGGCGGATCCGCGAGGGCGCGCTGCATTTGACTGCAAGGCTGAGGGCCGGCTGCGCCAGCGGGGTGCTGCTGGAGACGGACCCCGATGGTCCGCCCCGCATCATCCCGCTGGAGGAGTGCGACCGGATTCTGGAGGACACTGTCAACTTCTGGCAGGACTGGTTGGCGCATTCTCGGTATACAGGTCGGTGGCGAGAGATGGTCAACCGCTCAGCTATGACACTCAAACTCATGACCTATGCCCCCTCCGGGGCCATGATCGCGGCTCCCACGACCAGCCTGCCGGAACAGATCGGTGGCGAGCGTAACTGGGACTACCGCTACGCCTGGGTCCGCGACACCGCCTTGTCCCTGCACGCTTTGCTCGGGATGGGCTTCACCGAGGAAGCCGTCGCATTCACGGACTGGATGGGTGACCGCGTCCGGGAACAAGCCGGTGCAGGGGGACACCCTCTGAAAGTCATGTACCGGGTGGATGGCTCAGGGAATCTGGGAGAGGAGACGTTGGACCATTGGGAAGGCTACCGGGCCTCCGCTCCGGTACGCATCGGCAACGGCGCCGCCGACCAGTTGCAACTCGACATCTACGGTTCGGTGCTGGACTGCCTCCAACACGCCGACCAGCGTGGTCTGCAGACGAGCTACGCGAACTGGCAGGCGCTGACCCACATCGTGGACTGGGTGTGCGACAACTGGGAGCAGCCCGAGGCGGGTATATGGGAAACCCGTGGCGGGGACAAGGATTTCACTTACGGGCGGGTCGCGACCTGGATTGCCTTGGACCGGGCCATCCGCATGGCAGCCGCCAGAGGTCGTCCGGCCGAGCAGGGCCGATGGATCCACCACCGAAATGCCGTTTACTTGCAGGTTATGGAGCGCGGCTGGAATCGGGAGCGGGCCGCGTTCACGCAATACCTCGGCAGTGACGTCCTGGACTCCTCCCTGTTGGTCATGCCGGCGGTGGGGTTTATCGCGCCCCACGACCCACGCTGGAAGTCTACATTGGACGCGATCAAGAAGGATCTGGTTTCTGACAATCTCGTTTACCGCTATGATCCGGCCGTTTCCCCGGACGGGCTCCGCGGTACCGAAGGTACTTTCTCCGCATGCAGCTTCTGGTATGTCGCAGCCCTCGCTCGCGCGGGTCGTCTTCGAGAAGCCCGGCTCGTATTCGAGAGGATGCTCACGTATGCCAACCATCTCGGACTGTACGCCGAGGAAATCGGGCTGACCGGCGAACAGTTGGGAAACTTCCCCCAGGCGTTGACCCACCTGACCCTCATCAACACCGCGCTGACCCTGGACGCCCACCTTGATGATGCCGCCGTGCCGGTCATCCCCCGCACCTCGCCCTTTCCCGGGCCGTACTGGGTGTCCGCTCGGTAAACTCATCGATCAGGCTGGCGTCATCGAGCCGATGCAGCACTGCCATTTGCAGGCGGCCCCACATCCCGGCTCTGGACCGGATCACGAAGCGTCGGTGGGCAGGAAGCAGGAACCCACTGAGACGGTCAGCCGGCCGTGGCAGGAATACCCGTCCTTCAGGGCGGGGCAACGCGCTGTGCCGGGACCGGAGTCCTGGATCGTCGCCGCCGGACGGGCGGAGACGCTAAACGCCTCGCTGGGCGCAGGTAGTGCAGCCGCCGCCGGGCTGCGGGCAGTCCGAGCCAGTCGCCAAGGATGGCGTAGTGGGGCGAGGCGGTGTGGGCGACGGAGGAGGTCATGCCGGAGACGGCGGCATTGGCTTCGGCGGCGTCGGCCCGCTGCTGAAAGCCCCGACGTGTAACTGTCCGGTGTCTTACTGCGCAGGGCGGCCGGGCTCCGCCCATGCTCGATCCGTTTGTGGTCAGCAGTCGGGCGTCGTGCGGCCGAGTAGCTTCCACCCGGACTGCCAGGGGCACTCGTTGCGTGCGTTGAGGCTGATGTTGAGGAAGGTGAGACCGGCGTCGGCCACGCTGCGGGCGGCCCGACACATGCGGGCTGTGTAGTTCTGCTCGGTGAGGGCTGCCGGTGCGCGGGTCATGGTGCCGCCTCGCCTAGGCTGTGTTTGAGATGTCGATCAACACAGGTGTTGATCGACATTTCGGGTACCGCATAGCGTCAGGGCGGTGGAAACAACGCACCGGCCCGCCGCCCGGGTCATCTGCCTGGACGCTGCCCACCGCCTGCTTCTTTTGCACTGGCGGGATCCGTTCGACGGGACATGGCTATGGGAGCCGCCCGGTGGCGGCATCGAGCTTGGCGAGACGCCGCTGGTGACGGCACGACGTGAGCTGATCGAGGAAACCGGACTCGACCCGGCTGCCGTCCTTGACCGGTCGGTGCTCGTCGACCGTGATGTGCAGTGGAACGGCAAGCGGCACATCGGGACGGAGCATTTCTTCGTCGCTCAATTTGCGGAAGAGCAACCATCCCTGGTGCGTACCGGCCTGCTCCCCGACGAGCAGGCCAACCTGGACACGCACGCCTGGGTCGCATGGTCGGATCTGGACTCACTGCCGGACCCGGTTGAGCCGCCGCAGTTGCTGACTGTGCTCGGCACCCTGGTGCCGGACGGTCCGTGGTCTGGCCGGGATTCTGCATGAGATGAGGTCACAGCGATTGCCGTATGAGGGTGAGCTGGACGGTGGCTTCGTAGCGGACGGCGAGTTTGTCGTAGCGCGTCGCGACGCCGCGGGCCTGTTTCAGCAAGCCGATCCGATTCTCGACCTTGTGCCTGCGCTTGTACACCTCGCGGTCGAAGCCGGGCGGGCGCCCGCCCGCCGAGCCCCGGCGGAGTCGGTGTCCGATCTGGTCCCGCTTCTCCGGAATGGTGTGCGTGATCTGCCGCCGGCGCAGGTACTCGCGGATCTCGCGGGAGGAGTACGCCCGATCGGCGAGGACATGAACGGGCCGGGTCCGTGGGCGGCCCCCGCCGGTCCGGGGTATACGGATGCGATTCGTCACCTCGGTGAACAGCGGGGCGTCACCTCGCTGCCCAGCGGTGACGGCCGTGGCCAGGACATGGAAGGAGGAGTCGACGGTGAGGTGGATCTTCGTGGTCAGGCCGCCGCGCGAGCGGCCGATGGCGTGGTCGTCCGGCTCGGCCGCCAGGGCGTCCGGGCGCGACCGGCCCGGATCGCGGTCCCCCTTTTCCCAATCTCGTCCTGCTGAGCCGGCGAAAACCCGTAGTCACGCACCTGTGCCTCGACGACCACATGATCATCTGGGGGTTGGTGCGTTGATCACTTGAGGGTGCCATCGTTTGTCGACACTCGTGGACCGGATCAGCGCTCCCACGCTTGCCCGGCCACTGGGATCTCTTCATCAGGAGGGCCGCAGAGCTAGCCTGAACCCGATGGTGATCGCGAGCCCTCCGGCGTGCGCCCCCGAGCTTGGCGGCGGCTGGCTCAGGCGTCTTGGCGGTCGGACTCGGAGGCTGGAAGCGGTTCGCCGGTCTCAAGGAGGGTCTTCAGGCTCGACAGCAGGGCGGGCCAGCCGTGCTGGATCATCGTCCGCAGGGTGCTATCGGGCTGGAAGCCGTCGTGGACGACGGTGAGTTTGACCATCTCGCCGATGGGTTCGATGTCGAAGCTCACTTTCGACCTCTGCTCCGCGGCCAGTTCGGCGAGCACCTCTTCGCTCACGTCTGCGGCCTTGGCCCACTCGAGCGTGAAGGTGTGCCAGGTGTAGGACAGGCGGCGGTAGGGGTCTGATTCGAGGACGACCTGGTCGGGGTGGGAGGTGCTCGTCTCCCGTTCGGTCCAGGACATGGGGGATCCCGGCTTCCAGTCGGAGTCGAACTCCACGCCCCAGTAGCGGCGGGTGAAGGCGGGGTCGGTCAGGCCGCGCCAGAGCTGCTCCGGCGTGGTGTGAATGTAGGTGGTGTAGACGAAGGCGTTGCTGTCCACGGTTGTCGTCTCCAGTGCGTTCTTCAGGTCGGCGAGTGCGCGCACCCGCTCGCGGTCGTAACGGCTGATCCATCGCTCGGCGATGGAGTTGATCGGCTCGGCGTTGAGGTAGTGCAGCTTCTCCCTCCCCTGGCGTACCACGGTCACCAGGTTGGCCGCCTCCAGCACGGCCAGGTGCTTGCTGACCGACTGCCGCGCCATGTCCAGCCCTGAACACAGCTCCCGCAGGCTCTGCCCGCTGCGGGCATTGAGGCTGTCCAGCAGTCGGCGCCGGCTCGGGTCGGCCAGCGCCTTGAAGACCTCGTCCATCGGCACCCCCAGATATGCACCCAATCAGCTGCACATCACATTAGGCAGCCGTCCGGCTGCGTGTCAATCCAGCCTCCGGGTGGACGGTTCTCGGCAGCGGGGGCCGGTCAAGTACTCGGCGGGACTTCCCATGGGTGGCAGGCTTGCCTCAAGTACGGCTCCGCGACCAGCCGGAGGCCGCATCCGGGGAAGTGTCCGGTCTGCTGGAGCGGCTGGCTGAGCCTGGACCCGCTCGATCCGCGCGGCGTGCGGCACGCCCTGGTGGTCGTCCTCGCCCTGACCGCGTGCGCGGTGCTGGCCGGGGCGAGTTCGATCTTGGCGGTGGGCGCGAGTGGATCGCCGACACGCCGGCCCATGTGCTCCGACAGCTCGGCGTCCCGCCGGATCCGGTGCTGCCCGGGCGGCAGCTGCCCTCGGAGTCCGCTGTGCGGCGGCTGCTGGCCCGCGTTGACGGTGACGCGCTGGACCGGGTGGTCGGCCAGTGGCTCTCTGACCGCCGCCCCGTGACGGCCGAACCCCGCGCGCTGGCCGTGGACGGCAAGAGCCTGCGCGGCGCCGCCAGGGCAGGCGGCCGGAGTATCGACCTTCTCGCTGCCCTGGAGCATGCGACCGGTCTGGTGCTGGCACGGCTCGATGTCGGCGACAAGACCAACGAGATCACTTGCTTCCAGCCGCTGCTCGACATTGTCGCCGACCTGGCCGGAGTCGTGGTCACCGCCGACGCGCTGCACACCCAGCACGAGCACGCCGCCTACCTCCTCGGGCGGCAGGCGCACTACATCTTGATCGTCAAAGGCAACATGAAGAAGCTCCGCGACCAACTCAAGTCGCTTCCCAGGAAGGACATTCCGCTGCAGTGTCGCGTCCGGGGCGTCGGCCACGGGCGCTCGGAGATCCGCCGGATCAAGGTCGCCACTGTGAACAACCTGCTGTTCCCCGGAGCCCGCCAGGCCATCCAGATCAAGCGGCGCCGAACGGACCGCAAGGCCGGCAAGACCACGTTCAAGACCGTGTACGCGGTCACCAGCCTCACGGCCGAGCGGGCCGTGCCCGCCGGCTCGCCGGCTGATCCGAGGACACTGGCAGATAGAGGCCCTGCACCACATCCGCGACACCGCCTTCGCCGAGGACGCCTCCCAGTTGCGAACCGGCAATGCACCCCGCGCGATGGCCACCTGGCGCAACTTGGCCATCGGCGCGTGACCAACATCCCGGCCGGCCTGCTCAGCAACGCCCGCGACCCCCGGCGACCGCTCACGCTCCTCGGACTTTTATGGCCACCACCTTTGTCGATCGGATGGGGAAACTCGGTTGAACGGTTGCAGCCCCTCTTGTAGCAATGCCCCGTGATACATGGCGAGAAGATCGGGCTGCGTGCCCGACACGAAAGCGACGTCCTAGTTCTGCACTCCGAGCTCTACGACGACGTGGCCACACGGTCACGCGCCGACTCTCGCCCGTGGCGACCCATCCCACCAACTTCGGGTCTCTCGCCCTTCGCCGTGACCGAACCGTCGGATGAGGCAGCGTGCTTCTCCGTTGTGGAGCTGGAGACGCAAGAGCTGGTCGGCGAGGCCCTGCTCTGGCGCATCGACACACACAACCGGGCGGCTCACATCGGGATCGCCCTGCGACCCGCATTCCGCGGCCACGGACTCGCCGTCGATGTCCTGCACACGCTGTGCGAGTACGGATTCGCCGTACGCGGACTACAGCGCCTGCAGATCGAGACACTCACGGACAACACCCCGATGCTCGCGGCAGCAACCAGAGCCGGGTTCACGCGGGAGGGAACGCTGCGGCGCTCCGCCTGGGTCTACGGCACATACGCAGACGAAGCCATCCTCGGCCTCCTTGCGAACGATTGGACGCCCCGGACATGAAGATCTGGAGTCCGGTCTCGCGATAGAAGGATGCCGGCAAACAAGGCAAGGTCGAACTTTGACGAGGCCCTGCCACGACCCGGCGCGGGCGCAGAAGGTCCGGGAGAACGGGATGCACTCTCGATTGACTGTGCCCATTCGGGCGCGGGGTCGCGTGCTGGGTGTCGCGGTGTTCATCCGAACCGAGAACCTGTCACCGTTCCAGGAGGATGGTTTGCTCCTGGCCGAGGAGCTCGTAACCCGGGCCGCGCTGTGCTTGGACATCGCCCGCCGATACGCGTGCGAACGCACTGCCGCCCTTGCGCTGCAGCGCAGCCTGCTGCCACGCCGTTTGGCCGGGGTGTCTCGGCCGAGGTGGCCTCGCGTTACCTGCCCGCCGACTCCGACGCCGGCGTCGGGGGCGACTGGTTCGACGTGATCGAGCTGTCCGGCGCGCGGATGGCCCTCGTGGTCGGGGATGTGGTCGGACACGGCATCAAAGCCGCGGCGACCATGGGTCAGCTGCGTACCGCCGTGCGCACACTTGCGGACCTGGAGCTGCCTCCCGACGCGTTGCTGGCCCACCTCGACTACATGGTCCGAGGCTGGCCGAGGAAGACGCCGACGGTCCGGACGAGGCCCTCGTGGCCCTGGGCGTTACCTGTCTGTACGCCGTCTATGACCCGGCCACACGACGGTGCACGAGGGCGCGGGCCGGGCATCCGCCGCCCGAATCACCGATCCACAGGGGCAGGTCACCTTCCCCGCCCTGCCCGCAGGAGCCCCTCTCGGCCTCGGGATGGGCATCACTTCCGAGGCCGTGGAGCTGGAACTGCCGGAGGGCAGCACGCTCGTGTTCTACACCGACGGTCTGGTCGAGACCCGCGACAAGGCCAGGGCCAGCCTCCGGCAGGCAGAGACGATCCAGCCGCCCTCGGGTGTCACTCGGACCGTCGTCGCCCTCGCCGACGCCTGCGAGGACGAGCATCTCGTCCTCGCTGCGGAATTCGATCCTGACAACGCCCTGATCCCATTGCGCCGGGTCACTCTCGAAGGAATCAGCAGTTGGGCCACCGACGTGGAGGCGCTCGCACCCTTCGCCGAGACTGAAGCCCGCAACCGTCTCATGGACGCCACCGGGGGCTGGCCGATCCTCCTGGACGCAGCACTCGCACAGGCTCGTCAGGGCCGCCGCGTTCCCACGATCTGCAACGGTCGCCACGCGCTACGACAAACTCGCGGTCCGATACGAAGCGACCGTCCTCGTCGCTGCCATCAACGAGTGGCTGTGACCTGCGGCCGTCGAGCGGTCGGCGCTTTGCTCCCGTGCTTGTCAGTGCCTCTTGGCACCATGCGCGCATGAACACAGACAGCAAAGAGAAGAAGATTCTGTCGGCGTTTCTCGCGGCACAGCGAGCCGGCGTGCTGGCCATTGTCGACGGGCTCGACATGCAGGCACTGACCACGTCGGTCCTGCCGTCCGGCTGGACGCCCCTCGGTCTCATAGAACATCTGGGGCACGCGGAGAAGCACTGGTTCGAGGAGGTCGTCACCGGAGCGGCCGAGCCGTTGCCATGGTCCGATGCCCCTGCCCCGCTGACGACACCGCGCGCGCCGGAGGTGGTTTTCGCATTCTACGACGACCAGTGCCGCCGTTCCGACGCAGTGATCGCCCGCACCCCGTTGTCGGCACCCCCGCGGGGTCGTCACCCCGAACCCATGGGAGACGAACTCGCCGATCTACGCGGGATCATCCTGCATGTGATTGAAGAGACCGCACGGCACGCCGGCCATCTGGACATCGTCCGCGAACTCATCGACGGACAAACGGGACTTGGACCTCGCTGAGAACCAACTCGTAGCCCAGCCCGACACCCGGCCCACACTTTCGATACACGCCCTAGACGGCCTCGGTCTCACGGCATCCCCTGACATGCGCACACTCCTGACCGATCTAGCCGCCCTCGACGAACCCCTGCCATGGGACGACCTGGTGGAACTCCTGCAGGACTCTCACCCCGCACTGCAACAGGCCCTGGAAAAGCTGCGCATGCTCGACGTCCTTGCCCAGGACGAACAACAGCTCTACCTGCTGGACCCGACCGTCCGCCGAGCCTGGCCGCCGCAACCGCACGGCAAGGACTCCTCACCCGCCTGAGTATGCTTCCGGTGTCAACAGTGACCCCGGGCCACTCCGCAGGGCGACCTGATTACGGCTATCCCGGGGCGCATCCAGGCCGTCCAGCGCGGGCATACGGATGGGGATGTCCACCAGGCGCACGTCCGGCTGCACCGTGCTGATGGGTCCACCGCAGGCGGCTTCACTCGGTCGCCCCGGAGGCTGGCCGCCACACCACCGAAACCGCTCCACGTCTGGGAGTCCGCGTTGTTGCGGTCCTCGGCCGCTCGCGTCGGCTACCGCCAGTGCGAACAGCGCGTCTCCCAATTCTTCTGCTTTGGTGCCGTTGCGACCATCGATCGCCCCGGAGGGCGACCGCTAGACGTGGATGAGTGCGCCGCTCAGGTAGTCGTCCACGAGACAGCCGCCGTCGAAGACCATCCCGATCGTGTCGTAGGGCCATTGGGCACCCGGCAGCCCGTACACGGTGGCCAGCAGCCGGGGCAGCCCGGACACGGCGAGGCCGGTCTCCTCTCGGCATTCGCGCACAGCCGTCTCCCAAGGCCGCTCGCCCTTGTCCATCGTTCCGCCGACCAACTGCCAGGGATGCGCGGGGGAGTAGACGGAGTGCAGCTGGAGCGGTCGGTCGCCCTCGTCGGTGAAGTAAAGGCACGCGAACGCGGTGGCCTTCAGGACCGTCTCGGCGTACTGCTCGGGCGGCAGCCACGTGGTGCTGTTGTCCGTGGTGCTCGCGGCGGTCGGCTCTGCGAGCCGTGTCATCCGCATCAGTGCCGGGCTGCTCGTGAAGACGAACTCGCGGTAGAGCGGTGCCGCTTCCACGCTGGCGTTCAGCTCGAACAGCGTCACGTGCGGTTCGCGTCCAGGGTGCTCATCGCCTGTCCCACCCCATCTGCGAGTACAGGTGTCCAGCGAGCACCCCGTCGATGGCCTGGCGGGTGTAGGGCACGACGGCGGACGGGAGATCCTTGGGGTTCCACCACCGCCACTCCACGCACCGGTCGGGCTCCAGGACGGCAGGTGTGCCGGACCAGGTGCGGGCCCGGAAGACTAGGCCGATACGCGGGCGAGCGGACGGCGAGTCCACGAGGTGGACGAGGTGCACGAGCTCGACGTCGCCCGGCTCGATGATCAGCCCGGCCTCCTCATGGGCCTCCCTGATTAGGCAACTGATCGCCTCCTCCCGCTCGCAGTGCCCGGCCAGGAAGTGCCACGTGTTGCCCGCGTAGGCCGAGTCGGGGTGGCGCAGGCCGAGGAGGATCCGGCCGTGGTCGTCCTCCAGGTAGAGGTGGACCCCGACGATGTGGAGCTCGGTCCCCTCCGGCGCTTCGTCGCGCAGCAGCCGGGCCCTGGCCGTCGGGCGACTGACGGGGGGATTCTCGGCCGCGTGCCGGCGGATCAGGTCACCTAGACCGGGACTCAGGTGCAGCTGCTTCAGTGCGTTCGGGGCGAACCACCGCGGCAGCACCCCTTCTTGCAGATCCACGGTCTCCGGATCACCGCGCCAGCGGCCCTCGAAGACCTGGATCGGCACGGCGAAGCCGTCGACGCTCGTCTCCTCCTCCAGGGCGTACAGCGTCAGGTCATCGATCTCCAGGCCCGGGACCTCTTCGGCGAGCTCCTGCCGCAGGGTCGCCTCCAGGCTGACGTCCTCCATCGTGCGGCCGCCCCCGAGGAGAGCGAACGTGCCAGGGGCCCAGATTCCTTCACGCTGGTTCCGCAGGTGGAGCAGGTATCTGCCGTGGCCGTCGTGGATCAGAGCGGAGGCGTTGACGGGCTCCGGCCGCCCGTCGAGGCCATGGTCTCTGGCATCCAGGAGCTTGGCGCGCAAGGTCGGGGACCTGACGTCGCCGAACTCGAGCCACCGGGCGCCGGCAACCTCATCGTCCGGCAACCTGAGCTGCGGATGCTGCTCGGGCACGAGGTAGAAGACGAAGCAGAAGTCGAAGTGCTGGTGCGAGCCTTCGCCCTTGGCGGGGTTGGCGTCGATGCCGTGGACGTCGATGTCGATCGGAGCGCCGAGGAACTGCGGAGCCAGGCACAGGTCACCCGGCCAGATGCCGGTCTCCTCGCACACTTCCCGCAGCGCCGCGGCCAGGAGGGTCCGGTCGTCCTCGACATGGCCGCCCGGAGCGAGGAGCAGCCCTGTGACCTTGTGGCCGATGTGCAGAACGCGTTGCTCCCGGTCGATGACTGCCGCGCTGCAAGTGACGTGACCGGGGAGCGTGGCACGGCCGGCCGGGTCGTCGGCGCCCTCCAGGAGGGACATCAGCCCGGCGAGGGATGCCCGCTCGTGCGGATGCCGGGCCAGGTACGCCTCGGCGGTCGCGCGGATGTGGGAATGGGTGAGCGGCACGTCATCACCTCGGGACGGGGTAGGAGGGGCGGGGGACGTCCACGGCCGTAGGCGCGGCCGCTTTGGTGGGGCGTACTGAGGTGGCGCCGGGGCCGCTCATACTGGGGTCTCGCGCTTCTCGCCGTCCGATTCGGACGTGATCTGGTAGGACAGCAACTGCTGGAACAAGCCCGGCTGTTGGGAGAGCCGGAGGTAGGTGCCCTCCTGGACGATCCTGCCTTCGTCGAGGACCACGATGCGGTCGGCGACGGCGACGTTGGTGATGCGGTGGGTCACCAGCAGCACCGCCCGGTCCCGGGCGAGTTTCCGAAGCCGCTGGAAGATGCGGTACTCGGCGCGGGGATCCAGGTTCGCCGTCGGCTCGTCGAGGACCAGCAGACCGGCCTGGCGGAAGAACGCCCGCGCCAGCGCGATGCGCTGCCACTGACCACCGCTGAGCTCCTCCCCGTTGAGCCACTCGCGGGCCAGGAGGGTGTCCAGGCCGGCGCCGAGCTTGTCGACGACTTCGTCGGCGTCGGCCGCCTCGCACGCCTCGCGGACCGCCGCGTCGCCGCGCGCCGTGGGCTGTCCCTGGGTCACGTTCTCGCGCACCGTCAGCGGCCAGCGCGCGTAGTCCTGCGGCACGAGTGCGACCTGCTGCCACAGCGCCTGCGGGTCGGCCTCGCCGGTGGGGACGCCGTCCCAGAGCACCTGACCGCCCGTGGGCAGGTAGAGACCGCTGACCAGCTTCGAAAGCGTCGACTTGCCCGAGCCGTTGAAGCCCACCAGCGCGGTGACCTCGCCGCGGCGCAAGGTGAGGGAGACGTCGGACAGCGCGTCGCGGTCCTTGCCGGCGTACCGGTGGGTGACCGACTTGACCTCGATCGTCTCCGGCGGCTCGGGACGGTGCGGGCCCCGGCGCATACGGAAGCCGCCGGCCTTGTCCAAGAAGCCGCTCCAGTCGTCCATGTACAGCCCCGTGCGCACGGCGCGCGCACCGACGGCCACCAGACCGCGGACCGACATGCCTACCGTCTGCAGGGCGAAGACGGCCGTCCCGGCATGCCCGACGGTGATACGGCCGGTGGCGAGCAGCCACACGACCGCCGCCCACACCACCGCCGACCCCAGCCCTCCGCACACCGCGCCGACCAGGGACATCCGGGCGCCCTTGTCGGCAGCGGCCCGGTCCTCGCGGTTGATCCGTGCGACCGTGTGCCGGTACCGGTCGGACAGGAAGTCGGCCATGGTGCCGGCGCGGATCTGGTCGGCGGCGTCCTTGGTGTAGATGTGCCAGCGCAGCACCGACAGCATCCGGTTGTCGCCGTTGCTGCGCAGATTCGCGAGGTACCGGACCCGCGCGGCGCTGACCTGGGCCAGAGCCTGCGGCAGGCTGGCTGCGGCGAGGAGCGGGAGAAGGACCCAGTGCACGCCGGTCAGCACAATCGCCCCGGCGAGGAAGCCGGCGCCCGAGGCGATCAGGTCCTGGCCCTCGTTGATCAGGTCGCCGGTGACCTGGGCGCCGCGGTCGGCGGCTTCCCGATCGCGGTTGAAGTCGGGGTCGTCGTAGGCGCACAGCTCGACCTCGGCGCAGCCGGCCAGCAGCATCTGCTCGGCCTCGCGCGACATCAGCGGGCCCACCCGGGAGGACAGCCAGTTGACAGTGATTCCGAGGAGCGCGCGCACGCCGGCGGCACCGGCGAGCAGGGCAACCGAGGGCCACGCCTGGAGGAGCCGGTGGTAGACGTCTCCGCTGCGCAGCAGGGCGGTCAGGGTGCCGGCGATGGCGACCAGGCCCAGGGCCTGCATCACGCCGGTGACGGTCTGGCACAGCAGGAGGCCGACGGTTGCTCGTCGGTCGACGCGCCAGGCGAGGCCCAGCGAGCGGCGCACCAGTTGCGGCAGGCGCCGTGCCATGTCCCGCATCCGAATCGAGCGGCCGGCCGCCTCGCGGCTGCCGGTCAGGTCGACGTACCGCATCTGCGGCTCGGGAGCGGGCACGTGCGAGGTGCCACCACCTGGTGCGGGTGCGGGCTGTTCGGTAGACGGAGTGGAGGGAGCGAAGGGGGACACTGCGGGGGTGGTGCGCGGTCCCGGAACGCTGTCGCGTGATGCATCGGTGGGCTCACTCATGCCGCCCACCCCGCATCCGGACGTGCTGAGCTGGGCCTGCCGTCAACGTTATGCGTGATCACGCCGGGCCGCCGTTCGAATCCGGGAGGCTGTTGCAAGGGGGCAGGCGTGGGGTGCATGGCGTGTCCTCCGTCTGGGCGTCGGTGTGGCACGGATGCTCTAAAAACGCGCTGGATCTGGTCCCGTCACGGCCCGATCGGAGGGCATTTGGTGAACGGGAGTACTAATGCCGGGGGCAGGGCGTGCGCGCTCTGGGCGGTCGCGACTCAAACTCGTTCGATCAGGGCGGTTCACTCCTTCAGGGGGTTGTGGACAGCTGAGCTGAGCACGATAGGTGTCGTATTTGCACGACAACTGTCGTCATCCACGTGCGGCCTCCTGGTGCAGGTGCTCTCGGGTCGGCCTGCGCGAGTCGCCGAGAAACGGCGTTGTCGGTGCACTCTGCCAGGGTGTGCGTCGTGGATGAATTGGTGGAGCGTGTCGACGGTCAAGATCGTGTGGTGGGGGTGGTGAGCCGTCGGGAGGCCATCCGGGAGGGTTGGCTGCATCGCGTCGCCGTGACGGTGTGTCGTGATGATCGTGGCCGGATCCTCGTCCATCGGCGGTCGGAGCAGGTGTCGCGCTTCCCTGGGCTCTATGAGGTCGTGGTCGGTGGCGCCGCACATGTCGGCGAGTCCTATGAACGGGCCGCCGCGCGGGAGCTGGCCGAAGAGCTGGGTATTCGTGCGCTGCCGCGCCTGCTGTTCACGTTCATCAACCGCAGCGGTTTGAGCCCTCACTGGCTCGGCGTGCACGAAGCCGTGGTGCCGGACGCCGTGGTCCCCGATCCCGATGAGGTCGCCTGGCATGGCTGGCTGACCGAGCCGGAGCTCGGCTCGGCCCTGTTGGAGTGGCGCTTCACCCCCGACAGCCACGAAGCCTTCAGCCGGTATCGCGCGTTCCGGAGCGCGCAGTCCTGACCTCTCTCGCCTCTCGGGCTGGGATGCCTGCTTGCGGCCAACGGACCTTGCGAGAGGGAATGTTCGTGATAGGGAGTACGGATGTTGGGTCGACTCCCGCTCGTTGAGCAGCTCGATGGCTTGCGGTCCGTGCTCTCCCGGAACGAGGTTCTGACCGACGTGATGACCAGGGCGGCGACGTTGGAGCTGCCCGGCTGGTATGTGACGGCGGGCTGCCTGTTCCAGACGGTGTGGAACGTGGTCACCGGCAGGCCCCCGACCAGCGGTATCAGGGACTACGACATCTTCTACTTCGACGGCTCCGATCTGTCCTGGGAGGCGGAGGATGCCGTGATCAAGGCGGGGCAGGAGGTGTTCGCCGGGCTGCCGGCCGAGGTGGAGATCCGCAACGAGGCCCGTGTGCATCTCTGGTACGAGCAGAAATTCGGCGTGCCCTGTCCGCCGCACGGGTCCACCGAGGCCGCGATCGGCTCGTTCGCTGCGACGACGTGCTGTCTGGGGGTGCGGCTGGAGCCCGACGGTGAGTGGCGTGTCTATGCGCCCCACGGGCTGTCCGACGTGTTCAACCTCGTAGTCCGACTCAACCCGGTGCTTGCCCCGCGGGACGTCTATGAGGCCAAGGCGGTGCGCTGGAAGGACGAGTGGCCGGAGCTCACCGTGCTGTCGTGGCCGGGCTGACGCTCGGATGCGAGTGGTCATGCGGCGAGTTCCTCTCCGGCGGACCAGTTGTCCGTGACGGCGGCCCGGAGTGGCTGCGAGATCCATGCGGGGCGTCGGAGGTAGGTGCTGAGAGCGCGGTCGGCGTCGCGCAGTCGCTGGACGAGCGGGGCCAGACGCTTCCGCGCCTCGGGCGGGTCTGCAGCTTGGAGGAGCTGCGAGGCGATGTCCAGGACAGCGCCGGCGGCCAGCGAGTCTGCGGGCGGTGCGGTGTAGGGCTTGAAGGTCTTCTTCTTGCCCGGGGTGTTGAGCAGCGGCTCGGCCTGCGCGATGCGGGAGGTGTACTCCGTGTCGAGGGCGGTGGCCAGGCACGGTGTGCTGGCGTACTCGCGGGCGACGGGCCAGGTTCGGAAGACCACGGCGACCGTGGCGCGTAGGTCGGCGAAGTAGTGGGCGGCGGGGATCGGTGCACCCGCGCTCATGGCTGTCTCGGGGCCGTCCGCCGTGAGCAGGTCCACGAGCTGTTGTTGGAGTTGTAGGAGCACGGTCATGGTGACCGTGTGGGGTTCCGCGGAAGGCGGATCAAGCCGGGTCAGGTCGGTGGCGCAGGCTGTTTCGGGCTGGTGCTGTGGTGTCGGCCGGGTCGGGAAGCGGCACTGCCAGGGGTGGAGCGTGTCGTCGGACAGTCGCGCGATGGCGTTGGCGTTGGGCGGTGGCGACCAGGCCGGCGTCCGCGCCGAGGACGGTGAACACGCTGTTCCAGCGACGGGTGGATCTGGGTCAACAGGCCGTGCAGCCGGTTCGCGACCCTGGTTGCTTCCCCTGCGAGGTCGTCGTCGAAGCCGACGATCATCTCCAGCTCGGCGATCGTCTCGTCCTCGCCGTCGATCGCCCGCAGCGTGTGCGGCATGGCTCGGGCCGCGTCCGCGATGATGAACGCGTCACGGGGGCATCGGTCTTCGCCTCGCCTGGATAGAGGTCGGCGATCCGTCGCATCGTCAGCCCCGGCAGATAGGCGACCGGGCAGCCCATGTCCCGTGCTACCGCCAGCGGCAGGGCGCCGATCGAGGCCGGCTGGTCGACCACGACGAGCACCGTCCCGTGCTTGGCCTTCAGCTTGGCGAACAGCTCGCGGAGCTTGGGCTCGGTGTTGGGTAGGCGCTTGTCGAAGGCTTTCTTCCCGGCGGGGGTGACGGCGGTGGCGTGGTGTTCGCCCTTGCCGACGTCCAGGCCGAGGAAGACATCGATGTCGCCGGTGTCGATCGCGTGCAGGCCCCTCCATCACGCTTTCGTCCGGCCTTGCCAGGGCACCGAGCTGCCACATCCACGTTACGGAGAGCTCTTCCAGCTCGGGTGAAGCCGGTGCTCAAGCCCCTCATCAGCGGTCCGTCGATGCCTCCGGACCCGGTGACACCACCCCCCGGATCATGAACAACAAGGGGGGGAAGTCATGCCGGACCCGAAGGCCGGAGGCCCCATTGCGGAGCCACGAAAAAGGTAACGGGGGGAAGCGCCGCACCCTGTGACCAGCGTAGCGACGTACCACTCCATCCGGGCCGAGGACGACCTGTACGTCCGCGCGCCGGTCGCGGTCCGGAGTCCACTGCTCCAGCCGCACCTTGGTGACGTTGGGCAGGGCGGCAAGACTGGGGGTCGTCGCTGGGGTAAGGATGGCGTAGCAGGCGCGTGATCTGTCGGACAATGGACTGGTGTGGATGTTCCGAGAAGGGACGTCCTTGGGCCGGAGTCCAGACGAGAGTCCCGGCCCGATTGCGGTGGGCCGGGATTCTGTGTTGTGCGCCTGGCCGGAGGGCGCCGGCCCGATTACGGCGGGCCGGGGTGGTTCTCCACCATGCGCATCACGCGGTTGCTGATTTTAGTCTTCGTCGAATCCGTCGAATCCGTCGAATTCGCCCTTCTCGTGGTGGCGCTTGACGACACGGAAGCTGCCGACTACTCCGTTCTTGACCCTCACGCCGTCCTCCATCTCCTCGTGGTACTTCTTGTGGTGCTCGCCCTTCTCGTGCTCGTCCTTCTCGTGCTCGTCCTTCTCGTGCTCGTCCTTCTCGCAGTTCTCGTCCTCGTCCTCGTCCCTGAACTTCGTGCGGACGTTGTTCGCCTCGCTGTGGGGGCCGACGGTGGCGACGGGGGCACCGTTGTCGCAGGTGACGCCACGGAAGAACTCGACGGTGTTGCGGCTGTCGTTACGGATGTTGAAGCTCCTGGAGCCCAGGCCGCTGACCACGGTGATGCAGCCGTCGGGGCGGCCGGAGAAAGTGCGCTCGTTGATGTGGATCCTGCCCTCGTGGTGGCGGCGCTTGCCGTGCTCGCCGCGCTCGCCCTGCTCACCGCGCTCGCCCCCCTCGCCGCCGCGGCCGCCGCCCTCGTTGCCCTTGCCCTGTCCGCCCTCGCCGCCCATCGGGGCGTAGGCGGGAGCGGGGGCCTGCTTGACGACGGCCGGGGCTGTCTGGGGCGCGGTGGCGGCGGTGGCGTAGGTGATGCCGGTCGCGGTCAGTGCCGCAGCGGCCGCGATGGCCGCGGCGGTCGCGTGGGAACGGTTCATGATCATGTCGCTTGTTCCTTCTGAGGCGGAGACTTGTTCCTTCTGAGACGGAGAGAGCAGCGCCCGCTGTGGCAGCCGGTGCGTGATTGAACGTACTAACTCCCCCTATTGCTGTCATATCGAGCAAATCGGGATGTGCGGTTTCGTGGGGCTGATCGGGTATGTAGAGGTCCTTTACGCCGCTCCGAAGGAGGGCTGAGGCACCGTCAAAATCTGCCTTCCTTTTGGAGATTGAACGACAATTAGCCCTTGCAGGTGATCTTCTGGCGTCTGCTCACCCGCCATGGCGGCGGGTTGCCGGGAAGTGTCGGCGAGTCGCTGCTTGACATGTGGTCTGGCGTAGGTTCCAAGGAGGCCATGTGAACGGTGGCTGTCCGGCGAACGCGGCCTGCCCCGTGCGCGCCTGGCGCCGCTGGAAGCAGGCCGTGCCGTCGAGCGCCAGCACATGGTGGCGGATTCCGGCGATGCCAGTACCCAGCGTCTCGTCGGCGCCGCTGACTCCGTCGTCGGTGACCTCGATCGACAGCCGGTCACCGTCGCGTGCGACGCGGACGGACGTGACCTGCACGACGGCACCGAGGCCCGGCTGGTGGCCATCGCGATGCGGCTGGGCCTGGCCCGTGAGTCGCTGAGCGAGGACGCCCAGACGGTGGCCAGACTCTTGGAGGAAGCGCATGAGAGTACCGAGGAGGCCATGGCGGAGCTTCGTGTGGTGATCCGGACGATCTACCCGCCGGTCCTCGCCGATTGCGGCCTCGCCGGGGCGCGGCGAGCTGATCTCCGATGGACGCGGCGGCATCGGCTACCTTCTCAAGGACCGGGTGAGCCGGGTGGGCGAGTTCATCGACGCGCTGCGGCGGGTCGCCGCCGGCGGTACCGTCATGGACCCCGAGGTGATCAGGCAGCTCCTCACCCGTCACGCCCACGACCCGATTGCCGCCCTCACGCCACGCGAACGCGAAGTTCTCGCCCTGATGGCCGAAGGAAAGGACAACGCCACGATCGCGGCCCGGCTCGTCATCACCGAGAACGCCGTCCACAAGCACATCGGCAACGTCTTCGCCAAGCTCGGCCTCTCTCCGGCCGACAGCGGCCACCGCCGCGTCCTCGCAGTCCTCACCTATCTCAGCCGCCACTAACTAAGAGGCCGCGCGGATAGGCGTGGTGGTGCACCCGGCAGCAAGGCAGGCACAGGTCTTGGCAATCATGGAGTTGCGACGCTCTGTGATCACCGGGGAGACCTGTGCCTGTACTGCCATCATGGCTGACCGAACCGCTCTGGGACCAATTCGCCGCGCTGCTGCCCGAACGGCTGGCCTACGACCCGGGCCATCCGCTGGGCTGCCACCGCCCCCGCATCAGCGACCGGATCGTCTTCGACAAGCTGCTGCAGCTCCTGCGCTTCGGCTGCTCGTACCGGGCGATCGCCGATTCGACCTGCTCGGCCACCACGATCCGCAACCGCCGCGACGAGTGGATCCGGCTCGGCGCCTTCGCCCGGTTCAAGCAGATCGCGTTGGAGTCCTACGACCGGATCGTCGGCCTGGTCCTCGAACAGATCGCCGTCGACGGCTCGATCACCAAAGCCCCCGCGGCGGCGAGGTGACCGGGCGTTCCCCGGTCGACTGCGGCAAACAGGGCTTGAAACGCTCCGGAATGACGGATGGTTACGGCATTCCACTGGGCCGCGTCCTGGCCGGAGCCAACCGCCACGACTCCCCGCTGCTGGCCCCGACCCTGGACCGCCTGGGCGACCTCGGACCGTTACCCGACGACGTCACCGTCCACCTGGACGCCGGCTACGACTCCGACACCACCCGCGCCCTGCTCGACGAGCGTGGCCTGCACAGCCGGATCGCACACAAGGGCGAGAAGGCGCCGATCCAGGCAAGCCAGAGGTGGCACGTGGAGCGCACCCATGCCTGGCAGAATGCCTTCCACCGCCTCGCCCGCTGCTACGAGCGCCGGGCCACCGTCATCGACGCCTTCTTCGACCTCGCCGACGCCATCATCACCGTCCGCAGCCTGATCCGACGCGCCTGGACCACCCACCGCTGGCGCAGCCGGCCGCATCGCCGTCAGTGACCGCCCTTGGTCATACCTGCCGGCCGCCGAGGTCGTCGGCATAGTGCTCGATAGCGCGCCGGTAGTCCTGCACCCGCCGATCGCTGCTGGTGGCCGCCAGCACCTTCAGCAGCACCCCCACGGCTTTTCGGCCCTCCCCGGTGTTGTACAAAACCATCGCCAAGAAGGCCTGCAGGGCCGCATCCTGCGGGAACTCCTCCAGTCCCAACCTCAGGGTCTGCTCCGACAGGGCGTACCGGCCCAGGACACGATAGGTGCTTCCCAGCCCGAGGAAAGCGCCGTGACGGTCCTCCTCGGGCAAGCCCGGCCCGGCCAGGGCCCGCTCGTAGAAGGGAACGGCCTCGTCCTCCAGACCGAGCACATCATGCACCCAGGCCGTCTGGTAGGCGATCTCAACATCGTGCGGATACTGCTTTGCCAATATCAACAGCTGCTCCCAGGCCTGCACACTCTGCCCCTGCTGGCGCAGCCGTATCGCCTGTGACAGCGCTGCATCCCGCTCGTGATCACCGTTCATGGCGCCTCACGCTGACACAACACGACTCGGACAGCAAACGACCACCCAGCGTAGTTGCCCAGTGGATCGAGTCAGCGATTCATCGCCTGCTGGCAACGACCCAATCTGCGCGGCCTCTAAGAACACCAACAGAAAGAAGACCAACAAGCAGAAGACCAGCACCGTCCCTCCGTGCGACCGGAGCGACCTCGCGCGCACACCCGAAGGGACGGACCGGCCGGACGCACCAGCGTCCCCGCCGGCTGCGCTCCCGGCGGACGAGATGCATCCAGGGATCCAGCTGCTGCTCGAGATCGGAGCGAGCCGTCCGGAACTCCTGCTGACCGGGAAGGTGCTGACCGATCAAGGCCGCGTGGCCACCGTGATGCTGGAGGCCGGCTGGAGCAGCGAGCAACTGCGCCACATCATCACCGACCAGCCTTTGCCGCACCCGGTGCGCACCACGGTCGGTGCGATCATCGCCGCTCGTCTGCGGGCTGCTCAGGCCTACCCGCCGCCCGCCACGCTGGACAGCCGTCACCGCCGCGGCGACGTCCTGGAAGACGAGCCACGGGGGCGGGTGTCGGCCGAGCGGTCGGCCACGGCGTCCGCCGCACGCACGGTGACCGAGGCCCTGACCTACCGGGCGCTCGTCGAATGCGCCGACTGCGGCGTTCCCGGAACCGCCCCCGGCGAAGACCTCTGCCCGGCCTGCCTCGGATGGCCGCCGTGCCGAACCTGCCCCGGACCGACGCCCCGACGGGCCCACCCCGAGGGCGATGGCCGCTGCACCACCTGCGCCACCGCATCGACCCCACCAGCCGGAAGGAAGCACCCCATGACCACCTACGCACCACCGACGGCAGGGATCACTCAGCAGCTGAGCCCATTTGCGCAGCAGCCGCAGCAGCCGCAGCAGTGGGAGAGGAAACGATCCCGCGCCGTGCGCAGCGGGCATGTCTGCTGCGGCTCCCGTTGCGCGGCCGGATGCGAGCCTGTCCTGATCCGTGAACGGACGGGATGGGGGTGGATCGACTGGACAGTCCCGGCCGATGGCAGCCTGCCCGAACAACCGCACCGGGTCGCCGTGTTCACCCCGATCGCGACCCGGTCCCAGCGCCTCAGCCTGCGCTGGCTGGCCAGGCGTCCGGCACACCGGATCCGCCTCGGTCCCGTCACCGTACGACCGGCCACGACCGTCGTCACGGCCCTCACCCTGGCGGCGGCCACGCTCGCACTCATGCACGGCGTCCCCCTCAGCATCGTTCTGCCGGCGGCCGCTCTAGCCCCGCTGCTCGTGGAGCACCTGCCTGACCGGCTTGATACCCGCGCCGGCGAGCACGCCCGGATTGTCGAGGTCGAGGCTGCCTGCCGCTACCTGCAGCGTCTCGCCGCTCTGCACGCCGGCCTCGTCCAGGCGGCCGCCGGAAACGACCTCTACGAGGTGAGGCGCGCCGTCGAGATCGGCCACCACCAGCTGTTCGACACAGCAGACCTGCTCCAGCGTCACGACACCCGCTCGGCCTCCAGCGAGCTCATCGCCAGGGAGCGGCTGATGCTCCAACTCGCTGTTCAGACCCGCCAGATCGTCACGCCCACGGACGGCGACGCGGCGGCTGCCCGGCACGACCGGTTCGGCGGGCAGCCGCCGCTGGGTCCCTATCCGCCCGGGTCCCGTTGGCGGCCCCAGCCCTCAGGGGGCCTACTGGTTCCCCTCAACCCCGAGGCCATCAAGTGATGTTCGCCTGCGTAGGGTACGAAGTCTGGGCGGACTTCCGCAGACTGCTGACCGGTGTACGTGCCCCGCGCGCTCTTGTTGGCGTCCAGTCCCGTCGTGGTCTTCGGGACACCGGCGGCCGCGCGGACGGACTGGGTATCGATGATCACGAGGGACGGGTCCTCTAATCGCCGGGCCCTCTCCCGCACCTGGCAGCGCAGAAGTCTCTGGATCCGCTGGTCAAGACCGTCTTCGCGCCACAGGCCGAAGTAATAGAACACCGCTGACCGGGCCGGGAAGTCGTGGGGCAGGTAGCGCCACTGACAGCCCGCCCGGTTCTGATAGAAGATCGCGTTCACGACTTCCCTCAGATCGCAGGCCCCGGGATCACCGGTCGCCGACCCTGCCACCCTGTCCTGCTTCCAGGCCGTGATCATTGGCTCGATCAACGCCCAACGCTCGTCCGACAAGTCACTCGGACACGGTCTTCGACCCATGCCCGCATCCCAGCATGCGCATGGCCGATGGCCGGCTCGTAAGACGAACAGTCCCACGATCGAGCGATCACGAACCGAGGAAAACCGGACTTAACGTCCTCTCAGATCACCCAATTCTGCTGAATACCCAGGGTGAATAGCCCCGTTGCGAAGTGCCCCAATTTGGGGTCGCGGAGATCTTGACGGCGCTTTACCTTTCCCAACAGACTTCCCACACCTTGGGTGCCTCGCCCGACTGACACCCCCGTCTCGGGAGGGCGCGCCAGATGGAGGAAACTCGATGAGGAGTCCCCGCAGAGCGCGGCATTACGCGCTCTTGCTCGCAATTCCCTTGGTGGTCACCATGAGTGCCCTTCCGGCGCTCGGCGCCCCCACGAGCCAACCGGTCACACCCGACCGCGATTCCAGCACCGCCCAGAACGGTGTCGCACTGATGCGCATCGTCGTCCCCGATAAGTCGGGGGTGGACAAGCTTGACGCCATGGGTGTCGATTTGGCCGAATACAGTAAGCCGGTCGACAACGGCATCGAAGTGCACGCCGTCCTCAGCCCTGATGAGACAGAGAACCTGCGTGACCAGGGCTTCGACGTCCAGAACCCCATTTCGGACCAGGGCGATTACAACGCGAACATGCGCGCCCGTTCGCAGGCGGTCGCGATCGAGGCCGCCGACGCGGCCGAGGCTGACACGCTCACGCCCCTGCGCGCCGAGTGGTTCACCAGCCTCAACGACCAGCGGTTCCTGTCCGTCGAGGTGAAGTCCAGCGCGACGGACGCGCAGACCGTCCTCACCGCCTCTTGGGACAGTGGCAAGGGCACCGAGCCCGGCTCCGGCGGGACGGCGACGATGTCCCGCTTCACCGACGCCGGCGAGTACATGTACCACCGGTTCAGCGCGCCGTTGGCGATCACCGAGGCCCCCGCCACGGTCACCGTCACCAGCAGCCGCGGCGGCACGATCACCGTGCCAGTGACCAAGTGGCTGGGTGACCCGGTCAAGGCGCCGAGCCCGAACTACGTGTCGGACTTCGTCGACCACTACATGGACCCGACCGAGGTCACCGACCGGGTCGTCGGTCTCGCCAAGGAATTCCCGAACATCTCGGAGATCATCAATCTCCCGTACAAGACGAACGGCTACCGCCGCCAGGCGCAGGCGCAGTTCGGCACGGGTTCGGGGACCGCGCTGGCGAGCACGTTCTACGTGACCTCCAAGGCGTACGGCAGTGAGGGCGGCAACGACCTCAGCATCACGCTGAAGGACCCGGGAGCGAACAACGCTCCGCTGTCGGTCGCGGTCAACGGCAAGGAATTCGTGGTCAGCCTGGCCACGGACGCCTCCGGCGCGATCACCAGCACCGCGGGCCAGGTCGTGAACGCCATCAACGCCAACGCGGCGGTGTCGACGCTGGTGACCGCCAGCCTCTACCGGACCAGCAATGGCACCGGTGTGGTGGCCGCGGCCCCGGCGACCCCGCTGACCGACGGCCTCAAGGCGCCGGCGAGCGTCTCGCGTGAGCCGTTCCAGATGAAGGCGATCCGGATCGGCAAGCACCGGGACGGCTCGAAGACCGGTGTGTTCCTCTACTGCCAGGAGCACGCGCGCGAGTGGGTGACCCCGATCACCTGCGTGGAGACCGCCGAGCGGTTGCTGCGCAACTACGCGCGGGACGCGAACACCAAGAAGCTGGTGAACGACCTTGACATCTTCATCATCCCGACGATGAACCCCGACGGCGCCCACTACTCAATGTACGACTACAACATGCAGCGTAAGAACATGGTCAACTACTGCGCTGCGAACAACGCGGACCCGGCAAGCCGCAACTCCTGGGGCGTCGACCTCAACCGCAACTTCTCCGTCGGCAGTGGCTTCGACGGCTACACCGGCGGCAGCACCAGCTGCACCGGAGAGACCTACTCAGGTCCGTCGGAGCTGTCGGAGCCGGAAGCGCGCAACGAGGTGTGGCTCGCGAACAACTTCAAGAACATCAAGTTCGCGATGAACACCCACTCCTACGGCGGCTACTTCATGTGGCCTCCGGGAGCGTACAAGTCCGCCGGCCGTGAGGTGCTGCCGCGGACGGACATGGGCACGGAGAACTACTTCTGGAACGCCTCCACCCACATCCTGTCCGCCGTCCAGGACTGGCGCGGCACCGGCATCCAGCCGGGACGCACCGGCCCCGTCGTCGACGTGCTGTACTCGGCGGCCGGCAACAGCGCCGACGAGTTCTGGTACAACAACGGCATCATCGGCTGGGACTTCGAAGTCGGCACGGACCTCTACGACCCGGCCACCAAGAAGTACAACGCGGTCGGCTTCCAGCCCCCGTTCAGCGAGGGCCACGAAGAGGCCATGGAGTTCTCCAACGGCCAGATCGGCATCCTCGATGTCGCCCGCGCCTACGACAAGGACCACCAGCAGCCCACGTCGAAGCTCGCGGTGACCGACGCGTCCGCCACCTCGACGACGTTCACCTTCACCGTGGACGAGCCGGCGAACATCTACTACACGCTCGACGGCAGCCGCCCGACGATGAACTCGCCGAAGCTCGCCGCCGCGGGCATGCGCGAGGGCGCCGAGAAGATCACGGTCCACAAGAACACCGTCGTCCAGTGGTTCTCCATGGACCTCGCGGGCAACTACGAGCGGAACTACAAGCCCGACGGCAACGGCAAGAACTACAACAAGCAGAACGTAACGGTCGGCCGCACGAACTAACCCTCCGCTGACCCTCGGCCAACCAGCCCCGGCCCGTGCCACCCAGGCACGTGCCGGGGCTGTCTGCTGAGGTGCAACCGCGATGCCGGTCGGGAACGTGCCGGATGCAGCCCGTCGGCCCACTTCACCGGGGGACGCCAGAACACCTCGGGGTCAACGACTACCTCGGCGACGCGCGATCCGATGACCTGGTCGAGGTTGCCCGCGCCCTACGCACCTGCGCGCGGCGCGCACTCCGAAGGCCGACGAAGTCCGAGCCGCTATGCGAAGGGTCGTCGCTAGCCTCCGGTGCGCGGGGCGCCCGGACATGCCGCGACCTGAGCGTCCGCAGCCTTCACGGCGGTACGGTCTCGCCATGCCTACGCCGACCCGAGCCGAGGAAGCCCTTGCGTCCGTGCTGGCCGGCGTTCCACGCCCGAGCGAAGAGAACGGCGATCTACGAATCCTGGACTCATGGACTGCGGGCGAAGACACGATCTGCGTGGCCTATCAAGGCTGGTGGGAAGACGGCACGATCGGTCTGCGCCGCCCGATCGATGACGACTTGCCGGTGAGCTGGGTCGTCGGCCAGATCCTCGACGCCGAGTTGGGCGAGCCTCCTGGCGGCATGATCGAAGGCGCAGAGCCAGACAGCAGGGGCATTGTCTGGTGGCATGGCGAGCCGCCTGAGTGGTGGAAGAACGCGCTCCTCAATCCCGCCCGCTGACCGTTGCGACGTACTGGTGCGCCGCAGTACCGACCAGATGCCCTCGACCGGGTTGAGGTCCGGAGCGTAGGGCGGGAGTTGATAGACGGTGAGCCAGTCCCGTTCGGCGATGTAGCGGCGCATCCCGGCCGTCAGGTGGGTGTTCAAGTTGTCCCAGACCAGCACGATCGGGCCGCCGAGCTGCTGGTGCGCGGTCTGGATCAGATCGCGGTAGTCCTTCCAGGAGAAGCCTTTGCGTCCGACGGGTCGGGCATCTGGGCAGGGCCGGTAGATCAGCCGGGAGCGTTCGCCGGGTTTGTAGCAGACCAGGGCGGCGACGGATAAGCGCCGGCGGGAGCGCCCCCGCACGCGTATGACGGGAGTGTGGCCCCGTCGGGACCAGGTGCGGGTGGTCGGCGGCGTCATCGAGAAGCCGGCCTCGTCCTCGAAGACGAGCCAGGCACCGAGCGCCGCCACGGTCCTTCCACCTGGGGCCAGGTCTCCTTCACCCAGCCGGCCACCGCCGCCTCGTCGCGCTCCACCGCCCGGCGGGCCGGTACCTGGCAGCTCCAGCCATGCCTCTTGACTCGGTACTCAACCGTGATGCAAGGGGCCCGCGGCGACCCGTGCGTCCGGGGTCACAGGTCGTTGCGGTCCTGACTGTCACGCCAGTCAGGACCGCAACGACCTGGTTATGGCTGGTTGCCGGTAGGTCTACTTAACCGTATGTTGAGTTTTCCGCAACACATGCCTAGGGTCGTGCCCCGTGGAAACCGACGACGTCCTCGACGGCGCACCGAACGCCGACACCGCCGCCCGCGTCCGCGAGGTCATCGCGGCCGCGGCCGTCAGCCAGCGCGAGTTCGCGCGCCGGGTCGTCATGGATCCGTCCAAGCTCTCGCGTTCGCTGAGTGGCACCCGCCGCTTCACGGCCGCGGAGCTGGCGCGGATCGCCGACGAGGGCCGGGTCGACGCGGGCTGGCTGCTCGGCACCCGTCCCCGCGAGAAGGCCCCGGCGCCGGCCGCCGAGGTCGAGGGCGGGCGACCGCTGCAGATCGTCCGCGAGACGGTCCGGCTGATCGCGGAGCACGGCTTCCACGCGGTGCGGGTCGCCGACATCGCCCGCGCCTGCGCCACCAGCAGCGCCGCGATCCACTACCACTTCCCCGGCCGCGCCGAACTCCTCGAGGCGGCCGTGCGCTGGTGCATGGACGAGGACACCGCGGGCCGCGCCGCCCTCCTCGCCGAGGCGGACGACGCGGCGGCGGAGCTGCGCCAGCTCATCGCCCTACAGACGCCGCGCACCGCGCAGCAGCGCCGCCAGTGGGCGGTGTGGCTCGACCTGTGGTCCGAGGCCGCGCGCTCCACGGCGGTGGGCCGGCTGCACTCCGAGTACTACCGGCAGTGGCGGGAGACCGTCGCCGACGTCGTACGCCGGGGTGTCGCACAGGGCGTGTTCCGCGCCGGGGCCGACCCGCAGGCGGCGGCGCTGACGCTGACCGCGCTGATCGACGGCCTGGCGACGCACGTCCTCTCGGTGAGCGGCCCGTCGGCCGACCGTGCCGCGGACGCGATGCACGCGGCGCTCACCACCCACGTCACCCACACGATCCTGGCTCCGTAGCCCTGAGCGGCAACAATTCGGGAGGCCCCCACATGCCCATCACCGAGAACGTCATCATCACCTGCGCGCTCACCGGCGCGGGCGACACCGTCCGCAAGAGCCCCCACGTGCCCGTCACCCCGGAGCAGATAGCGAGGAACGCCGTGGAGGCGGCCGCAGCCGGAGCGGCCGTCGTCCACATCCACGTACGCGATCCGGAGACCGGCGACCCGTCCCGCGACCCGAAGCTGTACCGGGAGGTCGTCGAGTGCGTCAAGGAGACCGGCACCGACGTCGTCATCAACCTCACCGCCGGCATGGGCGGCGACCTGGTCATCGACCCGGACGACCCGCTCACCCACCTCCCTGGCACCGACCTCGTCAGCGGCCTGGACCGCCTCCCGCACGTCGAGGACCTGCTGCCCGACATCTGCACGCTGGACTGCGGCTCACTCAACTTCGGCGACGGCTCGAACCTCTACGTCTCGACGCCCGACATGCTCCGCGCGGGCGCGCGGCGCATCCAGGAGCTGGGCGTGCGGCCCGAGCTGGAGATCTTCGACACGGGTCAGCTCTGGTTCGCCAAGCAGTTGCTGGCCGAGGGCCTGCTCGACGACCCGACCGTGTTCCAGCTGTGCATGGGCATCCCGTGGGGCGCGCCCGCGGACCCCGGGGTGCTCCAGTCCATGGTCAACATGCTGCCGGACGGCGCGCGTTGGGCGAGCTTCGCGCTCGGGCGGATGCAGATGCCGTGGGTCGCGCAGTCGATCCTGCTCGGCGGGCACGTCCGGGTGGGCCTGGAGGACAACCTATACCTCGGCAAGGGCAACAAGGCGACCAACGCCCAGCTCGTCGAGCGGGCCGTGAGCATCACCGAGTCGATCGGCGCACGCGTCGCGACACCGGACGAGGCCCGCGCCACCCTCGGCCTCAAGCCGCGCAAGTAGCCCGCCGCGACGACGAAGGATCCCCCTCATGAACACACCCGGGACGACCGCACCCGAGAACGTCCGCCGTGTCGCCTGTGTCGGCGCCGGAGTCATCGGCGGCGGCTGGGTCGCCCACTTCCTGGCGCGCGGCTACAAGGTGACCGCCTGGGACCCCGCACCCGACGCCGAGGACAAACTGCGCCGCCTGGTCGACGCGGCGTGGCCGGCCCTCACCTCGCTGGGCCTCGCCGAGGGCGCCTCGGCCGACCATCTAACCGTGGCCGACACCCTCGAACAGGCTGTGGCCGGCGCCGAGTTCGTCCAGGAGAGCGCGCCCGAGAAGCTCGACCTCAAGCGCGATCTGCTGGCTCGCCTGGACGCGGCGACACCGCCCGGCGTCGTCATCGCCTCCTCCACCTCCGGCTATCCGATGACCGACATGCAGACCGCGGCCGCGGACCCGTCGCGCCTGGTCGTCGGCCACCCGTTCAACCCGCCCTACCTCATTCCGCTCGTCGAGGTGGTCGGCGGCGAGCGCACCGACGCGGCGGCGGTCGCCTGGGCCGCCCGCTTCTACGAGGTGGCGGGCAAGTCCGTCATCACGATGGACAACGAGGTGCCGGGCTTCATCGCGAACCGCCTCCAGGAGGCCCTGTGGCGGGAGGCGCTGCACATGGTCGCGAGCGGCGAGGCGACGGTCCGGGACATCGACCTGTCGATCACCGAGGGCCCCGGGCTGCGCTGGGCGGTGATGGGGCCGATGCTGACGTTCGCACTGGCGGGCGGCGAGGGCGGCATGGCGCACATGCTGGACCACTTCGGCCCGTCGCTGAAGTCGCCGTGGACGCGCCTGGAAGCTCCGGAGCTGGACAAGGAGTTGTACGACGCCGTGGTGGCCGGCTGCGACGAGGCGGCGGACGGCCGCTCCATCGCGGACCTGGTGGCCGAACGCGACCGGGGCGTCATCGACGTACTGCGCGCCACCGGCCGCCTGGACCGCGGGGAGGGCGCCCGATGACGAACCTCCCGCTGTTCCGCGGCACCGTCCGCCCGGAGTGGATCGACTACAACGGCCACATGAGCGAGGCCTTCTACGTCCTCGTCTTCGGCCACGCCACGGACGCGCTGATGATCGAGACAGGCCTGGACTTCGGCTACCGCGCGTCCACGGGCTGCTCCCTCTACACGGTCGAGTCCCACATCCGCTACCTGAGGGACGTGCCCGAGGCCGCGCATCTGGCCATCCGCACCCGCGTGTTGGGTGCGGCGGCCCGCAAGGCGCGTTTCGTGCACGAGATGTACGTGGTGCCCGAACCGGAGTCGGACCCGGCGCCCGACGCGGCGCCGGTGGCGACGACCGAGCTGCTCGCGGTCCACGTCGACCAGCAGGCGGGCCGGGCCGCCGAGTTCCCGGAGCCGGTCCGGCACCGCTTCACGGAGCTGACCGAGCCGGCTCCGGACTGGGCGGGCCGCTCCATCGCCGCCGTGGTCTGACGCGCGCCGGGGCCCGGACCCTGTGCCGGGCCCCGGCGCCGCTGCCGGAGACCGGGCCCTGTTCGTGGGTGGGCCGGTTGACGAGGCGGTCCCGCGATCTCGGGGCGGGTCTTGGTGGGTACGTCGCGCGTCGCCTTTGCCGTCGGGGGTCGGATCCTGACGGATGGCGCCCTCGACCCCGGCGCGGAGCGCCTAGTCGCGCTGCCAGGTTCCGTCCTGTTGCTGGGCGTGGGCGGTGCGTATGGTCTCAGTGAGCTCACGGGGGTAGAGGCTGAGCCGGCGGCCCATTCGTGAGCTGGTGCAGTGCTCCTTGACCGGGCAGGGGATGCAGTCCAGGGCGGCGAAGGCAACGACGGTCTTGGCCACGCCCTCCTGGACGACGTCGTTCCAGGTGGCGCTGATCTTTCCGGCCGGACAGACGGCTCGCTTGCGATCCCAGTCGATGGTGAAGTCGTCTGCGGCGAAGCCTTGTTGGGCCTTGGCCTGGCGGGAGGTGTCGAGCAGGACCGGGGTGACCAAGGCGATGCCGTAGTCCTTGGCGGACGAAACGATCAGGTCGGCGCTGGGGTAGCCGGAGTCGAGGTAGTGCCGGGCAGGCAGCAGGCAGCAGGCAGCAGGCAGCAGGCAGCAGGCAGCAGGCAGCAGGCAGCAGGCAGCAGACAGCAGGTGGCGGTGGCGAAGGGCCTGGTGGATCGTGTCCAGGGTTTTGCTGTCCGGCAGGGCGGAAACGATACTGCGTGACCACGCCGCCGTACGACAGCGGACGAACGCGGACGCCTGCGGACCATCGGCGCAGGTGAGGAGTTGGCCGGCCCCAGGCAGAGCCCAACACTGGCCCTGGGCCAACGAGCTCTTCGACCTGGTGCACGGATCACCTCCCACCGTCTGAGAAGCCCTGACCGCCCCGCCCATAAGGGCCCGAGACCGCCGAACAGTGGAAGAGCTGGACAGACCAGCGGATACTCCCAGCCCGAACGGCCGGATCATCTCGACCACCGCCACAGGCAACCCTGAAACGATCAGCCCGGAATCAAACCGGTGGAGTCGGGTTCAGTAGCAGCTACGTGCAACACGATCCCGCTTTTCTGTAACGGTACTGTCCACGCATGGGCGATCGGGCTCCTGGGGGTACGCGGGCACCGTACTCTGTCCGACGGCAAGCGTGGGGCAGGGGGAGATATGCCAATTCCAGGCAATGGCGCCGAAGGTATTGAAAATCGGTCAATCGGCATCTATCGACTGATTTCCCGACTCGGTGCGGGTGGCATGGGTGAGGTCTACCTGGCCCACTCCCCGTCAGGTCGCCGTGTGGCCGTCAAGGTGGTGCACTCGCAACTGGTGGAGGATCCCCTGTTCCGGGCCCGGTTTCGTCAAGAGGTGGCGGCCGCCCGGCGAGTCAGTGGGGCCTTTACCGCCCCAGTGGTGGACGCCGACCCGGACGCCCGGCAACCCTGGATGGCCACGGTTTATGTGCCTGCTCCGACCCTCTCGGGGTATATCCGGGAAAATGGCCCCATACCTGTGGACGAACTGTGGCAACTCTTTGCCGGATTAGCCGAGGCTCTGCGCGACATCCACCGTGCCCAAGTGATCCACCGGGACCTGAAACCTAGCAACGTACTAATTACCGATGACGGGCCACGGGTCATCGATTTCGGTATCGCCAAAGCCATTGACTGCAGCGCCAGCGAAGTGCACACCAAAACCGGCCAAGTAATCGGAACTCCGCCGTTCATGGCCCCTGAGCAGTGGCAGGTACCGCCGGCAATCAGCCCGGCCGCCGATGTCTTTGCGCTCGGCTCGCTCCTGGTCTACGCGGCCACCGGCCGCGGACCCTTCGACTCGGATCATCCATATGTGACCGCCTACCAGATCGTCCATCACGACCCCGACCTGAGCGCCCTCCCCGATCCGCTGCGGCCCATCATCGAAAAGTGCCTGGACAAGAACCCGACCCGTCGGCCCACCCCGGATGAGTTGCTTACCGTGGTGCACTCTCGCCGCGCCACCATTACTGCGCCAGGTCCGACGGACCAGGGTGCGGCGAGCGCGCGGTACAGGCGTCGCAGCAAGCACGGTTTCACACGTGCCCTCACGTCTGGGCTCGCAGCCATCAGTCTGCTGGCCGTGGGGATTCCAGTCGTGCTGAACTGGCGACACGAGTCAGCCCAGCGGACAACCGACTCCGGCGCCGGGTACAACGCCGCCACCAAAGGCATCGCCAACGCCTCGGAGACCAAGGGCGGTACGCTACGGTTTGTCTCCGCCCAGGAGGCCGACTCCTGGGACCCTCAGCGCACCTACTACGGGTTCGTGTGGGACTTCGCCCGCTACTACACCCGCAATTTGGTCACCTTCGCTCCGCAGCCAGGGCGCAAGAGCACTGCCCTGGTGCCTGACCTTGCCGCCGGCGTGGCCAAGGTCTCCGACAGTGGCACGACGTACACCTACGCACTACGTGACGGCATCACCTGGGAAGATGGTTCGCCAATCACTTCCCAGGACATCAAGTACGGCATTGAGCGGGGCTGGGCGGATGATGTCATCTCCGGCGGCCCCGCCCACCTCCAGAAGGCCCTCGACCCGAACAAAACCTACAAGGGGCCATATAACGACAAGGATCCACAGAAGCTGGGCCTGCAGGCCATCGAGACCCCTGACGAGAAGACGATCGTCTTCCATCTGCCCGAGCCAAACAGCGACTTCGAGCAGATGCTTGCTCTGCCGACGGCGTCCCCGGTCAAACGCGAGCGTGACACTGGCAGGCTATACGAACTGAAACCCTTTTCATCGGGTCCATACAAGTTCGCCGCATATGACCCGCACCGCAAGCTGGTCCTGGTCCGCAACGAACAGTGGAACAAGGAATCCGATCCGATCCGTCCGGCGCTACCCGACCGCATTGAGGTCACTTTCGTCACCGATGCGAACGATATGGACAACCGTCTCCTCAGCGGTGAATTTGATCTCGACTTGAACGGGACAGGACTCAGTCAGGCCGCCATCTCCAAGGTGCTGGGGAACGCTGACCTCAAGGAGCATCTGGACAATCCGAGGACCGGATACATCAGATACGCAGCCCTTCCGAAATCAGTCAAGCCGCTGGACAATATTCACTGCCGCAAGGCCATCATCTTTGCCGTCGACCATAAGGAGCTCCAAACGGCCCGAGGTGGGCCAATCGTCGGCGGCGATATCGCTCCGAATATGCTCCCTCCGTCCATTTCAGGCTCCGACCGGACCTACGATCTTTACGGCGTGCTCGACAACAACGGCAAGCCGAACCTTCAAAAAGCCAGGAGGGAACTCCAGGCATGCGGCAAGCCGAACGGTTTCTCCACGACCATTGCCGTGCGTAAAAACATACCAGCCGAGCTGGACACCGCTACGGCCCTGCAGAAGGAACTGAAGAAAGTTAATATCACCACCACGATCGACCGGATCGACGGCGCCGCGACCTTTGGAGTATTTAAGTCACCCAGGGCAGTGAAGGATAGAGGATACGGCATCATCCTTGAGGGTTTCGCTGCAGATTTTCCAACCGGTCAGGGTTTCTTGCGATCCCTGGTTGACGGGCGATTCATCCTGGAGACGGGTAACATCAACTATAGCGAGCTCAACGATCCGGAGATCAACGCCCTGTTCGACGATGCAATTGCCGAACAGGATCCGGTCAAGGCGGGAAGAATCTACCAACAGATCAACCGCAAAGTCTCCGCGAGTGCAGCATACCTGCCCATCACTTATGAGAAGATCATGATGTGGCGCGGCCCCCGATTGGCCAACGCATACACCGCCGACTCCTATTATGGCCGCTATGACTATGTGTCGTTGGGTATAAAATAGGAAATTACCCACTGCACCGGCCCTCTTCAACGAGTTCACTGGGTGACAGCGGTTCCGTGATCGACCTGATCAAGATGAGGCTGCACCTCAAACGTCGTCTTCCGCGGTTGTCACTACAAGCCCGCCGCAGGGTCGCCGTCGCCGAGGCTTATCCACCAGTGCCCGTCATCCTTCACCAGCGGCAGCTCCTGCCGTTGACCGCTTTGCTTGTACGCCACTGTCACCGGGTTGAAGTAGGGAACGGATCCCTCCAGCACGGTGACTTCGACGGGACCGCCCGCTGCCTGGCCGTACTCGCGTACGTACTTGGCCGCGGTAGGCCTGGGCTGCTTGTAAGCGGGCCCGGCGAGCTCGGCGATTCCCTTCGCGTCTCTGTCCTTGAGTCGCTGGACGTAGACCCGTACGAGAGTGTCGACGTCCTCGGTCGTCTCCTGTACGTCGGGGTACGTGGACTTTTCCGCGCGCACCGTCACATCGACCTTGGGCGCGTCGGCCAGGGCATAGGGCTCGTGGAACCAGTTCCACCACACCCCCGCGGTGATCCCGACGACCAGCAGGCCACTGCCGAGCGAACCAACCAGCTTCCTCATATGCACCTTCCTCCAGTACCAGTTGGACTTGACGCGGTGAACGAGCAGTCGGCTCCCGCATACTGAGACGGCTGGCCGGCTCCGGAGCCGCTGTAGTACAGCACAGATGTACAGCAACCGTGGCGTCCGCAGCCGACCGTCACCAGCGCTCGACGACCGATTCACCAGCCCGGCAGACCTCAACGACCGTCCCGCCCATAGTTCGCATCGAGGGGGCGCGTGAGTGGCTGCTGAACTTGAACTCGTGACGTCGGGTGTTGGCAAGGCTGACCGCGAAGTGCCCCGTGGCCGAGAACGGGGCCTGCTGGTGGATCCGACAGACCGTGCGGCTACTCTCAGCCCACCGCAGCCTCGGTCGTGGCCAAGCCAACGCTTTGGTCTGTGAGGAGCATGTCCGATGGCTCGCACCACCCCGCCACGTCCGCTCGATGTCGAGACGCTGTTCCCGGAGGTGGCCGACTATCGGAAGACGGCCGTTCGCCTGCATCCGCGCCTCGGCGATCCGAGCGCGCGGGACAGCTCGCTCGGCGGACCCGTGCTCTGGCCGCTCTCGGAGCCCTAGCCCCACTGCGAGGACGACCACCCGCGCACGGCGTTCTCCCCTCCCGCCCAGGGACCGATCCCGCTCGTCCCGGTCCTCCAGCTATTCGCAACCGACGTGCCTGACCTGGCCTTCCCCAGCACCGCCGATCTACTGCAGGTGCTCTGGTGCCCCTTCGACCACGAGGGCGGCTACGTTCCCCGCCCCGAGATGTATTGGCGGGACAGCTCCCTGAGCGACCTACAGCCGGCCAATCCACCCTGCCCGACCGGCCCTGACAACGACTACCTTCCGGACCCGTGCGTCCTGCATCCTGAGCGCGTCACCGACTACCCGAACTGGGACCTCCCGGGCGAGGTTGCCGACGCGCTCGAAGTCAGGTTCGAACAGCTGGAGGAGGAAACCGGCTGGTCTTACTGGTCCCACCTCTCCGTGTCAGACGGCGTCAAGGTCGGCGGGTACCCGACGTGGACGCAAGAGCCTAACTGGCCGACGTGCCCTATATGCAGTGTGCGCATGGAGCATCTCCTGACGATCAACAGCTCCGAGTTCGACGGCGAGAGCTGGCGCACGTGGCTGCCCATCGAGGACACCCCGGCCACGGGAACTATCTGGGACCTTCCTTACGAACAACGCACCGAGATCCAATGCCCCCCTGGGCTCACGCTCGGCGACATGGGCGGCATCTACCTGTTCGAATGCACCAGCTGCCCCGACAGGCCCTTCGCCTACCGCTCAGACTGTTCTTGACCGCGCGCGGCTTCAATCAAAGGGCCATACCGGTGCCCGCGAGGCAGCCGTCGATCACTTCGGGGCGGTACTGCAGCATCTTGAGCTTGCGTTTCACGGCTCGGGTGATCTGGCCAAGGTCGGCGGCGGCGAGGTTGCCGATGCCGCCCCATGGCCGTAGCCGGTGCGGGGACAGGTCACCGCTGACCCGCTTCGAGCTGGCGGGGGACCGCTCCCGCCCGCCGAACCGGCCGCCGCCGTCGAACAGTTCGACTGCCCCACCTGCCGCCGGGAGCGGTTGAACCAGGCCACGGAGTGGCAGGCCAGGACACTCCCTAACCTGCCACTGCCTCACGAAGCCGTCGGCGTCTACTCGTGGCTGCCATAGGGGCGCGTGATGATCTCCATGCCATGCCCGGCGGGATCCATGAAGTACAGGCCCCGCCCGCCGTGGTGGTGGTTGATCTCTCCAGGCTGCTTCAGATGCGGATCGGCGTAGTACGTGATCCCGGCCTGCTGGATACGTGCGAGGGCCGCGTCGAACTCCTCGTCGGAAACGAGGAACGCGTAGTGCTGCATGACGATCGACTCCGCCGGGATGGCGGCGAAGTCCAGGGTGACCCCGTTGCTGGTGGCCACGGGAATGAACGGGCCCCACTCGGTCCCGACCTCAAGCCCCAGGATGTGCGCCAGGAACTCGGCCGACTCCCGGTTGTCCCGGGCATGGATGATGGTGTGATTCAACTCGACTGACATGTGTGGAATGCCTCCGCGAGGCAATCTCACGGGCACCTCCATGCCTCACCCAGCCGGTGACCGACACGCGATGCGTGCGCGTGATCCTAAACAGCAACGCTCACGCCGTCGAGGCGTCTCCCGAGGAAGTAGACCTTTTCGGCCACGGGGCGTCACGCATCCCCAGCCCAGGACGAGAACCGGCGACAGTTGAATACGCGAGCCCACCAGTATCAGCCCCCGGGCTGCCCACGTCGTCAGCAGCCCGTGGGCGGCCGGGCCGCCGACGACCAGCACATGCACGGGGACGTTGAGGCGGGCAAGGGCGGCGTCGACGACGTCGGGGTCCTTGTAGGGCCACCAGCCGCCGATCACGCACACGAAGGCTTGTCGGATGGGATGCGAAGGCCTCCCGGCCCGTCCGCGGTCGGTGTCGGTGAGGCGGCAGCTGGGGTCGGCGACGGCGAACGGTCGCACCTGGAGGCGTAGTCGGGGTAAGCGGGCCGCGAGGTCCTCGCGTACGGCGTCGGTGGGGGTGAGCACCCTGACCCGCCGCTCGCCATGGCGGGTCAGGCATCCGAGGATGCGGAGCGCGGTGTCCTCCGAGGTGACCAGCTCGTGCACGAACCGGACGTGGTCCCCGCCCAGCAGCCCGGCGGCGCCGTGCAGGGCCTCGCTCGCGCTGAGCACCACCACCGTGCCCGCACCTCCGGTCATGCGGCGGCCGGTGTGGACGCAGGCGGACTCTGTAGCCTGGCGTGGCTGTACGTCGGGGGAGCTGACCGTGGAGAACATCTTGTCCGTGGCCATCGGGGCCGCTATCGGCCTCATAGGGGTGATGTTCGGTTCGTGGTTCACCGCACGCCGACAGGACCGCATGTGGCTCCGCGAACAGAAGCTCAAGGCCGGGATCGGCTTCAACACGGCCGTAGTTCAGCTACTGGACTATCTGAAGGAAACACAGCTGAGTGACGACGGCCCCGGAGTCAACGAGTTGGCGAACCGGATGCAGGAGGCGCGCTCAGCCCTCTACCTGCTCTGCGCAAGCGACACCGTCGATCTAGCTGACGCTCTCGCGCGTCGGGTCTGGAGCACCCGGCCCACCGATGGCAGGGACGACCGCCGGGCCGAGTTCCGGGAGACGTTGGATCTCCTGCGTCGTTTCACCCACCAGCTCCGGCAAGAGATCGCCAGATCGTAGTTCCCAGTGGATCGGGACTCCTATCTCTGACACCAGGGGACAAGTGCCGGTGGCCTCGATGACCACGCAGTCGCTGTCCATGACGAAGCCGATCAGTACCGGTGCGCGCGTCTCCCGAGCCAGCGCGACCGCCAGCGGCTCGGCGTCGATTCCGGGCTCTCCGGGATGCTCCCACACCTGCCAGTGAGCCTTTGCCAACTTGCCTCGTGAGCTGATCAGTTGGTTCGACAGATGAGTGAAGCCCCTGGTAGACGGGTTCACGACCAAGATCACCCGGTACCCACCAGAGGCTTCGCATGCTTGTCTACCCGTGTGGGCTGGACGTGTCCAGTCGATCCCTGTCCTTCCTCGCTGCTCGCCTGCGAGAACACCGTCGTCGGATCAAGAGCCGCTGGCGTCGGCTCCTGGCCGGCCGTCAAGCCCTGCTGGTGTTGGCGCATCTGCGGAACGGAACCATGTACGCCCAGCTCGCGACGGGTTTCGGGGTCGGGACGAGCACGGTCTACCGCTTCATCAGCGAGAGGCCGTCGACCTGCTGGCCGCACTGGCACCGACCCTTGACGAGGCCGTCCGGGCTGCTTCGACGAAGGCGTACGTCCTGCTCGACGGGACGCTCCTGCCCATCGACCGGATCGCCGCCGACCGGCCCTTTTACTTCGGGGAAGCATAAGAAGCACGGCATGAACGTGCAGGTCATCGCCGATCCGTTCGGCCGGCTGCTATGGGCCTCGCCCGCACTGCCAGGGGCCGTTCACGACGTTCGGGCGGCCCGCGAACACGGCATCATCAACGCCCTCGACCAGGCCCGAATCCCTTGCTGGGCGGACAAGGGCTAACAGGGCGCCCGCGGTACGGTCCGGGTTCCGTTCCGCGGCCGATGGGAGACGCTTTCCACAGGTCAGCAGGCCGTGAACCGATCCCAGGCCAAGATTCGTGCCCTCGTCGAACAAGCCATGGCTACCCTCAAGAACTGGCGACTCCTCCGCAAACTCCGCTGCTCGACCACCCGCATCACGGGCCTGGTCCAAGCTGTCCTCACCCTGCGTCACGCCAGCTCACCCGCAGGTTGAAAAGACCTCAGTGCCCCGAAAGCCGTTCGTGCACGCTCAAGCGTTCCCGGACCTCGCCCAAGAACCTCAATTCCTCTATCCGGCACTGGGTTCTCGCCACAATGAAGTATCCCCAGTACCCCACCCGAGTCCCCGCTTCCATCGATCACGAGATGTGGGTGTCTGTCACCAGCGGCCATGGACGTTCCGGCGGACGACGAGGCGTCGACCTGGTCCTGTCGGCTACGTCATACAGGGATATCGAGACCGCGCACAATGGCACTCACGTCCTCGACGTGAGTGTGCCGGTCGGCCTCCGGCCGGTGAGGTGGGCTCGGCCCTACTCGCGGGAAGGTTCCGCAGTGGATCAGGTGCTCCCTGCGACGGCCGCGCCCATCCTGCTGATCGCGGTCTCCAGAACAGGGCGAGGCGTCGCGAAGTTGAGGCGGACGTGCCCGGCGCCGGCATGGCCGAAGGCGGTCCCGTCGGTGCAGGCGACCTGGGCGTGTTCCAGGAAGAAGTCGCGCGGGTTTGCCCGGATACCCAGCTTCCTGCAGTCGATCCAGGCGAAGTACGTGGCCTCGGGTACCTGAAATTGCGCTTGGGGCAGATGCTGGCGGATCAGGTCGGCCACCAGGAGCCGGCTGTTGGACAGGTAGGCGACGATGTCATCGAGCCACGGCTGACCGTGGCGGTATGCCGCGGTGGCGGCAACGGCTCCCAGAGTCCCGGCTCCCAGTTCGGCGCGGGGGCAGCGGTCATGCCAGGTCCGCAAGTCCGCAGCGTTGGACAGCACCATGTGCGCGCACTTCAGCCCCGCGAGATTCCACGCCTTCGACGCGGAGATGGCCGTGACCGTGTGTGCCGCTGCCTCCGCGGACACCAATGCATAAGGGACGTGCCGTCGACCCCCGTAGGTCAGGGGTGCGTGGATTTCGTCCGCGAACACACGGGATCCTCGTTTCTGGACGACCTCGGCCAAGGCCCTCAGTTCGTCCGCCTCTGCTACGGCGCCGGTCGGATTGTGGGGATTGCACAGGACCACGAGACCGGCGCGTTCTTCTAGAGCCTTCCCGATGGCTTCCAGGTCGAGTCGCCACCGATCCGCGGAGTGGATGAGCGGCACTTCGATGATCCTTCGACCCTTGGCGGCGGCGACTTTGAGAAACGGCGTGTACGCGGGAGTGGGGACGACGATGGGCGAGCCTGGCGGCGAGTAGTGTTCGATGGCCAGCGTGTAGCACTCGATGACGTCGGCGACTGGTCGAACGTGTGACGGGTCGACGCGCCAGTCGAAGCTGCGGGCCAGCCATGCCGCAGCTGCCACGGACGAAGCTCGGCTCACCGATGGTGACATGTAGCCCACGGCGCCTTGGTCGACCGCCGAGCGGAGCGCGTCGTGCACGGGCTCAGCGATCCCGAAATCCATCTCGGCGACGAAGGCGCCGATCGCACCGGGAAAGGTGGACCACTTCTCACCACCGACCGCGCGTAGGTGCGCCTCGGTGATTGCGTCCAGCTGTGCCACGGTGGGCATGGTCGTCTCCTCTTGGTCCGTGGCCGCTGTGTGGGCGGCCACCTGCAGGGCTGTACTCACCCGAGCCGGGCGGCACCGTCGGTTGAAAGAGCGATGGTTTCGGCGGTGGTGGACTCGTCGTGCTTCGTCATCCACCGAGCGCCTGCGCGCGCTCCCCGCCAGAAGTAGACGAACGAGATCAGCCCGACTATGAGTGAGTCCCACGGGGCTTTGAGCCAACCATGGCCGCCGAACGAGCCGAGTAGTGAGGCGATCGCGATGGCGGCCATGAACTCGAAGAACCAGAGGCCCGCTCCGAGCGCTCCCTGGCGGTTTCCGGTGCGGCCGAATGCGGCTACGAGTGCGTAGACGACGAGGCTGGCCAAGAGCAGCGGAAATCCACTCCGGATGACCGGCCAGCCCGACCAGTACACGATCATGCCGGCCAAGGTGAAGCTGACCGGTGCCACGACGGGGATGGTCCTGCTGATCCACGTGTCGCTCCGGAGTCCCTGCCGGCGGAAGACCATGACGGTCACGGACACGATCGCGTAGCCGATGGCGAAGAACATCCCGAGCGCGGAGGTGAGGTTGTGCCAGCTGGCGTAGAAGATCAGCAGGGCTGAGCCTACGACGAAGTTGAGCAGCAGGGCGTTCCGAGGCACACCCGACCCCGTATGCACGCGGGCGATCGCTGAGGGGAACGTGCGGTTCTGGGCGATGCCGTAGGTGGAGCGCGCATCCATGCCTGTCGTGGCGTACTGGGTCACGGCGGGTGAGTACACACCGTCGGCGACGAGGAGCCAACCGAGCCAGCCGAGGTTCAGCAGGAACGCGAGCTGTGCGAACGGGGAGTTGAAATTGATCCCGCTCCAGCCTTCCTTCTCCAGCATGGCGTGCGGCAACGCACCGAGGTAGGCAAGTTGCAGACCCAGGTAGAGGACGAACGCCGCGCCGAGGCCGAGGAGTGTGCCGAGGGGTATGTCCCGAGCCGGATTCTTCACCTCGCCGGACATCTGCGCCGTGTGGTAGATGCCGCCGAACGAGTAGATCAGGCCGCCGGTGACCACGGCGTTCAAGACGCCCGGCATGCCGTTGGGTGCCCAGCCTGGTCCGCCTGTGAAGTTGCTTGAGTCGAAGCCACTGGCGGTCAGGAGCGCGATCGTGGCCAGCGGGATCACGAGCTTGGGGATCGTCAGGAAATTGTTGAGCCGTGCCAGCTGCTTGAGTCCCCACCAGGCGACGAGTGTGAAGGACGCGTTGACGAGAAGACCGACGAGCAGACCCGGCACGGTGAGGCTGCCATCGGCGTAGAGCGCCGGCCACCAGTGCGCGCCGTACTGCAGGAGGCCGGCGACCTCGCTGCCGGCGGCTACCGCGACCTGGAGGAAGGTGAGCCAGCCGATCGCCGCTCCGAGCAAGGGGCCACACGCCTGCTGCGGCCACCGGATGTTTCCGCCGGACAATGGGCGGACCACCGAGAGTTCGATGTACACCAGGCTGACAATCAACGTCATCGCGCCCGCGATGACCCAGGACACCATAGACAGCGGGCCTGCGATCTGAGCGGCGTAGTAGGCGGCGAAGAGCCACCCGGAGCCCACCATCGCGGTGAACGTGAACGCGCCCAGTGAAAGTGGCCCCAGCACCCGGTGAAGGCGCTGGTCATTGACGTCTTGCGACTGCTGATCGATCATGAGTTCGTCCCTGAAGAGTTGGTGTCACGTTCCAAGTGCCTTTTCTGAACCTGCTGATCAGTGACCCGTCACCCTTGGGACGGAGGTCCGCCCGATCGGTACTTGTCCCCGAGACGCTCCTCCCAGTGGAGGTAGCGGACCATGTCGGCGTGCGTTCGCCGCAGCTCCTCGGGTCCGTGTCCCACGAGATCGGCTTCCTCGCGCGCCTGGAGGAGGTTGATGTCCGCGCCGTCGGATCCTTCGGCGAGTGGGTGCCCGCCGGTCGCCCATGCGGTGACACCGCCCTCCAGCACACGAACGCGGGAGTACCCGATCGCGCGGAGGGTGGAGGCCGCCAGAACGGCGTGCTCCTGGTCGTCCGACACGACGACGACATCGTCCATGGCGACGACGTGCCGTCCGACGCGACGCTCCAGGTCGCCCCGGGGCACCCACACGGCGTGTGGGATGTGTCCGGTGATGTAGTCGCAGCTCCGGCGGACGTCGACAATCCGCCGCGGTCGGACGGCACTGTCTGGAGAGAACATTTCCTCGACGGAGATGAGGCCGACTCGGTCACCCGCCGATGCCCGGCTCTCGGCATCTCCCGCCCGCTCTGCGTTACGGCCGTGGGTGGTGAGCGCGCCCGCTCGTCGCCACTCGTTCAAGCCGCCACGGAGCCAGACCGCATGGGGGTATCCGATTCCGCGCAGCGTTCGGACGGCGAACTTCGAGCGAGTGTCGTCGTCGGAGTAGCACACGACGAGGGCCTGCCGCACGGGCACCGTGTCGTCCAGGTAATTCGTCAGTTGCCCTGCCGGGCACGACACGGCGCCGGCTATCCGCTCCTTCTCGAACTCCGGCCGGGTGCGGACGTCCAGGACGTAGAGGAGATCACCTTCGTCGATGCGTGACAGCAAGGGCTCGACATCGATATGGCCGAGCCCCTCCGCATCGGCTGCCCGGCTCGCCAGTGAGGCGGCACGTTCGCGGGCAGCCGCCGTGGGGGCGGGCAACGGGCGTGGATCCGGGCCCTGTTCCAGTTCGCGACCCGACATCAACCACGCCATCGTCCCGTTCTCCAAGGCCTGGACGTTGCCGAGTTCGAAGCTGATGAGCAGATCCGTTCCGACGATGCTGCGGGTCCGGCCGGCGCAGTTCACGACGACAGTCTCGGGAGGGGCGTCGCCAAGGAGTTGGGAGAGCACGGTGGTGGTCAGCTCCCCGCCAGGAACGTTGTGTGCTCCGGCGATGTGTCCCTCCGCCTCGTACTCGGCGGGATCGCGCACGTCGAGGAGGAGGACGTTCCGATCCTGACGCAGTTCTTCGAGTTGGTCCGGCGTGATCTGCGGGATCCGCCGCTGCACCGCGAGGCGCTCTCCGTAGTCCTTGCCAATCACGTTCACTCCATAGGCCACTTCTTGGCCTTCGGCCTTCCATGTGGCGAGTCCGCCAGCTAGCGTCCGCACGTCGGTGTAGCCGAGGTCGGCAGCCGTCGACCGGGCGAGGGAGCTTCGGTGGCCGTCGTCGCAGTAGAAGACGATGGGCACGTCCCGCTTGCGGATGATCGTCGGCAGTCGCAGTTCGAGCTGTCCGCGCGGCAGGTTCGTGGAGCCTGCGATGTGGCCGAGAATGTATTCGCCTCGCTCCCGCACGTCGAGCACCGCGTGGGGTTCCTTCGAGGCCAAGAGCCCGACGAGGTCTGGTACCGAGAGGTCGGCCTGTCCTGTGGCCTTGTGGGCAGGAGGCATGTCAGAAGCTGCCTTTCAGAGGGGAGCTGAGGACGACCCCGCTCGTCGGCGCCGCATGAACCTCTTCGTGCAGGAACAGGAAGGCGCCGCGGCGCAGGACGAGGTTGACGCGGCCGCGCTCTGGTGGACCGGATGCCGCTTTCGGGGTATGGGCGTCGAGGACGACGACGTCCGCGTCCATGGATCGGCGCAGGATGCCTTTACGGTCATCGATTCGAGCCGCCCGAGCGGGACCGCCTGCCAGCAGCTCGGCGATCCGTTCCATGGTCAGTGCTCGTCGCGTCTGTGCTTCGGCCATGAGGAGCGTGAACGGTCCCGGGCCACGTGGTGTGTGGTGGGCCACGAGGTCGATCGTCCTGTCGGCGATGGCCTCCCAGATACTCTCCGGCCGGCACCAGAGCACGTCAGTGGAGACCTCGAGGCACACCTCGGCGCCGTTGACGGACTTGGCTCGGCCGGCCCGTCCGAGGGATTTGGGGGTCACATGGCTGACGACCACGAGGACGGGACAGCCCGCGCAGGCCTCCGCCCAGGCACTGAGCTGCTCGCCGTGGGCCGGAATCCGGACCGTGCAGTGCGACAGCTCGTCGAGCAACTCGGGTGTGGGGTCGGCCGCGTCCACATCGAAGACGCGCACACCGCGGCCGCGGGCTTCGCGGACATGTCCCGGCTCCGTCGCGGGGCCGATCCGTGCGATCAGGGCCAGGTCGAAAACGCTTTCGGGGAGCGCGAAGGCATCGATGGCCTCGGCCGGTCCCGCGTCGATCAGGGCGGTGGTGATGCCGTCCAGGCACAGTTCGACGGGGGCGTCGGGCAGATAATCCACGGGCGTCACCACTCCCGGGATCACATGGCCGCCGGAGGCGTCGATGGTCCGCCATGCCTTTGTGGTGACCGGAAGTCCGGAGACGAGCCCGGCGTCGAAAGTCAGCCCGTCGGCGGCGCACCCGGCGACGGCCCCGGCAAGTCGCCCGTTGACCAGTCGGCCGTCGAGTGTGCGGGTGGGTGGCCTCTCCATGGTCGGCATGTCAGCACGTCACCGTGTACATGGAGAGGTAGTCCTCGACGGTCTGACGCTCCAGGTCGTACTTGTGCCTGAGAGTTGTGTCGAGGTCCCCGCCGTAGACATGGATCGAACAGGACGGTGTGTCGCTCGGGTTGTGGATGAGGTGGATCTCCTCCTCAGGCGGGATGATGTGCATCACCGCACCCGGGAGGTTCTCCGCCTGGCCGGTGAACTCCAGTTCGGCGTGGCCGGGCCGGGACCCGTCGTCCAACCGGCGGTAGCGGGATTCCTGCTCCACGCCGTGTGCGACGCCGACGAGACCCCAGATCACGTGGTCGTGAATGGGAGTGCTGAACCGGGGCGGGAAGATCGTGGCCACCACGGTCCACGACTCGTCGGGGGCCTTGGCCAGCATGTGGGTCGTGTCGCCGCCCGCTCGGTTCGGCACCAAGTAGCGATCGTCGAGCCAGCTCATGTCCGACACGAGTCGCGCGAAGTGCGGCTTGGCCGCCGTCACGATCGTCCGGGCGTCGGGACGTCCGTCGATTGTGGAGTCCTTGACGATTCGGTCGAGTTGCTCGGTGAAGGCGTCGAGAGGGGCGACGCCCGTTCGCTTCTGAGGCATGGATGCGCTTCCTCGTAGGCCGCGGACCTGCTGTCCGCGTGTTTGAACGAGGACTCTGGAGCAGGTGACAGCCGTCTGTCAATAGTGACAGACCCTTGTGTTTCTTGACAGGGCTTAGCGATGTCGAGGAAGGTGGATGCGTGCAGAGTGCGATCGACATCAAAGGAGGGGCGCCGCGCTGGTTGCGCGACAGCATCGCCGAGGCGATGCTCGCCTTTATCAACGACGCCGGCGAACCGGTCGGAGCGCGACAGATCCGGGCCGGACTGGCCGAGTCCGGCCATGACCTCTCTGAGTCGACGATGGCCCGGCGGCTACGCGATCTGGATGCTCACGGATTCACCAGGCAGGTGGGCTCCAAGGGCCGCGTGGTCACCGCGCAGGGGGCGGAGTCGGTGGCCCGGATTCGCCGCAACAGCCGCGGGGCCCGTCTCATCGCCGCCACGGACATCCGCGACGCGGATGATCTGCTGAACCTACTCAAAGCACGGCGGGCCGTCGAACCGGAAGCCGTCAGGGACGCGGCCGCGCACACCACGTCCGACGATCTCGACGACCTTCGCGGACTCCTCGAGACCCACCGTCGCCAACTGCAACAGGGGGAACCCGTACAGCCGCTCCTGAGCATGGAGTTCCACCGGCGAGTTGCCGAGCCGGCCATGAATCCCCTAGTGCGCGCGATGCATCGGCTCGTGCTGGACACGAACCTCGAGCATGTCGACACCACACTGGACGTGATCCTCAGTGCGCACCACCACAGTGAGTCGAGTGTGACGGCTCATCAACAGATCATCGAAGCCATCGCGCGCAAGGACGATGTCCAGGCCGGAGAACTGATGCGGGAGCACGTGACGAACCTGCTCGAGGAGACGCAGCAGTTCATCGAGGCCCACGGCTCCGACCTCGTCAGCCACCTGCTGTTGGGGCACGGACACAAGGGGCAGTGACCAACCCGGCAGCCGAGGCGCCGGGTTGATGACACCGGGGCACAGCCCTGGAAAACCCACCTGCCCCAGACGCCTCGGGTCGCCGGGGGGGTGTTCAGCTGAGCGGCGTCGCTCAGTGGGGGACGAGTTCGAGGCGAACGGTGCTGTCGTAGGAAACGACCAAAGTGCGCCCTCCAGGCGAGGTCCATTTTGAAGGCACCAGGAACAGTCGGTTGTTCGCCTGGACGAGGAGGCGCAGGCCTTGGTACCGGTACCGGAGCTCGCTCCCCGGGCTCGGTGCGAGCTTCGTGCCGCTGGCGCCGGCGGGGAGGTCGCGCAGGGGCACCTTGGTGTACAAGATCACTTCAGGCCGGCCGGGCAAGGAGTCGGCGTCGTCCAACGCCCTGCCCAGCCCATAGGCGGCGGCAAAGCTGTTGGCGGTCCAGAACGCGCTGGCGATGAGGAGGAGGGTGATCCACGCCATGGCGTCTATGTGGACCGGTCGTGGGAGGTCATACCTGTCGGGCTACGGCCCTACGAGGACACTGTCGCGAAGGCACCACCCTCCCCACGGGACAGCCCTTAGGGACTCGGTGGTGTTGGCGCACCACGCGGCCGGCGGATGAAACCCGGTGGGCCCCGCCAGCAGGACTGACGGGGCCCATGAGCGCCGGTTCTACGGGTCGACCGGTATGTACGGGATGCCGCTGGTAATAATGCAGGACGGGGTCTGTCAAACGAACGGGCCTGGCTCATATCCGGTGGTGACGCGCTGTGATGACCTGCAGGGCGGGCGCTTTCGATGCCGCGGGCGGTGATCAGGGCTTCTCGGCGTAGTGGACGGCGCCCTGCCAGTCCACGATCACGACCGTCTCGTCGCCGATCACCCAGGCGTCGTGCCCCGAGGGCAGCACGGTCAGATCCCCTGCCTTCGCGTCGAACTCGGTTCCGTCGGCCATGTGGACGCGGGTTGTGCCTGATACGTGGTATTGGAAGTGCGGTGCCTCGCACCACTCGGTTCCTGCCAGGGGTTTGACGTCCTGGGACCAGCGCCAGCCCGGCTCGAGCACCAGGCGGCCGATGGTCCCGCCGCCCACGTTGAGGATCTCCGCGCGTCCGTGGTCGAAGGTGCGCACCTCGTCAGGCTTGCTGAAGTCCAGGTGTTCGACCCGCTTGGCCGCTTCCGCGGCTGCGGTCGGTGTGCCTTGCGGCCTCGCGCCGCCGCTCTCCTCGTCCCAGGCCTGAAGGCTGGTCTGCGCGGTGATCTGCCCGTTGCGCAGGTCCAGCATCGAGGTGGCCAGCACCGTCATGCCGTCTGGGTAGCGGCAGCGCTCGAGGTAGGCCGCGTGGCTGCCGTCGGCGGAGACGACGACCTGCTCCAGGCGGTGTTCCATGTCCCTGCTGCACAGTTCGTCGAGGAACTCGCCGATGGCGGAGGTCCCGGAGATCAGGTGCGGGTGGCTCGGCTGGTCGCGCCGGTCCACTACGGTCATCTGCGCGTGCTCCGCGTACAGGCTCCGCATGGTCGCGGCGTCGCGCTCCTCGATGCCGCGACGCAACGCCTCGACGTCGAACGTAGGCATGTCCTGCATAGTCATCGGGTTACCCGCCCTTCCTACGCGTGGTTCCCTACCGACAACGGTCCTCGCCGTGGGGCGCACGGTCAATTCGCAGGCCGTTGGACGATCCTCCCCGGCGCCCCGTGTCTCTCGCCGGTCTTCGGCGTCCACACGGACGACCTCGACGGTGACTGAGGATGATCCTTTGGAGTGGACACCCTGACAATGCCTCTTGAGGGTCCAGGGAGGGATGTCCAGGTGGGACGCAAGTCTCCGTATCCTGAGGAGGTCAGGAAGGGCACCGTCGCGCTCTACCGGGCCTCGGCCGTGAAGAGCACGTATGCGGCCGTGGCTGCGGATCTTGGCATCACCGCGGAGTCGCTGCGGACGTGGGTGCGCAAGGACGAGGCCCAAGCGGTGTCCCTCGGGTGAGGCGTCCCCGCTCACTGTGGAGATCACCAAGGGCGACAAGGCTGCGATCAAGGGTGTGCGCATGGCGGGAGTTGAGCGTCTGGACTGACGGCCCCTGGAGGTGAAGGGGAGGCATGGCCCCTGCTGGCTCGTTCATCTGGGGGGCCGGGAACAGGTGGCGCGGCAGCCAGGCGTAGACGCCCACGAGCAGCGATAGCGGGCGGGCGGTCAAGGGCGTCGATGGACCGCCTCTTCACCGCCGAGTGCCCCGTCGGTCCGCGGGAACCACCGGCAAGCACGCGGTGCGACGGCGTCCGAATGGTCCCGCAGCAGACAGGCCAGGTCAACCGACCGGCTTCAGGTCGGTGATCTTGTGGGTCCTCAGGTCGGACTGTACGGCGATCTTCGTGACCTCGGCGTTCTTGCTGTCGCTCCAGGTCAGGGTGACCAGGGTGGTGGCGCGCCCCGCGCCGGATCCTGTGTAGGCGACCTGCCACTTCACCGGGATGTTCTGGGCGAACAGAATGCCGTCCGCGTGCTCGCTGGCCTCGTAGGCGGCCACCTTCTTCCGGGCCGCGGTGGACAGGTAGAAGGCCTTCAGCGCGTTGGCCTGGGTGCCGGAGGCCGGGTCCTGGCCGTCCCAGGCGGCGTCGATGTACGCGCCGTAGAAGTCGGCGACGCGCTGGATGGCGTCGCGCGGGTCGCCCTGGACCGCAGAGGCGGACGCCGTATGGGCGGTGGCACTGTGGGCCGCACCGGTGCCGGCCAGCGCCGGTGTGACTGCGGTCAGGGAGAGGGCCGCCGCGACGGCGGCGGAGGTGATCAGGGTGCGGCGGCTGCGGACTCGCATGGACATGTGGCTGTTCCCCCAGTCGGTGGATGGCTGTTGTGGCACGTAGGACTGCAGACGCACCGCAAGCGGTTCCGGAATGTCCTGGAAAACTGTCACTATTCCGAAACACGAAAAAGGGTTGTGCCGCTTATCGGCCACTCGCCCGCCTGAGCTTCCCCCGCTGTGTGGGAAGTACCGACTAGGGCCAATACCAGTGACTTTGGTGGGTTCTGGTCGTTGGGTGGGTTGTGTCAAGGCCGGGTCAGGTGAAGCGTCGGGGGTTGATCGGTTCTCGGTCGGATCGCGTTGGGGGTGCCCTCAAACGAGCCGAGCACCACAGTCCACCACGGCCAGACACCCCCACGGTCCGGCTGGTCGGGCCAACCAGGGCCACTTCAACCAGCCGGAAAACAGCCTAAATCACCGGTATTGGAACTAGACCGTGTCGAGGTGCACCGCGGGCCTGCAGCCAGCTGCGGGCCCGCACCGCCGTCGCGAGCCCGGCGCCGGCAAGGCCCGCTCCCTCCGTTATGCGGGTCGCCCCCCGGGGCCGGCGTGCGGCGTGGTTGGCGGCGCGGGCGGCTGGAGTGGTCCTGCATACCGTCCTCGCCGTGCTGGCGGTAGAGGCTCGCCCAACGTGCGGCGGTGGTGTGGCTGACCTGGCGATCCGGGAGGTCGGTCCCCGGAGCGGCTCCCACAAGGGGCGCGAGCCGGATGCCCATACTCAGAGGGTGTGGCGGACGCCGTCTCGTCGTCCCTCAGGTCGAAGTTGGCGCGCGCCGTGTCTTCGAGGGCCGTCTCCAGGCCGAGCATGCCCAACTCCCGTATATAAGTGCCGAGATACCGGGGAACGTGCCCCAGTCGCGCGGACCGCGCATCCTCGGTCGCCGAGATGGGTCAGGACGGTCACGACCGTGCCGGAAGGTGATCGCCCACTGCCTTCGCCGACCTGGGCTTCGACGTCGATGCCGGCCCGCTGTTCCAGACCCCTGCGGAGGTGGCGCGGCAGGCAGTCGAGGCTGATGTGCACATCGTCGGAGTCTCGTCCACGACGAACTGCTCGAGCGGCTACGGATCCACCCGCCGGTGCGGCGGGAGGTTCGTGGCGCTGACGCGATGCCTGACCAGTGCGGTGCAATTGTGCATATATGATTCGCATGTGGACTATTTCGGTGGATTCCGGCGTCATAAGGGCAACCTCCGGGAGGAGCTGGCGCTCCTGGCACCCCTGGTGCTGACCGCCATCATCACTGTGCTGGCCTTTGTGGCTCCGAGTTATCTCTACTTCAGCCGCTTTCTCTCGCTCGCCCCCGCTTTCGCCGCCTCGGTGTGGCCGGTGGTCGGAACCGTGGCCATCGGCGTGCTCGCCGCAGCCATCGAAGTAGTGATCGCCGTGGCCACCGGCTATCCGACCGAGTCGCGCACACACCTGTTCACCCTCGCGGTGATCGCCGGCGCCACTGTCGCGGCCGCCTACGCCAGTCATGTGCGCCAGCAGCGGGAACAGACCCTCGCCGACGTCCGCTCCGTCGCCGAGACGACCCAGAAAGTTCTGCTGCGCCCCATGCCGCACCGCCTCGGCCGCTTGGACATCGAGGCTCTGTACCTGGCCGCCGCGGCCCAGGCCCGGGTCGGCGGCGATTTCTACGAAGCACTGGAGACAACCCACGGCCTCCGCCTGATCATCGGAGACGTACGCGGCAAGGGCCTCCCCGCGGTGGGCATGGCTTCAGCGATTGTCGGCTGCTTTCGGGAAGCCGCGTACGACGAGCCGGACCTGGCGCGGCTGGCGTGCCGACTGGACGTGAGCATAAACCGCTACACCCTGCTGCTGCCCGGCGACCATACGGAGTACTTCGCCACGGCCCTGCTCGCCGAGATCCCCGACGACGGATCGACCCTGGAGATCGTCAACTGCGGGCACCCCCCTCCGCTGCTGTTCCGCACGGGAGGGGTCCGTGAGGTCACCCCCACAGCGCCCTCACCGCCCATCAACATGGGTGCACTGCTCGGGAAGGACTACCGCATCGACACCGTCCCCTTCGCCGCCGAGGACCAGCTGCTGCTCTACACCGACGGCGTCACCGAGACCCGCGACCACACCGGCGCGTTCTTCCCGCTGGTGCAGCACGCGGCCCAGTGGAACACGGACTCCCCGTCCCAGCTGCTTGAGCAGTTGCACAGGGACCTGCTCCGCTACAGCCGTGGCCGTCTCGACGACGACATCGCGGCAATCGCCGTCCGCGCGGCGGCCACTAAGGCGTCGGCCAGGACGTGAAACGGGCCGGGCTGATCGGCGCCGGCATGTGCCCAGCGCGTGCGTGATCGACTACAGAACGCGAAGGCCTCCGCCGGTGTCCCGACCGCCGGACTCGGCGACGCGGTGAACATGATCGCGGGCCGCAGGCGGAGCATCATCACCGACACTCTCGGACTGCTGGTCGCGGACCCGGCCGCGGCCGCCCAAGCAGCGCAGCCCCCTTCGGGTGAGCTGGTATACGACCATCTGCCTGTTCAGCTCGGCGGGCGCGCCCGATGATCGAGTGGGAGAATGAACGGAGTCCCGATCACCGGATGGGGAGGGGACGCGCATGGAGATAAAGCCTCAGGCAGCCGTCATCCCCAAAGAGACAGACCATCTCGAACAGGGGAAGTACGGCCCCATTTTTCCTAGGACTCCGGCCTGTTACGGATTCACCATTGTGGCGACGGTCAAGCCCGGCCGAGCCGACGCCATTCGCGAATACGGTCGTGCGCTGGCCAAGGCGCTGGAGCAGGATCCCCATCTCCTCGCGCCGTTGAAGCTGCACTATTTGCGCTGGGTGCTCTTCGACGACGACACGCGCTTTATGTATCAGGGGATCTTCGACACCGACTTCGACAAATACACCGAGGACGCGATCGCGCTTTTCACGAAGGCTGGCGTGAACACGGCCTTCGAGAACCTTGAAGGGTTTCCAGAGGACTGGCGGACCAATCCCGAGGCGTTCATCAGGTTCGTTCGGGAACACCACTGTCCGAGCTTCATCGAATACGGCGAGTATCCGTATGTGACGGCGGACGAGATCAAGAAGGCTTTGCGGGCCAAGAACGCTCTGTCCGAAGTGCTCGACCAGATGCAATGAGCGCTGGTTGCGGCGCTGCTGTGCGAGCGGGCCGCCGTCCTGAGCACCCCCACGATCGGAGACGATCGAAATGAGCGAGGTCGAAACCGCGCGCACATACAACCAGAGGCACCTTCCGCGGAAGTACACGCCTGATGGCCGGCGGGTGAGTATCTATGTCTCGTGGAGCTATCCGGCCGAGGCGGGCCGGTACGCGACGGAGCTGGACAACCGCTTCTCGACCATGACCGAAGTCAGGCGGGTGGCGTGGCCGGCCTATGAGGACCCCAAGTGGTCCGACCTCCATCAGTTCCAGCAGGGCATCGCCGGGTCACTGGAGCTGTTCTTCTTGGCCTGGGTGCCGTTCCAGGACTTCGCCGAGGAGACGACGGGGCATCCTGTCCCGGTGTACCAGCACATCGATCAGGCCGGTTTCCACACGCCTCTGGACGAGCGTGTGCTGGCGGACACGGACGTTCTGTTCGTCTTCGGACTGGACCACATGATCACCGAACAGCATGCCCAACCAGAGGAGATTGAGGCTCTACGGGAGTTCCTCGCCCGCGAGGGCGTCAGCTTGGTCCTCGGCCCTCACCATGACGTGGGTGCGTCGGACGACCTGTCCGAGCGGGAAATGGAGTACCGCCACCACGGCGATCCCCTGGTACCCCGCCAGCAGCGGTTCGCCACCTACGTCAGAGACCTGATGAAGGGCCTGGGCGTGCCCATCGTGAATCGCTACGGCCTGCGACCCGCGACACGCGAGGGCAACCAGATCGCCCCTCTGTCCACGGTCAGGGACCTAGACACGAAAGGGTGGCTGGACGGAGTGACGAACTTCAACTTCCACATGCACCTGCCGCACTACGAGGTGACGACCGACGAGCCGGACACCATCCGCCTGCTCGCCAGGCAGCCCATCGACACGTCCAGGCCACATCCGTTCACCGAGGCCGGCAATACCGAATTCAACATGTTCCTGTGGATGCCCCCGAGCGGTGACCAGGCGGGCGACATACTCCTGGCGGATTCGACGATCTTCAGCTCCTTGTTCGGCGGTGATGACAGCCTGCGGAATTTCTGGCGCAACCTCGTCTCGAAGTAGTGCCGCAGGGAGGCGAACCGTGAGCGGGCCCGGGGAAGTCACACTGGAACTCGACGACATTCAACGCGGGATTCTCAGCCCGCGGCCGACCCCCTATGCCGCCACCTACCTCGCCTTCCGCGTCGACGACCCGGCCCACGGACGGGAGTTGATGCGCAGGGCAAGCGCGGTCGTGACCTCCGCCGCCGACTCGGCCAGCCCGCTCGGCGAGACGTGGGTCAGTGTCGCGGTCACCTCTACCTGCCTGGCGGCGCTCGGCGTGCCACGCTCGTCGCTGGACACGTTCGCCTGGGAATTCCGGCAGGGCATGGCCGCCCGCGCCAAAGCGTTGGGCGATGTAGGCGAGAGCAGCCCGGAAAACTGGGAGGCACCGCTGGGCAACCCCGAGGTCCATGTGGTGATCACAGCGGTCGCACCCGACCCTCTGCTCCTGGAGACGGCCGTGGACCGGGCTCGGCCAGCCTACGACAACCTCCCGGGTGTGACGGCGATCTGGCGTCAGGACTGCTACGCCCTGCCCACCGAGACCGAGCACTTCGGATATCGCGACGGTGTCAGTCATCCGGCCGTCGAAGGCAGCGGCATCCCCGGCTCGAACCAGCTCGAAGTCCCCCTGAAGGCAGGAGAGTTCATCCTCGGCTACCCGGACGAGCTCGGGGGCACCCAGACCCCGCTGCCGGATGCACTGGGGCGTAACGGAAGCTACGCGGCCTTCCGCAAGCTGCATCAGAGGGTGGCCGAGTTCCGGCGCTACCTGAAGGACAACTCCACCGACCCCAGCGACGAGGAACTGATCGCTGCCAAGATCATGGGCCGCTGGCGCAGCGGAGCCCCCTTGGCGCTCGCTCCGCGGTGCGACGACCCCGCCCTCGGCGCCGACCCGCACCGCCGTAACACCTTCCTGTACCAGCGGGACGACCCAGCGGGATTCAACACGCCCGGTGGCTGCCACATCCGACGGGTCAACCCCCGTGACACCTCGGTGGCCGGCGAGGTACGGCTGCACCGCATGATCAGGCGCGGTGCCGTCTACGGCCCGCCTCTAGCCGACGGAGTCCTGGAGGACGACGGATCGGACCGCGGCCTGATGTTCGCCTTCATCGGCGCACACCTCGGGCGCCAGTTCGAGTTCGTGCAGTCGGAATGGATCAACGACAGCATTTTCTTCGGAGGGGGCGACGCCAAAGACCCCGTCGCTGGATCCGCCGACGGCACCACCGGCTACACCATTCCCCGACGGCCGCTGCGGCGCCGCCTGGCCCCCCTGCCCCGGTTCGTCGTCACCCGCGGCGGTGAGTACTGCTTCCTGCCGAGCCTCAGCGCCCTGCGCTGGCTCGGCGATCTCCGCGACTGACGAAGCAGCGACATGTACCACGCCAAGGCGCCCCGCCGCCCCGAGGGGAAGTTCGATGGAAACCCTGCACATGGCGCTCAACGCCGTCACCGTGGTCTTCATCGCGGCCACCATGTTCGCCGCAGGCCTCGGGGCCACCGTCTCGGCACTGCGCGACGTCTTCACCAACGTTCCGCTGCTGTTGCTGGCGCTGACCGCCAACATGGTGATCATCCCGCTGCTCGGCTGGGGACTCGGAGCGCTCTTCAGCCTTTCCTCGGCCCCCACCATCGCGCTCGTCCTCGTCGCCTCGTCCCCGGGCGGTCCCTTCGGAGCGAAACTGGCCATGGTGCAAAAGGGCGACGTCATCGCGGGCGCAGGGATGCAGGTCCTGCTCGCCTCGGCCGGAAGCATCACCTTCGCACCGACCGTCAACGGCATCCTCACCGCCGCCGACATCGGCACCAACGTCTCTCTCGACGTCGCGGCACTCGTACGCACCGTCGCCCTGCTGCAACTCGTACCGTTCGCCATCGGCCTGCTCATGCGGCGCTATGCCACACCCACCGCACAGTCGTGGCACCCCACAGCAGCCGCCGTCTCCAACATCACCTTCTTGATCGTGCTCGCAGGGATGCTCCTCGGCAACTGGCGAGACGTCGTGGACCTCCTCGGCTCACTCACCCTCCTCGCCGGATTCCTCCTCGCAGCTGCCGCTTTCGCCATCGGAACGCTGCTCGCCACAGGACCTCCGGAGCGCCGCACCACTATGGGAGGAGTCGCCTCGGTCCGCAACGCCGGCCCCGCCCTGGCCGCCATCGGCATCGCTTTCAGCAACCAGCCCGCCGTCCTCGGCGCACTCGCCGGAGTCCTGCTCAGCGGGCTGGCAGCAGCCCTCCCGATCGCCACACTCCTCAGCAGAAGGCGAAGCACTCCCGGGACACCAGCCGAACCTGGCGACCAGGCCGGCCCGTCAGATACTCCGGAATGATCCTTCTCGGTGCGCTGCGACTCATCCCGCTCCTCGCGATCCCTGCCGGGGCGGCGTTCTGATCGGCGGACGCCCTTACGCCGAAGATCTGCGTCGCCGCCCCTGGCAGGAAGGCCGCCACGGAACCTTGACCGTCAGGCCCGGGACGCCTGCTGTTCGACGACGATCTCCCGCTTGAGGATCTTTCCCGTCGCTCCCTTGGGGAGCCCATCGGTGAATGTGACGATCCGCGGATACTTGTAGGCAGCAACCCGCTGTTTGACCAGTCACGTATCTGGCCGGCGGTGGTCTGTGCACCGTCCCGGAGCGTCACCACGGCGGCCACCTCCTCCCCGTGGGTCTCGTGCGGCACGCCTACGACAGCGGCTTCGGCGACAGCGGGGTGTTCGTAGAGCACCTCCTCGATCTCGCGCGGATAGACGTTGTATCCGCCACGGATGATGAGGTCCTTCTTCCGGTCGACGATGAAGTAGTAACCGTCCTCGTCGCCACGGGCGAGATCGCCGCTGTGAAACCACCCGTCCCGGAGGGCTTCCGCGGTCGCGTCCGGACGGTTCCAGTAGCCCTTCATGACGTTCGACCGGGAGGGAAACGCCGCCGGAAACGGCCAAGTTCAACCGGGAGAGATCGTAGCCGTCAGGGATCCCGGCGTGGAGCAGAGCCGTGTACATCGTGGGAACACCGAGGAAGACGGTGACGCGGTCCCGGTGCATGATCTCCAGCGCTTTGGCCGGTTCGAACCGCGGCAGCAAGGTCAAAGTCGCCCCGGCAGCGATCGCGGTGTTGAGAGCACAGGTCTGTCCGAAGGCGTGGAACAGGGGCAGGCCACCGAACAGGACGTCGTTCGGCCCGACGTGGAGCAACGTCTCTGCAGCGGTGGCCGCGTTGGTCATCAGGTTGCGGTGGGTCAGCTCGGCGCCCTTCGGGATGCCCGTTGTGCCGGAGGTGTAAAGGATCACGCCCGTGACATCCTCCGCCCGGTCGACAACCTGGGGCATCGGGTCGGTGGCCTGCACCAGGGAGCCGAAATCCGTCGGGTTCGTGACCAGGCAATCGGCCCCGACCTCTGCCGCCGCCGCGGCGGCCTCGTCTGCGAACGGAGGGCATGCCAGCACGATCCGGGATCCGGAGTCCCGCAGCACGAAGGCTATTTTACGGGCCTTCAGCAGCGGATTCATCGGTACTACCACGCCGCCGGCACGAAGGACGCCGTAGTACGTCACAGGAAATTCGGTGGCGTTGGGCATGACCAACGCCACCCGATCATCCGGACGGACGCCCTTGGCGTGCAGCAGCTTGGCGACACGGGCGCTGCTGTCGTTCAGCTGGGCATAGGTGAGGGCCAGGTCGTCCTGACGAACGGCGACCCGGTCGCGGTCGGCCCATGCCGACTCCGCCAGGAGCGTGGCCAGGTTGTTCATTCGGTCTCCCCTGGGATGTGGGTGGATGACGGTGCCCGGAGGCGGCAGGTGCCGCCGAGGCCCGCAGGTTTCTGTGTCGCGATTCCATCCGGACGCTGACACCGCCGCCATGACGATCAGGTCGGTTGACAGGGCTGGTCGTGTGTACGGGTCCTCGTGCCCGCTGCTCCCGCAAGCCGGTCGTGTGCAACGAGGGAGGGCCGGTGCAGCGAGCAGGCGTAGTCGCACTGCGGCGGACCGAACAGGTGCGCACGGCCCGCGCCCTCCGATTTGTGGCCGGGTCCGAAGTCCGGAAAGACCCAGTCGACCGCGACGGTCAAGCGCCGCTGTGGCCGCAGGCCCAGTGGCGCCCGCCGTGCACCGCAGCGCATGCCGGCGGGCGCGCGGCCACGGCCCGGTCGAGTCGCGCGATCGCGGCCCGGCCCGCCGATGCCGAGCAAGGGGCCACGGCGATGCAGAGCGCGCGGAAGGTCCGTAGCGAGGTGGCTCCCCCGGGAGACCGTGTGCGGGGTGTCCCGGGTGGAGTGCCGCAGGGGCGTACATCCAAAGGTGACATCACGACAGGGGGATAGGGTGCGGCTGGGGGGAGTCCGCTCGGTCCATGCGAGCTGCGCCAAGGCGGATACGGTGCTCGCCCGAGGAAGGAGCTGGATGCTGCAGGCACTGGGGTTGGGCCCGGCCGAAGAGGCTGTCTACACGGCACTGCTGGCCCGCCCGACAGCCTCCGCGCAGGAACTCGCCCGGCAGACCGGGCGCGAGCAGGCCGAAACCGACAGCATCCTGCTCGACCTGGTGACACGCGGCCTGGTGGCGGTCGCCTCCGAGGCCGGGAGGGGGGCACCTGACTCGGCTGACTGCGGGGACGGCCTCCAGCCCGCCCGCTACCGGCTCACCCCGCCCTCGGTGGCCCTGGCCCCGTTCCTCGTCGAGCAGCGCAACACGCTGCACCGGGCCGAGACCGCGTTCTCGATGCTGACCGAGCAGTACCGCAGTACCGCCGCCCACCCTGCGGGCAGCGTCGTGGAAGCGGTCGTCGGCGTGGAGCAGGTCGCCCACCGGTTCCATCAACTGCAGCGCGGCGCCCAGCGGGAGTTGCTTGTCTTTCTCGTCGGTGCGCCTGTCGCGGTGCCGCGCGAGGATGCCGACTTGTCGGAGAGTTTCGCGCTCGACCGCGGAGTCGATTTCCGGGTCGTGGCGGCCAAGAACTATCTCGACGGTCCCGAGGTGGTGAGGGACGTTCAGGCGGCGATCACGGCGGGCCTCGAGCTGCGCCTGGTCGACTCACTGCCGCTGAAGATGGTTGTCTCGGACCGGGAACGCGCCATGGTGCCACTGGATATGGCGGACTCCGGCGGCGAGCCGAGCGCCATCGTGGTGCACGGCAGTGGCCTGGTGACGGCCCTGGTCCAACTTTTCGAGAAGGAATGGGCCGAGGCCCGGCCGCTGTACACCACCGCCACGGGTGTGCACGCGGAGCCAGCGAACGATCAGTGGCCGACCGAGGGGGAACTGGAAGTCCTCGGCTTGCTGCTGGCAGGATTCTCCGACCGGCGGGCGGCCACCCAACTCGGCATCTCCATACGTACCGTGGAGAGAAGGACACGTCGTCTGCTGGACCTTGCCGGCGCGGATTCGCGCCTGCAACTCGGGTGGCACGCCGCACGTGCGGGCTGGCTCTGACCTCACCGTGGAGTCTTTGCCTGTGATCGAGCCGGAGGCATCCACCGGAGTGGCGGCGAGGACACGACGATGGCGAGCCTGCCGGTGAAGTCGCCTTTCATGGTGCTCTGTTGACCCACGGTGCTGGCGACCGGTGGGCGGTGATCTCGACGGCGTGCACTGCGCCCGCGTCCCCTTCGGCCAGATCGTCCGGCCTGCCCTCGCTCAGGCCGGGCGTACCCCACCGGCCAGATCGGAAGCCTCACCGTGTCGACGAAACCCGTTGATGTGACGGCGTGACGGAGACCCGTCATGCGGGCAATCCGCCACCCCACGGCGCCCCCACGCAATCCGCATGTCTGCCAGGCTGCAGCCCCAGCATGGCATGTTCACGGCGTCAACTAGGAGATTCATGCGCCCCACAACGCGTATAGCCTTGGGCGCGGCGAGCGCCGCCGTCCTGGCCGTCACCGCGATCGCGCCTTCAGTGGCGGCGGATACGCCGCCTGACGGCACCTCGGGGAAGAGACCCGTCGTCGGCAGCGGGACCGCAGCAACGGGCGGCAAGCAGGTGACGGTAACGCTCGTCACCGGCGACAAGGTACTGGTGACCACGGACACGTCGGGCCGCAGTTCGGCGGCTGTGCTGCCCCGCGACGACGGTACGCAGCCGATGGCCCAGACCTATCAGATGGGCAAGGACCTCTACGTCTACCCGGAGGACGCCTCCCAGGCGATCGCCGAGGGCAAGGTCGACGAGCAGTTGTTCAACGTCACAGGGCTCATCCGCCAGGGATACGATGACTCACACACCGACACGCTGCCGCTCATCGCCACCTACCGGAACGGCGTGAACGTCGCCGACAGCGCGCCGGCGGCTCCTCGCGGGGCCCAGCGGAGCCTGAGCCTCCCAGCCGTGAACGGCGTCGCGCTCAGGGCGGGCAAGGACACCGCAGCCAACTTCTGGCAGGACATCACCAACACCCGCTCGCGTTCTGGCTCCACGGTGAACAAGCTGTGGCTGGACGGCAAGGTCGAGGCCACGCTGGACCGGTCCACCAAGCAGGTCCATGCGCCGGAGGCCTGGGCGGCCGGCTACGACGGCAAGGGCACCAAGGTCGCCGTGCTGGACACGGGAGTGGACGCCGAGCACCCGGACCTGGTGGGCCGGATCGCCGCGTCGCAGAACTTCACGGACTCCAAGACCACCGACGACCGGGTGGGCCACGGCACCCACACAGCCTCCACTGTCGGCGGGTCCGGAGCGGCAAGTGACGGCCGCAAGAAGGGGGTGGCCCCCGGTACCTCCCTGCTCATCGGTAAGGTCCTCAACGACCAAGGCTATGGCCTGGATTCCTGGATTATCGCGGGTATGCAATGGGCCGTCGACCAGAAGGCCGACGTCGTCTCCATGAGCCTGGGCAACCCCACGATCGGCGACTGCACCGACCCGATGGCCCAGGCCACGAAGCAGTTCTCGCAGAACACCCACACCCTGTTCGTCGTCGCTGCCGGCAACGCCGGCTCGAACACCGAGACCGTCTCCTCGCCCGGCTGCGTGCCCGGCGTGCTGACCGTCGGTGCGGTCGACCGCGACGACACCACCGCGTGGTTCTCGAGCCGCGGTCCCGTGGCCGTCACCCACACTCTCAAGCCCGAGATCGCCGCCCCCGGCGTCGACATCTCGGCGGCCAATGCAGGCGGCCGCGGCATCTACGCCTACCAGACGATGTCCGGCACCTCCATGGCCACCCCGCATGTCGCGGGCGCCGCGGCCGTCGTCCGCCAGGCCCACCCGGACTGGACCGCGCAGCAGATCAAGGCCGCCCTGGTCTCCTCGGCCCGTACCGGCGGCAAGGTCGCCGGTGCCGACCAGACCGGCGGTGGCGTCCTCGATGTCTTCGGCGCGGTGAACCAGAAGGTGCTCTCCGCGCCCGCCGTCCAGGCCGGCAGCTACAACTGGCCGCAGAATGCCTCGGACCGCACCACCGTGCAGGTGCCCTTCACCAACACCAGCGGCAGCGACCTCACCCTGAACCTTAAGGTCAGCGGCGTGCACGGCAACGACGGCAGCGATGTCCAGTCCGGCATCGTCAAGCTGGAGGAGGGTAAGGTGAGGGTCCCCGCGGGAGCCACCGCTCAGGTGCCGCTGCGGATCGATCCCACCGCCCATCTGAAGGACGCCCAGTACGGTGCGGTCACCGGCCGGATCCTGGCCACCGGCGGCGATGTGCACGTCTCCGTGCCCATCACGCTCTACGTCCAGCCGGAGACGGTCACCCTCCGGGTCAAGGCCATCGACCGCAACGGCAAGCCCGCGACGGGCACATCCTCCCTGGACCTCGTCAGCCTCGACACCAACAAGGGCGAGCGCCGCACCAACTCGGGTGCCGCCGACCAGACATACAGCGTGCGCCCGGGCGACTACGCCCTCAGCAGCTTCGTGGCGACGTACGACGCGAACAACGCAGCCGAATCGGTCAGCTACCTCGCGCACCCGCAGCTTCGGATCACCGGTGACACCACCGTCGTCCTCGACGCCCGCAAGGCCCACCGGCTGAGCCTGCAGACCGACCGCCCCTCGACGGTGGACAACACCACGTTCAGCTACGCCCGCACGTGGGACGACACCTGGCAGATCAGTGGATCGCTCACGGCCGTCAACACCGTCCAGAAGTTCTACGCGGACATCGAGGGACGTGCCAAGAACGGCACCTTCGAGTTCCGGCCCACCTGGCGGGCGACCGGCTCCGAGAACGGCTCGTCCTACGTCTACAACCTGTCGTTCCCGACCCAGGATCCGCTGCACTCCGACCAGGTCTACAAGCCCAAGGACTCCAAGCTGGCCCAGGTCACCGAGACGTGGAAGGCCATGGGCCAGGAGGACGACTACATCGATGCGATGTTTATCCGCCCCTCCTGGAGCAGCAGTGCCTACGTCCCCGTGAGCCCGTTCGGCGCGGTCCATGTGCCCGGTACCCGCACCGCCTACTACACGACCGGCGACGACGTCTGGTCCCACGGCGCGATGACCAGCTTCCCGTTTGCCGCGTTCATGGGGGACCAGGAGCGCACCTACCGGGCCGGACAGCGCAGCGCCGAGGAGTGGTACGGCGGCCCCCTGCGGCCGGCCGCGCCACGCGACGCCGACGGCAACCTGATGCTGGCCGCCGAGCGGCAGGGCAACCTGATCGGCGTCCAGACCGCACTCTGGCTCGACAGTTCCGGCGACCACTGGTCCTACGGCGGGTCGTTCGGCGACCTCGGCAACCTGGTGCTGAAGCGCAACGGTGAGCAGATCGCCACCAGCGCCTGGCCGTACGACGTCTTCACGGTGCCGGACGAGGATTCCGCGTACGAGCTCACCCAGAACCTGGAGAAGATCCCGTCTTCGGACCGGAACTGGCTGCGCTCCACCGCCGTCACCACCACCTGGAGCTTCCGCTCCCACCGGGAGCCGGACGTCTACTCGCGCGGCCTGCCGATCCTCTTCCCGGCGTACGACGTGCCGGTGGACGGCCTGAACACCCTGCCGGCGCAGAGCGGCATCAAGGTCGGTCTGTCGGTCGAGGGCCACGCGGGGTACACCCCGGGCGCGATCAAGGAAGCCTTGCTGTCCTACTCCTACGACGACGGCGCCACCTGGACCCAGGCACCGACCGAGCAACAGGACGGCAACTGGACGGCCGTACTCGACCACACCGGCGCCTCCGGCAAGCAGGTCACCATGAAGGCCACCTTCACCGACGCCAACGGCAACGCGGTCACCCAGACCATCAAGCGCGCCTACGACGTGCGGTAACCACACAGTCCGGCCGGGCGGTCTCCCACCACAGGCGGCCCGCCCGGCCGGTCGGCTTCGGCGGAGTACGGTTCCCGTACAAACTAGACCCATGGGTGGGCAGGTAACGGCAGGGGAGTCCCGTGCCGCGGTCGGGCCGGGTCCGTCGCTGGTCTGCCGGTTGGACGGTGCTGTCAGCGGGTTCGACCTGTCACAGCTGCTGTCCCGTCTGCTGCCGACAGTGGACAACGGCCGCGGGTCGCAGAGGAACACCGTTGCTGCGGGCGGCTCGCCGGCTGACCTAGCGCGTCGCTGGCGCCGCCTCGCCGAAAGCCATGGCTCCGACCATGGCAGCGATCGTTGCGCACGGCGGTCGCAGCACAGACGACCACGCCTTCAGCGGCCGCACGACCTCCTCGTGCGCGTGCGGGCCGTCTCGGTCAACCCCATCGACGCCAAGACACACGCCCGCCTGCCGGCCGGACACACCCGCGTCCTGGGCTGCGACGCCGCCGGAAGCGTCGAAGCCGTCGGGGCCCAGGTCACCGGCTTCCGCGTGGCGGACGAGGTCTACTACGCCGGAGACCTCACACGCGACGGCACCAACGCCGCCTACCACGCCGTGGACGCCCGCCTCGTGGGCCGCAGCTCGGCCGCCATCCAGCTCACCAAGGCACCCACGAACCTGCGCGTCCTGGCGACCGCCTCCCGCGACGAGTCCCGTGACTGGGCCTTGGCCTGCGGCGCCGACGGCGTCGTCAACACCACCACCTGGTCGACGAGGTCAGACAGGCCACACCCCAGGGCGTGGACTACATCCTGTCGCCCGTCAGCCGGAACAACGTCGCCTCCTTCGCGGAGCTGATCGTGCCGTTCGGGCACATCGCCGCCCTCGACTCCCGCGAGGACCTCGACATCCTGCTGCTCAAGGACAAGTCGGTCTCCTGGCACTGGGTCAAGGTCTTCACCCGGCCCGTCTAAGGGCAGCGGCCAGCCGGCAGTGCCCATGATGGACGACGAAGAGAATCCCTTCGGCGCCCCGAGCCTCTACGGCCTCCTTGTGCCGCGAGTACATCCCAGGAATCCCCCTGCTTCAGCTGGGAGAGGGTTCAATATTCGTCGACGATCTGAGAGTGGAGTCCCACGAACCCCGCGCCTCAGGATCCTGCCGAGGTAGGCGGAGACCTCACCGTCGTCGACCGCCGGCGTGGCAGTTCGCCGACGTGATCGACAAGGCGGGCCGGGTACGCCCGGCTGCAAGGACTACGCCGTGCCCTGGGCAACGACGCTGCCGGCCAGGCGACAGAAGGCGAGGTGCTGGCGCTGGGCTCGGGTGTCGCGGACGCCGCTGCGGATGGAGAGGGCTCCTCTACCGGATCCGGATCCGGCAGTGTGTCAACGGCGAGTTCTTCCGCCCGCCGCGGGGGCGACGACCCCTACCTCCTGGCCCCTGCCGTGCGATGCGACTGGACCCGATTCCTCCAACTCGCCGCCCCGCTGCAGAGCTTGCTGGGGCGATGAGGGTGACCGGAACACCGTCGCCCGCGCCAGACATCGGTGCGAGCGTATCGCTCTCCTCACCGGCTTCTGCGGCCGCGGGGCATCAGCGACTCCACCGGGGCCTTGCGGCGCCAGACGCGGCCGAAGCGGGAGCGCAGGCTCTGTCCGGGGCCGGTCCCCACGTTTCTCCTGTGGCGCCGCATGAAGTTATGGGAACTGCGCTCCTACGACCAGGCCATCAAGCTGGAGCGGGATCGCCCCACCGGCGGTTGTCCCGGCCGCCCACCAGGCGGGCGGCTCAGATCCCTATCTGACGACCGCTGGTTTTGGGCCGAGTCTCCAAGAACAATCATTGGAGATCCGCCCACATGGAAGACTTTGAACCGTTCCGGGTTCTATAGGGACTCGATCATTTGAGAGGATCGAGTCATGGCACGTTCTTCCCAGTACCCGCTTGAGCTGCGCCGTCGTGCGGTGCGGATGGTCGCCGAGGTGCGGCCGGAGTACGACACCGAGTGGGCCGCGATGAAAGCGGTCGCCTCCAAGCTCGGGATCGGTACGACCGAGACGCTGCGCAAGTGGGTACGGCAGGACCAGATCGATGCCGGCATTCGGCCCGGCACCACGACGGAGGAATCTGCCGAGCTGAAGCGGCTGAAGAAGGAGAATGCCGAGCTGAAGCGGGCGAACGAGATCCTCAAGGCCGCGGCGTCTTTCTTCGCGGCCGAGCTCGACCGGCCACACGCACGCTCGTAGCGTTCATCGACGAGCACAAGGGCCGCTTCGGCGGCGTCGAGCCGATCTGCCGGGTCCTCACCGACCACGACTGCAAGATCGCCCCGTCCACCTACTACGCCCACCACAAACGCCAGGCCACGCCGACGGCCCGCACCGTCCGCGACACCGAGCTGAAGACCCTCATCACAGAGGTATACGAGGCCAACTACCGTGTCTACGGCGCCCGGAACACGGCGCCGCACCTGGGTGCGGCGCGGTTCCCGTGACCCCACCGATCGCCGCCGGCTCTCGCCGCACTGGACTTCCTTGATACCGGGGCTGGACTGACCGGAGGAGGCTAACTAGGCCCTCTCAGGGGGCAGGGGCAGGGGCAGGGGCAGGGGCAGACGCCGACGGGGTGGTCGCCGCTGGATCTGCGGCAGTAGCGCCCAGAATGGACGTCATGGTCTGCAGGTGCCCGTGTTGGCTGCCCAACTTCTCGCTGCCCCACATCACCGCTGGGCCGATGAGGGCGGTCAGCGCAGCGGGAGCGACTGCTGACGTGGGCAGGCCGGCGGCGACAGCGGTAGCCACGATGACCGCCGCCGCAGTGCTGCCCGCGAGCACGACCCACCGGTCCTGCCTGTCCTCTCTGGCAGTGACCAGGTCAGCCGCCTCCTGGGGCAGGTCCGCCTCGTCCAGCATGCCCATCCATCGGCCCTGCACCGACCGGTCAAGCAGGGTGGCGAGAAGCTGCTCAAGTCGGGGAAGAGAGCCGGGCCCGTCCCGCAGAACGTTCGACATCTCCGTCTCGAGCGCCTGCTGGACCCTCGCGAGGTGCGGTCGGAGCGCGGCGCGTCGTCGCTCGCGGTCGACCCCATATTCGGCAAACCATCCCAAGCGGTTGGAGTAGCGGGTGACCTGCCGGTCAAGTTCCAGCAGCGGGAGGCTGTCCTCGGCAGCTTTCCAGCAGCTTCGGAGGAGCCGGGCAAGAGCGACGGCAGAGGTGAGTGGAAGGCTCTCGCCGATCCGCCGCCGATAGAGGTTGCGCGACCGGTAGACCCACAGAACGGCCGCACTGGCCAGGCCGGCGGAGAGGGAGAAGAACTGCAGTGTGTTCTCCCGGGCAAACTCCGGGTTCTCCGAAGCACTGGGGTGGACGGTCAGGACAATGCCGCCGAAGGCCAACGCTCCGATCAGCGCTGGAGGAAAGAGGATGAAGAGTGCGAACCAGGTCTCGATGCCGACGGACCGGCGAACCCCCCTACACCAATGCTCCTGCAGTTTCGCCGGCGCGGAACAGACCGGCGCTCGCAGAGGGCGGCAGTGCTCAACGACGTCGGTTGTGCTCGGGAGGAAGGCTCTCGGCACGCGTTTGGCGATCCGTGCCGGTATCCACCATCCCTTCCAGACGTCGAGGATGTCGAGCACCTCCATGACGGGCCGGTAGAGCACCCCCGCCACGAAGGGCGGGAAGAACGCGAACACCGTCGGCTCGAACCACTGCACGCCATAACCCCCACTCCGAACGAACCGATCGTTGTGATTACCACATTGGCCGAGCTACCCCCATATTGATCACGTGGGAATCCTGGCAGCCCGCCCCGGCAGCGTCCGGCGATCCTGGCCGATCGGCTGAGAGCCGCCGTACGTCACGCAAGAACCCCGCTGCTGGAGGCGGGTGAGGAACCGAACGACCTCTTCCTGTGCCGCACGGCGGGCCGGGCTTCCATCCTGATCGGGACTGAGCGGTGGCGACCCAGTGGTGAGGGGCTCTGCCCTGCGTCGAGGGTGACTCCCTGGGGAGGGCGACTCGGGGGCAGTGGGGCGCAAAAGACGCGGAAGTCGATTATTTCGTGACGTCAGTCACAGTGTTTCTCGAATTAACCGGTGCACTTAGTAGATGCGTCATGGCGTACATTTGAGTATTTGTCCGTCTTGATCTGTATGTGGATCCTGCGGTGTGTGTCGGAATTCCGCCCAGCCGACCGACGTGCTCATTGCCCCCCGTTGTAAGGCTTCTGACGCTGCGACAGCTTTTCCTCCTGTCGCTGTGTGGGGACCGGAGGCCTGCGCACGGCCCTGGCGAGGTCCTGAGATCTACGAAGCCACGTAGTGGTGGGACCCATTGCGTGCCCTGTCGAGCCGTTCTAAGAATGTCGACCCACAGGACGTCGCTGCAGTTCGGAACCGGTGTTCACGCCGAGTCGACCGCGCGCTGTGGCGCTCGGCGTCACCGAGTGAGTAGGAGCCCCCCACGTGAAGTCGTCCCGAATGTCCCCGAGGTTCCTCGCCCTCGCTCTCGGCCTGGGTCTGGCCTCCAGCGCGCTGGCTGTGGCAGTGCCGGCGAGCGCCCAGCCGGCCGCCACCCCCTCCGATTCCGCTGATACCTCCGTGGCGGGGTACGACGGGTCGGCTGAGGAGGCCGCGAACAACAAGGCGTTCTTCGAGGCCGTGCTCAAGTCGGTCGCCGAGAAGAGCGCCGCCCAGACGAGCGGGCAGGCGGTGACCCTCCACTACGACGCCTCCAAGGCGCCGAGCTTCCGTTCGCAGATATCGAGCGCGGCCGAGATCTGGAACAGCTCCGAGTCCAACGTCAAGCTCGAGGAGGCTTCGAGCGGTTCGAGCAGCGCCGACTTCTCCTACTCCGAGGGCAACGACTCCCGTGGGTCCCACGCCTCCACCGACGGTCACGGAAGCGGCCAGATCTTCCTCGACTACACCCAGATCCAGCAGAACGACTCGATCCGCGTCGTCACCCACGAGACCGGGCACGTCTTGGGCCTGCCGGACAACTACAGCGGGCCGTGCAGTGAACTGATGTCGGGCGGTGGCCCCGGTCCGTCCTGCACCAACCGCTACCCGAACGCCACCGAGCGCGCGCGTGTCGACGAGCTGTGGGCCAGCGGAGGTGCCCAGGCCCCGGGTGCGGGGAACCAGTCCGCTGGCGGCCCGAGTGCTGCACCGTCGGCACCGTCCGTGGCCCCGGGCGCAGGGAATCCGTCCGCTGACGGCCCGAGCGCTGCATGGCCGGTACGGCCCGTGTGGCCGGGGCACGGTCCGTCGCGTCCGCACCACCGCACGCCCTGGAACTGACCGCGTTCCCACTCATCGCGCGCCCAGGCATGAGGTCGGGTCGGAACTCACTAGTCGATCTTGATGATCGCCTGGCAGAGGGTCGTCTGGGGCAGGCGTCAAGCATCACCCGACGCCGACCCGTCAAGCATCAACTGAGTCTCGACACGGTCGCGTGGGGCTTGAAGTTGTATGCACAGGCGGGTAGTTCGCTCTCTTGGTGGTGCGCGAGTGGGAGGAAGAGCACCGGTCGGATCGTCCACGTGATGCGGGTGCAGTCCTGGGTGACCGTGACCGTGCAGGACTCGGAGCGCAAGAGGGCTCGTCGCGTTGCGATCCGCCCCTGGGACAGCCAAGCCCATGCCGCGTCGGAGGCGTCGGAGTCCAGTGCCGGTGAGATCGTGCGGAGTGTGACCGCGACCCACCTGTCTGCCTGAGGTGCCGAGTAGGCGTCGAAGGATGCCCGGAGTGCGGCCGGCTGCTCCTGGTCGGTGAGGTCTTGGGTCCAGCACTCGCACCAGAAGCCGCGGCGGGTCTCGTTGATCAGCACAGGTGCTCTCCCGTGCGGGCGTCTGTGAAGAGTTCGGCGGTGACCGTGTGGCCCTGGTTGCTGTCGTGGACGACGACCCGGTGAGCAATCACGCTCACCATTCCCAAGCCCCGGCCGCGCTCGGCGTCCTGGTCCTGGTGCTCGACCTTCGGGGTGCTGCCCGCGCCTCCGGAGGGGGCTTGACCGCCAGGCGTCGTCGCAGGCCACAGCCCTATAGGCCGCTGTTGGACGAGTGTGGGTCCACACTTAGAAGCTGTTGTCTTTCCGATCTTGAGTGGTGCCCGTCGAACGGACATGCATGGTGTCGACGAGGTCAGCATCAAGGAACTGCCGGACGGTGGTGACCCCGCCGCCGAGTCGGACGTCCTTGCCCTGCGCGCCGCTTCCCGCGCCCGTTCGAGCACCGTGACCGGGTCGCCGTCGACGTGGTGTCGGAGAGCGTGAACGACGGACGCCTGTGGTGGGTCAAGACGAACACCGGAGTACGGAACGGGGGCTCCTCCCCCCACCAGTCGCGCCACTCATGGCCCTGTCAGGTCCCGCGCTGAGGCCCGAAACTGTTGCGGCCCATGCGGCGTTCGGCTTCCGCAATGCCGACAACCAACCGCTACGGACACGTTGCGTCACCACCCGGCGAGCCCGCGGACACCTCCACACCGCTCAACTTTAAAGACCCGGTTTACGAGCGTGACGGCCCTACCCGGAAAGCCAGCATCGTGTCGACCGGGCCGACCTGGCGAACCTGCGGGGCCGAGACGAACGGACGGAGCATGTCGCAGAGACGTTGCCGGTGGCCGTCCCGGAGCCGCTGCAGGAGGATCAAGACGCGGCGTCCCTCCGCATCCTCGAGCTTGAGCAGCGGACCGATCCTAGTGCTGGGCACCGCCGTGGCCGTGGCCAGCCTGTCGAGCCGGACAGTCCTCCATCGCAGTTTCTCGCGGACATGCAGCAGGCCACCATCGATGATCACCCGCATTCGAAGCAGACCAAGGCACAGAAGGCCGAACACAGCGCCGACGACCGCAGCCGACCAGAAACCATCCCCCGGGATCGCTGCCCAGACAAGCGCCCACACAGCCCCGAAGGGAAGGCTCGCCAACTGCCACCAGGGCGACAGCCCGATCCGAACGGCAGTCGCACCAACAGCAGGCTGATGAAGGCTAGGCATTGGGCCACCTTAGCTTGGCGTTTAACCTCGCTGGGCTTGGTGTTCCTTGATCGATTCGGCGCGTTTGACGGTCTTGCCGACGTCGTGGCGTCTGGCCCGTTGCTTGTTCTTCGAGCCGGGAGGCCGTCCGGGCCCTGGTCGGGACGGTTTCGGTGCGCTTGCCGGGCGGGCTGCTGTCGCGCGGACGTTGCGAAACCCCCGTCGTACCCGGGCGGGGGTGAGGCGGCGGGGTTCCGCGGGCCGTTCCCAGGGGCGACGGAGGTCCTCGGCGAGGGGCCGGGCGAGGCGGAGCTGGGTGTGGGCGGCGATGATCAGCCAGGTTCACAGGTCGGCCGTGTCGGGATGCCTGACCTTCGGGGCAGTCCAGCCCAGGGTCTGTTTCATCAGCCGGAAGGTGTGCTCCAGGTCGAAGCGGCGGAGGAAGGACTGCCACCAGCGGTCCACGTCCGCCGGTGCGGCGGCGGTGGCCGAGCACCACAGCCAGACCGGTTTCGGGTCACGGTCACCGGGCAGGTGCTCGACCTTCATGTGGAGCAACGTGCTATGCAGAACGGGAAGTTCTTCCTTGGCGCGGTTCAGCCAGGGGCCGCGGTGGGTGAGCCGGGGGTGTATCCGGTCCCAGGCCGTCGCGGTGGCCGTGCCGTAGCGGGTGGTGTCCGTGGCGGTCGTGACGTCGGGCTCGTGCCAGCTGTCGGGCTTCTTGAACGTGAGGACGCCGCCGTGCCGGCGGGGGCGCCCGCCCCGGGGGCCCGACCGGGCGGGGCCGGGGTCGCGGAGCATGACCCGGTCCGAGCGCAGGCGCCCGACCAGCACGACGGGCAGGTCGGCGAGAGCGTGGGTCAGGTAGGCGACGTCGTAGCCGGAGTCCATCACGATCAGGATGTCCGGGTCGCCCGGTCTCCAGTGGCCTGCGCTCGTCAACCGCTCGATGACATCGTGGAGTTGGACGGCCGTGACGGTGGTCGCGTCGTCGGCCGGGCCCAGGCGGACCGCGTCCAGGAGAGCGACCCAGGAGGTGCGGCCGGTCTCCAGGGCGGCGACGAAGGAGTAGGGCCAGCCGGGCACCAGCTGGTCCGAGCTGCGGTCGCCGCGTCCGTAGACATGGCAGAAGAGCCGGTCGCCGCTGGTGGGAGCGTCGGGTCGCAGCCAGTGCGACACGTCCACGGCAAGCACGATGCGCCCGTCGGCCGCCTTCGGCAGCGGCAGGCCGGCCAGTGCGCGGCGCAACCGTGTCGGCTCCAGCCAGCCCCCGTCCAGGGCTGCGTACAGCGCGCCGTGCCCGCGCCGGTGCTCGACCGCCAAGGAGAGCTCGACCAGGGTTTTCACCGGCCCGTCCACGCACAGCACCGCGTCGGTGAGCTCGAAGAGCGCGTCCGCACGGCTGTAAAGGCAGTCGTAGAACTCGACACGAAAGTGGGACAGGACGCCCAGTGCGGCGTCGGCGGTACCTGCAGGAGCGAGACTCTTCACCAGCGGCCGTTCCTTCACGCGACGTTGCTCGACACCTCGAAGCGTGAAGAACGGCCGTCCTGCTGTCCCTCGAAGAACACGAGATCAGCGGGTCGAGTGAACCGGCGAGGTTAAACGCCAAGCTTAGAAGCTGTTGTCTTTTCGATCTTGGGAGATGCGCGTCGAACGGAAGTCTCGATCGGGTGGTCGAGGGGCGCTGGACGCATACGAACAGGGCCTCCTGAACAGCTCGTTGGTGTCGAATCACCGAGCAGCAGGAGGCCCTGGTGCAGCAGTCTTGCGTGCCGATGGCCGGGCAGTCCAGCGCGGTCACCTGGGAGTGTGACTGCCTGGCTCACCGGTTCGGAAACGCCGCCGACAACGGGACGCGGCAGCCGCACTACCCGACGGACATGACGAACGGGGAGTGGGCCGTGGTCCGTCCGCTGCTGCCGGTGCCGGGCTGGATGCGCGGCCGGGGCGGCCGGCCGGAGGGGTACTGTCACCGGGCGATGCTCGATGCGATCCGGTATCTCGTGGACAACGGGATCAAGTGGCGGGCGATGCCCGCCGACTTCCCGCCGTGGGACTGCATCTACGCATTCTTCCGCCGCTGGCGCGACAACGCCCTGGTCAAGGAGTTCCACGACCGGTTGCGCGCGAGGGTGCGCGAGGAGCTGGGGCGGGATGCGGAGCCGACGGCCGCAGTGATCTACTCGCAGTCCGTCAAGGCGGACGCCGTCGTCGGCGCGGACAGCCGGGGCTTCGACGGCGGCAAGCTGATCAACGGCCGTAAGCGGCATGTCGTGGTCGACACCCTCGGCCTGCTGCTGGGCGTGATGGTCACCGCCGCGGATGTCGGCGACCGCACTGCTGCCCGGGTCCTGCTTGAGCAGGCGGCAGACGCACACCATCGCCTGGCCCTCGTCTGGGCCGACGGCGGCTACACCGGCAGCCTCGTCGAGTACTGCCTGGCCACGTTCGCCCTGGTCCTGGCGATCGTCAAACGCAGCGACGACATACGCGGCTTCGTGGTGCTGCCCAAGCGGTGGATCGTCGAGCGCCTCTTCGCCCACCTGATGCGAAGCCGCCGCCTGGTGCGCGACTTCGAGCGACGCACCACCAGCGCCGAGGCGATGGTCTACTGGTCGATGATCCTTCTCATGACCCGCCGCCTGGCCCGGCCACACCCACAGCGAGGGTGAACCGGCCCGGCTGCTGCTCGGCCAGCCAGCCGCGGGCCACCAGGCGTTTCGCCTTCGACCGCAGTGCCTCCACCCGCGCCGGCACCACGTCCATGCCGAACAAGGCGGCCATCTCCTGGCAGGTCAGCGGCCCTTGATGGAGCCGGGCCCGGTCCGCGAGCGCCGTGAGGATGCGCTGGTAGTCCACCGACAGCACCGACCAGGCCAGCCCCTCACGCCACACCGGCACCTGCGACTTCGGCTTCGCCCCATCCCGGAGCGCCGACTGCACCTCCGCATCCCGCGGGTCCTCGGTGACCTCCGCCTCGGCGGTGGCGTCGTCGTCCGGAGCCAGCACCGTATCGACCCGCCTGCGGGCGATCGCCCACTCCTGCCACTCCAACTCGGCCGCAGCAAGCTCGGCCTGGATACGGTCGGCCTCCTCCCGCAGCCCGTCGACCCGGCGTCGAGCGGCAAGCTCGTGCTGTTCCAGCAGTCCAACAACCGACGGCATCCGCGACCTCCCTGGGAACGACGACCCGACAGGCCACCACTCCCACGGAACCACCACTCCTATCCCCGACCAGCGGAAACACGGCGATCACGTCCGGAAAGACAACAGCTTCTTAGTCCACAACTCGTAGCATGCGCATGAGCATTGCTCTGATCAGAGCGGCAGCACTGCCGGTCAATCGTCGAGGCTGCGGGGGGCTGCGTGAGGACCATTGGAACACTGCGCAGTTGTGCGGAGAAGCACCTGCAGACCTACACAGATCCTCGGGGGCCCAGAGCCTTCCGCACGTATGACTGGCAGGGCGATCCGGAACGACTGAGTCCGTTGGACTGCTTGGCGCCGGCTCTGCTGAGCGTTCGCATGGGCTATAAGACGTCGTCTCAACTGGTGTCGGAGTGACAGGAGTGCAGCTTGGCCAGTTCAGATGGTCGGGGGTAGGGATGCGTTAACGGGGTGGAGTGGGGCGTTCCAACCGCCAGATCACGTCGATGCCGCTGTCTGAGGGGGCCGCGGGCGGCGTCACCTGCTCGCGTCGGACTTCGGTGAAGCCGAGCCGGCGCGGGATGGCGCCGCTGGAGGTGTTGGCCAGGTCGTGTGCGATTTCGAGGTATGCCACGTCCGGCAGGGCGAATGCCTGGGCCACCATGGCTGTCGTCGCTCGCGTGGCGATGCCCTGGCCGGTGACGGCAGGGTGCAGCCAGTACCCCATGTACCAGCCTTGGGGTTCGGCGCCGCGGTAGGTCGAGCACATGCCGATGAGCCCGCCATTCCTGGTAATGGCGAAGTTGTACGCATCGCCGCTGTCCCACTTCGCGTCGGACTCTGCGAGGAAGTCGCGAGTCTTCTCCTCACTGTGATGGGCGACCCACGGCATCCACGGGCGGAGGTGGTCGAGGGACTCCTCGACCAATTTGAACGCCAGATCGAAGTCGCTCTGCCCGCGCCAGCGTCGCAGAGCAAAGTCTCCGCACTCGATGATCTGCTTCGGCCGTTCCATGGCGGTCATGATCGCCGGACAGTGCGGCTCGCTGCAACGGGATATGGAGGGATCGGTCGGCTCTCTACCTGGCCAGACGCCGGTAGCAGATCAGGGTGGCAGCGATTCCGGCGAAGGCCAGGAAGTGTTCCGCCTTGCGCTCGTAGCGGCGGTGCAGACGGCGGCACCCGGCAAGCCAAGCCACCGTCCGCTCCACAGTCCAACGGTGACGGCCAAGACGCTGGGAGGAGTCAATGCCCCTGCGGGCGATGCGCGGTGTGATGTTCCGGGACCGAAGCCATCGGCGCAGGTGATCGTAGTCGTAACCCTTGTCGGCATGGAGCTTGTCGGGCCGTCGTCGACGGGGCCCGCGGCGGGAGCGGATCGGTGGGATACCACGGACGAGGGGTTCGAGGCCCTGGCTGTCGTGGGTGTTGGCGGCGGAGACACCGATGGACAGAGGCAGACCGGTCCGCTCGGTGATCAAGTGGATCTTTGAACCCTTCTTGCCGCGATCTACGGGATTCGGACCCGTCAGGTCCCCCCTTTCGCTGCCCGCATGTTCACTGAGTCGATCGCGCACCGCGACCAGTCCAGGGCGCCGTGGGCTCCGAGTTCGTCCAGGACCAGCCGATGGAGCTTGCCCCACACCCGCGCCCGACTCCACTCGGTGAACCGCCGGTGCGCGGTCGGCCCCGACGGGCCGAAGCCTGGCGGCAGTTGACGCCATGTACAGCCCGTCGTGGCCACGAACACGATGGCCGCCAGCACCTGCCGATCCCCATACCTGCGCCGACCGCCGCCTTGGGGTCGTACCGGAGCCGCCGGAACCACCCGCTGGAACAGCTCCCACAACCCGTCCGGCACCAGACGCTCCACCATTGCCATCACAGCCATCAGCCTATTGATCAAGCCAGTTGAGACGATCTCTAAGCAGGTAGTCCCGCTGTTCCACCCTGACGGCCCCGGGGCTGAAGTCTTGCAGGCCATGGAAGCGGTGCTTGCGGATAAGGCGTGTACGACAGCGGACTTTTTGGACGTGACGCTGGATCCGTCGACGGGACCCTGGTCTCTGGTCGATCGAGCATTGGTCGCTACAGGTGAAGCCGGCGGTACAGGGCTGCCCGACTTCAAGGCCGTTGCCGTTACCAAGATCCTTCACCGGAAGCGGCCTAACATGGTGCCGATTTTCGACAGCAGCATCTACCAGTTCTACCTCGGTCAAAGGCCAGTTCCCGGAGCCTATAAGGACACCCCTCGGCGCTTGTGGCCGCTCCTGCAAGCAGACCTACGCGGTCACCGGGATTGGATCCAAGACCTGATCGTCCCCTTCCGCACGCCTGACGAAAGGCCTCTCAGCCTTCTTCGAGCGGCAGACATCGTTATCTGGGAGCACACCGCGAACGGATGCGCCGCGTGACGGTGCCTTGCTCGAACGTACACGGCCCGGCTGGTCGTCACGCCCGTCAACGACGAGACGATGGTGTTCAGCGGCGTCTGCCCGCGGTGCGGTTGTGCCTGCACGTTCGTGGCCGCCCGGCGGGCGTACCGCTGGAGGCCACGGGGCCGGTTGCGCGGTGTCGTCGGGATCCCGGTGTACTGCACATGTACGACCGAGCACCCCGGCAGCCCGGTGGACGAGAAGGGCTGCGGGGCCTACTGGAACGTCAACCTGGACCGAACATGACGGCCGCCCCCCGCGGCCGCCGTCGCGACTGGCGTGTCACGGCCGGGCCCCGGGCGACCCTCGCCGACCGCCAGGCGGCCCGCCGCGCCCAGCAGTTGCTTGCGAACGAACTCCCGTTGGCCCGTAAGGCAGCACAGGCCTGGAGCCACGGTCTCGCGGGACTCTTCGTCGGCCTGCTCGGTTTCAGCCTGGTCAAGGGCCGCACGGACGTCAGCAATCTCGCCACGCCGTACGCGGTGGGTGTGGCCGTGGCGCTGGTGCTGTCCCTGCCGTGCGGGGCGTCGGGCGCATACCTCCTGCTCCGCGCGGCGCACGGCGCGCCCAGGTTGACCCGGCTCCCGGTGTCCACGGGCCTCCTCGAGGCCGACGACCACCTCGAAACCCTCCGTACGGTAAGGGCGTCGCGCTGGGGCATCGGTCTCACCCTGGCCTGCGGTGCCGCGATGGTGGGCGCGGTGGGGCTGACCTGGTACGGCCCCGTCCAGGACGACCCGAGTCTGCTGGTCAGGACTCCGTCGGGCAGCTTCTGCGGCGAGAAGCCACGCGTCGCTGGCGGGCGTCTGACGCTGAAGACGGATACGGGTGAGATAACGCTGGATCTCACAAAGGCCCTGTCCCTGACCGCGGTCGACACCTGCCCGGCTGCGGCCGGGACCGGCGAGTGAAGTTCCTCCCTGCTCGTGGACAGCGGATGTTTTCGCTGCGGGGGCGAGGTCTTGGGTCGCCAGGACTCTGGTTTCGAGCGGGAGCAATGCTCATGACTTGTGGATCGGTCCTCGGGCCAGCACGCGAAGGGCGTACCTTCCCGAGGGATCGACTGATGGTCATCGAGTAGGCCCCAGACGGCTGTGCAACTGAAACGATAGGCCGGGGCAGGGCGAGCCCCCTCCGGCGACCCATCGTGCTCGTATGTCCGGAAAGCGGAAGGCCGGCTTTGGGCGGTCGAGAACGTTCTTCTGCAACAGGATGAAGAAGGACTCCATAGCCGCGTTGTCGCCTGCCGCCCCCACCCTTCCTATCGAACCGGCCATCCCGTGGCCAACCCGGCTGACCGCCACCTCGACCTGGACTGTCACCTGGTTGGTCACCGGCGGGGGAGCCGAAGCCGGGCAGTTCGCCCGCAGCCCGGCCAACCCCCGACCACGGCGGCTGTAGCGTTGACGGAAACGGAAGATGCGGCCGCGCCTGGTCTGGCAGGCGCGGCCGGGTATGGGTGAGGGCCCGAGCCAGTCAGGATGCTCGGACCCTCACCGTGTTCGCGTATCCGCAGGGGAACGGACACGCATACACGTGGCGGCCTGCTTAGCGATCTTTCCGGCTGTTGGATACGGGCCGCTCGCCCATCACACTGCGCTCGAGCTGGCCGACGATCCAGCCGGGACCCGTGGCCGGTCACCAGGAGGGGTGAAGCCGGCCATCCAGGCTTGGCCAGGAAATCGAACGCGTGTCCTAATGGCGGGCGTGGAGCACGCGACTTTCCCCCGAGACCTGATGCAGCTCCAGGCGGACTGGCGCCGCACCTACGAGGCCCTGGCCGCGCCCAGCCCGGCCCGGGCCACTGTGCTGCGCCGCCGGCTGCAGTGGCTGTCCGTCCGGCTGTGGTGACATCCCTACCGGACCGGCCCGGGACGCATGCCGGCCGCCCGAGCCGAGCTGCGCCACGAGCCGCGCGCCTGGCGGGAGCCGTCGTGAACCGGCGCCCGGAGCACCTGACCGAGCGGGAAGAGGAGATCCTGCGCTGTGTCAGGCGGTGGATCGAGGATAGGGGTGAGGGGTGAGGGGCCGTCGGTGCGGCAGCTCGCTCACGCCGTCGGGATGCGCAGCACCCTCGGTCGTCTACCACCTGGCCAACCTGGAGCGGTCGGGCGTGCTGATACGTGATGGCCGGGGCTGGAGCACCTGCCGCCTGGGTCACTGACCGGCACCACGCGGGCTCAACTGGGTGCGCACCGCTGTGACCAGCTGTGGTCGGCCCTGTGGTCGGGGCAGGGCGCAGCGGCTGCACCAGGGCGGGCAGGGGCCACGCGGGGCGTCTCCGGGGCCGGTGAGTGGCTCCAGCTCACGGTGCTGCCGGGGTCCCGGACGGGGCGCCACACGGGCTCCGCAGGGCCGCCCTGCAGCACGTCGGCCAGCGGCGCCACCAGCACGGGGACCTCGCGCATGAAGCCGGCGAGCGCCAGATCCGCGGCGGCCGCGCGCAGGGCCTTGATACGGGTTTTGATTCCGGTGGGGCCGGTGCCGTCCAGGACGAACAGCAGTCGCGGGAAGAGCGGGTAGTGCCGCCTCCATTCCTCCTGCCAGGGTTCCTGGAAGACCTGCCGCTGCCGCCTGCCGGGCGCAGGCGCGGGCACGTAGTGGTAGAGGCGGGCATAGGAGTTGAGCTTGGCGGCCAGGCGTTCGGGGCCCATGGTGGCCCGGTCGACTTCCACGAAGGCCCGCAGCATCGCCCCGCCGTCGCCGTCCTCACGGCCGCACCGGTAGTACAGCAGTGCATCCGGGATGACGGCTTCACCGCTTCCGATGGGGTGGTAGACCTCGGGGATCCAGTCCAGCGGCCGGCACAACTCTCCGCGCTGCCGCGCGTCCTTCAGGAAGGCCAGCGCCGTCTCGGTGACCGTCAGCGCGTGTCCGACCTGCAACCTTACGGCGGTCCGGTCCGACACCGTCTTCGACGGCCGCCGGCCCCGCAACTCCGGCCACTCGCAGGCGATCTGCACGCCGTACTGGGTGGGGAACCACACCCGGGTCCGTCCGGCCTGCGGCAGCGTGATGCGGTCGATGAGCCCCTCGGTGCGTAGCTTGGTCAGCCGGCGCCGGGTCTGCTCGATCCGCACCCCAGGGCTGAGGATCAGGTGCATTTGCTCGGTCGTCGCCATCCGGTACTGCGCCAGTACCGCCAGCGCCATCCGGTCGCCACTGCCCGCGTCCACGTCCATCATCGCCCGTCCCGCTCCCTCTGTGCGGTGCGGCACTGTCCTGCACGGCGCCGCGTGTACAAGCCAGATCAGCCGATGCCCCCAACCGCACCACCGACCAGGACGACCCGACCACGGTCACGAAGCGACAACACCGCCCCAACCAGGCCGACATCCCCGCCGATAACCCCTCCGACAACTGCCCGCACGCGAACGCGGCCTGGGTGGCGTATTCGCAGGTCACCACACTGGTCCGGCCGTGGTCGGAAGCCCGACACCCCCTATGCACCTCTCGCAGCCGACCCCAGAACAGAAAAAAGGGAAGTGGGCGGGCTGTGGCTGGCGGTCGGCGCGGCGGGGGATCGGGCGCCCTCGATGTCTCGTTGCGCGTCGGCGGGGCCTCCGCGCTCCGTGCCGGGCGAGCCCGGCACGCCAGCAGGCGGAGCAACCGGCGGGCAGGGCGCAGCGGCAGCAGCAACAGGCCTGTCACGATGCCATGCCGAAGCGGCTGCCGTGGATGAGGCTCACCGTTTCCACCTGACCGCGAAGTCGGCCGGTCGTTCGGTGGTGCAGGGCTGGTGGGGGAGCGAGGAGACCGCCCGCCGCAAGTTGTCCTCGTGGATGGGGGAGTACGGCAGTATGCCCGGCGCCCGCATCACCCTCACCGGCGAACGCAGGGAAGCGTGTTGACGACGTGGCCGGGCGAGGGCTGATCGCCTGCCATGCTGTGCGCCATGGCTCACCGTCTCTACCCTGTCCGCGGCCGTGCGCTGCGGCAGATCCTCCGCTGGCACCGCAACGAGCTGCCGCCTGGCTTGCTGCCGCCCGCGCCTATCGAGGAGTAGGGGCCGGCCGGTGAGTACCGGGTGTCGACGCGCCGCCGCTAGGCGCCGTCTTCCGTAGCCTGCCGCGCGGCTTTCTTCACACTGGCCTCGACCTCGTTCCGTGGCTGGCCTTCATCCTTCGCATGCGCGGTGATCGGGGCGGGCCCGGGTGTGGCTGGCGGCTGGGGCGGTGCTCCTAGCTAGGGGGAGCAGGAATAGTGGTCGCCCTGCACACTTCCTCTTCTTCACGCTGAATAGGCGGGTGTGGGACATCTGTCGGAACGCTCCACACCCGCCGTGTCAGTTCTCCGCGCTCTGCCTGTCCGGGTACGTGACGAACGAGCCGAGGCCCGGTTCGGTGTACGTCAGGCCCTCGTTCCTCAGAGCCTGGAGCACCTTGTGTGCGGTGGCGTTGGCGATGCCGAACTCCGCCGTCAGTTGCACGACGGACGGCACACGCGTACGGGGCGGATAGGTGCCGTCCTCGATCCGCTTACGGATCACATCGGCTACCTGTCGCCAGCGCGGGATGTCCGGTGCAAACTCGATCACCCGTCCATGGTCGGCATACCTGGACGTCCACGCGATTCGTGGAATGCCTAGTATCCCTAGTATGCCGTAGTCCGCATCGGCTACGCTGTGACGAGCACCACGACGACAGAAGACCCCGGCGACCGCGCCAACGGCCCCGGGGCATGGCCCGCACTGACAAGGAGTGCAGACGTGCGAACTCTACTGGCCCTCATCCTCTCGTGGCTCATGCCCGCCCAGGGCAAGCGACGGGCACAGCCTATGCCGACAGAGCACACGGCAGAGACACCGACCACCACTCTCCGCGCGGTACGTCCCGCCCCGCGCTTTATCCGTCCGCCTCAGTACCTGCGTGGGGAAGACGTGGAGCTCATCCGCCCGTACCTCATCGCCTACGAAAGCATCCACGGCATCCACTACCGGGAGGCGGCGGCATGATCTTCCAGCGCTCTTCTTCGTCCTCGTCGTCTCCCTCACATTTCCGGCTCCTGCCCTGGAGTGGTCCCGAGGGCAAGCGTGCGCACCTGATCACGGACGGCTCGGCAACGATGCTGTCCCTCCTCGCCGACAGCATCGAGAATCAGCAGATGGAGACGGCGGCTGTGATCCTGGGCCTGGCCAAGCCGATGGTCGAGGACACGGCGAGCCTCACGACGGGTGAGCTCCGCTGGCTCTGCCGCCGCCTCATCGAGAGCCTGACTGAGGTCATGAACGTCGCGGAGAGCCGGGGCCAGCGCATCCCCGCGTACGAGGACGACGACACCGACACGGCCGCCCAGGAGAGCGAGCCGCGTGCATAACGGTTGACCACGGAGAACCGTCCTGACCCTACGGAAGGCTCTCTCGTGGTTCGTAGCGTCAGCCGTGCAACACCACGACAACGACTCACGAAGGAGCTCGACATGACCCGCGAGCGTTTCTCCCACGCCACCTGCGAGCACTGCGGGTGCCGATAGATCATCCGCTCAGGTCACTGCCTTGATCGGCCAACTCTGATGCGGGTGTCGGTCACCCCGCTGTCTTTACCTGGGCAGAGGGGACGGCAGGAGACGGCGGGCCGGGTGGTGCCTGGGAGCCGGCGAAACGGCGGGTGCTGCTGCGCACCTTGCGCCTGCGTGCGGACCCGCCCTGACCATGAGGCCGACCACAGGTGCGGCCGTTCGGCGCCCAGCCCCGACCATGGCTGGTCAGCACGCGGCCGACGCCTCTCTGCGGCGGCCGCGCGTCATGTCTGCCGCTGCCCGGACCAGGTCCAGCGGACGCGCTGGTTGGGGTCGTGGACGGGGCGCCATACGGGTGCGGAGGGGCCGTGGTGGAGCAGGTCGGCCAGCGGCGCCGTGAGGACGGGGACGTTTTGCAGGAAGGGTGCCAGCAGCCTGGCGGCCGCGCGCAGGGCGCTGATCCGGTTCTCGAGGTGGGGCCGGTGCCGTCCAGGACGAACAGGACGCGGAGGAAGAGCGGGTAGCGCCGCCGCCACTCCTCCACCGCCGGTTCCTGGAGGGTCGGCCGGCGCCCCGGGACCGCGGGCACGTAGCGGTGAAGGCGCTCGTACGCGGGCAGTTTGGCGGCGAGACGTTCGGGGCCCATGGTGGCCCGGTCGACTTCGACGAACGCCCGCAGCATCGACCCGTTGTCGCCGTCGACGGGGCTACGCCGGTAGTACATGAGGGCGTCGGGGATGACGGCCTCGCCGCTCCCGATCGGGTGGTGGACCTCGGGGATCCAGTCCAACGGCTGGCACCCCCGTTCCCGCGGCCCTGGCTCAGCAACAGGCTGGGGATGGCACGCGACGGTTCAAGCCGAGCGGCATGGTGCAGTTGCCGTGCGAGCATGAGTGGCCATTGATCAAAACGCAGACGGTTGCCGAGGAGCCAGCGTGCGACACAACATCGGATTAGCAGTACCCCTGACGGCTCTTGCGCTGCTGACCGCGTGCGGGGTTTACGCGGGAGACACCCATTCCTGCACCCTGATAGGCGCGCGCGTCGGGATCCGGGTCGAGGTTTCCCCGGAACTGGCGAACAGGGTGGCCGACGCAACCCTCACAGCCTGCTGGGACGGCACATGCCGGAAGCGCACGCTGCAGCTACAGGAGACCTCGCCGAAAAAACCGGCAACCCCAGGGAACCCCGTGATGACCACGGAATCCGCTACCGCCGAAGAAAGCCCGGCAGCCCGGACTCCCCAAACCGGCGAGCCTTCCATGCCTGGCTTCGCAGTCATACCTGACCTGCCAAGCAAGCCGATACACGTCACGCTGGTATTCAAGAACAAGCGCGGCGCCACCGTGCTCAACCGACAGATCAGCATAACCCCGCAGCCCACCTATCCCAACGGTCGCGACTGCCCGCCGGAGGGCAACCAGGCAGGCTTGACGGTCTCGGAAGAGGGCTCACTCATCCCACGCTGACCGTGCGCTCCACCCGGACTTGCGCCGACGAGGCGCTGAGGCCGCGGGACGGCAGCCGCTGTCCCGGGGTCGGCTGGCCATCGGATGTGCCGGGAGCTCTGGCGTCCAGCCCGCGGGAGACGTTTCCGCGCACCCAGCTGGGTACGTTCACGCGAACGCCGACAACCTCTGTCGGCATGCACACGAACGTGGCCAACCAGGTACACGAAAACGTTCTTCAGGGCGACGAGAATGCCGGATCCGTCTCACTCCGCCGTATCCGCCGAACTGGGCGATCGCTCTATCGACCTGACGGTACGGCCGGCGCGGGCAGAGCGAGCACGCGGGCGAGGGCGGCAGTCACGGGGACAGCGTGGTCGGACAGGTGCCTGCGGGCCCAGTCGGCTGCCAGCGCAAGGAAATCGGCGAGGTCGCGCTCAACTCTGTCCAACAGACGGTGAAGTTCCATGGCGGACAGCTCGATCACTGGGCTGTCGCTCTGTTCAATGTCGACGATGAGTCGGACGGTGTCACCGACCAGTTCGGCAACCGGGTCGGGGTCATGACCGAAGGAGAGAGGTCCGCTGCCGTCGGCAACGGTGCACCACTCGCGCCAGTCCTCCAGGCCGTTGCAGCAGCCAGGAAGAAATGTGATGCCCGTGGAGCTGTCCGTGACCCGCAGGCCACCAGCCGCGAAGAGGCTGTCGAAGGTCAGCAGCCCGTGCAGGAAGGATCCAAGCGGGTCCACCGGCCGAGGCGGGCGGTCATCGCCCGCGTTGGGATCGGGATCGATGTCGTTGCACTGGGCGATGCGCATTACCGCTGTCCCGACCTCGACAGTGGTGAGCTCGCCGCTGAGTGCCAGGTACCTGAACGTCTCGCCCTCAGCGACAGGCCAGAGAGTGAAGCTGTCAGGGGCGTATATCTCCAGGACGGGCTGCATCACGATCACCCAGCAGAGTGTCCCGCATCGCCTCCCAATCCGCCTCCGGATATGGGTCAGCATCCTCACATCTGCCCCGAGCGCCGAGGAAGCTGGCCACGTTCGACAACCTCACGGAGGTTGATCAATTCGAAGTGCAGAGAAGGGTCTTCGCATCGGCTGGGCAGGAGGCGTTCTTCGAGGGCCACGTCCACGCTCTCAACGTGCTGGCCGGCGTGCCGACCGGGAAGGTCCGCTACGACAACCTTAGAGCCGCAGTCGCCCGGGTTCTGGGCTTCTCCCGGCAGCGGGTGGAAGCCGACGCTGGACCGCGTTCCGCTCGCACTACGGCCTGGACGCTCTCTACTGCCAGCCCGGAATCCGCGGCGCCCACGAGAAGGGCGGCGTCGAGGGCCAGATCGGCTGGTTCCGGCGCAACCACCTCGTTCCCGTCCCGGAAGTCGCCACACTCGCCGAGCTCAACGCCGTGATCGAACGCTGGGACGAAGCGGACAACGCACGGCGGACCCGGTCCCGGCCTCGCACGATCGGCGAGTACTTCGAGGCCGAGCGGCCGCTGCTCGCACCGCTGCCGGAGGAGCCGTTCGAGACGGGCCGACTCTTCACCCTGAGGGTCGACCGCTACAGCCAGATCAGCGTCCGGACGAACCGCTACTCGGTGCCAGTGCGGCTGATCGGCCGGAGGGTCCGCGCGATGCTGCACGCGTCTGAATTGATCGTCTACGAAGGCCGCGAGGAGGTCGCCCGGCACGAGCGGCTCATCGCCAAGGGCGGAACCCGGCTTGAGCTGGACCACTACCTGGAGGCCCTCGTGCGCAAGCCCGGCGCCCTGCCCGGCGCGACCGCGCTCGGGCGGGCACCGCCCGCCGGTACCCGAACCTCTTCGCCCACTGGCGGTTCGGTCTCAAACCTGATGGCTGGGCGATGGGAGCCGTGTGAGCCGAGAGGTTCCCGCACGGTTCTGCGAGCGGCGGGTGGGTGAGATTCCCGCCGCCGACTCACCTCGTCGTGCTCGTGCACGGCACGAAGTCCGAGGCCGAAGCACTCAAGGCGGAGATCGCCGAACTGCTGGCCCGCCAGTTGAAGATGACCCTCTCGGACGAGAAGACCCACATCACCCATATCGACGACGGCTTCGTCTTCCTGGGCTTCCACATCCAGCGGAGAACCTGGGGTGACCGCCGTGTCGTGCTCACCATCCCGTCCAAGCAAGCCTTGGCGTCGGTGATGCACAAGATCAAGAAACTGACGGGGCGAAGTACGACATCGCTCTCGTTGGAGGAGGTGCTGCGGACGGTCAACCCGGTCCTGCGGGGCTGGGCAGCCTACTTCCGCTACGGCGTCTCGAAGCGGACATTCGCCTACCTCGGTTGGTATGCGTGGTGGCGAGTACTCCGCTGGATTCGTTACAAGCCTCCCCACATGACCTGGAAACAACTGCGGCGCCGCTACTTCGGAGCGGACCGCATCAGCGAGGGCGGTCTCGTCCTCTACAACCCGGCGAAGATGAAGGTCGAGCGATACCGCTTCCGCGGAGCGCAGATCAGCACGCCATACAACATTGACGAGGTCGATCCGGAGAAGGCTCTCTTTCGCCGGACCAGCCACGACGATGTGGCCTTCGTCGGCCAGGTCAGTGAATACCTCGCCTGACAGATCGGATCACGTGGAGAGCCCGTTGCGGGGCCAACTCGCACGGCGGGTTCGGCGGACGGGGACGGGAAAACCGGCACCGGAAACGGTGCACGGCGTCCTGTCCCCGACCCAACACATGGAACTCGACCGCCACGGCGCCGAACTGCTGTTTCAGGTTCTGACCGAACGCGAGGAGAAGAACAGCGTCGCGATCGCCTCGAACGAGAGTTTCAGCGGGTGGACGAAAACGTTCACCGACCCCCGGCTCTGCGCGGCCATCGTCGACCGGCTGACCTTCAACGGCGCCATCATCGAGACCGGCACCGAGTCCTACCGCCTCGCCCACACCAAGGCCCAAGCCGAACAAGCCCAGGCCAGCTGAGGGTTCCCGGGCGACCGCCCTGGCCGAAGCACCTACACGCCCCGCTCTCGGCAGTCGCCCGACTCAACCCGTCCGATCAGGACAGCGCAGGCTCCTCGTCAGTGGCCAGCCGGGCGTGACGCTCGACGTCATAACGCGTGCCGTCGTACTCCAGTTTCTGGCGTTCGATTCCTTCCACCGCAAAACCCGCAGCCAGGGCCACCCGGCAAGAGGCCGGGTTGTTGACCCGATGTCCCAACTCCAACCGGAAGAGACCTGCGTCGTCGAAGGCCCAACGGGCCAGCGCCCGGCAAGCCTTTGATGCGACGCCCTGGCCCCGTGCTCTCTGCGTCGTCCAGTACGACACCCAACCCGTCGCATGGCGCCGATTCACCGCACTCACCGCGACATTACCCAGCACGGTGTCCTCGCCATCGACCACCGCGAACGCGAAGGCGACACCCCTGGCCCACTGATCAGATTGAACCGCCAGCCATCGATCAGCGGAATCCAGTGACGCGATCGGCTCGCTGACCTGCCACGACATCACGGGGTCCGCGAATGCGGTCAACACCGACTGCGCATCGTCGGCTGACCAACGACGCAACCACAACTTCGAAGACACTGCTAAACGATCACGCACCCCGGAAGTCTCTCGCAGCTGGAGCCCTGCGGCAGCATGCTTACCAAGATCCCAGACAACGTCAGGACCTGACCCGGCGCCGCACGGGAACGGCGCCCTGACGTGAAGTTCCGGCTATCATCGTGACCAAGCGGGCAGCCCCGCAGCACTCGAGTAACATCAAAAGTCACTGACATTGACCATGATGCTCGCTGAAAAACGACTCCCGAAGTCACCCCGAAACGACTCCCTTAGAAACCGACACAGCCAGTCGTGTTCGTAGCGGATGACCTCGCGTAACTGCTCACCGGTCGGCGGGTCCAGGTCACGCAGTCGGTTCAGGCCGCGCCGTACGAGAACGCGGTGTACGGTGGCCGGCGCCAGGGCGATGCCGTGCAGGCGCTTGAGGTCGGCGGCGAGCCGGGCGGGCCCGTGCTTGGTCTGCCGCCGCAGCGCCTCGATCAGGTCCGCGACGTCCTCCGCGGTGCGGGCCGGGCTCGTGGCAGGCCGGGAGGAATGGTCCACAAGCCCGGCTTCGCCGTGTGCGCGCCAGCGGGCATACCACTTGGCCAGGCAACGGCGGGAGATCCCGGCCTCCGCCGCGACGTGCGCGACCGGACGCCCGGCATCCACGCGCTCACATAACCGGCGACGCCCTTCCGGCGTCAGCGGGGCGTTGCGATGTCCCGCCATATCAGCCCGTCGAGGTACCAGCTCCGAGCGTCCATCACAGGCGTCATGAGGTGTGCTGTGACGCCGTGTTTACGGCGATCGTGCACAGTCTCTTGGTTGCACGCGTGAGGGCGACATACAGGTCGCGCTCGCCGCCGGGGCGGGCGGCGGCGATCTCCTCCGGGGCGACGACGACGATCGCGTCGAACTCCAGGCCGCGGGCTTCGGAAGCCGGCACGAGGCGGGCCCACTGCGCGACACCCGCGGACGCCAACTCCTCGACCCGGTCGTCCGCGCAGATCACGGCGAGCAGGTCGCCCGGGTGCGATGTCGCCTGCACCCGAAGCTCCCCGGCCACGGTGGTGGCGACCGAGTGCGGGCAGGCGGTGAGGCGGCGGGGAGATTCGCCGTGGCGGATCGACCGGCACGGCGTCTGACCGGGGGCGATCCGCGCCAGCAGGCCGTGGGTGGTCGCAAGGATCTCCTGGGTTGTGCGGTAGCTGACGGTCAACGTGTGCAGGGAGAACCGGTTGCCGAGATGCGGACCCAGCGCCTGGAACCAGTCGCTCGCCGCTGTCGCAGGGCCCGCCTGGGCGAAGTCACCCACCAGCGTCATCGACCTCGCCGGACACCGACGCATCACCATCCGCCACTGCATCGCGGTCAGTTCCTGGGCCTCATCGACCACGACGTGCCCGAACGACCGCTCCGGCAGCCCGTCCACCAGTGCCGCCGCCTCATCCAGCAGCGGTACATCGGCATCCGTCCACGGGGCATCAGGCGAACGCACCAGCCGGGACCGTTCGTCGCCGGCGAGCGACCGCAGGTGCCTCGCCAACGCGCGAGCGTCTGCCAGCAGGGTCCGTACGACCACCTCGGGCGTCAGCCGCGGCCAGAGTGACTCCACCGCACGGTCGACGTGGGCGTCGCCCGCGAGGCCCGCACGGACGGCGTCCGCGTCGAACACCTCGGCCGGATCCGCGGCCGGCGCGTCATCGAAGCCGAGAGCCCGCAGATCGGCCTCGGCCGCGGCATCGAGATCCAGGCCCGTGCTCTCGGCGATCTCGGCGTCGATATGTTCGAGGGCCTCGACGGCATCGCGCTCCAGGGCATCCGTGACCGTGCCGATCAGGTGCTCCTTGAACACCTCCCGCGCACGGTTGTGCGCCAGACCGCTCGCCGCCGCGGCCTTCCGCGCCGCTGCGACATCCGCGCCCCCCAGCCGGACCCACTGCTGCCCGACCCGGACCGCGAAGCCGCCGGCAGGTGCCTGCCGGGAGCGCACCAGGTCTGTGAGTGCCTGGGCCAGCGCAGCGTTTCCCTTCAGGCGTGCGGCATCGAACGGCTCCACCGCTGCGGGCTTAACCCCGGCCAGTTCCGCGCATGTCGCCAGGAGAACGTCGTTCTCCGCCAGCGAGGGGAGCACCTGGGAGACGTAGTCGAGGAACCGCGTGTTCGGCCCGAGCACCAACACACCGCGCGCTGCGGCTCCCGAGAACGCATATAGCACGTATGCCGCCCGGTGCAGCGCAACCACGGTCTTGCCGGTGCCAGGACCGCCCTGCACCACCGTCACCCCCCGGTGCGGGGACCGGACGATCGCGTCCTGCTCCGTCTGCAGCGTCGCCACCGCGGCATGCATCCGCCCCGTGCGCTGCGCCTCGAGCGCTTCGGTCAGCGGACCGTCGCCGACGATGTCCCCGGCCCCGGCCGGCGATCCGTCCAGTAGCTCGTCGCTGACCGCACGTACCGCACGGTCCTCGACCCGCAGGTGGCGTCGGCGCCGCAGCCCCATGGGGTGGACGGTCGTCGCCTCGTAGAAGGGCCGCGCCGCGTCCGCTCGCCAGTCGACGAGCAGTGGCAGGTCCCGGTCACCCACGTGCAGGCCGAGCCGTCCGATGTGCAGGACGGTTCCGTCGGCGCCGTCGACCCGGCCGAACGCCAGCCCCTCCTCGGCTCCCTCCAGTCGGCGGATTCGATGCGCCAGACGCTCTGCGGCGACATCGCGCGCGTAGACCTCGCCCGCGCTGTCGGCCGACGACCTCAGCACATCCGCCAGTTGGGCCCGTGCATCCGCCAATCGCTCATCGAGCAGCCGGTGCATAGCGGCCACGTGGGCCTGCTCCACCTCGACCTGTCCTGCGGCACCCTCATTGAACTGGGACAAAAGCAGCCTTCCCTCGACTCGGCCCTCCACTATGCAGCCAAATCTCTATGAAAGTAAGGCTTGACTTACTTGTCCGGGTCAGCCGCTGCAGCCGGTCCGCCATCACGGTTCAGGTCTGGGCGACCTTCTGGCACCGTCGGACATGAGGAGCCGACCGGGCCCGATTCCGGCCTGAAGAGATTCGAGCTCAAGGACGCTCAGCACTTCGCCGCCATGCCACAGATTCTGCCCAGCCGCCTGGCGCAGCCAGCCCCACCCGGACACCGTCCATCGGAGCGTCGTTACCGCCGCTGAAGCGGCACCAACCTCATGAGACGACACAACTAGCTAGCTGGTGGGGGTGCAGGAAGTCGGCGCGTCCCGTTCACGGCAGGCTTAGCCGGGACCTGCGGTGGTCCGGGAAGCGATCGGCGTCTGGGTCGAGGAAGTCGATCAAGTCCATGAGCGAGACCTGAAGCTGCACGAGCCTAGGGTGCGGGCGTGTCCAGGAAGCCAATTCGCGGATCCCGTCCGACAGCGGCTCGAACCACGAGGCGAAGTCAGCGTCGGTGTCCAGGCGCCGGCAGAACTCCGCGTAGCCTAGGCACCGGTCGTTGCCGTCGCTGATCATCAGCTCTCCGAGGGCCCGCTGGTTGCTCCGGAATACCCGGAAGTGGGGGTCGTCGTAGTCGTCGCTGTTGAGCACGTTGCTGATGGCCGTCAGGTGTCGGACGACAGTCCGGGAGCTCTCGCGGTTGCCGAGGTCCAGGAACTGGATCTTGCGCCGCAGTAGCTCCACCTGACCGAGGTAGTCGGCCGTGACGTGCAGGGTGCTCCTGAGCGCGTAGGCGCGATCTCGGTCGTGGCCATGTACGTAGTAGACGTTCAGGAACTCCCTGTCCACGATGTTGATGAGTCGTGATTGGAAGTCATAAGCCGCCCACAGCAGTGGATCCCGGCGCTGGCTCATCAGGTCCTGGTGCTCGGCGAGCTTAAGCTGCTCCGCGCCCTGCCGTTCCAGCTGCGCTGCAAGCAGCGTCTGTTTCCGGCTGAACCGGGAGCTGAGTAGGACGCTGGAAAGGGCGACTGCTCCGGAGACCGAGGCCACCACCAGCTCAGTGTTCATGGGTCGTGAACCTATCGCGGGCCGGGACGGGTTGAACAGGGGCGCCTCCGCTCGGGGCTCCGCGGCCCGCGCGGCCGCAACGAGCGCTCCGACGAGCAGGGCCTGGGCCTGCTGTTATGCGGATCGCCGTACCAGTCAAGATCAAGTGGCGGAACCTGCTGGCCATCTAGATCATTTGGCAAACGGGGCGGCCGCTGACCACCATCCGGCCCCTGCGCGCCGACGCGCAGCGCAACCGTGCACGGGTGCTGGCCGCGGCAGAGCGGGTCTTCGCGGCTCGAGGTACGGCCGCCTCGACCGAGGAGGTCGCCCGTGCGGCCGGCGTCGGCGTCGGTACCGTCTTCCGACATTTTCCGAGCAAGGAGGCGTTGCTGCAGGCACTTGTCGTGGAGCGCCTTGCACGGGTCGCCGCCGACGCCCGCGAACACGCCACATCGTCGGATGCGGGGGCGGCCTTCTTCGAATTCTTCACCGCCGTCGTCCGCGGCTCGGCCACCAAACTCAAACTCGTGGACCCACTGGCCGAATTGGGCATTCACCCGAACGAAGCCGTCGCGCCGGTCGCCGAGGAGCTGACCGAAGCCGTGGCCGCTCTGCTGCAGCAGGCGCAGCGGGCAGCGGCGGTACGTATGGACATCGAAGTCAGGGAGGTCATCGCACTGCTCGCCGGCGCCTCTCAAGCCTGCCGGTACGCTGCCGACGACCGGCCGCTAGTCGTTATTCTCGATGGCCTTCGCGTTCCGAGCACCCAGTAGCCCCCAGACGTGCTGCTGGGCTGTCAGGCACGGGAAGTCACAGAGCCGAAGAACTCAAAGTACAACTGCCCTAATCAGCAAGATCACGATCTACAGCTGGAGTACTGGGGCGCGTATCGAGTCGCGATCAAGTGCCGGCCTGGGTCCCGCATGCCGCCCGTGTCGTTCCTTGCGGCCATCGCACTCGATCTGGCCCTCGCCTCCTCGGTGGCGGCCGTCTTCAGGGTGATGGTGACGTCCTTGCCTAGGTATCACCCAACTACGGCCTAGCAACCCCCAGATGCCAAAGAAAACATTGACATCTCCATATCCCAAAGTACCCTTTGACTTATGGAGCTCACCGACCCCAAGGCGATACGGGCCCTGGCTCACCCTCTCCGGCTTGATCTGCTGGAGCTGCTGACAGCGACCGGCCCGGCCACGGCCGCCCACTGCGGCCGCGTTCTCGGCCACACGCAGGCCAGCTGCTCGTTCCACCTGCGCCAGCTCGCGAAGTACGGCTTCGTCGAGGACGCGGGGCCGGGCAAGGACCGGCGTGAGCGAATGTGGCGGTTGCCGGACCCCCGTCCGGTGCTGCGGATCCGGGGCGCGGCCAGGGAGCTGGAACACCTCGTCGTCGAGAGGGAGACCGCGGCGATCCTCGACTGGCTCGACCGCAGGGCCGGCGAGACTGCCGAATGGCGTGAGCAGGCCGATGTGGTCAGCGCCATCGCCGTGCTCTCGCCGGGGGAGGCCGCCGAGCTCAAAGCGCGGATGCGCGAACTGATCGAGCCCTACCTGCTCCGCTCCGAGTCCGACACGCACACGCTCCACCCGGGCCGACGCGCGGTCCGGTACTTCATGGCGGCGACGCCGCTTCCGCTTCTGGAGTCTGGGGGAGACGAAGATGAGCAAGGCGATGACTGACCGTTCACTCGATGTCGCGTGGGTCCACGGCGCACCGGGCGAGGCGGCGATCCAGGTCCACCACTACGACGCCATGACGGTGATCCTGCGTCAGAGCAAGCGCGTCCACTACGAGGCGCCGTTCCTCTTCCTGCTCTTCGGCGCGGACCGCGCCCTGCTGCTGGACACCGGGGCGACTGAGGACCCTGCGCTCTTTCCGTTGCGGGAGACCGTCGACCGGCTGATCGCCGAGTGGCTGGAGCGGCATCCCCGCGATGGTTACGAGCTCGTCGTCGCCCACACCCACGGCCATGGCGACCACGTCGCCGCCGACGCCCAGTTCGTGGACCGGCCGGACACGACGGTCGTGGCCCGCGAGGCGGACGCGGTGCGCGAGTTCTTCGGCTTCGGCGAGGACTGGCCCAGCGGCACTGTCCGATTCGATCTCGGCGGGCGCGAGTTGACGATCCTCGGCTCGCCGGGGCACCATGCGGCATCGATCACCGTCTACGACCCGGAGACGGGCATCTTGCTCACCGGCGACACCGTCCTTCCAGGGCGGCTCTACGCCTTCGACTTCCCAGCCTTCCAGGACACCCTCGACCGCCTGGTCGCCTTCGCCGCCGAGCGCCCTGTGACACACGTCATCGGCTGCCATGTCGAGATGAGGAACGCGCCGGGCCGCGACTACCCGATCGGCTCGCAGTACCAGCCGGATGAGCGCGCACCCCAAATGACGCCTGCCCAGCTGACTGCCGTCCGTGACGCGGCCGCGGCCGTCGCCGGCCGACGCGGGGTGCACCGGTTCGACGACTTCCTCATCTACAACGAGCCGCGCAAGCGCGACATGTACCGCCTGCTGGCCCGCGGCCTGACACACAAGGCCCTCGGCCGCCTCAAGCCGAAGGCGGCGGCCGGCCGGTGACGTGGCAGTCCTCGCGGGTACGCCCTTGCCGCCAGGTCACGCCATCGACTGCTGTCGCAACCGCCTCAATCTGCTGATTCTGCCCTCATGGCGAGGTTGAACCGGTAGACCGTCTTGCGTGACACGAGTGCAACTGACGGACGCGGAGTGGGATTTCATTGAGCCGTACCTCCCAATCGACGAGTACGGCCCGCATCCGGAGCGGCTGCGGCAGCAGTTCGAGGGCGTGGTCTGGCGGTTCAAGACGGGCGCGCCGTGGCGGGAGATGCCGAAGGAGTTCGGCGCCTGGTCGACCGTCTCCAACTGCTTCCGACGGTAGCGGGACGCCGGTGTCTTCGAAGCCCTGCTGGAGGGCGTGATCACGGAAGCTGCGAAGCGGGGCGAGGTGGACTTATTACTGGTCACCGTCGACTCCACCACCGTTAGGGCCCACCACGATGCCGCTGGCATGCACCTGGGCCCCGACGCCGTGGCCGCAGTGGAGGAGGCCGCCGACAAGGCGGAGAGAACCCGGCGAAAGGGGGCGGTCCAGAAGGGTAAAGCGGGCAAGACGCCACAGACAATCCTAAACGGGAGGAGGAGCGACGGGACCGTTCATGATCGCGGAGTTGGTGACCCTCCGTGGCTCTGGCACCAAAAGTGATCCAGAACCTCGTTCACCCGTTGCCGAGACGGGGAGCAGGCGACGGGCATCCTCAACGGGTTGAACGTCAGGGGACCATCCCCGCGGGTGCGGGGAGCAGCATCGGCATGGCCGGAAGCCGGGCCGGTCCGCGGGACCATCCCCGCGGGTCGACCGGTGGTTGGAGCGAAAACTCGGCGGGATGTCCCCGGGCATCCACCGCGCGGGACCATCCCCGCGGGTGCGGGGAGCAGACCTGCCGGGACGGCTACGCAGGGAACAGGGCGGGACCATCCCCGCGGGTGCGGGGAGCAGGGCGTGTGGTATTCGAGGAGCCGCCACATCTCGGGACCATCCCCGCGGGTGCGGGCACCGCGACGTCCGAGGACGGGCGGGTGCTCGACGCGCTCGCTCACCGACGCGGGGTGGAGCAGCTCGGTAGCTCGCTGGGCTCATAACCCAGAGGTCTTCTCTGAACTACTGAGGCTGAACTCACGGTGTCATGAAGGGCTGATGCCTCATGCTCCGTCTGGTATGCCCCTGGGCTGCGGTATCAACAGGGAATAGTGCTGGGGTGAGCCTGTCGGCGGTGTATCACAGGCTCGTGCCCTATGACCGATGATTTCGCATGATCTCCTCGCGTTCGCCCAGCTTCCTCGTGGTAAGTGCGGACACTGTCGAGCACGAGCTCAGTCGGTCAGCGCGACCGGTGTTTGTACCTTGCTCGCGACCACCATGTAGTTCTCGGCCTCAAGATCGAACGTGCTCAGTTCCGTCTGGAGTCCGACCCGGTGCAGCTCGACTTCGAGTTCCTCGTGCCGGTAGGGCCAGCAGGACAGCAGTTCCGAGCGCACAAGAACCGGCCCAGTCGCATCAACTTGCGCGATCGCAATCTCGATATGGTGCTCATCCTCCCAATGCGGCGCAATCTCCCAGCGGTAAACCACGACGGCATCGCGACCGTTCCGGCGGACGAGTCGGTCCCAGATGTCCAGCCGGGAACCTCTGGCCCTCACGAGTTCCCAAGTCCGGGATGTGAGCACCAAGCGCCCTCCCGGGCGCAGAAGCCGTGACATCGACTCCAGAGCAGCACCCCTGCCTGTCGCGCCCGCGGCATGGTGAAGCGAGTTGCCAACGCAGAACACCATGTCGAACGTGTTGTCCTGGAAATGGTCGGGCAACTCTTCCCAGTTCGCCCGCACGGTCCGGACGGATGCCCCGAACTCCTCAGACAACTCTGCAGTCCGACGAACCATCGCCTCGCTGGCGTCAGTTGCGACAACCTGCATGCCACGACCGGCGAGGCCAACCGCCAACTGTCCGGTTCCGCACGAACAGTCGAGGACGTGAGCGTTCGACGGCAGGAGATTGAGGACGTCGTCGAACGACGCAGCGAACTCGGCTGGAGGCAACTTTGCATCCGAGATGAGCCATTCGTACACCTCGGCAAGCACGTCATAGCCTGTCACAACCACTACCTCCGTCACGCGGCAGACTCACGGTAGGACGTCAGTCCATCAGCGGAGCAAGCCGGGCACCAATGGTTTTCGCAAGGATGGCTCTGACGGTGTTTGCGGGTTGTCAGTTGTCCGTCTGAGTGGATGTCACCTGCTGGTTAACGATCAAGACTCGCGGACCGATCAACCCACCTGCCCGGGGTCGTCTCATGGCCCATGAAGGTGTGGCTCAGCACGCCGTCAGCTGGTGTTTGTGGCATCGCTGATTCGAGCGGCGATCTGGCTGAAGCTGGGAACACCCAAGAATATCGGGGAGTCCTTCTTCTTCTGTCGTGCATCCAGCTGTTCGAGCTTCTCTTCCGCGGCATCGCGGCTCACAGAGAGACCTTCGACTTCCCCGAGCCAGCCCTCCTTTTCTGCTTCCGCGATCCGATCGTTCAGATTATCGCGGATCTCGACCAGTCGCCCCCTCTCGTACGGATCCACGATCAGGACTGGGCAGCGGACACAAGCGTGTTCATGAATGCAGTCGGTCCCGTAGGCTCGCCCGCATGATCCGAGCGCCAGCTTGCGGCGTTCGAATTGAGTCAGGAACTCCTGCCATTCTTCGGAGGTGACCGCACGGTATTCCTCGCGGGGGCGGAGGCTGCGTCGTCGGGCAATGAAGGCTCGGTGCGCTTCGATGGCCTTGGCCGGGTAGACAGCGTTATAGCCCATAGTCGTGTTGATGTTGCTGTGACCCGCGATGACCTGGGCGATGTGTGGCGGAAGCCCGTTCAGGATCGCGTCCGTGATGAAGATGCGTCGAAAGTCGTGAGGTTGGAATTTCAGTGGCTTTCCGGTCGCGTCGGCCAGACCAGTCGCCAGCAGCACGTCGTTCAGGGCGTCGCGGACCGTGTTGTGCGAGATGGGCCGCCTTTCTCCTGAGATGCTCCACTGGTAGAGAAGCGGTATGGGATCGTTCCAGACCTTCTCGTGGAGGTCGTAGCTGGGAACTGAAGGGATGATTCCGTTGTTGCCGCGTACTCGCGTGACAACGGCGCTGAGGACATCGGCCAGTTCGGGAGTGACCAGCAGCAGGCGCTCTTGGTCGGTTTTCGACGGTGCGATTTGAAGGAGGGGAACGAACTCTCCGGTGCTGGGAAGCTTGTAGCGGATGATGCTGTGATGGCCGAGTTCGAGAAGCTCTTCGATGCGGATGCCTGTGTGGCGGAGGATTTCGATAGTGGCCCAACCCCAGAAGGCTCGTTTCTCTTCGGCCTCAAGGTCCCGGCGCCGTCCGGAGGCGTCGTAGGCCTGTCCGGTGAGACCGGCTCGGGAAGTGGTCTTCGGGGCGGTGAAGGTTTCCCCCAGCACGGTGAACTGGGACCCGAGAGCAGCGGCGTGGAGCGCGTCCAGGCGGGCCCGGGCTTCTTTGAGTCGGCGGTCGGCGACGCGGATGAGCGCGGGTAGGACGGGGAGCCTTTCCCGTGTCCGCTGGTCTGAGGTGGTCTTCTGCCGCTGCTTTGTCTTCTTGTCGGAGCAGTCAGCTTCGGTGATGGGGCAGGGTGCTGCCCATGGGCCCCAGCGGGCGGGTTCGTCCAGAGCCCACTGAGCGATGTCCAGATAGAAGGCGCGGACGAGAGTCTTGATCGCCGGCGCGCTGGAGCGCGGTGTGGTGGTCTCGACGACTTGGCCGTCCGGGATCCGCTTGCGGCGAGTGACGACGTTGACGCGGGCTTTCCATGCCGCCGCGACCTCCGGGTGCAGGTGGAGTGAGCTGATGCCTTCGTTGTGGCGCTCAAGGTCGGCCCAGAAGTTCTTGGCCAGAGCTGCCGCCAGATTGATCAAGGAGTTGTGATCGAGCGAGGGTTGGCGTTCGGTGAGGTAGTCGACGAGAAGATCACGGACCGGGCGGCAGCGCAGGTCGTAGCGATCGACGAGAGCCGCCGGCGTCACCTGACCGGCGCGGGTCTGCAGCCGCAGGAGGGTTGCTGGGGCGTCCGGCGGGAACTGGCCGAGCTCGCGCAGGGCTGTGTAGGCGATGCGAACGCCTCGGGCCGCGTCGTGGTCGGTCGCCTGCAATAGAGCGAGGAGATCACCGACGACGATGTCCTCGACGAGGCCGCCGAAAGCAGCGAGCAGGCGTGCGACACCTTGGAGGGCCGCGGAGGCATGACGGGTGGACCGGATGGCCTCGGGCAGCTGGGCTTCCAGGCGGGCGAACCCGTCGGGGTCTCGGGTCGCTCCAATGGCCGGCCGGAGGGCGCCCGATGTGCTGGCAGCCAGCCATTCCATGGTGGGGCGGATGACGTCCACGCAGATCAAGGCCAGGGTCCCGGAAGCGAGGCAGGCCGTTGTCGGCTTTCGACCGATGGTGGCCGCCCAGTCAATGACGGCCCTGTGCCAGCCAGTTGGAGATTGCGCCGCAGGGCTGGCGTCCCAACTCGCCTGCCAGGTGGATCCGGGGAAGGTCTGAAGCCAGGACAGGATGATCCGGGCCCCCACCATGCGGGTGACCTGGGCTCTGTCCTTCACTCGGAATGGCGGCCGCTGGAGCGTGGCAAGGATGTACTCACTGTCGGCCTCGGTCATGGGCCAGGACGCGGCCTTCTCGCGCGGGGGGAATTTCTCCAAGAGCGCGGCTGCCTCGGCGCCGGCGAGCCTGCGAGGAGTGGTGGGCGCCGCGAGCATGGTCATGGTCATACGACCAGACCTCCGAAGAGCGTGCTCAGCGAGTCCTCGTTGTAGGCGGGGGCCGGAGGTGCCGGGGGCGGGGTAGCCTTTCGCGCCTCTTGTCGGGCGTGGTGGGCCAGACCTGCCGAAATGACTTCATCCCGGGTCGGGCGGAGGTACTTCTGCAGCGTGCTCTGATCCTTGTGTCCGAGGATGTGCTGGACGTAGACCAGCGACATCTCGGGATCCTCGGCCATGCGGTAGGTGGCGGTGTGCCGCAGGTCGTGCAGCGTCCAGTTGGCGCCGAGGAGCTCGACCGTCCGCGTGAACATGGCGCGAGCAGCGTGGTAGTTCAGCGGTCGCCAGGGGCGTCGCAGAGTCCACCACAGGGGCTGGTTGCGGCCCCGTGGGACCCCCTTGCGCCAGGCTTCCTCCTGGTAGAGCCGGAGCCAGACGAACGCGTCCGGAGATGCGGGCAGTTGCTGGTAGTCCCGGGTTCCTTTGCGGATCACGCCGATCACCTGCTGGCCGGGGAGGGCGTCGCGTTGGGTCGAGCTCAGCAGTTCGCTGGCGCGGGCGCCGCTGGCGACCCAGAAGGCCAGCAGGGCACGGTCTCGGTGGGAGCGTAGGCCGGCGAAGACCTCGGTGTACTTGTCGTCCGGGATGCGTCGGGGGATCCGCTTGGGAACCGTCGGCCGGTAGCGGCCGGCCCTCTCACGCTTGACACCGTCTGCCGGGTTACGGTGAGCGTTCGGGCGTCCGTTGCGGCGCGTGCGATCCAACGGGAACGGGTTGACGAGCAACTGGCCGCTGCTGAGATCGAGATGGAAGTCGTAGAAGGTCCGCAGGACGCTCTCGAAGTGGGCCCGGGTGGTAGGCGCGTACTTCTTCCCGATGGACAGTTTCCCGGTAACCGGATTCGGTGTCCCAGGCGCAAGCCGGCCAGCCCGAGGCATGGGCGTGGGTATCTCGGCCAGGTCCTTGCCGCGGTGCCTCCAGTGCACGCGAGCTGGCTTGTCCGCCAGCTGCATCCAGAGCGTGAAGTCCCGCGCGTCTTCCCGTAGTGCGCGGTCCCACTCGAGGCCCTCTGCCCAGAGGAACCGCCACCACCGCAACAGGTCGTTGCCGTACGAGTACAACGTGGTGGCAGGGCTGTCAGCGGCGAGCAGGTCCTTGAAATAGGTCGCGACCGGCTCGACACGCTGCCCTTCAGGGTCGATAAGCCGGTACGGCTCCCACTCGTCCTCCGTTGTCTCCAGGCGGCCGATCTCGGGCAGCACGAAGTTCTTCAGATCCCGTTCACGGGTCCTTGATCCACTCACCGCCTGAACGTAACAGAAGGCCCTCTGACCTGCGAAAACGTGAGCTTTAGTTCAGTCAATACACCGCAGGTTCAAATCCTGTCCCCGCTACCAAAAGAAGGGGCTCGCAGCAGCGGGCCCTTTCTGTGTTGCCCCCGCCGAATCGGCCAGCCGACTAGCGTGCCGATCTTGTGCAGCGGCCCACTTCCACACTGGATGCGCCTGCTTCGCAAGTCAGTTCGCATGCTTCGCACAATGACCGACCCCCCTGTTTTCGTTGGAGGGGCGCGCCCGGCGACCTGTACGTGACCGCGAACGTCGGTAACGCGCCCGACAGGCCAAGGCAGCCCTGGGGCTCGCTCCCGGCATCTAGGGCGTGACCGGCGTGGGGGCTGGCTCGGGCTCAAGCCAGGCGAACAGGCTTCTCCTGCAAGCGGGAGCGGCCCGTCTCGGGCGAGAGGGTCTCGCGGTTGTGGCCATGCCTCCGGATCACTGCGAGGGAACGCCAACAGCCAGCTGCGCTGGCCCAGGACGCAGCCGAGACACGCGCGAGGCGACACGGCATGAAGCCTTCCGATACCCCTCTGTGATGAGGCAAAGTCACTGGCTTCAGCTCTGTCGGGGCAGATGAGCAGGGGCGTGGGAAGCGCATTCGATCTTCGTCTGAGGGATAGGGTGACGGCTTCCCGCGACCACCTTCGGAGGTGCCCGCCCGGTGGCTGACAGCTTTGTTCACCTGCACAATCACACCGAGTATTCGATGCTCGACGGCGCTCAGAAGCTGAAGCCGATGTTCGCCGAGGTGGCCCGGCAGGGTATGCCGGCCGTGGCCATGAGCGACCACGGCAACATGTTCGGTGCGTACGAGTTCCATCACGTGTCTCAAGGCTTCGAGAATGTCAAGCCGATCATCGGGATCGAGGCGTACGTCGCTCCCTCATCGCGCCGGAACCGCAAGCAGGAGTTCTGGGGGCCCGGTGGGCAGCGTGCTATGTCGGATGACGGCGAGGGCTCGAAGGACGTCTCCGGCGGTGGGCGCTTCACCCATATGACGATGTGGGCGCAGAATGTCCAGGGCCTGAAGAACCTCTTCTACCTGTCGACCGAGGCGTCCTACACGGGCCAGTTCCCCGCGGGCAAGCCGCGCATGGACATGGAGCTGATCAGCGAGCACTCCGAGGGCATCATCGCCACGACAGGCTGCCCCTCCGGCGCGATCCAGACCCGCCTCCGCCTCAACCAGTACGACGAGGCCCGCGAGGTCGCCACCACCTACCAGGACATCTTCGGCCGTGAGAACTACTTCTTGGAGCTGATGGAGCACGGGCTGTCCATCGAGCGGGAGGTCCGTGATGGTCTGCTGCGCCTGGCCAAGGAGCTGAACATCCCGCTCCTGGCCACCAACGATGCGCACTACATCCACGAGGACCAGGCCGACGCGCACGACAACCTCCTGTGCATCGGCGTCGGCAAGAACAAGGCCGACGAGAAGCGGTTCCGCTTCCAGGGCAGCGGCTACTACCTCAAGACCGCGGCCGAGATGCGGGAGCTGTTCTCGGAGCTGCCGGAGGCGTGTGACAACACGCTGCTGATCGCCGAGCGCATCGAGTCGTACGACAGTGTCTTCGAGAACGTTGACGAGATGCCGCAGTACCCTGACGTGCCGGAGGGGGAGACCCAGGAGTCCTGGCTGCGCAAGGAGTGCCTCAAAGGCCTCGCCAGGCGCTACGGCGACCCGATCCCGGCCGAGGTCATGGAGCGCTTCGAGACCGAGATGTCGGTCATCGGCCCCATGGGTTTCTCCTCATACTTCCTCGTGGTCGCCGACATCTGCCAGTACGCCCGCGACAACGGAATCCCGGTCGGCCCTGGCCGTGGTTCGGCCACCGGCTCGATCGTCGCGTACGCGACCCGAATCACCGAGCTGTGCCCGATAGAGCACGGCCTGCTGTTCGAGCGGTTCCTGAACCCCGAGCGCATCAACCCGCCGGATGTCGACCTCGACTTCGACGACCGCCAGCGCGACACCATGGTGCGCTACGTCACCGAGAAGTACGGCGACGAGTACACGGCCATGGTGAACACGTTCGGCAAGATCAAGGCCAAGAACGCGATCAAGGACTCGTCCCGCATTCTCGGCTACCCGTTCTCACACGGTGAGCGGATCACCAAGGCGCTCCCGCCGGACATCATGGGCAAGTCGATCCCGCTTGACGGCATCTTCGACTCGGAGCACCCCCGCTACGGTGAGGCGGGGGAGATCCGGCAGATGTACGAGAACGAGGCGGACGTAAAGAAGGTCATCGACACCGCCAAGGGTGTCGAGGGCCTGACCCGAGGCACCGGCGTGCACGCGGCCGCGGTCATCCTGTCCAAGACGAAGCTGACCGAGCGCATCCCGCTGCACATGCGCGCCAAGGACGGCGTCAAGATCACCGGCTTCGACTACCCCAGTTGCGAAAACATGGGGCTGGTCAAGATGGACTTCCTGGGCCTGCGAAACCTGGGCGTCATCGACCACGCTCTGAAGAACATCCGCGACAACCGCGGCGTCAAGCTCGCCACCGTCGACCCGGGCAACGGTGACGGCAGCGTCACAGTCATCCCGCTCGACGACAAGAAGACCTTCGAACTCCTCGGCCGCGGAGATACATTCGGTGTGTTCCAGCTCGACGGAGGCGGTATGCGCGCCCTGCTCAAGCTGATGGAACCGTCCCGATTCGAGGACATCGCGGCCGCGCTCGCCCTGTACCGGCCGGGCCCCATGGCCGCCAACGCGCACACCAACTATGCGTTGCGCCAAAACGGTAAGCAGGACCCAGACCCCATCCACCCGGAGCTGAAGGAAGTCCTCGACCCAATCCTGGGCTCCACGCACCACCTGCTCATCTTCCAAGAGCAGATCATGGCCATTGCCCGGACCTTGGCCGGGTATACGCTCGGCGGCGCCGACATGCTGCGCCGCGCGATGGGCAAGAAGAAGCCCGAGGTACTGGCGGCCGAGTGGAAAAATTTCCATGCCGGTATGACCGACAAGGGCTACTCGGAAGAGGCCACAAAGGCGATCTGGGATGTCATGCTCCCGTTCTCCGGCTACGCCTTCAACAAATCGCACACCGCCGGATACGGGCTCGTCTCCTACTGGACCGCCTACCTCAAAGCAAACTACCCGGCCGAGTACATGGCCGCGCTGCTGACCTCTGTCGGCGACGACAAGGACAAGGCAGGCGTCTACCTCGCAGATGCCCGCAAACTGGGTGTCACTGTCCTACCGCCGGACGTGAACGAGTCGCTGGCTGAGTTCACGGCCGTCGGCGACGACGTGCGCTTCGGCCTGCTGTCGGTGCGCAACGTCGGAGAGAACGTCATCGAGGCGATCATCGACGCCCGCAAGTCGAAGGGGAAGTTCTCCTCTTTCATGGACTTCCTCGACAAGGTCGATCTTCCCGCGCTGAACAAGCGTGCCATTGAATCCCTCATCAAGGCCGGCGCGTTCGACTCCCTTGGGCACACCCGCAAGGGCCTGTCGGCTGCGCACGAGATGGCCGTTGACGCCGTCGTGCCGCTGAAGAAGGCTGCGGCCTACGGCCAGGACGACCTGTTCGCCGGCATGGGTGGAGACAGCAGCGACGGCGACGGCAATTTCGGCATCACAGTTGAGATCAGCGAGGACGAGTGGCCGCGTAAGCATCTCCTTGCCACTGAGCGGGAGATGCTCGGCATGTACGTCTCCGCGCACCCGCTGGACGGCACCGAGCACATCCTCTCCGCCAACCGCGACACCACGATCGTCGACCTGGTCTCCTCTGGCCGTACGGAGGGAGTGGTTCGCCTTTCCGGTCTGATCACCAGTGTCCAGCCGAAGGTGACTAAGCAGGGCAACGCCTGGGCGATCGTGAACTTGGCGGACCGAGACGGCACGATCGAAGTCCTCTTCTTCCCAGCGACCTACCAGCTTGTGGTCGGTGCCCTGGTGGAGGACGCCGTCGTGTCGGTGCAGGGCCGCATCAACGACCGGGACGGTGCGATCTCCATCTTCGGTCAGGAGTTGCAGGTGCTCGACGTGTCCTCGACGGAGCGAGCGGGTGCGGCCCCGGTGCAGCTCGCGCTGCCCTACCACCGCGTCAACGAGCCCTCCGTAAAGGAGCTGAAGCGAATCATGGGTGCCCACCCGGGGGAGAACCCGGTGCGCTTGGCGGTACGAGGCCCGCAGAAGACGATCGTGTACCAGCTTCAGTCACTGGTCAACGCGGCGACGATCGCCTCCGACATCAAGGGCTCCTTCGGGCAGGACGCATGGCAGGGAATCGCGTGACCGGCACCCAGGACGAGGATTCGATCCTTCTCAAGGTCTCAGAGACGCCACCCTGCCCTCGTTGCGGCGACAACATGCTGCTTTTAGCCCAGTACCAGTACTCCTGGACGAACAGCCGCGGCGAAGACGTCCCCGGCATCAAGGAAGTCGCGCTCTGCTCCCCCTGCGACCGCAAGGACCCAGCAGCTGCCGAACTCCTCGTCGTGTTCGCCGCCGACGGCCAGGTTCTGCCGAAGAACGTGGCCGCGTTCGGCGGCCTCGTAGCGGCATGGATCGAATCGGTACGGCAGCGCACCGTAGACGAGGCGCTCCTCGTCTACGAGAGGAAACGGTGGCAGCAAGGTGATCTGTAGATGCCCCCGCATCCGCCCATGAGTCGCATTGTGCGAATTGCCTCCCGTGACCGGCCGAAGTGCAGGCCACAGAGGGCGTGAATACGGACCGTGATCTCGCTGAGCCGGCCCTCACCCACCAGCTCGGTACCCGCCTGCGCGACGACCAGGTCGTAGCTCACCTTCCTCGCCACGATGGCCGACCTCGGCGTCGACGCCGACATCGCGCCGGCCGACTTCCTCGCGGCCATGGACGGCTACAAGGGCCGCGATCCGGAGCTGGCGATCGTCGTCTCCGCGGTCAAGGCGACGGTGAAGGGCGGCCTGGGGAAGCTCCGTGAGCGCCCGCGCGGGGAGGGCTGGCGGCCCGGCGAGCCGTGGCGGGCACTGTCCCGGCCGACGTGGCGGCCGGACATCCGTGCGGCGGTCATCTCCCGTACTCGGATCAACCTGCACCGCAAGATCGTCAAGCACGCGGCGTTCACCGGGCAGTACCCGGTCGCGATCCTGTCCGACTGCGTCGTCTACGCGGCCAGCGGCGAGTCGCCGCTGGACTTCCTGCCGTACCGGGAGGGCAAGCCGCTGCCGGGAGGCTTCAAGCTCGGTATCAACCCGGGCCTGGTCAAGCACGAGGGAACCCAGTCCGTCCCGTGGGGCGAAGAGGTCCGCGAGCGGTTCGACGCCCCGGAGCTCAACCTCGCCCGGTACATCAAGGACGGCACCGTCACCGACGTCCACAACGGAGAGTAGGAGAAGGCGACGATGATCCTGTTCGGGGACCGCCTGGACGCCGCGGTGCAGAAGGCGTTCACCCGCCCGGCACCCAAGAGCGCGGGCGCGCAGATGCGATACCTGGTCAAGCAGCTCAAGGGCACCAAGCCGGTCGCCCAGATGCTGCGGATCTCCCAGCGCACCGTCGAGCGGTACGTGAAGGACCAGATCAACAAGCCCCGCCCGGAACTCGCCGCGCGCCTGGAGCACGAGGTGAAGAAGCGATGGCAGCCGCAGATCCGGGCGAAGGCCCGGCAGGCGGCGGCGACCACCGGCGGCATCGTCATCGACACCCGCGCCCGCCTCGGCTACACCGCGCCGATCGGGTCCACGGATCAGGACCGCATCCGGCACCTGACCGTCGCCCTGCCCCCCCGCTACGCCGCCCGCCTCTTCGACGCCCAGCAGGCCGGCGCCAGCGACCAGCAGCTCAGGGAGATCGCCGCCGAGGCGCTCAAGGAGGTGTACTTCCAGGACAGCAGCCGCCGCGCCGGCAGCCTGGAAGAGGTCCGGTTCACGGACATCGAGTACCTGGAGTTCGACCTGTAGCAGCCGCTCCCCGAACAGCCGCGAGGCCACCACGTGTGACTGAGTACTTGAGTTGGCGGCTCTGCGTGCTGGTTGGCGAGCTGGAAGGGAACTCAAGCAGTGATTGACAGCGGCACTGAGTACGTCAGAAGGTGCTTGCTCGGACGGCTGGGGTGGGAACGTGGAACGGCAGCAGTATGTGGAGCGGTGCTCAGAGCTTTTCGCGGTGGGTGGCTATGCCGCTGTGAGAGCAGCGGCAGAGGCGGGACTCGAGGAGTTGGGGCCGGATCCGGTTCTCTTCCGCTGGCTTGGACAAGCACACGCTGCGGAGGATGAGGACGACCATGACCACGAGGCTGAGGCCGCGTATCGCAAGGGCCTCGCACTAGCAGCGGACGATCTCGGGCTCCTGGTGTCGTTTTTGGAGCTGTGCCTTCGCTCGGACTCCTTCGAATACCCGGAGCGGGCGCGCCGTGCGGTGGTCCTGCAAGAAAGAATCGAAAAGTTGGCGCCGCCCGGGTCAGCTGAACGCGAGCGCGTCGATGATGCGACTGGCTGGGCCGGACGGGGTTACTGGGACGATCTGAACGCAGGCGCTGCTCGCGGGCAAGCTCAGCAGGCAGCCCTCGCGGAGCAGAGCGTGCTGGTCACCGACGCGCTGCGGCGAGCCGCTCGTGGCGAGTCCGGCGAGGACACAGGGGAAGACCTCCGGGCCGCCGAACTCGCTGCGGCGGTTGAGCTGCTGCAGGGGGCCCGGAACGCACCGCTGCGCCTGCTTCTCGCGCACCGGGTCGAAGCGTATGTGCTGACGTTCGTCGCATCATTCGGCCTGAACAAGGCACTGGTGTGGAGTGGAGTACAGGACTTCAGCCTGTGGGGCTGGTTGTTCTGGATCCCCGTGCTCGCTGCCGAAGCCAAGCTCCGCCAGGCCAAGAGGCTGGGACAGGAGCGCGTCATCGCGCGCATACAGGCGCGCCATGCCGAAATGGACCTGCCTGACAGCCAACCCGACAGCAAGGGCCTGTGAATGCTTCAGTTGGCGACAGCCGCCAACTGAAGCACTACTGACTTCGGCTCGTTAGGGTGACTTTCGCTGAACTTCCTGATGGTGGGTTCGTGCTGACGGTGTAATTCCTGACCCGCATGTCAAGGCGGCGGTCCGACGCGTCATGCTTCGGACCGCCGCTCTTTGCTACTCCCACCTCACGAAGCCATCGGGGCCGGTGCCGGTCAGGTGTGCTGTCACCGGATCGGCATAGCCGGGCAGGCGGATCTCCGTCCCCTCGGTCAGGGCGGTGAGGAGGTGTCGGAACATGTGCGACAGGCTGTCCCACACCTTCACCGGACCCTCCGTGTCCCCGGCGTGGAGGCCGTACAGCACGTTTCCCAACCGGTCTCCATCACGGTGGTCGAGGATGAGCTTGCCTCCGGTGATGTCCGTGGCGATCGGGACCCATCGGACGTGGAACAAGTACCCGTACACGTGATAGACGTCCCGCAGGTCGGGGTCTTCCGACTCGTTCTCGTCGACCCATTCGGCGATTTCCTCCTCCATCGTTCGTTGACCGGCACGCATTCCCTCGGCGCCGTGCAGGATGAACCCTTCGGGGATGATGACGCCGGGACCGGCATGGCCCTTCGTGGCGGTGAGCCCATCGTGTCGTCCCAGCCACGTCACCAGATCGGGGTGCAGGGGGAACCGACGGTCGGCGATGGCGTCGATGTCGTCCTGCGTGGCGGGTGGGTTCAGGGCGGCGTGGTCCGCGGGCGCGTTGGCCTCCAGCCAGGCGTCAAGGCGGGCGAGGACAACATTAAGGTCGTCGGTCATATGACAACGCTACGAGTCACGGTGGTGGCGCTGCCATGCACTGATGACGCCTGCGGGTGGCGGTGCTGGATTCGGCTCGTCAGGTTGACGTTGGATTGTCGGAGGTCAGGCCAGTGCCCGCTATGAAGCCGTCGAGGGTGTCGGGCCGGTATTGCAGGCGCTTGAGCCGGTTGCGTACGAGGGCCTCGAGTCGGTCGAGGGCGACGACGGCAAGGTTGGCCAGGCTGCGTTTGACGTGGGCCCATACCCACTCGACGGGGTTGAGGTCGGGCGAGTAGGCGGGAAGCAGGAACACTGTCAGCCAGGCACGCTCGGCGATCAGCTCGCGCATGGCGTGCGAGACGTGAGTGTTCAGCCGGTCCCAGACCAGCACGATCGGGGCCTTGACGAGCTGGTGGGCGCCGTCGATCAGCGCGATGAAGTCACGCTCGCTCATGCTACGGCGCTTGCCTTTGCCGCAGGGGTGGGTGCGCAGGCGGTGGCACAGCCGGGTGCGGGAACCGGACCGCATGGCGATCAGCCCGGCCACCGACAGCCGTCCCGAGCGTCGTCCGCTTACCGTCACCTGTGGGGTCACGCCGCGCCGGCCCCAGGTGCGTCCTTTGGGCGGCCGATGGGTGAAGCCTGCCTCGTCCTCGAAGTAGATGTAGCCCCCGCAGGCCGCCCGGGCTCTTTTACCTCCTCCCAGGTCGCCTCCTTCCATGCCGTGACGGCCTGCTCGTCGCGCTCGGCGACCCGCCGCGCGGGGACCTGCGGGCTGAAACCGAGCCGGTGCATCAGCCTCGTCGCCCCCGAGACGCTGTAGGAGACGTGGAACTTCCGGCCGATAAGCGTGTCCACCCTCGCCGCCGTCCACACCTGGTCCTCCACCCAGCCGTGCGCGGCCGGCCCCTGGTCCAGATACGCTGCCAGCTTCTCCAGACAGCGCGGGGACAGACGGCACCGCGAACCGCTCGGGCCACGGGAGGCCAGCGCCGACGGACCGCCCTCTCGCCACAATGACTGCCACTGGTAGGCCGACTTCCCGCTCACCCGCAGGCGCCGTGCCACCTCCAACGGCTTGATTCCCTGCTCGAACAGCTCGGCCGCTTGCATCCGCACCGACTCACGGCGCAGCCGACCATCAGCGGTCAGCCCGCCCCCATCCGCGTATCTCACACAACACGGAATACAGCAGCCACGGCGAACTGGTGTGGAACTTCAAGGGAGTTCACCCCAACGAGCCGAAGTCAGTAACGCTAAGCCGGTGATCATGGCGTCTAGCACAGGTGGCATGCCTGGCGGCGAGATTCGGAGGAAGATCCCTGAGCGGCTCCAGGCGCCGATAGCTTCACGCTCATGCCAGTGGAGTTCTTGACCGACGAGCAGGCCGTTATCTGGATCTTTCACTCTCACTGGTTGGTCGGAGCTGTGGTTCTGTGTTGCTGACAGTGTCAGCGACGTGAAATCCCTGATGGGGATCTCTGAAATCGGCCGGGGCCACCCATCCGTGGAGGGTGCGGATCGGACGGCCGACCGAGGGCGCCAACGGAGTCCCCCGCAGCAGCCGTCTACGCTCTCGGCATGCAGCGCAGCGATGTCAGGCGGGACGACGGGACATGGGTTGGCCTGTCCCTGGACGTACAGGATCGCCACCAGCCGGGGCTGTGCGTGTTCAGTGCCGGACCGCGGCTGTTGATCTCCCAGCTGTCGCGGCCTGTGCTGCTCGCTGTTGTCGAGGAGCACCTCCAGGGTGTGGATTTTTGGCGCACCGACGAATACCGCTCCTGCGTCCCGCCGTTGCGCGCTGATGTGGGGCGCGCTCTGGCGGGCAGTCCGGAAAGGTGGGCCCACCGCTTCGCGCAGTACCTTATCGACTCGGCGGACAGCCCGCTGCACGAAGGCCGGTGGCTGCTCTCGTGCGAGAGTCCGCTCCGGCGCTGGCGCCACGCCGACGCTTCGCATGCCGAATACTGGAGCTCGATGCTCGTCGACGGCCATCCGGGCGGATACATCGACTGGTTCTTCCATTCTCATTCGTGGGAAGTCCTTCCGCTGCGGCCGATGCCCGGCCCGAGCGACAGCCGGGTCAAGGCGTACCGCAAGCAGGCCCGTGAAGGGACACTCCCGCCTGTCCTGTTGTGGTGGGTCAGTGGCCTGGACTGCCATCTGATCCTGGACGGTCACGCGCGGCTCGCTGCGGCGATCGCCGAGTCCGTCGACCCTCCGCTGCTGCAGTTGCACCGCACGGTGCCGCGCGATGACCTGGCCGCGCGCATCAATGAGGCCGTGGGCTTCTACGAGAGTGAATTGGCACGCTTCGCCGAACTCCGCGCCGTCCATGGCCCCACCGTCCCGGACGGCGCCGTCACCGCCGGCCCACAGCTCGTCCGACTCCTCCACGACCTGGACACCGCGGAACAGCCGACCTGGGCCTGGCCCCTGCCCGGCGGGGAGGGCCAGTGGCGTCGCATCGCACGCGAGGTGACCGCTGGCCAGGACTGGCCCCGTACCTGAGCTCTGCCGAATCCTTCCCGCCAGCCGTCATGTCCGGGCGTATCGTCAGGGGAGCACGCACACCGCGATGAAGGGCCGCCTCTCCCAGGCACAAGCTTGCGCGTGCGCGGGTTCTGACGCAGGACACCCTCAGCAGGCGGTCCGCAGCCGAGTTGGCCCGCCCGCCGCTGGACCCGGCCGGCTATGTTGACCCCAGCATGCGCGCCTTTGGTCCCCGGCACCACGGGCCGCCCGGACCCGGCCGGGGGCCCCTCGGCTCATGCTCGGTCCGCCACCTCGGCACGCCGGAGGAAACCACATTTCCCGAACCCCGACCACATCCATACGGCTGGAGCCATCGAGACCGTTGACAGCTCGCTGGGACCGTGCCCCAAGAGACGGGAAGGACAACCCGCTTCCCGCGGATCCGGATTGCGCGGTGCGCGGCTGCCGACCGCATCTCCGATAGCGCTGGTAGAAGAACGACCCAGTACGGCGTCACATCCCCTAGCCGGGTATCCGCGCAACCAACCCTGCGCGCGGATGATCGGCCGGGTACCGCACACGCGGTACCTTCGCGGCTCCGACAGCGTCCGCGGTAGCCGGATACGGCATCAGTGGCAGCGCGAATTGCCTACCCCCGCCGGACGACCAGCTGTGGGTCTGGCAGACATGATCGGACGACGTCCAGTCGTAGGAGGAGCCCCTCATGTCAGTCCGATTTATGCTTGCTGCGCCGTCGCCCGCGCATGACTCGGTCCAGTCGGCCGCCGTTTACAGCCTGACCACCGGACGACTCGTGGGTGGCACGGCCGCACTGGTGGCGCTGGCTGGCGTGGTCATCGGGCTGGCTCTGGCCCGCTCCGCCGGTCGTATCGGCGCCGGGAACAGGCGAAACAGGGCCATCGTGGCCATGATGGCGGGGGTGTTTGGCGTGGTCGTCGGCGCGCTGAATCTGGCTGTCGCCGACGGTGGTCCTGGAACCGGCAACGGAGTAGTCGGTGGCGCCTTGGCCTTGGTGCTGGGGTTGATCGCCGCGGTCCTCGGCTGGCTGGCCCTGGCCCGCTCCCGCCGCACCGGCTGAACGGTGACCGGCTGACCGGCTGGCCACAGTGAATGCAAGCATCGGGTCTGCCTGTCAGGCCCCGGCTACCCTGGCTGCCGCGCTACGGCGGGGCCGCGGCCGCCCGGAGAAAGCTCCTTCCGCCCCCGCGCTGCCCGAACTGGACCATATGGCGGCACCGAATCGGTAGGCGGTTTCCAAGAACCGGCAGCCGACTACATCGCGTTCTGGCCGCCGCCCCGGCTGCTGTACAGGCCGGCACCGAGGCGTCAGCGGGTGGCTGCTGCTCGTGACCAGCCTCGACACCCCCGCACGTGGGGTCGCGACCGGTTCGGGGGACCGGTCGCGGCCCCACTCCCTCAGCCTGACGCAGATTTCCCGTCTCCCACGCTCCACCGCAGGCTGCTGAGTGGGCTCCGACGGCAACCCCGTACCCGTCCTGGTGCTGTGGATCGGCACCGCCGACGCGTCTCGGCCCTGCGCTCGACGTCCACCGCACGGCTTGGGCGTGGCTCGGCGCAGCCGCGTACCTCGCTGGTTGGCTACTAGCAAGGGAGATCTTCGGCCGCAGAGAGGCGGACATGGCTAAAGTAGATGAGGTAAATAAGCAGGTCATTGCCCAGTTCCGGGCGCAGGGCGGCACTGTGGGAGGCTTCTTCGAGGGCAAGCATCTGTTGCTCCTGCACACGGTCGGCCGCCGTACCGGCCAGGAACGAGTGAACCCCCTGGTGTACGCGGCCGACGGTAACTGTCTCCTCGTCTGCGGCACCGCGCGTGGCGCGGAAAGAGATCCAGCGTGGGTGGGCAACGTCGCCGCCATGCCCAAGGTGACCATCGAGGTGGGGGAACAGATCCTCAAGGCGACCCCTACCGTTGTCACGCATGCGTCGCCGGATTGGGAACGTCTCTACGGCATCTGGTCGGCGTACTGGCCAGACAGCGCGCAGTATGAGACCAGGACATCGCGCAAGTTCCCCATCGTGAAACTGGAGCCCGACGCATCAGACGACGTCCTGCTTTGAATGAGCGGTAGTTCACGGATTGAACCAGGCTACGGTGCTTTCGCTGGCTGCTCGCTTCGCTGTGATCGCGGAGCTTTGCCGACGTGGTCCGGGCCCATGCTGAGGATCATGTGGGCCCGTCAGCGCGTCGCGCGCCGATGAGCGCAGCTGGCGGTGATGGCACGGGCGGCAAAATGGCTGCCGGCCACGAACCGCACATCGTCAGCCGTAGCGACCTGCTGACCGCCTTCATCCGCTCCGACGTCGAAATCCGCGGCGAGGTCGAGCGGGACGTCCTGGGGCACATCCTCGGCCTGGAAGAGGGCACCGTCGCGGTCGAGGTCCGGGACGGTGCCGTTACCGTGCATGGTCACGTCCCGGAACCGCGTCTTATCCCGGTGGTCGTGGGCCTGTGCCAGGGCGTCGACGGTGTCGTCGCCGTGGACGCCGACCTCGCGGCCACCCGGGCGGACTAGTGCCGCGACAGGCAACGTTTGCCCCGTCGCGACGCCCGGCACGCACTCTCGCCGCACCGGCCGAAAGCCCGAGTACATCCAGTACGAGGA